>NZ_MACE01000048.1 GCF_001883995.1 Bacillus paranthracis | reverse complement strand
ATAAAAATTGACGTTTCACGTTGTTTGTTTCGTTCAGTTTTCAAAGAACTACTTGGTCGCTCATTTGCGACTCCCTTATGTTAACATCTTCGTTTTTCGATGTCAACTAAGTTTTTCAATTTCTTTTTTGTCGTTTTCTGCGTTTCCGCATCAGCGACGGTTATTAATATATCATGCAGAAAAATGAAATGCAACACCTTTTATAAACTTTTTTCAAATTAACTACATTTCTTTTTTAATATCATATACTTAAACGAAATATCTCTTTCATTTCTAAGAGATTCCTACATATATTCTATATAAAGTCACTCTATCCAAAAACGTTTCTTTCTATAATAAACGTTTTATTTATATACGATACCATACAAGGAGGAATATATATGGACTATACCGATTTATTAATCAAACTAGGTCTCTCGGCTATTTTAGGGTTCGCCATCGGTTTAGAGCGCGAATTAAAACGTAAACCACTTGGTTTAAAAACGTGTTTAGTTATTTCTATCATTAGTTGCCTCCTGACCATTGTTTCTATTAAAGCAGCTTACAATTTACCACATACTGATCATATGAATATGGACCCACTTCGACTTGCCGCTCAAATTGTATCAGGGATTGGTTTTTTAGGTGCCGGTGTTATTTTACGTAGAGGAAACGATAGTATTGCCGGGTTAACAACTGCTGCTATGATTTGGGGCGCATCTGGTATTGGTATTGCTGTTGGAGCTGGGTTCTATATCGAAGCGATTTTTGGAATGTGTTTCCTTATGATTAGCGTTGAACTTATACCATTAACAATGAAATTTGTAGGACCTAGATCATTTCGTCAACGTGATATCGCAGTAAAACTTGTTGTGCGAAAGATGGACAATATCCCAGTTGTAATTGAGGAAATAAAAGAAATGGATATAAAAGTTAAGAATATGAAGCTTAAAACGTTAGAAAATGGTTCTCACTATTTACATCTTAAATTATGTATCGATCAAAAAAGACATACTGCTGATGTTTACTATGCTCTCCAGCATCTCGAAAGTGTTCAACAAACTGAAGTGGAAAGTATGTAACGTAAAACAAACTCTCTTTTAAATTAGAGAGTTTTTCTTTTTTCTATAATGGCAACAATGAATGTAGTCCTGCAAAGTAAGGAGGAATAGGCAATTGAAATCCCGTCCGAATTTAGTAGATACATTTCGTGATTCCATTATTTTTCGTTTAATTTGCTTTATTGTTATACTTACTGCTTTTTCCGGCTTTCTTATACATAGATTAGAACCATCACACTTTACCACATGGTTTGATGGAATTTGGTGGTCAATCGTTACAATTTTCACTGTTGGCTATGGTGACTTTGCCCCTCATACACTAATCGGGAAACTTATCGGTATGAGTATTATTTTATTAGGAACTGGATTTTGTTCTTATTATATGGTGCTGTTTGCTACTGAAATGATTAATAAACAATATATGAAAGTTAAAGGAGAAGAAGCTGCGACTTCTAACGGTCATATGATTATTGTCGGCTGGAATGAACGAGCAAAACATGTTGTAAAACAAATGCACGTACTACAACCAAACCTTGATATCGTTTTAATTGATGAAACACTTTCTTTACTGCCAAAACCATTTCATCATTTAGAATTTATAAAGGGGTGCCCCCATCACGACCAAACGTTATTAAAAGCTAATATTACAACGGCACACACCATATTAATAACAGCCGATAAAGAAAAAAATGAAAGCTTAGCGGATACACAGTCCATTTTAAATATTTTAACTGCAAAAGGGCTCAACCCAAACATTCACTGCATCGCTGAACTTCTTACTTCTGAACAAATACAAAATGCAACGAGAGCTGGCGTGTCAGAAATTATAGAAGGAAATAAATTAACGAGCTATGTATTTACCGCTTCTCTTTTATTCCCTTCCATTTCAGGTGTACTATTTTCACTTTACGACGAAATCTCTGATAATAAATTACAACTGATGGAGCTTCCTATGTCCTGCACCGGACAAACTTTTGCCAATTGTAGCTATACTCTTTTAAAGCAAAACATTCTCTTACTAGGTATAAAGCGCGACGAACAATATATGATTAATCCAGTTCATTCCTTTGTTCTCATTGAAAGCGACATACTCATTGTTATTCACCATTAGTAAAATGACGCTCTAATTCTTGCATGAGCACTTTCCCAATATTGATATATTTTCTTTTCACATCTCCATCTGGATCTTTCGGCTCAGCAAATTGATCCATTCCACTCGTTCCAGCTGTTAAAGTATTTACATGATCATCTAGTTCGTCTTGATATACGTGCGAAAGAATATACGGCGTTCCAAGACGAACTATTACGCCTGGTACATCTAGTTCTCCATCAACAGCTGTAAATGGCACTCGTAAAAATTGATAGCCGTCTTCTTCATCGATTTTATAATCAAAGCATCCTTTATCATAATCCCAATTGCCACCAATGCTATATCCGAGTGGCTTCATTATTTCTTCTAACTTATATAACGCATATGTACGTCCTTCTAAATTTGAATGAATCGGAATCAAGTCCATCCCTCCTAGACTTTTTCTTTAGCATACCCACTCT
>NZ_MACE01000047.1 GCF_001883995.1 Bacillus paranthracis | reverse complement strand
TCGATGAAATAATAAAAAGCGGCCGGATCCGGCCGCTTTTTATTATTTTAAACGCTCTTCTAATTCTGCTTTTAATTCTTCAAATCCTGGTTTACCAAGTAAAGCAAACATGTTTTTCTTGTATGCTTCTACTCCTGGTTGGTCAAATGGATTTACGCCTAATAAGTAGCCGCTCATCGCACATGCTTTTTCGAAGAAGTATACAAGGTAACCAAATGTGTACTCATTTAATTCAGGAATATTTACGATTAAGTTTGGTACTCCGCCATCGCTATGTGCAAGTAGTGTACCTTCGTATGCTTTCGTGTTTACGAAGTCTACAGTTTCACCAGCAAGGTAATTTAATCCATCTAAATCGTTTTCTTCTGATTCGATTGTTAGTTCATGTGTAGGTTTACCTACTTTTAGCACTGTTTCAAATAAGTCACGACGACCTTCTTGAACGTATTGACCTAATGAATGTAAGTCAGTTGAGAAGTTTGCTGAAGATGGGAAAATACCTTTTTGATCTTTTCCTTCACTTTCACCAAATAACTGTTTCCACCACTCAGCGAAGTATTGAAGTGCTGGCTCATAGTTAACAAGCATTTCAATTGTTTTTCCTTTATTGTATAGAGCGTTACGAACTACTGCGTATTGGTAAGCTGGGTTTTCTTCTAGTTCTGATGTACCGAAGTCCTCACGACCAGCAGCTGCCCCTTTCATCATCTCTTCAATATTTAAGCCACTCACTGCGATTGGCAATAAACCAACTGGCGTTAATACAGAGAAACGTCCTCCAACATCATCTGGAATAACGAATGTTTCGTAACCTTCATTATCAGCTAATGTTTTTAATGCACCACGCGCTTTATCTGTCGTTGCATAAATACGTTTGCGAGCTTCTTCTTTTCCATACTTTTCTTCTAATAACTTACGGAAAATACGGAATGCTAGTGCTGGCTCTGTTGTTGTACCTGATTTGGAAATAACGTTAATAGAGAAGTCTTTACCTTCTAGTACATCCATTAAATCTTTCATGTAAGTGGAGCTAATGTTTTGTCCAACAAATAGCACTTGTGGAGTTTTACGTTGTTCTTTAGAAAGTGTGTTGTAGAAAGAATGGTTTAACATTTCAATTGCTGCACGTGCTCCTAGGTAAGAACCACCGATACCTACAACAAGTAAAATGTCAGAATCATTTTTAATTTTTTCTGCGCATTTTTGAATGCGAGCAAATTCTTCTTTGTCATATTGAAGCGGAAGGTCTACCCACCCAAGGAAATCGTTCCCAGCTCCAGTTTTTTCGTGGATTGCGTGATGTGTTACTTTCACTGCATCACGTAAATAAGTGATTTCATGTTCACCGATGAAGGATAACGCTTTAGAATAGTCGAACGTTACATGTGTACTCATCTTTTTCCCTCCAATTATGGATATGTATTTCTGTATTCACTTTAGCGAAACTGAAGTTGTAAATCAAGCGATTCACCCCTTGTAAACGTAACCAATATATATTTTTTAAAAAAAGTTCATTTTTTGCATAAAAATTCGCATTTTTCGGTATAGATGTATATACATCCTATTTCGAACATTTTTTATGTATAAAAACAACATAACTACCCCATTCTATAAAAGAGTTAATTAACTCATCGCTTGCTCATGCTTCACAATTAAGGGGGGCTTTTTCATGAGTACTTTGCAACGTATCGCATTAGTCTTTACTGTAATTGGCGCTGTAAACTGGGGATTAATTGGGTTCTTCCAGTTTGACTTAGTGGCAGCCATTTTCGGTGGACAAAACTCAGCTCTTGCACGTATTATTTACGGCATCGTCGGTATTTCTGGGCTGATCAATCTTGGTTTACTCTTTAAACCATCAGAAAATCTTGGTACTCACCCAGAAACGAACGAAATTCGCTAGTCAGTATGTCCTTACTCACCTTCGACATACGAATATGATTGCATGCAATCATATTTGCAAATATATATCATAAGAAAAAGTAAAAGAGGAACGCTCATATGCGCTCCTCTTTTACTTTGTTAACTCAGACTCTTCAATCCATTCTGTTAGCTTTTCTCGCAGCGTATTAAATCCGTCCTTAGATGGATTCGGTATAAGAATCCGTCCTTGTTTTCTTTTCGCCGCTTTTAACGATAAACTCATTTTTCTGTGTTCTTCATCAATTGAAAGTACTTTTACTTCTACTGTATCGCCGACTTTTAAAAAGTCATGAATATCCTTTACATATCCATTTGTAATTTCAGATATATGCACAAGTCCTTGTGTTTCTGCATCTAACGCTACAAATGCACCGTAATCTTGAATCCCAGTCACTTTCCCTGTTACAACCACTCCTGTTGTATATTGTTCTGACATATGAAACACTCCCATACGTTTACCATTTTCTCTACAATTGTAGATAGCAAAGCAGATGATTTATTGTTAAATATCCGATTAGTTAATACGTACCGTAAGTAAAGCTACTCAGGATACGCATACCTTATATTAGTAAATTATACCACTATGACAGAGCTCATTCAAAATTCATGAAAAAATTTCCTTAAGTAAGTATAATTCTCCAATATTAGGATAGAATACTAACACATGGCTTTCTAGTATTCCCCCCCTTTTATGGACAAAACGTATTGTGTTTTGTCCTTTTTTTATTCTCTATAAACCGTTCCATTCTCTTCATTGCTTCCATAAGCTGTTCAAGCGATGTTGCATACGAACAACGAATAAACCCTTCGCCACTTTCGCCAAATACACTTCCAGGTACAACAGCCACTTTTTCTTCTAATAATAACTGTTCTGCAAATTCCGCTGAAGATAGTCCAGTTGAAGAAATTGAAGGAAAGACATAAAATGCTCCGCCCGGCACGTGACACGTTAATCCCATTTCATTGAAAGATGTCGTCATAAAATTACGGCGTTTCTTATAGCTATCTCTCATCCGAATTACTTCATCATTCCCGGCACGTAACGCTTCAAGTGCTGCGAACTGAGACATCGTTGGGGCACACATCATAGAATATTGGTGAATTTTGAGCATTAATTCTGAAAAATGAACAGGAGCTGCAATCATACCAAGACGCCATCCTGTCATTGCAAATCCTTTTGAAAATCCCGAAATTAAAATCGTATGCTCGCGCATATTTTTAATACTCGCGAAACTTGTATATGCTTCGTCGTATACAAGTTCTGCATAAATTTCATCAGATAATACGATTAAATTGTACTTCTCAACAATCACTGCTATTTCTTCAAGCTCGGACTTGTTTAACATTGCACCTGTTGGGTTATTTGGTGAACAAAGTAAAATTGCCTTTGTCTTCGCTGTAATAGCTGCCTCAATTTGTTCTGGTTGTACTTTAAATTCATTTTCTAAAGTAGTCGCCACAGGAACTGGAACGCCTCCAGCTAATGTCACAAGCGGGGCATAAGAAACGAAACTTGGCTCAATAATGAGTACTTCATCATCAGGATTTATAATGGCGCGCATCGCTACATCTAACGCCTGACTTGCTCCAACTGTAACAATGATTTCATCGTTTGGATCATAAGAAACTGCAAATTGTTTTTTTAGATACTTTGCTATTTCTTGACGGAGCTCCAATAATCCTGCATTTGCTGTATATGACGTATATCCTTGTTCTAAAGAACGGATACATGCTTGCCTCACATTCCAAGGTGTAACGAAATCAGGCTCTCCTACTCCAAGCGAAATAACACCTTTCATATTTGCTGCTAAATCGAAAAACTTTCGAATACCAGATGGTTGTAAAGATTCCGCTGCTCTAGATAGTTCAAATTGCTTCATGGTGTCACCACAATTCGCTTATCATCATCGTTTTTTTCATAAATAATTCCCTCATGTTTATACTTCTTCAAAATAAAATGCGTTGTCGTAGAAACGACAGATTCAATTGTTGCTAATTTCTCAGAAACAAACATCGCCACTTCTCCCATTGTCTTTCCTTCTAATGTAATAGAAAGGTCATATGTCCCTGACATTAAATACACAGATTTCACTTCTGAATAACGATAAATTTGCTCAGCAACCGCATCGAACCCAACGCCGTGCTTTGGCGTAACTTTCACATCAATCATTGCCGTTAAACCTGTATGTTCTTTCACCTTCGTCCAATCGATATGTGTTACATAATCCACGATAATCTTTTCCGCTTCTAATTTTTCAACCATTTTCTTTACTTCTTCTACTTCTATATTTAACAGCTTCGCTAATGTATCTACAGTTAATCGACTACTTTTTTCAAGACAAGCTAATAATTCTAATTCTTTTTCTGTCACCATATAAATCATCCTTCCTTTTCGTTTGTGTCTAAATTATACAAATAGCCTTTCCAGTTTGAAAAGAAGATTTTTTTAGTGAATTATGTCAAAATAAAGTGAAACTTTAATCCATGGAAAGGTTCACCCCATGGATTATTAGCCCGCTCCAATCGGGCTTTTACGAGCAGTTGATCTCCCACCTCACTTCTTTGTCTCAACCGTCTTTTTAGGTGGGAGTCTTACTGCTCGTTAAAGCGGGGTAAAGTGAAACTTTACTCAGCAGAAAAATGCATGATAAAGCGAAAGGGGATGGAATCGTGAAACCAAAAGTTTATATTGCTGAACCAGTTCCAACATTTGTAGAAAACTATTTATCAGAACACTGTGATTATGAAAAATGGGAGCAAAATGAGAAGGTACCTCGTGATGTTCTACTAGAGAAAATACAAGATAAAGATGGTTTATTAAATTTCGGATCTGCTATTAATGAAGAATTATTGGAGGCGGCTCCTAACTTAAAAGTAGTAAGCAACATTTCTGTCGGTTACGATAATTTTGATTTACAAGCGATGGAAAAGCGCAATGTCATCGGAACAAATACACCTTACGTACTAGATGATACAGTAGCTGACCTCGTTTTTGCTCTTATGTTATCTGCTGGTCGTCGTGTTTGTGAACTCGACTCCTACGTAAAAAATGGTAAATGGAATGCGGAAATTGGAAAAGAGCACTTTGGGCTAGATGTACACCATAGTACAATCGGCATTATCGGTATGGGCCGAATTGGTGAAGCTGTTGCAAAACGAGCGAAATTCGGATTTGATATGGATGTTCTTTATTATAACCGTCGCCGAAAAGAAGAAGCTGAACAAAAATTCGATGCTACATATTGTGATTTACAGACACTTCTAAAGCAGTCTGACTTTATCGTTCTTCTTACTCCATTAACAGATGAAACGTACCATCTTATCGGAGAAAAGGAATTTTCATTCATGAAAGAAACAGCTATCTTCATTAATGCTTCTCGTGGGAAAACAGTAGATGAAGAAGCGTTAATCGATGCGTTAACAGAAAAGAAAATCTTTGCAGCAGGCATCGATACGTTTACACAAGAGCCGATTCAAAAAGACAATCCGCTCTTATCATTACAAAATGTTGTGACCTTACCACATATCGGATCTGCAACATTAAAAACTAGGCAACAAATGGCTATGACCGCCGCTGAAAATTTAGTTGCAGCGTTACAAGGAAAAACACCGCCTAATATTGTTCGCGGGTAATACTGAATATACGAAAGGCAAGATGACATCGTCATCTTGCCTTTTTTTGTTAACATATTTTTTTCTGCCTTGGAAATGATATGAACAAAAATCAATGGAGTGACAAAAAATGAATCACGAATCTACTTGTCCTTATTTCACTTTTTCCACTCGCGGCACTACTGTTCATTACGAATTGTATGAACATGAAAATAAAACAGAACGTCCTACTTTCGTACTCGTTCACGGCTTTTTATCTTCCTCATTCAGCTACCGCCGTCTAATTCCTTTATTATCAAAAGAAGGAACAGTCATTGCCCTTGATTTACCACCGTTCGGGAAGAGTGATAAGTCTCATCTATTTAAGTATTCTTATCATAATTTAGCAACGATTATAATCGATTTAATTGAACACTTATCTCTCTCAAACATTGTGTTAGTTGGACATTCTATGGGCGGCCAAATTTCACTTTACGTAAACCGTATACGTCCTGAATTAATTTCAAAGACAATTTTACTATGTAGCTCTAGCTATTTAGCACGCGCAACTTTACCTTTACTGTACTCTTCTTATTTACCGTTCTTTCATTTATACGTAAAGAATTGGATTATACGGCGCGGCATTGTTCATAACTTAATGAATGTCGTTCATGATCATTCATTAATTGACGATGAAATGAAGGCCGGTTACTCTGCTCCTTTTTATGACAACCGTATATTCCCCGCTTTAACTCGTATGATACGAGATCGTGAAGGTGACTTATCTTCAACTGAATTACAAAAAATCGAAACACCTACGCTACTCATTTGGGGTGAAAAAGATCGGGTCGTCCCTGTACATGTGGGTCATCGTCTGCACAAAGATTTACCGAATTCGAAATTTATTTCTTACGAAAATACAGGGCATTTACTACCTGAAGAAAAACCGGAACATGTTTATGAAGAAATTATGGCTTTTTCTGCGCAGTAATATAAAAAGGCTGTCGGAAATTCCGACAGCCTACAATGAACAACTTCCGCCTTCTTTTATTACAAGTAATTCCACAGCTAACTTCTCACATTTTTCAAGCGCAGGTACTTCCTCAAAAGACATAAAGTATATATGTTGAATCTTCTTTGCGATGTATTTTGAATCATCAAACACACTTGCGACGTTCACAACATCGCTCGCTTCTGTTTCATAAAACTCCGGTCCCATTTGAAACGGATCCCAATTCTTCACAACCTCTATCATCTTTTCATATGTACCCATTCGCTTCCCGCCTTTTCACTTTTTAATACTTTTCTTTATCCTATCACATCAGCTATTCTATAAGAAGAGAGAGAACTTTCATAACTTAACGGTTTTACAGAAGAAGGGGGCAAACTTATGCAACTATTTCATAAAACAGTCAATCGACGTGGAACCCATAGTATAAAATGGGATACATATAAAAACGAAGAACTTATCCATGCTTGGATTGCTGATATGGATTTTGAAGTACCACAACCAATTCAAGCTGCTTTAAAGAAACGTATCGAGCATCCTATTTTCGGCTATACACTTCCTCCCGAAAATATTGGCGATATTATTTGTAACTGGACAAAAAAACAGTACAACTGGGATATTCAAAAAGAGTGGATTGTCTTTAGCGCCGGAATCGTTCCAGCTCTTAGTACGAGCATACAGGCCTTCACAAAGGAAAACGAATCCGTTCTCGTACAACCACCTATTTATCCCCCATTTTTCGAAATGGTCACAACAAACAACAGACAATTATGCGTAAGTCCATTACAGAAACAAAATGATACATATGCGATAGACTTTGAGCATTTAGAAAGGCAATTTCAACAAGGCATTAAACTCATGCTTCTTTGCAGTCCTCACAATCCGATAGGGCGTGTTTGGACGAAAGAGGAACTAACAAAGCTTGGATCTTTATGTACCAAATATAATGTAATCGTTGTCGCAGATGAAATTCATTCCGATATTATTTACGCAGATCATACACATACACCGTTCGCTTCTTTATCCGAAGAATTAGCAGCGCGCACGATTACTTGTATGGCTCCAAGTAAAACATTTAATATCGCTGGATTACAAGCATCGATTATTATCATTCCAAATGAAAAACTCCGTCAAGCCTTTACATCTATCCAATATAGACAAGGCTTCCACGGATTAAATATATTTGCCTATACAGCGATGGTAAGTGCCTATACAGAATGTAACGATTGGCTAAATGAAATTCGATTATATATAGAAGATAATGCTCAATTTGCTTGTAAATATATGAAAGATCACATACCTACTCTTTCCGTAACGAAGCCAGAAGGTAGCTTTTTATTATGGATTGATTGCTCTCGCCTACAGCTTTCTCAAGATGAGCGCACTAAATTGCTCGAAGAAAAAGGAAAAATTATTGTTGAGCCTGGTGAGAAGTACGGATTAGGCGGCGAAGAACATATTCGAATTAACATCGGCTGTCCAAGGTCTGTTTTAGAAGAAATTTTAAATAGACTGCGCCATACGTTTTCATAATAAGAAAGGAGACTGTTTGGGACAGCCTCCTTTGTCAACTTTTGTCGGTAAGTCGATATATTTTAAAAATCGCCGATATATTTTGAGTTACGGTCGATATATTCCAATAATCGCCGATATATTTTAAGTTACAGTCGATATATTTTAAGTTACAGTCGATATATTCCAATAATCGCTGATATATTTTCACTTACACTACACAAAAAAGCTACCGCGCACGGTAGCTTTTACTTTTTCTTCATATCCGACGCTTTTTTTACAATAACACCACAAGCAATTCGATCACCTGATTTACCTGTCGGTTGTGTCATGCCATCATCAGCGTTTTCTGTAATAATAATAGACGCTCCATCTTTTCTATGAATCGTCGTTTTTCCTTCTTCAAGCGTTATATGCGGCGCATCAATTTCTGCTTTAATCTTTCCAGAACCATCTGCAATTACGTTCGGTAAATCACCGTTTTCTGCACCCTTCGGATTGAGTAGTCCATGCTTTTTATCATCTGGATTAAAATGATTTCCAGCTGATTCAAAACGAGGTGCTTTACACTCTCCAATTTCGTGTACATGTAGTCCGTGCGGGCCAGGTGCGAAACCTTCCCCTTTAATCGTAATTTTCACTCCGCTTGTTTGCTGAGTTACTTTTGCAGTCCCCACTTCATCACCTGAAGCATTATGTAATTTCACGTCAATTTCTTTCGGCTTTCCTTGGTCACAACCTGCCATCAGAAATAGTAAACAACAACTGAAAAAAAGCCGTTTTTTCATTTTATTCCCTCCAAAATACATTCTGCCCTTAGATTGTCCGAGCATAGAGGGAAACATACAAAAATGAGTTACTGTTTCTTTTCAGCTAACAGCTTTTCTTCAACTTTCTGTAATCGATCTGCTTCTCGTTTTGATACACGAACGAACATACGCCATGTAGCAATCGCACCGATAATAAATAGAACACAAACAATCCCTGGAATAATATATTCTGTTTTATCTTCCGGAAAGTATAAAGGCATCATAACGAACACTCCTTAATTATAGGATTCGAAAAACATCAGAATTTTCTGTTATATACATTTAAATTATAGTTGAACCTATCCATATTCTCAAGGGGCGTTCCGAAAGCGAATGATTTCTTTGACTCCTTCTCCTACTTTCCTTACTATAAACTTGAGGTGAAAAATATGAGAGAAACATTTGAAATTGGCGAAATCGTTACTGGTATTTATAAAACGGGAAAATACATTGGCGAGGTTACAAATAGCCGCCCTGGCAGTTACGTCGTAAAAGTATTAGCTGTTTTAAAACATCCGGTGCAAGGTGACTTACATAACGTAAAACAAGCTGACGTACCATTTTTCCACGAAAGACGTGCTTTAGCTTTTCGTGAACAGACGAACATTCCAGAGCAAATGGTGAAGAAATATGAAGGAGAAATTCCAGATTACACAGATTCACTCAAATTAGCATTAGAAACTCAAATGAATTCATTTTCTGAAGATGATTCACCTTTTGCGGTTCGTAGTCTAGAAACATTAGAACAGTTAAAAAAGGACTACAAACTTTAAAAAAACAAAACGACCAAATTACATACTGTGCAATTTGGTCGTTACTGTGTACTCACTTTCTTTAACACTTTTGAAAAATCAACGAGTTCCCCTAATGTTGGAGGTGCTGGTTTCACTAAATACTCTTTATCTTTTTCTACTAATTTAAAAATATTATACGTCGTCATCGCATCATCTAGCGCACAATGATGCTTACCCGTCCCTACTTTTCCATACGCTTCAATCGCTTTCCACAATCCTGTTTGATTTCTCTCACCAAAAAACTTCTTATACTCAAGTGATAAATCACGACACTGTCCTTGGAAAGGAAAATCTACTCCCGCTTTTTCACAATTATGCTTCAACACTTTCATATCCATATTTCCCCACGTAACAATGGTCGGTTTACATCTCTTTTCATATTCTGCAAGTTTTTCAACGAGTTCTGGAAACGAAATTCCTTTATCTACGACTTCTTGTTTAATCCCTAAAAACTTCTTACATCGATCCGTTAAAGAAGGAAAAGTCTTCGGCCTAACATGAGCTGAATACGTATCTTCTACCTTACAGCCAACAACCGAAACGAGTCCTACCTCAATAATCTCCGGGAAAAATCCTTTTGGTTTTTTTCTGTGCTGGGGCATCGTAAACTCAAAATCCAAAAATAAAAATTGTTGTTCATTCATACGATCCCTTCCTTATCATCTTTGTCATTCCTTTCTATTTGACACTCCTACACGAACAAGCTCGAATGCTAATTCCATTTTAAATATTCAGATTGGATGTATCTTATATATATGTCAAATGCCCGCAAATATTTTTAAAAATAAGAAAAAGTAACCTTTGCAGAAAATATAACAAAATAAACCCTTTCATTTACATCCGACATTTTTCTACTTTATAATGACGTTATGTGTGTTTCATCTAGTTAATTTTTGACACACTAAGAAAAGTGAATGAAAGGAGATGAGAGTTTTGCACGAAACAACGCAAGAGCTCGCAAACTGGCAGTATTATTTTGCTATCGCAGTCTTTTTAATTACATATGCCATTATTATTTCTGAAAAAATTAATCGCGCTGTCATCGCACTTCTTGGTGCAGCACTCATGGTAATTATGGGGGTTGTTGATTTACACAATGCCTTTACGAAACATATTGAATGGGGGACGATTACACTACTCATCGGTATGATGATTTTGGTGAACATTACGAGTAAATCGGGCGTCTTCCAATACGTTGCCATTAAAGCAGCAAAAGGAGCGCAAGGAAATCCAATTAAAATTTTAATTTCCCTTTCCTTACTTACTGCGCTTGGTTCCGCATTTTTAGATAACGTTACAACTGTACTTCTTGTTGTTCCAGTTACTTTATCTATTACGCGCATACTGCAAGTAAATCCTGTCCCTTATTTACTTTCTGAAATTATTTTTTCAAACATTGGGGGAACAGCAACATTAATTGGTGATCCACCTAACATTATGATTGGTTCTGCCAATAAGCATTTAGATTTCAATGCTTTCTTACTAAACTTAGCGCCAATCGTAATTATTATCATTGGTGTGACAGCGACAATACTTTACTTCATGTACCGCAAACAATTAATCGCTGATCCTGTACAAGTTAAAAAATTAATGAGTTTAGATGAAAAACAATACATTAAAGATCCATTATTAATGAAAAAATCTTTAACAGTTCTTGGACTTACAATTGTAGGTTTCATGACTCATTCCATTTTCCACGTTGATGCAGCTATCATCGCTTTAACTGGTGCTACTGTTCTTATGCTAATCGGTGTGAAAGAACATGAAATTGAAGAAGTATTCGCAAGTGTAGAATGGGTAACAATCTTCTTCTTCGCAGGACTATTCGTACTCGTTGGAGGACTTATCGATATCGGTCTTATTAAAATGTTAGCTCAAAAAGTAATTGGCATAACAGGCGGAGATATTTCTTACGCATCTATCCTTATTTTATGGGTATCTGGTATCGCCTCCGCAACAATTGATAACATTCCATTCGTTGCAACAATGATTCCTCTTATTAACGATATGGCTGTCGGATTAGGATTATCACCTGCTGACGCACAAATCGACGTATTATGGTGGGCATTAGCATTAGGTGCTTGTCTGGGCGGAAACGGAACATTAATCGGCGCTTCTGCTAACGTAATTGTCGCAGGTATCGCAAGCCGCGAAGGACATAAATTTAGCTACATGGACTTCTTAAAAGTCGGTTTCCCAATTATGATCGTTTCATTAATCATTTCTCATATTTATATTTATGTACGCTACCTTATGTAGCACAAAAAGCGCTCTGATAACCAGGGCGCTTTTTTCATTACACATATTTAAATTAAACTTACTCGTTATACCTCACCGGCTCATTTCTGATAATGAACAAGTGAATCGGCAAGAACACTGAAAATGTGATGACATGAATAATCGTAAATAATATAGAGTTCGTTCCATATCTGTCTAAAATAGCGTAGATAAGATAAATAGACAACACAATGGATACAGCTGTTGCTATTAAATATAAAATTGGTACGAAATTAAAAATGAAACATGCGACATATATGCCGAATACTTTCCATCCTGCTTCTTCTTTCAAGAAATCGGGTAATTTATCTTTCGCTAAATCACCCCATATTTTACTATTTAAAAAAGGAATAAATGCTAGAACTCCATCCGTTGCACCGTCATTTTTCGCCATCGTATACAGTGCAAAAGCCGTTAACAAATACGCAATAACTGCCCAAATCAATATAACAAGAATAAACGCAAAACTAAGAGCAAAGAAACCTGCTAGTAAGCCTTGATCTTCCATCTTATCCTCTCCTCTCTACTCTCAACATATTTCATTGCATTGCAAGTTATGTTTTAAAATTCAACCAAACTCTCTGTATAATAATAGGAGTAAGATAATAAGAGAGGAGAACAACCGATGCATCCATTTGTAAAAACATTACAAGAGCATTTCATAGCTCACAAAAATCCGGAAAAAGCAGAACCGATGGCACGTTATATGAAAAATCACTTCCCATTTATTGGTATTCAAACACCTGAAAGAAGACAATTATTAAAAGACGTCATCCAAATACATACTCTCCCAGATCCAAAAGACTTCCAAATTATCGTACGTGAGCTGTGGGATTTACCAGAACGAGAATTTCAGGCAGCTGCACTCGATATGATGCAAAAATATAAAAAGTATATAAACGAAACGCATATCCCCTTCTTAGAAGAACTTATTGTAACAAAATCTTGGTGGGACACTGTCGATAGCATCGTCCCTACATTTTTAGGTAATATCTTTTTACAACATCCAGAATTGATTTCTGCCTATATTCCAAAATGGATTGCATCAGATAACATATGGTTACAACGCGCCGCTATTTTATTCCAGCTAAAATATAAACAAAAGATGGATGAAGAACTTCTTTTTTGGGTTATTGGACAACTACATTCTTCGAAAGAATTTTTCATTCAAAAAGCGATTGGATGGGTCCTTCGTGAATATGCAAAAACAAAGCCCGATGTCGTTTGGGAATACGTGCAAAATAACGAGCTTGCCCCACTCAGCAGGCGTGAAGCAATTAAGCACATTAAAGAAAATTACGGAATAAATAACGAAAAAATAGGCGAGACTCTATCATAGATAGACGCGTTCCTCTATTGAGATTTAAAAAAGAACGTGTTAGAATATGTTCATTATTATTAATATAAGTAGCGATGACGGACTTATAAGTACTTGCACAAAAAGCGATTCAGGGATAGTGAAAGCCTGAAGCCGCAAGGAAACGGCAGTCTCGAGCAATACGTGATAAAGTGGATGCACCTTTTGTGTATCAACTAGGGTGGAACCGCGGGCAAACGCTCGTCCCTAGGCAATTAAGCCTTGGGATGAGCGTTTTTTTATGTTTTTCAAAGCATATACTGCTCGTTTCACAAGTTACCTGAGCACGTCATCGCCAATACGTTAGCTTTCAAAAGGAGGATTTTCTTATGTATTCAATGGAACAAGTAGTAAACTTAGCGAAACATCGCGGTTTTGTTTTCCCTGGTTCTGAAATTTACGGTGGTCTTGCAAACACTTGGGATTACGGTCCACTTGGAATCGAATTAAAAAATAACGTTAAAAAAGCTTGGTGGAAAAAATTCATTCAAGAATCTCCATACAACGTTGGTTTAGACGCAGCTATTTTAATGAACCCAAAAACTTGGATCGCTTCTGGTCACGTTGGTAACTTCAACGATCCAATGATCGACTGTAAAAAATGTAAAGCGCGTCACCGTGCAGACAAATTAATTGA
Source organism: Bacillus paranthracis (assembly GCF_001883995.1). GTDB lineage: Bacteria > Bacillota > Bacilli > Bacillales > Bacillaceae_G > Bacillus_A > Bacillus_A paranthracis. Next base: position 1,057 of record NZ_MACE01000047.1, on the reverse strand, counting down.
AGATGCATTAGATGCAAAAGGCATCGAAATGGTTGTTGATGGTCTTACTTTCGACCAAATGGCTGACTTAATGAAAGAACATGAAGTAAAATGTCCTGATTGCGGTAGTGAAGAATTCACTGAAATCCGTCAGTTCAACTTAATGTTCAAAACATTCCAAGGTGTTACAGAGTCTAGCACAAACGAAATCTTCCTTCGTCCAGAAACAGCACAAGGTATTTTCGTAAACTTCAAAAACGTACAACGCTCTATGCGTAAAAAACTTCCATTTGGTATTGGCCAAATCGGTAAGAGCTTCCGTAACGAAATCACGCCTGGTAACTTCACATTCCGTACACGTGAATTCGAACAAATGGAACTTGAATTCTTCTGTAAGCCTGGTGAAGATTTAGAGTGGTTCGCATTCTGGCGTGAAACTTGTAAGAACTGGTTACTTTCACTTGGTATGACTGAAGAAAGCATGCGTCTTCGTGACCACGGTGAAGAGGAATTATCTCACTACAGTAACGCAACAACTGACATTGAATTCAAATTCCCATTCGGTTGGGGCGAACTATGGGGCGTTGCATCTCGTACAGACTTCGATTTAAAACGTCACATGGAACACTCTAACGAAGACTTTAACTATATTGATCCACAAACGAATGAGCGTTACGTACCGTACTGCATCGAGCCATCTTTAGGTGCTGACCGCGTAACATTAGCGTTCTTATGTGATGCATATGAAGAAGAGCAATTAGAAAACGATTCTCGTACAGTTCTTCGTTTCCACCCTGCTTTAGCACCATACAAAGCAGCGATCTTACCATTATCTAAAAAGCTATCTGAAGGTGCTACTGAAGTATTTGCAGAACTAGCTAAAGACTTCATGGTAGACTTTGACGAAACTGGTTCTATCGGTAAACGTTACCGTCGTCAAGACGAAATCGGTACACCATTCTGTATCACTTATGACTTCGACTCAGTTGAAGACAAAGCTGTTACAGTACGTGACCGTGACACAATGGAACAAGTGCGTATGCCAATTAGCGAACTAAAAGGTTTCTTAGAGAAGAAA
>NZ_MACE01000046.1 GCF_001883995.1 Bacillus paranthracis | reverse complement strand
ATAAGAAAAAGAGGCTGCTCATTAGAGCAGCCTCTTTTTTTACTTTTCACGTTTTTCTTTAATTGCTACTGTACATCTTGAAATACATAATAAATCGTCATTCTCATCAATGATACGTACATCCCAAACCATCGTTGAGTTTCCTCTATGTATCGGTGTTCCGATTGCTGTTACAATTCCATCTTTCTTTGAGCGAATATGGTTTGCATTAATTTCTAGACCGAAGCAAATACATTTCTCTTGATCAATTAAATTGTATGAACCGACGCTTGCTACTGTTTCCGCCAACGCAAGAGATGCACCACCATGTAAAAAACCAAACGGCTGATGTGTACGTTCATCAACAGGCATCGTAGCAACTACCTTATCTTCTGTCATCTCTAACAACTCAATTCCAAGCGAATCCATTAAAGTTTTTGCCATATCGTTTCCCCCTTCTCTCACTTTAATTAAATGTATAATTTTACCTATTTACTTTCAAACTACGTATAACACTTATATAAGGAGGTTTCACCTAAATGAAACAGAAATTTTTTATACTATCGCTTATGTTCTCCTTGCTGACTATTGTACCAAATTGTGCACTAGCAGCCAAAGCATCCAACCTGACAATCGATGTTCAGACTGTCACGCAAAAAGGTAAGAAACCTTATATAGAATATCAAATCAATAGGCCTTCGTTTCATAACTTTTCCGATTCTAAGTTTCAAAATAAGTTAAATTTCTATTACAAAAAATCTACTGACAAATTTAAAACAAAATTAGAAAAAGACGCAAAGAAATATTATAAAGAAACAGAAGGATCTAGTACACCATTTCATCCGTACGTGGCGAATGTTGATTATAAAGTCTCCTTAAATAAACCACCTTTGCTCAGCCTATATTTGAATTACTATCAATATACAGGCGGAGCACACGGTCTTTATACGTGGAAGGCTAACACATTTGATTTAAAAGAAAAAAAGTTACTACACTTAGACGATTTATTTCAACAAGAAGATAAATATAAAGAAGTAATTCGTGCTGAGATTGTAAGACAGGTTAAACAAAATGAAAGTATTTATTTTCCTGATGCAACTGAAAAAGTCATGAGCACGAAAAAGTTTCACTTCTTTTTAGAACCGAACAATCTCGTCATTTATTTCCCTTTATATGAAATTGCGCCTTATTCAAGCGGCATTCCACAATTTCGTATTCCATATACGTTGCTAAGAGAGTATTTGAAGCCTTCTTATCAAAATATTTTAATTGACAACAAGTAAATAGTTTCGCTACGATAATGTTAACTTAAAAACAACAGGAGGTTAACATTATGAGAAGATTTCATGTTTTAGATTTAGCATTAGCCGCCATGTTCGTCGCTCTTATGGCCATTGGTGCAAATATTGTATCTTGGGCACCATTCCTGCAAGTAGCGGGCATCCCATTATCTATGCAACCATTTTTCGCAATTTTAGCAGGGCTTCTTCTTGGAAGTAGACTTGGTGCATTATCAATGACTGTTTACATGCTAGTTGGAGTAGCAGGTGCACCAATCTTCGCTAACTTCAAAGCTGGATTTGGAGCACTTTTAGATCCTACTGGTGGCTTTATTATTGCATTTATTATCGTTGCTTACGTATCAGGAAAACTAGTAGAACAAAAGGAAAAACCAACATTTCGTACATTTGCAACTGCCTCTTTCACAGGAATCATTTTAACTTATATTATCGGTACTACTTACATGTACGGGGCAGTCAATCTCTTTATGGGCGGTAATATGAGCTATAAAGCTGCTTGGATGATTATGATGTGGTTTGCAGTAAAAGATATTGCATTTACAATTATCGGTGCTATTATCGCACCTCGCATATACTATGCTGTGCGTCGTTCTGCTTATCAGCATTCTCATTCGACGATTTCTTAATAAAAAAAGAGTTATTTCAGCTTGCTGAAATAACTCTTTTTTTATTAAGACTCTTGATTCGCTTGTTCTTCTAAAATTTTCTTCATCATTGCAACCATGTCATCACGTAATTCTGGGTGTTGCAGTGCCATTTCGATTGTTGTTTGAACGAATCCTAGCTTTTCACCTACATCGTAGCGCTTTCCTTCGAAATCGTAAGCAAATACACGTTGAATTTCATTTAAGCTTTGGATTGCATCTGTTAACTGAATTTCGCCACCAGCACCAACATGTTGCTGATCTAAGAACATGAAGATTTCAGGTGTTAAAACGTAACGTCCCATAATTGCTAAGTTTGAAGGTGCTGTACCTGCTGCTGGTTTCTCAACGAAATTGCGAACTTGGTAACGACGTCCTTCCTGCTCTAACGGATCGATAATTCCGTAACGGTGTGTTTCATTTTCTGGAACCGTTTGTACGCCAATAACAGAAGAAAGCGTTTTATCATATTCTTCAATTAATTGACGTAAACATGGTTTTTCAGCTTGAACGATATCATCACCTAATAAAACAGCGAATGGCTCATCACCAATGAATTTACGCGCACACCAAACAGCGTGACCTAATCCTTTTGGTTCTTTTTGACGAATGTAGTGAATGTCTACCATTTTTGAAGAAGCCTGTACTTTTTCAAGTAACTCATACTTTTTCTTTTCTAATAAGTTTTGCTCTAACTCAAATGCATTATCAAAATGATCTTCAATAGAACGCTTCGTTTTACCAGTAACGATAATAATATCTTCGATTCCTGATTTTACTGCTTCTTCTACAATGTATTGGATAGTTGGTTTATCAACAATCGGTAACATTTCTTTCGGCATCGCTTTCGTTGCTGGTAAAAAACGTGTTCCTAATCCAGCTGCTGGGATTATCGCTTTTCTTACTTTTTTCATCACAAAATACCCTCTCTCCTGTCGGAATCAATAGCAATCATTTCCTACATAAAACAAAAGGGAGATTTCGCTCCCTTTTGTTCCTTACTACTTAAAATTACTTTATATTATAAACGATTCATAATATCTTCTTTAATAGTAAGTAACTTTTGTTCACTATTTTGTAAAGAACTATCTTTTACACCAAAGTAGAACTTAATCTTCGGTTCAGTTCCAGATGGACGTAGGCAGAACCATGAACCATCCTCTAATTGATATTTTAACACATTTGATTTCGGTAAGTGAATCTCTTCTTTATGTCCATCTTGTAAAGATGTAACGATGCTTGCTTTATAGTCTTCAACTGCCACGACTGTTAAGCCCGCTACTTCTTTCGGAGGATTTTCACGGAATGTTGCCATCATCTCTTGGATTTTTTCCGCTCCATCTTTTCCTTTTAGCGTTAACGATACAAGATCTTCACGGAAGAAACCGTACTTCTCAAACACTTCTAATAGACCATCGTATAACGTTTTACCTTGTGATTTGTAGTACGCAGCTACTTCACATGCAAATAGAACAGATTGTACTGCATCTTTATCACGGCAGAATGGGCGGATTAAATAACCATAGCTTTCCTCATAACCGAATTGGAATTCATATTGTCCGCTTTCTTCATACTGTCTAATTTTCTCACCGATAAATTTAAATCCAGTTAACGTATCAACTGTATCTAAACCGTATGCTTTCGCGATTGTACGACCAATTTCAGACGTTACGATTGTTTTTAATACGACACCGTTCTCTGGTAGCGTTCCGTTTTCTTTCTTTTGAGATAATAAGTAATCAAGCATTAATGCACCTGTTTGGTTACCAGTTAATACTTGGAACTCACCATCGTGATTACGAACTGCTACACCAAGGCGATCTGCGTCAGGATCCGTTGCGATTAACACATCCGCTCCTACCTTCTCACCGTCACGAATTGCATATTCAAATGCTGCATGCTCTTCTGGGTTCGGTGATTTTACTGTAGAGAAGTTCGGATCTGGTAACTCTTGCTCTTTTACAACTGTTACATCTGTAAATCCAACTTCTTTTAAACCACGGCGTACAGAAATATTTGATGTTCCGTGTAGTGGTGTGAAGACGATTTTTAAATCTTTGCCGGCCTTTTCCACCATTTCTTTATTAATAATGACATTGTTCAATTCTGCAGCATATGCATCATCGACTTCTTGTCCAATAATATGTAATAAACCGTCAGCTTTTAATTGCTCCACATTAGCAACCTCAACTGTTAACTCGTCTTCTACTGCGTTTACGTAGCTAATTAATTCATCAGCTTCTTTCGGAGGCAACTGTCCACCATCTTCACCGTATACTTTATAACCGTTATATTCAGGCGGATTATGACTTGCAGTAAGAACGATTCCACTCACTGTATGTAAATGACGAACTGCGAAAGAAAGCACTGGCGTTGGACGTAAGCTTTCAAACACATATGTTGTAATGCCGTGTGCACCTAGTGTAGCAGCAACTTCCATTGCGAACTCAGGTGACTTATGACGAGAATCATATGCTACAACAACACCGCGTTTTTTCGCTTCCTCACCTAACTTTTCGATAAAGCTTGCTAATCCTTTTGTCGCTTTACGAACTGTATATACGTTTAAACGGTTCGTACCAGCACCAAGTTCACCACGCATACCACCTGTGCCAAACTCTAGATTTTTATAAAAGCTATCCTCGATTTTCTTCTCATCTTGCTTCATATTTTCTAGCTGTTCTTTTAATTCTGCATCTAATTGTGCGTAAGAAAGCCAGCGATTAAATTCTTGTTTCCAATTCATTCTTCTCTCTCCTCTCGCTCGTCATACCTTTATTATATGAAAAAAACATGCTGTATCTCAATATTTTATAAAATCTAGCAGGATTTTACTAGGAATATTTGTATACACTATTGTTAAATACTCCACTAAAGGGAATGAGGATTATGCGCGAATGGGGCTTGTCAGAAGAGCTCAAAATACAAACAAAGCAAATGATTGAAATTGCTGAAAAAGAACTATCGATTATGAGGAGCGCAATCGATAAAGAAGACGAATGTATTTTATGCAAAATGGAAGATATTCATCATATGTTAGCAAATGTACAAACATTGGCAGCTACATACTATATTCAAGCATATTTATCACCTTATACGGAAAGTTCATCTTTTATTACGACAGCTATCCAACATTTAAGCGCCCGAAAACATGGCGCTCTTATCGTTGTGGAACGAAACGAGACGCTTGAAGCTTTCATTCAAACTGGAACGACATTAAACGCTCATTTAACCGCACCATTACTCGAATCAATATTTTATCCAGGTAACCCTCTTCATGATGGAGCCGTTCTCGTTAAAAATAATCATATTGTCTCAGCTGCCAATATTCTTCCGCTCACGAAAAGCACAGAAGTTGATCCTGAACTAGGAACACGTCACAGAGCTGCAATTGGCTTATCAGAAAAAAGCGATGCCCTTATTTTAGTTGTCTCTGAAGAAACGGGCCGCACTTCCTTTGCTTTAAACGGAACGTTATATACGATTTCTTTATAAAGTGAAATTACACCGGCCGTAACACCACATATATCAATAAAAAAGGCTGTTCCAAAATGTAGGAACAGCCCTCTCTTACGATCTTATTCTTCGCCGAAACGTTCAACAAGCGTTGCAAGTGTACGTACCATTGCACCTGTTGCTCCAGCTGGACCTAAATCATGCGCTCCTGATGATTCAGATGTTCCAGCGATGTCTAAGTGTACCCAAGGTGTATCTTCAGCAAATTCACCCAGGAATGTACCAGCCATAACCGCATGTCCTTCGCGGCCTGGTGAGTTATTTAAATCAGCAAACTTACTGTTTCTCACGCGTTCTTTATCACGATCAAAAATCGGTAATTGCCAAATCGATTCATCTGTTTCCATAGATGCTTCTAGCACTTGCTCAAACAACTCTTCATTGTTTGTCATTGCACCTGTCGTATGATTTCCAAGTGCAACAATTACACCACCTGTTAATGTCGCAACATCAATTAAATAGTTTGCACCTAATTTTTTCGCATACGTAATACCGTCAGCTAATGCTAAGCGACCTTCTGCATCTGTATTTAATACTTCAATTGTTTTTCCGCTCATAGATGTGATTACATCGTCTGGCTTAAATGCGGTACCACTTACAACGTTATCCGTTGATGGAATAACAGCGATCACATTTTGCTCTGGGCGAAGTTCACCGATAATTTCCATCGCACCTAGTACAGCAGCAGCACCGCCCATATCACCTTTCATACCGACCATGCCTTCACGTGGTTTTAAAGAATAACCGCCTGTATCGTATGTGATTCCTTTTCCAACGAATCCAATAACATCTGTCCACTCTTCTTTTCCTTTATAAATAAGAGCGATCATTTTTGGTGGCTCTACACTACCTTGGTTTACTGCAAGTAACGCACCCATACCAAGCTCTTCCATCTCTTCTTTCTCAAGAACTTTATAATCCATATCATACTTCTCAGCTAACTCAACAGCATACTCAGCAAGCTTTGTTGCTGTTAATACGTTTGGCGGCATATTTACAAGTGTACGAGCTGAATTTGTTGCACGTCCATGTACGTAGCCAACTGTTAATGCCGCTTCAATTTCCTGTGCATCTTCCGCTGTAATAGCCGTAAACTTCTCTAACTCTACACGATCCTTTTTATCTGATTTATACGTTTGTAACTCATATGTACCAAGGCCTTGTACTTCTGCCGCAATATGAGCGACATCAATCGCGTCTAATTTCTCTGTTACGAAAGAATCAAGTAAGATTGCTGCATCTTGTACTTTTGCTGCTTGCAGTGTTTTAAACGTCTTACCAAGAGCCGAACGTAATGTTTCTGTCGTATAAGATTCTTTCTTACCTAAACCAACGAAATAATAACGTTTCACATCTGTTTTTCCTAAACTATGTACTTTTGAAATAGCTTTCTTCTTCGTAGAAAGTTCTTTCTCTTCTAATAAAACTTGTAATTGTCCTTCAAACGCTTTGTCCAGTTCTTGTACAAAACTACTCGTTTGCTCTTCTTCAAATAAGGCAACAATCACCGCTTCATGGCTTGCTAATTCTTTTTGTACTTGGAACATGTTCAGACCCCCTAAATTTCTCTACTCTATCTTTATTATAACTTTATTTTCGATAAAATGCGACAATTCTAACTTCTGTTATACCCTATATAAAATAAAAAAAGTCTAGCGTACTTACCACTAGACTATCTTTGTTTTAAATATTGACCACGAAACACTTGCATCGTCTCATCTTGGTTTAACATCGTTAACTCTTCTTCTGAAAACTTACCATTTCCTATCTTAACTACATATACATTTACTTTTTTCTTACCCCATTGGCTATAAACATCTTTCACTGTATCATAGTACAAATCAAGACGGTTTCCTTTTATTGCACCGCCCTTATCAGCTACTACACCATACCCATAACCTGGTACGAATAAGATTGTTCCAATTGGGAATACGCGTAAGTCTGCTGCAATTGTGGAATATAAATCCCTTTTCGCCTTAACACCTGAATATGTAATACCATACTCCGGATGTCCCGGCCTCTTACCAGTTGACTCAATTCCCGACGTATAACCTGTTGCAGTCATTTCAATTGAACGATATTTAGACCAGTCGTTTGCCTGCTCTAAAGCATTTATCACTTCTTTACTCGGAGCAACATTTCTCTTAACTTCTGCTGCATGTACTTCTTTTGCACTCGTTCCCTCATATTTCTTTACAATCTCTAATAAAGAAACTCCTGTGAAAGCATTCCATGTTACGCATAATGCAATTGCAAGTAAACAAGTCATCATAATGCGAATACAATATCGTTTTAACATTTTTATATGCCACACTCCTTCATCGTTAATCATTCCCTATACGATGAAAGAATATGCAAAAAAATAATCTCCAATTGCATTGGAGATTAAAACATTTGATATCCGCTTTTCCGAAGTTTCTTAATAACGATTCCCGCTAAAGCAGCACCAATCAATCCAGTAGATAAAATAAACACATCTGCTTGTCCTAAATGCGATACACTTGTCCCAAATGAAGAGAATGTTTCTTTTGGCTTTGAAAAATAATCCCACATACTCGCCTTATTAATAATAAGCATACAAACAATCGGATATACAATAACCATTACCCATGTCGCTCGCAATATCATGTTGAGTAAAAATCCAATTCCAAAAAACAAAATGAAAAATAACATCATTGAAATAAGTAATACCGGTATACTCACTCTTTCTCCCTCTCCTTCGTATGTGCCGTAAATACGTGATAGGCTGTATAACCAAACTGCTCTCCTGGATTTAATGCTTTATCCATTTCAAGATGTAATTCTGATTGTCTTTCTAACAAATATGTAATAAGTACAGACGTATTTGGATCGTCCGCAATCGTATCTGGATGTAGAAACGCTACTTCAGACAATTCCTTCTCCTGTACAATAATCTCTTCCCCTTCAGGCTCCAAAAGGAAAATAATCATATTATCACTAATCTCATTGCGAATTACGCCCGATCTAACACCAATGATCCCCTTCACATGAGCGACAATACCTGTCTCTTCTAACACTTCACGTTTCACAGCTTCATCAACGGTCTCACCTTCATTTACAAAACCAGCCGGTAAAGACCATTTCCCCTTTAACCCACTGTATTTCTTCTTAACGAATAACCACCTGCCATCTTTTGTAGCTACTAGGCCACTGACAGCTAACCATACTTTTCCTCGCTTCTCCATGATGTCATACCCTCCTCTATTAGAACGGACAGAATATTCTTTCTTTTTTATATATTATACTATATTTTTTAAATGAAAAAAGCAGAAACAGCTCTTAGCCGTTTCTGCTTTTTCTACTATATATTAAAAGAACTTTAATTTACCTTTTTTAAGAACTAATAAAGGTCCACCTAATAAGAATAGGTAACGGTTATCGATCACTTTCTTCATGAAGGAAGCTTTCCAACCTGTTAACTTTTTGCCCATAACAACGCCCATTGCATCGTCATGACCTAAAGAACATACAGATCCTTTATTGTCGAATACGAATTTCTTCATTTCGCCTTTACCACGAACTAACACAGTTAAGTTGTGCGCAATGTTGTAACCTTGTTGAATTGCGATTTGTGCTGTTGGTGGGTATGGACGGTTAATTTCTTCGTTAATGATTAACGCTGCGTCACCAACCATGAATACATCTTCGTATCCTGGAGCGTGCATGTACTCATCAACTTTTACACGTCCGCGCATTGCTTCAAAGCCAGACTCTTCCACAATACCGTTACCACGAACACCTGCAGCCCAAACTACTGTTTCAGACTTAATTAATTCAGTATCATCACCGTTTGCAACGATAATACCTTCTTCAGTTGCTTCTTTAATTGCTGTACCGATGCGGAATTCTACACCTTTTTTCTCAAGTTGTTTCACAGCGTATTCTACTAATGCTGGATCGAAACCTGGAAGTGCTGTTGGAGCAGCTTCTACACAGATAATACGTGCTTTTTCACGTGGTACATTGTACTGTTTGCAAAGTTCCGGAACACGGTTTGCAAGCTCACCTACGTACTCGATACCAGTAAATCCAGCACCACCAACAACGATTGTTACTAACTCATCGCGCTTTTCATCTGCATATTTAGCGAAGCTAGCTTCCATATGCTCACGAATTTGACGAGTTGCATTAATGTTAGCGATTGAGAATGCATGCTCTTTTAATCCTGTAATTCCGAATGTTTCTGATTCGAAACCAAGACCGATTACTAAGTAGTCATATTCTAACTCGCCGTCTTTTAAGATAATGCGTTTTTCAGCTGCTTTAATTTCTACTACTGTATCTTGTACAAAGTTCACTTTATTTGTATCAATAACGTCTTGAATATCTAGACAGATTTTTTCATCTTGTAATGTACCAGCTGCGCTCTCGTGTAACCAAGTCGCTTGGTAGTGATAGCTGTTGTTGTTTACTAACGTAATTTCAGCTTCATTTACAGATAATGCTTTTTGCAGACGAACAGTCGTAATCATCCCGCCATAACCTGCACCTAAAACTACGATTTTTGGAGTCTTCACCAAATCACAACCCTTTTCTTTATATAATAGTAATGAAAAATAATACCAAGTACTAAAAACTCTATTTGTCAAGAATGTGGAATTTATCACATTCTATATCATAACAAAACGCAGTCAAAAAATCGTACGAATTTTGTCATAGAAATTTAACATAATACTTCCCTATATTAGTCGGTTTTATTCCAGAATTCAAGCGTCTGGAGAATTATCAATATTTTAAAATAACATAGCGTTTTCAAGGGTTTTTCAGCCTTTTTTTCATGTATTTTCCTTTCTGTATATTTTATACAATGTAAAAAACATCTATGCGAAAACTTACACACAATTCAGTCGTTTTCAGAAGTATTATGCACTCAAATATGCTATCATTTATTTGAAAGTATCATCATTTGCAGGATTTTCGTGTACATATGAACAATATATGAAATCAATATCAAAATTCCATCTATAGGGGGAATGAAAGTGGCAGAAAATCAAAAAGTTTACGACATAACAATTATTGGTGGTGGGCCAACAGGACTATTCACAGCATTTTATGGTGGTATGAGACAAGCAAGTGTAAAAATTATTGAAAGCTTACCTCAGCTTGGAGGACAATTATCCGCGCTCTATCCTGAAAAATACATTTATGATGTAGCCGGATTCCCGAAAGTGCGCGCACAAGAATTAGTTGATAACTTAAAAGAGCAAATGAAGAAATTTGATCCAACCGTTTGTTTAGAAGAAGCTGTTGATACGCTTGAGAAACAAGCTGACGGTATATTTAAACTTGTTACGAATAAGCAAACTCACTATTCTAAATCAGTTATTATTACTGCTGGCAATGGTGCTTTCCAACCACGCCGCTTAGAATTAGAAGGAACAGCAAAGTATGAAAAGAAAAACTTACATTATTTCGTTGATGATATGAATAAATTTGCTGGTAAGCGCGTCGTAGTATTTGGCGGCGGCGATTCAGCTGTTGACTGGACAATGATGTTAGAGCCGATCGCTGACAAAGTTACAATCGTTCATCGCCGTGATAAATTCCGCGCGCATGAACATAGCGTAGAAAGCTTAATGAACTCTCGTGCAGAAGTAAGCACACCATACGTTCCAGTAGAACTCATTGGTGATGACAAAATTGAACAAGTCGTTCTTCAGCATGTAAAAACGGAAGAAAAAATTATCATCGATGTTGATGATGTAATCGTAAACTACGGCTTCGTTTCTTCTCTTGGCCCAATTAAAAACTGGGGGTTAGATATACAAAAAAACAGCATTCTCGTGAATTCGAAAATGGAAACAAATATTCCTGGCATTTACGCTGCTGGTGACATTTGTACATATGAAGGAAAAGTAAAACTCATTGCTTGCGGCTTCGGTGAAGCACCAACAGCAGTAAACAATGCGAAAGCTTACTTCGATCCAAACGCAAAACTCCAACCGATGCACAGCTCTAGTATGTTTTAATATACAAAAATAAAGCTCCTTCCACGCATGGAAGGAGCTTTTCCTTTTATATCAGAAAACGAAAGCAAAATGAATCCGATACAAAATCGAACTCATTTTGCTTTTCATCTAAAAAGAATTATTGTTTTCTTCTTCTACCTAATACAAATAATACTCCGCCAACTAAGAATGAAATTCCCGCACCAACTGACATCATCCACGGAGACGCTGCCCCTGTTTTCGGTAATTCTCTCTCTACTTTTACTTGCGGCTCTTTAATTAATTTTTCCAATCTTACTTCCGGTTTCTCCAGCTTTACTTCTGGTTTCTTCGGATCTTCCGGTTTCA
>NZ_MACE01000045.1 GCF_001883995.1 Bacillus paranthracis | reverse complement strand
TTTGTCTAGCATCATAAAATAAAAATTGACGTTTCACGTTGTTTGTTTCGTTCAGTTTTCAAAGAACTACTTAGTCGCTCATTTGCGACTTCCTTATGTTAACATCTTCGTTTTTCGATGTCAACTAAGTTTTTTAATTTCTTTTTTATCGTTTTCTGCGTTTCCGCATCAGCGACGGTTATTAATATATCATGCAGTACATACATGGTCAATACTTTTTATAAAAAAATTTCACATCCCGTTAAAAGTTTAAAAACATGTTTCAAAAATCATTATAATCTCCCTTCCTTCTGCATTTCATATCTTATCACTTTACCATATTTCTGTACGATAGAAAATTCTAAATTTTATGTTATATTATTGTTATAGGAGCGTGGTGAGAATGAGCATTAAGTATTCAAACAAAATCAATAAAATCCGGACCTTTGCATTAAGTTTAGTATTTATCGGCCTCTTCATTGCATACTTAGGAGTCTTTTTCCGTGAGAACATTATTATTATGACAACATTTATGATGGTTGGCTTTTTAGCTGTTATCGCTAGTACAGTCGTTTATTTTTGGATTGGTATGTTATCTACTAAAACTGTACAAATTATTTGTCCAAGCTGCGATAAACCTACAAAAATGCTCGGTCGTGTCGACGCATGTATGCATTGCAACCAACCTTTAACAATGGATCGAAATCTAGAAGGAAAAGAATTTGATGAAAAATATAATAAGAAGAGCTATAAATCATAGGCACATATGAGTACAGTAAGGAAAATGTATCCTTACTGAGCTAAACATTAAAAGGTGATTTCTTGGTTAAGAAATCACCTTTTGTATTTATTCTTAATTAAATTAGATCTCCACTGAACATTTTAACTCCTTCTGAACCTAACGTAATTCCCATATATAATAAAGAAAGAGGTTGACGTAAAGCCGTCAGCCTCTTTCTTTATTATATATTACGCCTTATGACACTCTGGACAAACGCCATAAATTTCTAAGCGATGACTATTAATAACGAAGCCTGTTGTTTTTGCAGCTTCCTCTTCAAGTTGTTCCAAACCTCCATAAGGAAAATCAACAATTTTACCACATTTTTCACAAATCACATGATAATGTTGACTTGTAACATAATCAAATCTACTTGAAGCGTCTCCATAAGTTAATTCCTTTACAAGCCCAACCTCTTTAAATACACGTAAGTTATTATAGACAGTTGCAACACTCATATTTGGAAACTTACCTTCTAATGCTTTATAAATATCATCCGCTGTTGGGTGCGTCATTGATTCCACAAGGTACTCTAAAATAGCATGACGCTGTGGAGTAATGCGTACACCCGTATTTTTCAGCATTTCTAGCGCTTCTTTTAATTCTTCTTTGACCACCGTCATGCACCCCGATTCTATACGGATTATTATTTTATAATTCTTATAAAGAGTGTACTCCTTTTCTTATAAATCGTCAATATTTCTACTATAAGTATGTGGTTTATTTTTGTATATAGCCTTATTCTTATGTATCTTTCCCTATTTTTTATGCATTTACAATAGAAAAAAAGTGCGACATAATCGCACTTGGAATACTATCATCTGAGGAGGTATGCCCTACACTTCACTTTATGTAAGACAATAAAATATGTATAGACACTCGCCTTACTTCTATATATTTTATCTCCACAATGGATTTACTTTATATAAGAAAGAACATCTTCAATATGTCCCTTCACTTTCACTTTACGCCACTCTTTTACAAGCTCACCGGCTTTATTAATCAGGAATGTAGAGCGCTCAATTCCCATGTACTCTTTCCCAAAGTTCTTTTTCAATTTCCAAACATCGTATAATTCTGCTACTTTATGATCCTCATCTACTAAAAGTGTAAATGGAAGTTCATGCTTCTCAATAAATTTCAAATGTCTATTTGCCGAATCCGGACTCACTCCAAGAATAACCGTGTCCTTCTCTTGAAATAATCCATAAGAATCACGGAAATCACACGCTTCAGTTGTACACCCTGGAGTCATATCTTTCGGATAAAAATATAGAACTACATTTTTCCCACGAAAATCAGCTAAGCGAACTTGTTCCCCGTTACTTCCCTCTAATGTAAATTCTGGAGCCATTTCCCCTACTATAACCATTGTTATCACTCCTATTCTTTTCTTTTACTATAACAAATGCCATCTTATTTTTCATTGTCTATTACAGACCTCATCACGAAAGCAAACGGTAATGTATATCCAATTAGCGCTTCTCCAATTGCAATCCACCGCCCAATTCCAATTGGAGATATATCACCATATCCAACAGACAATAAAGTAACTGCGCTAAAATATAAACAAATTTCAACGAGTTGAAAAGAGTGAGCGTTTAAGCTTTCTCCATCCTCTTTCAAAACTGCAAAACCCATTTCTTCTAATACAACATAACTTAATCCAAACGCAATTAGTACAGTTGTATAAATCAAAAATAATGTGGCTAGATTATACAGCGAAAAAAAACGCGTTGAATCTGAATAGGAACTCCATAACAATTGGACACTTCTCAAAATAGCAATTGCTACAATTAATAGAATAAATCCCCATAACATGTCCTCCACCTCATTTTATATGTATGAGACAGCCATTGGATTTATCCCTTAGAAACAAACAAGCTTTTATAATTAATTCCCTGCACCACGGTACCTTTTTACCCCTTGATTCCAAAGAGTAATTGCAATCGTAAAACAGATAACACCAACGAGCGGTGTTGCAAATGCATAGCTATTCCACTCTGTTTTTCTTAAAAAGTACGCTGCTGGATACACTCCGACAAACGCAAATGGTAAGACAAACGTTAAAATGAAGCGAATCACACGGTTATAAATATTAACAGGATAGCGGCCATAATTCCCTATGTTATACATTAGCGGCATAATCGAACTTTTCGCGTCCGACCAAAAACCAAGACTTGCAAGGGTAACAAATATTCCTCCGTATACAAGTGCGCCCCCTCCTACCATCAACAAGAATAAGAAGATATCGTACCAGTAAAAAGATAATTGCAACTCCACTGCTGCGTAGCCCATTACAATCATTCCCGTAATTGCTCCAATTAAAGATTCAAGCTCCATTCTTTCTAAAATAATTTGAAATAAACTATGAATCGGTCTCGTTAATATGCGATCCATTTCTCCTTTAATAATGTAACGATCATTAAAGTCCCATATGTTAAAGAAAGCTGAGAAAATGGCAAACGGCACTAAAAAGAAACCATAAATAAAGATGACTTCTTCTCTACTCCAACCTTTTAATGCTTGCGTATGTCCAAACACAACAAGAATAAAGATTAAATTAACAGCCTGTAGTGATAAATCAGAAAGTAATCCAACGATAAAATCGCCCCGATACTCCAATTTTGTTTTTATATATTGACTTGCATATTGCAAAAATAGTTTTATATATATCATCTCATCATCCCCCTTGTACAATTAGACGTTTTCTCGCCGTTCTCCACATGAGTACAATCGGAATAATAAGTACAATGGCCCAAATTACTTGGAATAATAATGCCTCATACAATTTACTTCCTTGTATACCTTCTGAGAAAATCATACTCGGAATATAACTAATAGCCTGAAACGGTAAAAACATCATTGCCTTTTGGGCCCATAACGGATAAAAACTAATTGGTAATAATAGACCTGAAAACAAATCAATAACAACACGTTTTGCATACATAATTCCACTATTATTAAATAAGAAGAATGTGAGCATTCCCGTCATTAAATTAATTTGTGTATTAATAATAAAACTAAATATTAAAGATAAGAAGAAATATAACCACGTTTGAAAGTTCGTTGTAATTTGCAATGAAAATAATAAGGTAACGATGACCATACCCGGAATGGAAAAGAAGGCAAAGCGAAATATTCCTTCACCAAGACCTTGCATCACTTTCATCCCTAAATAGTTATATGGACGTATCAGTTCTACCGCTACACGTCCTTCTTGAATCTCCATCGCAATTTCCCTGTCTATATTATTAAAATAAAAAGCACGTGCCATCCACGCAATTGCGATATACGTAGTCATTTGCGAAATAGATAAACTTTCAATATTCTCTTTTCCGCTATAAATTGCTTGCCATAAAAAATAATACGCACCGATATTAATCGTATAAATTAAAATCCCGCTATAATAATTTGTGCGATACGCAAGCATCATTAAAAAGCGAATTCGAATCATTTCAATGTACTTACCCATGTTTAATACCTTCTTCATAAATGTTACGAATAATTTCCTCTGTAGACACTTCGTTAATTTTTAAATCTTTAATTTGAAAGGCTTGTACCACTTTAGAAATAAGCATTGAAATAATAACTTCTTCATTCGGTATTTTGGCAATCCACGCGTTTTCCTCTTTCGCTTTCGACCAAACGACATGACTATCTGGCATAACCATTGATAAAGCCTGATAGGAAACTGGTGCGACAAACTGAAAATGTATTTCCTTCTCTGCTCCCCACTGCGTACGAAGATTATGTAAAGAACCGTCATACATAATATTTCCTTCATCCAGCATGATAACGCGCTCACATAATGCTTCAATATCAGTAATATCATGGGTTGTTAATAAAATTGTTGTTTTATAACGTTCATTCATTTCTTTTAAAAATTCACGTATTTTCAATTTCACAAGTACATCTAGCCCAATTGTTGGTTCATCTAAAAATAATAACGGTGGATTATGAATTAATGCCGCCGCTAATTCACAACGCATTCTTTGACCTAAAGATAACTTTCGAACTGGCTTGTCTAACAAAGGACCAATATCTAACGTTTCGATTACGTGCTCCATATGTTCCTTATACTGAGCGTCTGAGACACCGTACACTTTTTTTAATAAACGAAACGATTCTTGCACGGCAATATCCCACCAAAGCTGCGAGCGTTGACCGAAAACAACACCAATTGTTCTTACAAATTCTTCCCTCTGCTTATGTGGGTTCATCCCATTTACTAAAATGTCTCCTGATGTCGGAGTCAAAATTCCCGTAAGCATTTTAATTGTCGTTGATTTACCGGCACCGTTCTCACCGATATATCCAACCATTTCACCTTGTTTCACAGTAAAAGATACATCATTTACTGCTGGTACTATTTTATAATTACGATTTAATAAATCGCGAAATGCACCCTTTAAACCTGGACGACTTGAATAGGCTGTAAATTCTTTACGTAACCCTTGTACCTCAATTACCGATTTCATAACCGGACCCCCTTCCTAAATGTCACAACGAATAGTTTACCCAACTGCCTTCTCTATCACAAACAATACGTCTTTTCGAAAAACATGTTAGAATAATACATAGATTTTTGTAAGGAGATGAATGGTAGTGAAATTCACAAAATCAGAAGCATTACATAAAGAAGCTTTAGAACATATCGTTGGCGGTGTTAATAGTCCTTCTCGTTCTTTTAAAGCAGTTGGTGGCGGCGCTCCTGTTGCTATGGAACGTGGAAAAGGTGCTTATTTCTGGGATGTAGACGGAAATAAATATATCGATTATTTAGCAGCATACGGTCCTATTATTACTGGACATGCTCACCCGCACATTACGAAAGCAATTACAACAGCTGCTGAAAATGGTGTACTTTACGGAACTCCAACAGCGCTAGAAGTAAAATTTGCAAAAATGTTAAAAGAAGCAATGCCTGCATTAGATAAAGTTCGCTTCGTAAACTCTGGTACTGAAGCTGTAATGACAACAATTCGTGTCGCTCGCGCTTACACAGGCCGCACAAAAATTATGAAATTCGCTGGTTGTTACCACGGTCATTCTGATTTAGTACTTGTAGCAGCTGGATCTGGCCCTTCTACACTAGGAACTCCTGACTCAGCGGGTGTACCACAAAGTATCGCTCAAGAAGTTATTACCGTTCCATTTAATAATGTAGAAACTTTAAAAGAAGCATTAGATAAATGGGGACATGAAGTAGCAGCTATTCTTGTAGAACCAATCGTTGGAAACTTCGGTATTGTAGAGCCAAAACCTGGCTTCCTTGAGAAAGTGAATGAACTTGTTCACGAAGCTGGTGCACTAGTAATTTATGATGAAGTTATTACTGCTTTCCGCTTCATGTACGGTGGTGCTCAAGACTTACTTGGCGTAACACCAGACTTAACAGCGCTTGGTAAAGTTATTGGCGGCGGACTTCCAATCGGTGCTTACGGTGGTAAGAAAGAAATTATGGAACAAGTTGCCCCTCTTGGACCTGCATATCAAGCTGGTACAATGGCAGGAAATCCTGCTTCTATGGCATCTGGTATTGCTTGTCTAGAAGTTCTTCAACAAGAAGGGCTTTATGAAAAATTAGATGAACTTGGTGCAATGCTTGAAAAAGGAATTTTAGAGCAGGCTGAAAGACATAATATCGATATTACATTAAACCGCCTAAAAGGCGCTTTAACTGTATACTTCACAACAAATACAATTGAAGATTACGATGCAGCACAAGATACAGACGGAGAAATGTTCGGTAAATTCTTCAAGCTTATGCTGCAAGAAGGAATTAACTTAGCACCTTCTAAATACGAGGCATGGTTCTTAACGACAGAACATACAAAAGAAGATATTGAATATACAATTGAAGCTGTAGGTAGAGCATTTGCTGCTTTAGCAAACAATAAATAATCCCGCCATTAAAAGGAAAAAAGAAAGCACACCTTTCTTTTTTCCTTTTTTCTATTTCATAAATCCCTCATTAATAGTATAATTATTCATAATTATCTGTTTAATTTTATTTTATATCCTTACTATCTTTTGTATACAAGGCTGCTCACGCCTCAAATAGTAAGATTATTCAAACTTTCATAAGAGGGGGGATTGACGGATGCTCAATAAAACAAACACATGGACACCGTCTTTATTTCGAGATTACAAAAATGCGGAACACGATGCGTGTGGAATCGTTTCCGTTATGGAGAAACGAAAAATTCCTACAAAAGAAAATATTGACCTTTGCATACAATCGCTCGTCAAAATGAATCATAGAGCTGGTTTCATTAATGGCGAAGGCGATGGAATCGGTATTCACATTGATGTACCAAAATCACTTTGGAATGAAAAATTAAAAAGTAGCGGATATAATCCAACGATCGTGGATCATCCCCACTTTATCGTTGGACATTTTTTTCTAAACAAAAACGAAAATATAGTTAATTTAAAAAATCATATTCGTACACAACTAAATAACGAAAACTTTGCAATTCTTTTCGAAAGTGATGATGTAATCAACTCCGATGCACTCGGTCCACTTGGTAAACAAGAAGAACCTTTATTTTGGCAAGTTGCTCTTATCGCAGAAAATGAAGTTACAAATATTGAGCAAACATTATTTACAGTAACGATAAAAATAGAAGAAAATGAAGCGATTCATGTTGCTTCCTTAAGTCGTGATCACGTTGTATATAAAGTTCTCGGTGCTGGGGATACACTTGTTGCCTATTACAATGATTTACAACACCCACTTATTGCTTCAACTATGACACTAGGACATAATCGCTATTCTACTAATACATTATCTAACTTCTTTCGTGTACAACCATTTAGTATCCTCGGACATAATGGTGAAATTAACACAATTGCAAAATTACGCGATCAAGCTGAAATGATTCACGTTCCACTTACTGCTGGGGGCAGTGACTCCCAAGATTTAAACCGCACCTTAGAAACTCTACTTGTTCAATACAACTACAGTTTATTTGAAGCAATGGATATACTATTCCCGCCAATTATTAATGAAATTAAACTTTATGAACCACATTTACAAGATTTATATACGTATATACGTGAAGCATGGGGCCATTTTGCACAAGGTCCAGCTGGCATTATTTCACGTTATAAAGATGAAGCTGTTTTCAGCGTGGATTCCCTCGGGCTACGACCAGTATGGAAAGTAGAGACAGAAAGCTCTTATATTTTCTCTTCTGAACCTGGAGTTGTATCCCCAACTGAATATGTAGCAGAACCAAAACCACTCGCTCCAGGGGAAAAAGTCGGACTAAAGTGGAATGAACAAGATGAGCTTGTTCTTTATGAATATGACAAATACCAAGCTCAAGTATATGACCGTTTTAAAGAACGAGTGGATACTAAAGATTATCATTTAAACTTATCTACCCCTGAAACGAAAGAAATCCAAGGATTATGTGATTCTATGCAAGTTGACACAAAACAATACGTTGCTTTCGGATGGGATCGTGAACATATTCAGCTTCTTGAACAGATGGCAACAAAAGGTGTTGAACCAATTCGCTCACTTGGGCATGACTCACCACTCGCTGCACTTGATACTGATAGACGAAATATCGCTGACTTCATTAAGGAAAGTGTAGCTGTTGTTACAAATCCAGCAATCGATCGCGATCGAGAAGTTGAACACTTCTCCACCCGAACGATACTTGGCAAACGTCCAAGTTTATTGGCTGATGCTAAACAGCCATTTGTAGTTGAGATGCTTTCCCCAATCATTTTAGAAGGAAGTGTAGCACAATCTATTGTAGAAGAATTACACACAATTACGTACGAGCAACTTATACAACTATTCAATACTCATAGCTCTATCGCTACAATCTCTGCTACATTCAGTCAGGCAGAAACTTTACAATGTGCCTTAAGTCGAATTAGTTCTGAAGCGATAACAGCCGTGAACGATGGAGCTTCCCTATTATTAATAGACGATGCTGACGCTCACCTAAATGGACGATTATGGATTGATCCGCATTTAGTTACCGCGAAAGTACATCATGTATTAAGCGAAAATAAATTACGCCGAAACTGCTCTCTCGTTATACGTTCTGGTGCCCTTCGCTCCTTACACGATATCGTCACACTGTATGGATTAGGAGCAGATAGTATCAATCCATATTTACTATTTGCAACCGTAAATGATGGGACAAAAACACCAATTACGAATTTATATCATGCACTTAATAAAGGACTGGAAAAAGTCATTTCAACAATTGGAATTCATGAATTGCGTGGTTACGGTCGCCTCTATTCTTCTATCGGGTTACATGAAGAAATCGCAAATATATTGCAAATTACAAATTTCTTAGGTTCAAATGATTTAGCTTTTTCTCTTGAATCACTTGCTGAAGATGCACAAATGCGAGCGAACGATTATAACAATCCTAAAGTTAGAATGCGAAAATCTTTTCATATATTCCCGCGAATTTGGAAAGCAATCGGCGATGTTGCAAAGGGAAACTCTTATGATGATTACCGTGAAAAATTAAGTGAATTAGAAGAAAATAACCCAATCGCAATTAGACATCTTGTTCAAACGAAAGAAACAAAACATGTCGTTCCGGCTGAAGAAGTGTCCATCAGTATTCAAAATCATGATTTACCATTTATTATTAGTTCCATGTCATTCGGTTCTCAAAATGAAATTGCCTTTCGTGCATATGCAGAAGCAGCTGATCAGCTAAATATGATTAGTTTGAACGGTGAAGGCGGCGAAATTAAAGATATGATTGGAAAATATCCACATACACGTGGACAACAAATCGCGTCCGGACGATTTGGCGTAAACGCCGAACTACTCAATTCATCAAACTTAATTGAAATAAAAATTGGGCAAGGTGCCAAGCCTGGTGAAGGTGGACATTTGCCAGGTTCAAAAGTAACAGCCAAAATCGCTGAAGCGCGTAATGCTACAATTGGCTCTGATTTAATTTCACCTTCTAACAACCATGATATTTATTCCATTGAAGATTTGGCTCAAATGATTACAGAAATTAAAACGGCTAATCAGCTTGCAAAAGTAGCTGTAAAAGTTCCTGTCGTCCCTAACATTGGAACAATTGCTGTCGGTATCGCTAAAGCTGGTGCTGATTTTATTAACATTAGCGGATTTGATGGTGGTACAGGTGCCGCACGTATTCACGCATTGCAACATGTAGGGCTTCCTGTAGAAATTGGTGTGAAAGCCGCTCACAATGCTTTATTAGAAGCAAATATGAGACATAAAGTAGAAATTTGGGCTGATGGTGGTATTCGAAGTGTGAATGATGCCTTGAAAATTATGCTCCTTGGAGCAAACCGCATTGGATTTGGTACATTATCCATGATTGCAATTGGCTGTACAACTTGCCGCGGATGTCATCTAGATACTTGCCACGTTGGAATCGCAACACAGATTGAATCTGAAGCTCAAGCGAAAGAACACGGATTACGCCGCTTCGTCCCGCGTGAATTAGAAAGCGCCGTGGCTGGATTATTACATTTATTCACTACTTTTGGCGAAGAACTAAAACGATTAACAGGAAATCTCGGCTATACAAATTTACAAGAAATTGTCGGGCGTTCCGATTTATTAGAACAAGTTCGAGGCAAAAATTTATTAAACTTATGTAATTTACTACAAACGATAGAACATCCATCTGGTACAAAAACAGAACACGTACTAGAAAAACAATTTGAAACAATTCATTCTCCTCATTCAAAAGAATTAGTAGGCGTTGGCGTAGAGCAACGCGTTATGGGTGGTCTAGAATCTTGTTATCGCGTTCGTAGTAAATTATATGAAGACACGAAGCTTGAACCACTTACATTAAAGTATACGAATGGCTCGATTCCTGGAAATGGATTAGGTGCTTACAATAGTGAGAACTTATTTATACACGTAAACGGCGGCGCACAAGATGGTATTGGTAAAACCTCCTTTGGTGGTGGTATTTATATAACAAAAGCAAAAGGAAAAGACGGTCTATATTATAACGGTTCTGTCGGAAAAGGTTTTGGATACGGTGCACAAAAAGGGGCGCTATACGTTCAAGGTAACGCTGATGCTCGCGCTGGCATTCGCCTCTCTGGAGCAGACATGATAATTGGCGGACGCATGATAAAGCCACTCCGCGAAAAAGAACAAGGGAATATAGGAGCATACTCTAATATTAAAGGTTTCGCTTTTGAATATATGACAAATGGGCGTGCGCTTGTTTTAGGAGATCCTGGTCCATGGATTTGTGCTGGTATGACTGGCGGTGTTGTTTATTTACGCCATGATTCAAGCTTAGGTTTAACAGAACAGGCCTTAAAAAGAAGAATCGCAAAAGGAGCAAATGTTACATTACAACCACTTAGTAAAAATGGTGTGCAAGATGTGACCGAGTTATTACTAGATTATATCCGTGTATTAAATGAACATGAGCAATACGAGGAAGTTGCTTTATTGACACCGTTATTCGATGATATGCAGCAACAGTTTTTTGAAATCATCCCGAAAAAAGAGCAGGCTGATCCATCTATCTCAACAGAGTGATATGCCTAATTTTCATCTTCAAGAAAAAAATTGACGAAGTACACTTCTCATAGTAATCTATAGTAACAATTTGAAACCTGCTGAAATTCAGCAGGTTTTTTTACTAAAAATTGATGTTTAAAAAGAATTAGGAAAAAGTATAAAATGAATCTTAATTTCTTATTAACGTCACTAAAATATCACTTGCTAACATATTGTAATGAATGTATAGTATCATGTTGTACATTCATTATGACAAGAGAAAGGATCTTATTAAGGGTATGAAACTTGGTGCTCGCATTTTAAAAACGGGTATTGCCATCACATTAGCTTTATTTGCTTGTATTTTACTTAACTTACCGAGTCCAGTATTTGCGGGAATCTCAGCTATCTTCGCTGTTCAACCGTCTGTATACCGTTCGTATTTAACTGCACTTGAACAAATTCAAGCAAACGTCATTGGTGCGGTATTCGCTATCGCATTCGCTACTGCTTTTGGACATAATCCTTTTATTATTGGATTAACATGTATATTAGTAATTGCTCTTACATTGCAATTACGATTAGAAAACACAATATCAATTGCTTTAGTAACAGTTATCGCTATTATGGAGTATCAAGGTGAAGATTTCTTTAGTTTTGCCTTACTTCGATTTGCGACGATTATGGTTGGAATTATTGCGGCTTCACTTGTAAATTTAGTGTTTATGCCGCCAAAATACGAAACAAAGTTATATCATCGCATCGTTGATAATACCGAAGAAATTGTAAAATGGATTCGAATGAATAGCAGGCAAGCTTCTGATTTTACAACATTAAAAACTGATATTGATCGTATGAAAGAAAAAATGATCAAACTAAACCATTACTATTTGCTGTATAAAGAAGAAAGAAGCTATACGAAAAAAGTAAAGTTCGCAAAAATTCGTAAGCTTGTTTTATTCAGACAAATGTTAGCGACGACAAGTCGTGCTTTAAGTACGTTAAAATCATTACATCGTACTGAAAACGAACTGCGCTATATGCCAGAAGAATTCCAGGAATCTATTCAGAACGAACTTGATTCATTAACACATTATCATGAACAAGTTTTATTAAAATTTATTGGTAAAGCAAAAAAACAACAATCCGTTGAAATGCTTGATGAAGTTGAAACAGGTAAACAGGAATTAATTGATATCTTTATGGAATATCAAAACAAGGATGATGAAGAGGCATATAAAACATGGCTACATCTCTTCCCTCTTATTTCTGCTATTATTAACTATAGTGAAGAAGTAGAGCATTTAGATTTACTTGTGGATAGCTTCTACACATACCATAAACCAGAAGCAGAACTCAAAATCGATGATAAAAAAGAAGACGAATAAAAAACAGCTCCTTTTACGCTAAAGGAGCTGTTTCTGTTATATGTTGAAGTTGATATAAATTGTGGTAATATCCTCTTTTTTTCATTAATTCTTCATGAGATCCTGTTTCTTTAATTTCACCATCTTCAATGTAAATAATCGTATCCACATGCGTAATCGTCGCCAATCGATGTGCAATTATGATCGTCGTTCGATCAGCAGCTAACGTTTGAAGCGCCTCTTGAATATATCGTTCATTTTCTAGATCCAAAGCGGAAGTCGCTTCATCTAATATAAGTAACGATGGATTCTTTAAAAACACGCGTGCAATCGCTACACGTTGCCTTTGCCCACCAGATAACTTCACACCGCGTTCCCCGACGACAGTATCATAACCATCAGGTAACTCAATAATAAAATCATGAATTTGCGCAGCTTTGGCAGCTGCAATTACTTCTTCCTCTGTAGCTTTCGGATTCCCATATAAAATATTTGCCCCGATTGTATCGCTAAATAACAAATTATCTTGCAGTACAATTCCAATATGACTACGTAAATTTCTCATATCATACTTTCTAACATCTATCCCATCTACATAAACTGTGCCTGAAGAGACATCATAGAAACGCGGGATTAAACTAGCAAGAGATGACTTCCCTCCCCCACTCGCTCCTACAAGTGCTACCTTCTCTCCTGGCAATATAGTTAACGAAAGGTTATGTAATACCTCTTTTTCATCCGAGTTGTAACGAAAAGATATATTATCAAATATCACTTCACCATTTAATTTTTTCGTTTGTACCGCACCTTGTACATTCACAATATCGTATTTTTCGTCTAACAGTTCAAACACCCGATCCATCGATGCGAAAGACTGTGTTAATGTCGTAGAGGAATTGACAAGGCGGCGAAGTGGACTATACAAACTATCCATATATCCAACAAAGGCAACCATAGTTCCTAAGGTTAACTGCCCCTGAATCACTTCATACGCCGCAAAACCAATCACGAGTAACGGCCCTAAATCTGTTAACGTATTTACTGCCGAAAATGTTCTCGCCGTCCAACTCGTATGTGTTAACGCTTTCGTCAAAAATTCATTATTTCTTTTTTCAAATTGCTTCCCTTCATACTCTTCTAATGCAAAGCTACGTGTCACTTGCATCCCTTGAATACGTTCATGTAAATACCCTTGCATCGTTGCTAACGCTTGTGAACGCTCTTTCGTCAATTTTCGAAGACGCCCGAAAAAATATTTCACTGCCACTACATAAATAGGTAAAATTAATAGCGCAACAAATGTCAATTTTATATTCATAGAAAACATAACAATGATAGCGATAGCAATTGTTGCCGTGTCTAACCAAACATTCATCAAACCAGTAATTACAAAATCCTTCGTTTGTTCTACATCATGAATGACACGCGAAATAATCTCCCCTGTTTTTGTATTCGAATAATAACGTAAACTCAACTTTTGTAAATGACCAAAAATATGTTTTCGCAAATCATATAGTATTGTATTTGCGATACGCTGCGCAAAATATTGACGATAATATTCAATCGGTGGTCTTAACACTGCAAAAATAAAAAAGGCAATCCCAATCGCTGTTACTAGTTGGGACGTCTTATCTTGAAGTGACCCTCCGCCCTGAATGACATCATCAATAATATACTTTAATAACCACGGCATAATGAGCGGGATGCCGAATTTAACTAGACCAATCATAATCGTAATAGCAATAAGCCATCGATATGGTTTAACAAATTGCAAATATCTTTTTATACCTTGCACATAATCCCCCCTCTAATAGGACAAACCTGCGGGGAAATCCCCTGCAGGTTTGTTTTAATTTCTGTACATTAAATATCTCTCATACCACATATCTACAAAGTCTGGTGCGAATGGCCCTTTTCTTTGATGAATCCATTGTGTTAGTTGTGCTACATTTCGTTTTAAAATCGTATCAATTACAGGTGGATATTGCATAATTTGACTATGTTTTTCATATTCATCTTCATCTAAAAGTGTATATGTCATATCTGGATACACTTTAATATCTAAATCATAATCAATATACTTTAACGCTTCAGAATCATATGCAAAAGGTGAGCTTAAATTACAATAATAATATACGCCCTCTTCCCTTAACATTCCAATCACATTAAACCAGTAGTTTGCATGAAAATAACAAATTGCTGGTTCACGAGTAATCCATGTTCGGCCATCTGATTCTGTCACTACTGTACGATCATTTGCTCCGATCACAAGACTTTGTGTCCCTTTTAAAATCGTTGTCTCTTCCCACATTCTATGAATGGAGCCATTATGTTTATAACTATGTATTTGTACTTTTTCTCCTTCTTTGGGAAATCCCATATATGCTCCCTTCCTTCAACTGCAAATGCCCTTTGAACTGCATTCACTTTTTTTCTATTATAACTTTTTTGTCGAAATTTTAAAACTAAAGCGATAAGACTCTATATTTTACACTGAATACGATATCCTTAATCCTATTAAGAAACAAGGATCTTCGCTTAACATTTTATAAAGGAAGAAATGAGAATAAAAAAAGTCCTTCCTCATTTCCATGTACAGAAGGACCTTTCACCTAAAGGCAACAATATATCTTATCCTAAATTTGAAATCATTTTTTCAGTTTCAAAAGATTGAATCACACTATTTGTTTGCTCTTCAAATTTCTCATGTAATAGCTTGAGCGCTAATTCTGTTCTATATATTTCTTGGCGGATAAAATGTAATTCCTTTTTATCGCACGTATCCTTTTCGCTCATTTCAATTTGCTGATACTTCTCTAGGTGAGCTTGTAACTTCAACAACTCATCCATCGTTTCCAATTGCTCTCCTACCAACTTATCAAAATCGTTCATTACTTACCCCCTTTTGGACTTATTTATCATTTATTATTCCTCATTACATATTTCTAATCTTTAACTTCCTTCTCCTTTGACTACATTTGTTGACTTATTAGAAGTTATGTCGTTCATTTTATTTTCATTCCCATGACCAAAGCACAAAGAAAACACTTCTCTCGAATTAGAGAAGTGTTTTTCTTTCATTACTGATTTGAACTAGAAGATTGTGATTGTTTTGCAGCTGATTGTGCATTTTGTTTTTTCACAGCATGCACGTCTGTTTCAGTTGCAAATTCAGTACCATAACTAGCGTTTGCACTTTGTGCACCAGAAGCTTGTGCTTTCTTCGCTTCTGATTGTGCGTTTGCTTGTTTTACTGCTTGCACATCTGTTTCAGTTGAAAACTCTGTACCATAACTAGCATTTGTACTTTGAATGCTAGCACCAGAAGTTGCCTTGTTATAACCTTGTTGTTTTTTACTCATCTTTCTCACCTCCACAATCAATAATGTAACCAATTCAACTAGAAGCTATCCGTAATTTTCTTTTGAAAAAATTCCGCATATATCTCTTGTTACTCATTCAAACTATAGAAAATGGAGGTGGGAATATGTATGTAGGACGCGATATGACTGAACTAACGATGGTTTCAAAAAGTGAGTGGAAAGAAGATGAATTGGCTTATTTTCATCATTCATTACAACAGATTTTGCCGTATTTAAATGCAGAAGGTCAAAGTATCTACAAAGAAATTGTAATAGAAATTGAATCAAGAGGCGGCTTACAAGAAGGTGATGCTAGTTGGACTCATGGGACAAAAATTTCTTACGATTAAAAAAGTGTTCCCAACCTGGGAACACTTTTTTTGTTTATCCCGCTTTAATGGGCAGTAAGACCCCCACCTCAAAATGTAGCGAAAGCAAAGAAGTGAGGTGGGGGTCGGGCTGCCCATAAAAGTCCGATTGGTGAGGGCTGATAATCAGTGGGGGATGAAGAAAACCCCCACTGATTAAAGTTTCACTTTATTGCATTGTAATTTTCTCAACACAATTCTCATAAATCGTACGATGTGATTTAGAGAAAGGTAACTGCTCAAATGCTTCTTTCGATACAAATTTCAATGTATCTGTTTCAACGATATCACCAGTTACTTTTCCGTAAAATACGAATATATCCCATGTGCGATGTGTAAATGTATGTTGTACATTCATTGCGTATTCATCAATAGAAATCGAGAGCTCAAATTTTTCTTTCATATAATCTGTAAGCTGTTCTTTCTGACTTCGAATCCCTTCGCCAAGTTCAATATTCGGAAACTCCCACATGTTAGCTAATAAACCGGTACTTGGACGTTTATTAATGACGTAACGACCATCTTCAGTTTGAAGTACTCCTGCAACGATCGGTACCATCGTAGGGGCTTTCGCTTTACTTTTTACTGGTAATTCCTTTTGAACACCTTCAGCATATCCCCTGCAATGCTCACGTACAGGACAAAGTAAGCATGCTGGATTTTTAGGAATACAAATCAATGCTCCTAATTCCATCAAACCTTGATTAAAATAAGATGGATTTTCAGCCGAAATAATTTCACGCACAATCTCTTCAAACACTTTTCTCGTTTTTGGTTTTGCAATGTCATCCCATACTGATAAAATGCGAGATAATACACGCATAACATTTCCGTCAACTGCCGGCTCTGGTATACCATATGCGATACTTAAAATAGCACCTTTTGTATAGGGACCGACTCCCTTTAATTTCTCAATCTTCTTTACATCACTTGGCACAATCCCGCCATATACTTCTTTTACTTCTTTTACGGCTGCATGTAAATTTCGCGCTCTAGAATAATAGCCTAAACCTTCCCATGCTTTTAACACTTCTTCATCATCAGCATTTGCCAAAGCTTCTAGAGTAGGAAACTTCCCCATGAAATTTGCGTAATATGGTTTTACAGCTTCTACCCTAGTTTGCTGCAACATAATTTCCGAAACCCAAACACGGTATGGATCTTTATTTTTACGCCACGGTAAGTCGCGTTGCTCTTTTTCAAACCAACCAATTAAATCATTTTGAAACTGCTCTATGTTAAAATTATTTAATATTTCAAGTGTCAAACTTGGTCCCCCTCATTTTTTTGCATATAAGTACTATTATAAAGATTTTAGGAAAAAATTTAAGTAAGATGACATAGGAAATAGAAGGCAAAGGACTTGAGGTATCGAATAAAAAGAGTTACATTAATAAAAAACGGAGGTGGATTTCTATGGACACAGCCACTCACCTTGTTATGGGCGTTACTCTAGGCAGTTTGGCCACGTTAGATCCAGCCATAGCACAAAGTGATATTGGGCCACAAGCAGTTATGCTTGCTACAATTGCCGGCTCCAATATTCCTGACATCGATACAGTTTTAAAATTGCGTAATAACGCTAAATATATAAGAAATCATCGTGGGATTACTCATTCCATTCCTGCAGTGATTCTTTGGTCTTTCCTTATAAGTGGCATCTCTTTCGCCTTCTTTTCAGACGCTCCATATTTGCATCTACTACTTTGGTCCTTTATTGCCGTCTTTCTTCATGTCTTTGTAGATATTTTTAATGCCTACGGTACACAAGCATTACGGCCCTTCACAAAAAAATGGGTAGCGCTCGGCATCATTAATACATTTGATACCGTCATTTTCTTTATCCATATACTCGCAATTGCTTGTATGCTCGTAGGTTCCCATAAAGGATATACTGCCTTAGCAGCGTATATATTAATGATTGTTTACTACATCGGACGGATTATGATGCATAGAAATATAAGAAGTGTTGTACAAAAACGTTTCAAAAATGTTGAGAAGATAATCATTTCTCCTTCTTATCGATTTTATCATTATCATTTAGCAGTCGTTACAACCGATTATTACTACGTTGCTAGATGGCATCGTGGTAACATTATGATCTATGATAAGTTCGATCGGGTACCGTTCCCAGATAATGCTATTATGCGCGCAGCTAAACAAGATGAAAACATCTCAGCATTTTTATCTTTCTCCCCTGTATATCGCTGGGACATTTTCGATTATGATCATTATTATGAAGTTCGATTCATTGATTTGCGATATCGTAGTAAAGACTATTATCCATTCGTTGCGATCGTTCAACTCGATCATAATTTAAATATTATTAGTTCCTATACAGGATGGATTTTTAGTGAAGAAAAACTTCGAAAAAAACTGGAGTTACTTCCACATTAAAAAAAGCGACTTCAGTCGCTTTTTTTAATGTTTCAAATGATCTTCTTGATTGATTAAATGGCTATATTTCGGATTATTTGTACGCATTTCATGAAGGCGTCCTCCATGATTATTAATCCATGATCGCACAACTTGTTCAGTCATTTCTTCTCCTTGATAACGACCTGATTTCGCATAAGTCGTTTGAAAATCTTCCCACAGTAATTCAACCCAAGCACGCGCTTGTGCGTAAGAAAGCTTGTCATTTTTGTCTAATAGTTCTTTCGTTAATGCTTCATAAATATCATTCATGTTCTAGTCTCCTTTACCTAATTATCCCTTCATTTCTAAAGGATAGTTTCTTCTATTTTGCACATTCTATAATTGATACTTCTTCAAGAGGTATCAACTGATGATGAGGAGGGCGTTCGCAATGGGTAAACAAGCCGAATTTTGGTCTGAGTCAAAAAACAACAGCAAAATCGACGGTCAACCGAAAGCGAAATCACGCTTCGCTTCGAAACGACCTAACGGCACAATTAACACGCACCCACAAGAACGTATGCGTGCTGCAAATCAGCAGGAAGAGTAGTAACAAAGTAACTTAACTTCCTACACGAGGTGATAAAGATGAGCTACCGTGATCGCTTAGATAGTCGTTCTGAATTATTTAACCATACGTGGACTCGTCCGAAACATGCAAAAGCGCAAGTTAACGGACAGACGCAACAAACCCAGTCTCTCATTATATTGGCGAATGAATGTAAAAAACGCCAATTTTAGAATCTCCTATCTCCTGTAACGCCTACCAAAGATGAAAACCAGAGAGATATTCGCTCTCTGGTTTTTATTTTTCTTGCAATAAAGAAATCGGTATTCCAATCTCTTCATTA
Organism: Bacillus paranthracis; assembly: GCF_001883995.1. Lineage (GTDB taxonomy): Bacteria > Bacillota > Bacilli > Bacillales > Bacillaceae_G > Bacillus_A > Bacillus_A paranthracis. Next base: position 60,600 of record NZ_MACE01000045.1, on the reverse strand, counting down.
TCATTTTGCTTATGTCCCCAAGCAAATACCCCATTGAAATACGTAATTTCAAATAATATACCAGGTTCTTCTACTAATTCATATGTCTCACCGATATGGAATTTGTTTATGTCAGTCATATAAGCGCGAGCCATTGCTATCTTTCGCATTAATACATCGAACTCATTTACAATTCCAAGTTGCTCAGCTTTTATCGCTTGCTCTTTCAAAACCCCAATTTCTTCCCTTAGCTCATATGGTGTCATTTCACTGTAGCGTTTTGGCATATTCATTTTATTCCCTCATCCCTCTTCGCGTTTCATTTGCAAAAATATCTCTATCTCATCGATAGAGAATCCTTTGCGATATAACGCTTGTTTCATCTTATTTTCAAATGTCCATCCATCATACTTCTTATATTTCTCATAGTATTTATTCCCATGATAGTGTAACGCTTCTCGTTGCTTTTCGTCATCTTTTTCGTCTTTCAATTCTTCTAAACAAATTTGAATCACATCTCTAGAATATCCTTTACGAACCAGCATTTCGTCTAACTTTAGCTTCATTTGTAAAAAGGAATGCTTTTGATAAGATTTCTTCTTCTTTTCTATAAGAATTAAAGCATTCTCAATTTGCTTTTCCTTCGGATATTCTTGTAAACTATGCGTAATAATTAAATCCTGAACACCTTTATTTAACAACTCTCTTTTAATAACCGTTGGACCTTTTCGATTCACATTACTTTGCGTTCTCGTATATAAAATAGCATACTCTTTATCATTAATATATCGGTCATGTAATAATTTCGAAACGACCTCAGAGATGATGGCTTGTCCAACTTCTTTTTTTCGTAAAAAATCTTCTATTTCTAGTTTCGTTCTCATTTGATAGGATAAATAGGAGATTGCTTGTAAATATGCTTTTTGTACCTCTTCATTGTACAAAATATTTCCTAAAGCTATTTCATCAATTTCTAAGCCTTTTTGTAATCCATGTTTTATTAAGATTACTTCATTGACACTAAATCCGTATTCTTCACCTTGACCTTTATCGATATAAATATTAAACCGTTCTTTCGATCGTTTTTGCACTTCTATTTTTGTAATGACAGCCATACTCTCACCTCTCTATTATTTTAACATAGTCAAGGAACGTTTTTGCTTTTCAAGAATATATATAATGAGGAGGAAATAATTGTGAAAATCGCAATTTCTGGTGGTACCGGCTTTATAGGTAAATACCTTTCTACCTTTTTTATTCAAAAAGGATATACTGTTTACATTCTCTCACGAAAAAAAACTGCTGAAACTTCCGATCCTAACCTTCAGTATGTACAATGGACACCAGATTTACAAACCTTCCCCCTCTCTTCTATTGATGTAGTTATTAATCTAGCTGGAGAGTCTATTAATAGTAGATGGACAAAGAAACAAAAGAAAGTCATTTTAAACAGTAGAATTCAAACAACAAAAGGACTCATTAAACAATTGCAGGCACTCCCTACAAAACCACACACATTTATTAACGCAAGTGCAATTGGATACTATGGAACGTCTGAAACCGAGTCTTTTACAGAACAGCATGTGACTCCTGGAAATGACTTTTTAGCAAATACAGTATATTCATGGGAACAAGAAGCATCTAAAGCACGTGCTCTCGGAATACGGACAATCTACGCAAGATTCGGAGTCGTATTAGGTCCAGACGGAGGAGCCCTTCCAAAAATGCTACTTCCCTATCAATTCTATATCGGAGGTACAGTTGGATCTGGAAATCAATGGTTATCATGGATTCATATAGACGATGTCGTTCGCATGATTGATTTCATCATACACAAAGAAGAAATTGATGGACCTCTTAACATTACAGCTCCTGATCCTATAAGAATGAAGGAATTTGGAGAAATCATTGCAACTATAATAAAAAAACCTCATTGGTTACCTGTCCCTTCATTTATGCTTCATGCTTTATTAGGCGAGATGAGCATACTTGTACTAGAAGGGCAACATGTATTACCTAGTAAAGCAATTGAGTATGGGTATCAATACACATTTCCGTCAATAGACCATGCATTACAAAATATACTTTCGCATACAATGTAGTACTTCTAAAACACAGTTTTACAGAGGGCCCTTTCAAAACTTTTATTTTCTAGCATCCGGAGCATTATTACACAAATAATCTTTCAGTTACTTTCCCTTACATTCCATTAACATTATAAAGTAACAGAAATGAGGTACCTATGAAAATATTGCTCAAACAAGCCATTGTATATCCTATTACATCCCAAAAATTTCAAGGGGATGTACTCGTTATAGGAGAAAAAATTGCTGAGGTCAAGCCTTCCATTCAACCTACTCAAGATATGACAGTTATAGACGCACGTGCTCTTCATCTCTTACCTGGATTTATTGATGTCCATACCCATCTTGGTCTCTATGATGAAGGTACTGGTTGGGCTGGCAATGATGCAAATGAAACGTCTGAAGTTTCAACACCCCATATTCGTTCTTTAGACGGAATCCACCCTTTGGATATTGCATTTCAAGATGCGGTACAAAATGGAATTACAACTGTTCACGTTATGCCAGGAAGTCAAAACATCATCGGTGGTACGACTTGTGTAATAAAAACAGCCGGAACTTGTATTGATCATATGATCATTCAAGAACCTGCTGGCTTAAAGATTGCCTTTGGCGAAAATCCTAAAAAAGTCCATAGTAATGGAACAAAAGAGTCCATTACGCGTATGGGAATTATGGGATTACTTCGGGAATCATTTTATGAAGCACAGCACTACGGGCATGAAGCAGATTTTCGAATGCTTCCTATTTTAAAAGCATTACGCCGTGAAATACCCGTACGTATCCACGCTCACCGAGCAGATGATATTAGTTCCGCTCTACGCTTTGCAACAGAGTTCAATCTTGATTTACGTATTGAACATTGTACAGAAGGACACTTTATTGTTGAAGAACTTTCAAAACACAATTTGAAGGTTTCAGTTGGCCCCACGCTTACACGCCGTTCTAAAATCGAACTAAAAAATAAAACATGGGATACTTACCATATATTATCAAAAAATGGAGTGGAAGTTTCCATCACAACAGATCACCCCTATACACCCATTCAATATTTAAATGTTTGTGCTGCTGTCGCAGTAAGGGAAGGATTAGACGAAAAAACTGCACTAGAAGGAATCACTATATTTCCAGCGCGAAATTTACGTTTAGAGGATAGAATTGGAAGCATTGAGGCTGGAAAAGACGCTGATCTTGTGCTCTGGACCCATCATCCTTTCCATTATTTAGCCAAGCCTGTACTAACTATGATTGATGGAAAAATAATTTACAAAAAAAATAAAAAAAACTAGTTTATTTTTTTGACTAGATAAAGTATTATACGATTATAAACTGAATGAAACCATAATCAATTTGTGTCGTGATTATCATTTTCAAATTGATGAATGGGGAAGGCAAATGGTGCGCCACCAGCGTTAGAAACTGGTTCTAGTGGGTTCGATTCCCACCCCGAAATTTTTTAAAGATTGATATAAAAATTTCGAGGGTGGGGTGTTTTTTCGTCATGCTACCCTCGTGTGAGGAGGAGTTAGTATGTTGAAAAAACGCGACTTACACGACAGCCACGTTCTATACGAGTTAATGGTGGATCCAGCTGTCTTCCCTTTTGTGCGTCAAAAGGCTTATTCTTATGAGGAATATTTATTTTTAACGAAACAAACGATTGAAGCTGAAGAGCGTGGGGAATTAATTTCACGCACAATTTTAGATGAATGGGGTAACCCTATCGGAACAATTACTTTATTTGATGTGCAAGAAAAAGCCGGATTCCTTGGAACATGGCTTGGCAAACCTTATCACGGAAAAGGCTACAATAAATTGGCAAAAGATTCATTTTTTAGCGAACTTTTCTACGAGTTAGATATTGAAACGATCTTTATGCGTATTCGCAAAATAAATATTCGTTCTATTAAAGCTGCAGAAAAATTACAATATGTAAACCTAGCAAACGAAACAAGAAAAGCCGTTTATGATGAAATTAACGCAAATGAAGAAGTATATAACTTATATGAAATTCCAAAAGATCAATATACACTTGCTACAATGCGAGATACAACGTTCCAAGATTCTCATCACTTAAAAGAAGCATAATCTAAATTTTCAGAAATAATAATTAACCATTAACATTTTGATATATACGTATATCACCCCATGTCTTTGGAAACGATAAATAGTGACTTTAGGACACGAGGTGATTTGTAATGGATAAAAAGAAACGTGATAAAGCAAAAAACGCATTATCTAGTACACAAGAAGTTCTCTACCAACGAGAATTTCGTAAAGCAGATCGCGCAGCGGGTTATCGCTCGAAAAGTATTTAAAGTGAGAATGAATAATTAGAAGTTCTCCCCCCCTAATTATTCATTCTCATTACATATTTTTTCTACGTGATAGAGTAGGAAAAAGGTTCCTTATAAATAAGGAACCTTTTTTATGTGGATAACGTTATCCACATAATTTATAGAATTGTGAATAAATTAGGCAAACCTTTCACCAGTTTATATATCGTAACGCACATCAAATGTTAGAATTGTGGATATTTTTCTAAAAATTGTGGATAATGTGGATATAGTTGTTAATATTCCGACTTTACTGTTTAATGAAAGCGCACTCTTCATGTGGATAAGTCTTTATCTTCGAAAATAATAAAGAACCCTCTTTAAACATACAAAAGAGGGTTTCATATTAAGTAAATGATTGTGCAAGAGCAGGTGATTTAATAGGTATATGATTCGGTTCTACATGGTTTTCTGCCAAAATTGTATCCACAATATGATCAGCTGGCTCTGGACGATAAATGCTTTTCATCGCTTCTTTCATTTGAAGAAGCCTCATATCATCTTGTAATAACGCCTCTGTTTTTGCAAAAACCTCACTATCATCACGAATGACAACTGCAGCCCCTTTTCTTTCAAAGTACATCGCATTTTCATTTTCTTGTCCTGGAACAGGCTTATATAAAATGACAGGTACTTGCAATGCTGCCGCTTCACTTAACGTAATACCGCCTGGCTTTGTAATCATACAAGAAGTAACACGGAATAGTTCATCAATATTTTCTACATAACCAAATACTTTTAATGCATCAGGATTTTTTTCCTGTAACCCTAACAAATCCTGTTTTAACGCTTCATTTTTCCCACAAACAACAACTACTTGTAAATCAGGTACTGACATAAATGATTGGCATAGTTCTTTTACACTTCCTAATACTCCATGAGCACCTGCTACAATTAGTAAAATCTTTTTATTCTTACATAACTGATATTTATTATATATAATATCTGAATTGATCTTTAACTCAAAACTACTACGAATCGGAATTCCAGTTTCAACAATTTGCTCCGCAGGCACACCAATATCAACCATAACTTCTTTTACGTGATCAGTTGCTACAAAATAACGATCTACTTCCCGATGAATCCATATTTTGTGCACACAGAAATCCGTTAATACGTTATACACAGGAATTGAAATACCTGTTTGCTTTTTTAATTCTGGTACAGCTATAATCGGAAACGTATTAATAACAATATCCGGTTTCTCCGCTTGTAAAAGTAATTTCAAACGTTTTCTTCCAAAATTAGCATACCAAGATGCTATTTTTTTATCATAAATTTTTTCCACGCCATAATAAAACAAGCGGTACAATTCTTTTCCTATTGTATAACTTTTTAAATATAAATATTTTGTAATATCGGTTATAACCGGATGTGATTCTCCGAACAAATCGCATACAATTACATCTTTAATTCCTTTTTGGCGAAATGTTTGTTCTAATGTTTTCGCTACTTGCACATGACCGTTTCCGTAATGTGCAGTTAATATTAAAACCTTGGGGTTTTTTATCAAACAAATCCACTCCTAGCTTATTGTTTCTCCATATTGCATATACGACAATAGGAAAAACATTTTCCTTAAAAATTACATAAACAGACTCTAATATTTCTCTTTCAGCTATGTACCTGTCGTGGATATGCAAAGCATATAAGATTGACCCCTTAATCCTATCTGTGCTCATATCTTTACATTATACTTTCCTATAAGAGCTTTCGCAATAACTTACAAATGTTCTCTATTCCATGATACTCACTCTTTTACTTCTTAATTCTTTTTACTATTTTGATTTCCCTTTACAATTATGTAAATTTCTCCACTTATTCCTTACAAAAATATGGATATTCTATTTTCAGTATACTCTTTTCTCCATATATACTCTAGGTTTTATTGTAAAGAAAGCAAAAAGCCTAACCCAACATTTGGATTAGACTGCTTGTAAAATATGTCTTGCTTCTTCTACATTTTTTTCAGTAGGCGGTTCTACATTTGCGAGTGGATACTTATGCCCAAGTGCCTCCCATTTATATACACCAAGCTTATGGTATGGTAGCACTTCAACTTTCTGAACATTAGACAGACTTTGAATAAAACTAGATAGTTTTTGTAGATCCTCCTCATTATCAGTAATACCAGGAACTAATACGTGTCGTACCCAAATCGGTTTATTTTTATCCGATAAATAACGAGCAAATTGTAAAATATGTTCATTTGGTTTTCCTGTTAATTTACGATGTTTCTTTGAATCAATATGTTTCAAATCCAATAAAACTAAATCTGTGTATTCCATTAAAATATCTAGCTTATTTTGGAATTCTGGTTCTGCAGAATAACAACCACCCGAAGAGTCAATTGTTGTATGAATTCCAATTTCCTTACACTTCTTAAATAATTCAATTAAGAAATCTAGTTGTAATAATGGTTCCCCACCACTAACTGTTATACCGCCTCCGGAAGCTTCAATAAAAGGAAGGTAACATGTCACATCCTGCATTACTTCTTCGACTGTTATTTCTTTTCCTTTACCGATCTCCCACGTATCAGCATTATGACAATATTGACAACGTAATAAACACCCTTGTGTAAATATGACATAACGAATTCCTGGGCCATCAACAGTACCACAAGACTCTACAGAATGAATTCTTCCTTTTACCATGTTACTTCCTCCTTTATTGAAACAGCCTCCCTCTGCTATTTATAAAATGCAGAGGGACACTTTTTTCATTTACATGCTTTCATGCATTGTACGGTTAATTACATCGATTTGTTGTTCACGAGTTAATTTAATAAAGTTTACAGCGTAACCAGATACGCGAATTGTTAATTGTGGATATTTCTCAGGATGTTCCATTGCATCCATTAATGTTTCACGGTTAAATACGTTAATATTTAAGTGATGTCCTTCTTTTACTGCATAACCATCAAGCATTGATACTAAGTTACGTACTTGTACTTCATCCTCTTTACCAAGTGCTTTTGGAATAATAGAGAATGTATTAGAAATGCCATCTTGTGCATCTTCATATGGTAATTTAGCTACAGATAATAATGAAGCTAACGCACCTTTTGTATCACGTCCATGCATCGGGTTCGCACCTGGTGCAAATGGTTCTCCAGTACGGCGACCATCTGGAGTGTTACCAGTTTTCTTACCGTATACAACGTTAGATGTGATTGTTAAGATTGACATTGTATGAACAGAATTTCTATATGTTTTATGTTTACGAAGTTTATTCATAAATGTTTTCACAAGATTTACAGCAATTTCATCTACACGGTCATCATTGTTACCGTATTTAGGGAAATCTCCTTCAATTTCAAAGTCAACTGCAATTCCGTTTTCATCGCGAATTGGTTTTACTTTTGCGTATTTAATTGCACTTAAAGAGTCTGCTACTACAGATAGACCCGCGATACCTGTTGCCATTGTACGAAGAACATTTGTATCGTGAAGTGCCATTTCAATACGTTCATAGCTATATTTATCGTGCATGTAGTGAATAACATTTAATGTGTTTAAATATAGACCCGCTAACCATTCCATTGTCATATCAAACTTATGCATAACTTCTTCATAATCTAATACTTCAGAAGTAATCGGTGCGTACTCAGGACCAACTTGTGCTTTAGATTTTTCATCTTTACCACCATTAATCGCATATAGCAATGCTTTTGCTAAGTTTGCACGTGCACCGAAGAATTGCATTTGTTTACCGATTCTCATTGCAGATACACAACAAGCAATCCCGTAGTCATCGCCGTAGTCAGCACGCATAATGTCATCATTTTCATATTGAATTGCTGATGTTTTAATAGACATTTTCGCACAGTAGTTTTTAAAGTTCTGTGGTAATTGTTTAGACCAAAGAACTGTTAAGTTTGGTTCTGGAGCTGGTCCTAAATTATCTAGTGTATGCAAGAAACGGAATGAGTTCTTTGTTACTAATGGACGGCCATCTAATGCCATACCGCCGATAGACTCAGTTACCCAAGTTGGGTCACCAGAGAATAATTCATTATAATCAGGTGTTCTTGCAAATTTCACAAGACGTAATTTCATAATGAAGTGATCCACAATTTCTTGTACGTCTTCTTCTGTTAAAGTACCATTTGCTAAATCTCTTTCAATATAAATATCTAAGAATGTAGAAGTACGTCCAAGACTCATTGCAGCTCCGTTTTGCTCTTTAATTGCTGCAAGATATGCGAAGTATAACCATTGGAATGCTTCTTGAGCAGTTGTTGCTGGCTTAGAAATATCAAAGCCATGAGAAGCAGCCATTTGTTTTAACTCTTGAAGTGCACGTATTTGTTCAGATAACTCTTCGCGTAAACGCATTGTATCTTCACTCATTACACCGCCAGTTAAATTTAAATCTGCTTTCTTCGCTTCAATTAAATGATCTACTCCATATAATGCTACGCGGCGGTAGTCACCGATAATACGTCCACGTCCGTATGCATCCGGAAGACCCGTAATAACACCTGATTTACGAGCAGCTCTCATTTCTGGTGTATAAGCATCAAATACACCTTGGTTATGAGTTTTTCTCCAATCTCTAAAAATACGACTAAGCTCTTTATCCATTTCGTATCCATAAGATTCACAAGCTTGTTCCGCCATACGAATACCACCATACGGTTGTAAAGAACGTTTAAATGGTTTATCAGTTTGGAAACCGACTACTTTTTCAGTCTCTTTATTTAAATATCCTGGTTCATGTGATGTAATAGAAGAAACAATTTTTGTATCCATATCAAGAACGCCACCGTTTTCACGTTCTTTCGTTGTTAAATCCATTACTTGATCCCAAAGTTGTTTCGTTGCTTCAGTTGCTCCCGCTAAGAAAGATTCATCTCCCTCGTAAACGTTTACATTATTTAAAATGAAATCGCGAACATCAATCTCTGCTTTCCATTTTTCACCTTTAAAGTTTTCCCATGCATTTTTAACATTTTCTAATACTTGAGTCATCCTAATCTCCTCCATTTTTGATTAGTACAGGACTAAGATTTTTTATATAACAGCTTACACACTTAGAATACTACTTTTTTACGAAAGTGAACGAAATAGTTGTGACATGTTTGTGAAATGTTGAGCAAACTACTATATACATAGTGTTAACTTCATTTTAAAGTCTTTAAAATTAACCCTTTCCTTAATTGTATTTTTTTGGTATTCTTATATACGAGTCCTATTTTGTAATATAAAAACAATACCCATTGTAGAGCTGTAATACTCTTATCTCCTAATCTGTTATAGTTTTTATAACAAAACAAAAAAGTGTACATATGTTGTACACTTTTTTGTTACCTATAAAATATCTCTTTTTCTATTTCCATCATGGAATCCACCACGACTGCCTGTTAATGCAATTAATTGCTCTAACCCTTCTATATGATCACCAATAATTCGAAGTACAGCTGGTGGATGACCTATTTTAGCAAAATGTTCACTGGGTCGAATACGGTTCATCTTATCGACTTCAACACGACTTACACATGCAACTTCAAATCCTGAAAGAATAGCTTTCACTTGAGCTACACACGGTGCCAGTAAAGATCTATATCCAATTTCTTTCAAACACTTACGACTAAATGCATTCGGTACAGCAATAAGAGAGCCTACGCCTAGATCTTTTCTATCACAAGCTAAATTTAATGCATATTTAAATGCAGTTACAAGATGAAGCGGTACTCTTAAATCTAAATAATGATTTAGATCATTTAATGCAACATCTGTTCCATCTGCAATAGCTTTCGCAAAAGGATATAACTCACTCGCTGGAATAACAAAATCGCCGTCTATAAATAATACAATTTCTCCTTTTGCGAAATACGTTCCAAGTGAGCGCCCCACATCATTTCCGAGTGCTTCTTTATATACGATTGTCGTTGCTCCCTTTTCTTTTGCAATCGTTGCTGTTTGATCAGACGAACCATTTACAACAACGATAATTTCAAAAGGTTCAATTTTGCGAAGTTCTTCTATAACGTTTCCAATTGTTTTCTCTTCATCTTGTACAGGAATAATGACCGATAATTGCTTTCCCTTATACAAATTCGATGTAACGCCCCATCCTTGATAAAAATCTTCAAAATCTAAAGTATGATAGACACTATCTCTTTTCCTATTTCCATCATAATACCCTCCACGCTCATCGCTACCTACTATTCGCTCCGCTACAGCTTCTATATGGTCACCTATCATCCGTTTTTCAGAATGAGAAAGACCCGTGCCATACGCAGCATGCTCGGTCGGCCGAAATTTATTTGGTGTAATAACGTCAATTGCACAATGTCGACTAATTCTCCATTTGCTTTGAACAAGACGTAAATGAGCGACAATAGGATTAACAAAACATTCATACCCAATGCTTTGAACAACTTCTTTCGTCAACGCATGAGGTACAGATAATAAAGAGTCAATTTTTAACTCCTCACTCTCTAACATTGCATTTAATATTTGGCGCCACACTGTCACTGAGTGCGGTTTTTGTTTCTTTAAAAATAACGCATCCAAATTATTTAAAACGATGTCGGCCTGATCATGTAAAATTGGATTTAGGAATAATTGTAACTTTGAAGTTTGAATAACAAAATCTCCATCTATAAATAGTAATACATCACCTATCGCGTGTTTTGCGCCAACTGCACGGCCCACATCATTCCCCAGTAGCTCTGTATACTTGATTACTTTACACCCTAAATGATCAGCAACCTCTTCTGTACCATCGTTACAACCGTTTGCTACTACAATAATCTCTACTGGATTTAATCCTTTTGCCGATTGAATAACGTCTGAAATCGTATCCACTTCATTACATACAGGTATAATAATCGATAGTGACTTAGCCATTGTTTTCTTCACGAAACCATTTAATAGTTTCTTTCAACCCTTGTTCCCACGTTACTTTCGCTTGAAATTGAACAAGTTCTCTTAATTTCGTTACATCTGGTCTTCTATTTGGAATTTCTTCAAAGCCATGTGGATATACCTCTTCGAAAGGAACTTGAACAATTTTTGAAGAAGAATTCGTTAATTTTTTTATTACTGCTGCTACTTCTTTTATACTCTTTTCATTCTCAGAACCTATATTAATAATCTCACCATTTACCTTCTCATCCATTGCTCGAATCGTTGCCTCTACCGCATCACTTACATACGTAAAACAACGTGTCTGCTTTCCATCTCCATATACGAGAATGTCTTCTCCTCGCAGTGCTGCGCGGATAAATCGTGGGATTACCCCTGCATACGGACCATCTTTCGCTCTTGGACCATAAATATTAAAATAACGAACAATCGTTACAGGTAAACCTTCTAAAGCGTATCCTAAACATAATGTTTCTTCTAACGTTTTACAAATTGCATAACTCCAACGTATTTTAGAGGTTGCACCGTATAATCGATCTCCTTCTTCAGAAAAGGGCGGCTTTGCCTTACCATATACTTCTGAAGTAGACGCAAAAACTACTTTCTTCTTTCCTTTTAGCGCTGCTTGTAAAATGTTTCTCGTTCCATCAAAATTCGTTTCAATAAGCTCTATGCTCTTTTCCATTGTCGTTTTCACACCTAAAATTGCTGCTAAATGAAACACTACATCATGTTGATTTACTAATTCATAAATAGAATTTTTATCTAAAACACTTATTGGAATAACCCGAATTTCTTTCATTAACTCATCATGATATTTATTTTTCCCTTTATAGAAGTTATCAACGATAGTGACATCATAACCTCTTTTCACCAGCTCTTCAGCTAAATGCGATCCAATAAATCCTGCTCCACCTGTAATTAAACATTTCTTACTCATACACTCACCTTCTTTATAATTCCACGTGTATCTACGACTTGCTTTATCCCTTTAAAAACCTTCCAATCGATATTAGAGTGGTCTGTTAAAATTAAAATACAATCCGCTTGTTTAACGGCTTGTTCATCCAAAGAAACAGATTGATACACCTTATCTCCAAATTTTGCAGAAGAAATATATGGATCGTGATACGCTATCTCATATCCTGCTTTTATTAACAATTCAATAATTGGCAACGCTGGCGATTCTCTTAAGTCATTTACATCTTTTTTATATGCAATCCCTACAATTAAAACCTTTGCAGGTGATTGCACCACACCTTTTACTTTCCGGACCACTTTCTCTGGCATTTCCTCATTAATTACATGTGCCGCCTCAATTAATTGACTAATTGCTCCATTCTTTTTTATTCTCCACTGGAAATATAAAGGATCTACCGGAATACAGTGTCCCCCTATCCCTGGTCCTGGCCAATACGGCGTAAATCCAAATGGTTTTGTAGATGCCGCTTCAAGTGCCTCATAAAAATCAATTCCTAAACTTTCACATAGTGTATTTAACTCATTTACTAATGAAATATTGACTAAGCGCTGAATATTTTCAAATAGCTTACACATTTCTGCTACTTTTGGGGAGCTAACTGGAACAACTACATCAAATATAGTGCTATACAAAGCCTGTACTTTTTGTTTACACATTTCTGTTTGTCCACTAATGACTTTTGGAATCGTTTGAACTGAATATTGACTATTAGCTGGGTCAATTCTCTCAGGAGAATACCCAATATAGAAATCTTCTCCTACCTTTTTTCCTGTTTGAGAAATAATCGGAATAATAACTTCCTCGAGCGTACCTGGATATGTGGAACTTTCGAAAATGAAGGTTTGTCCTTTTTGAAGGTTTTGTTGTATATAATGCGAAGCTGAAATGAGGGCACTTAAGTCCGGTTCTCTTTGTTCATTAATTGGAGTTGGGACAGTGACAATAACATAATCACTATTTTGAAAATCAGCAATACCTTGATCCGGTGTATTGACTATTAATTTTTTTCTAGTCAATAAACTCTGTAACAATTTAGAAGAAACATCTGGAATATAACTTTCTCCCTGTATAATTGATTCTATTTTTCTAGTATCTTTATCTAATCCAAGCACTGTATGTCCTCTCTCTGCAAAATGAACTGCCAAAGGAAGACCAACATATCCTAATCCGATAATGGCAACTGTACTACTAACATTCATCTGTATTCTCTTCTTCCTTTCTCAATTGTTGAATGATATTTCTATTCCGCTCTCCATCTGTAAAACTCCCGCGCTCGTCTGTGGATTGCAATAAATATGCAATCGCCTCAAGTTGATCACCGAAAATACGATCAAATGCTGGAATACGCCCATTTACAAATCCATGTTGCTCTGGGCGTACTCGATTTGTTTTTATGACATCTACAAAGTCTACCGCTGTAATAGAAAATCCCTCCAAAATAGCTTTCATTTGAGCGAGTGGTGGAATGATAAGAGAATCATATCCGATTTTCTCTATTACCTTTTTATGCATAGCATGTGGTACTGCCGTTAATGAGTTATTCCATAAATCTGGTCGTTTCGCTACCAAATTCACAAAATATTTTCCCATGCTAATTGGGTCTGCCGGATGAAACATATCTAATAAACACTGTAAATCATTCAATGCCACATCATTTCCATCTTCGATAGCATGTAAAAATGGAATTAGTTTTTCCCCTGGAATAACAAAATCACCATCGACAAATAAACAAATATCGGCCGTAGCATGCATAGCTCCTATCGCTCGGGCTACATTATGTCCAAGCGCTTCCTCAAATTCAATAACAATGACATTCTCTAGCTTTGCTTGTTTAACTGTCTCAACGTCCGCTCCATTCGCAACAACTATAATTTCATCTATACCTGATTTTTTCACTTCTTGTATAACAGATCTTATAGTCATCTTTTCTTCTGATACTGGGATAATTGCACTATATTTCGCTTTTTTCTTTTGTAATAAAACTGGTTTATACTTTCCTATAAATTCTCTATCCCTCTTTCCTTCCGAAAAGCCGCCACGGTTACCATATATTTCGATTACGTATTGCAAAGCACGTAAATGATCCCCCATAATACGGCTAGTCGCTTTCGGATAAGGAGAACCGGGTGATGTACCAGTATGAACAGGACGCACTTTATTTGTATGAATGACATCGACTGAAGCCATATCGACAATATCTACTCCTCTAGACATCGCCATCGCTTGAAATAGTGCTGGATCCGCTAAATTCCACCAACCAAACTTCTGAATAACTTCCCTACTCATTGCATGCGGAATTGCGATTAAAGATCCAACAACAAGCTCTTTTTTATTCAAATAACGATTCAACATAAATTTTCCAACTGTCGTATAATGCGGTCTCATCTTTAAATAAACGGACCATGTTAAATTATTCACAACAATTTGGTGGCCTTGCTGAATACCTTTTATAAAACGTTGCAGCTCTCTATGATCAATGACGATATCACCATCTAAAAACAAAACAATGTCGCCTTTCGCTTCTCTTGCACCAATTGCCCGTCCAACATCATTACCAAGAGAATATTTATAATAAATGACATGGCAATGATGTTGTAAGGCTATTTCTTTTGTTCCATCTGTCGACCCATTATCTACTACGATAATTTCATATGGTTTCAATTTCTCCACTTCTACTAAGACTTGTGATAAAGTACTCGCTTCATTATGCGCCGGAATAATAACTGATACCCTCATACTTGTACCACGCTTACCCTTCCAAGCGAACATAAGAAATGATAGGAATACGTACAACTACATCTTCCGGTGGTCCATAAGAAGGAGAAGTACGAACACTTACTGCCCCGTCTGTCACAGATAACAAAATACCCGCAACAATTTCGACCGCTGTCACAACTTGCACTAGCTCACCAACATGGTTACGTAATTCTTCAGTAAATAACATATATAAGTCTCCTTTCTTACGCTTCTTTAATTGATATAATACTTGTAAATGGTAATAAAACTTCTGTTCCTATTCCTTCTTGCAGTGTTAAGAAATCATCACCAACTGCTACAATTACACCTGTTAACTGTCCAACTGTCACCGTAATTTCTACATTTTTACCTAAATACTGCTCTGCAATTTCTTTAAAAGGTGATGTATTACATTCTTTTAAAATGTTACAAATAATAGATTGAAATCTACTTGATTCAATAAATTCTTCCGTAGCTTGCTTGGAGTTTCTTTGAATAAACCTCGCGAAGTTTTGCGAAAACAAAAGTCGTTCCACAGCAGGCAATAACTTATTATCTAAAAAATAATCTAATTGTCTATTAAACAATCTCGATAACTTTTTCCAATACTTACCGAATAAACACATACACTTCTCCTCCTATTATTTTTAAATTATAAAAATATATCCATACATCTTAATGTATACAAAGCAGACTCTTTTTGTGATAGGTAAGACATACATTTTTCAACGAAACAATATGTTCTAACAATAAAAAAGATAGATGGCATTCCATCTATCTTTTTTACCTCTTAATTTTTAATTGTAACTATCGCAGAGACACTGTAATAAACCGCTCGTGGTAATTCTGCCCGTTCACTTATAGAAGCTGTAACAAGTGAACCACCGCTTGCCGAGAAATACTTAACAGCTTCTAACGGAATACCATCTTCTTTCACATCAATATGCGTTCCATCTCGCCATTCTATTTTCTGCATTGTTGCTGAAAAGTCCCCAGTCACTTTACCAAATTCCTTACCATCCGATCCTAGAAAGATCCATTCCCACTTTTTTAAACTTAGTACTTGTTTCAACTCTCCTAATTTCTCTCCATCTACATTAGAAAAAATATAAAAGTTGCGTACTCCCATCTTCTTTTGAACACGCAATAATCTTTCTCCCGATTGATTATATAAATAAAATTGTTGCTTATGTAGTCCCTTAAAAAGAAAAGAGAGTACAGCTTGCCATACACTTTGAATAACAAAATCATACTCTTCTTTTAAAAATCCTACTGTATTTCCATCTAATCCAAAGTATGTAATTACTTGAAATACTCCTACCTCTTTGCGAACGACAAATTTTTGTTGCTCCAATAATTCAGAGGTCTCTATATTATAATGTTCCTGTTTGAGCATTTTTGATCTTTGTTTTTCTATAAAGCTATATATTAATAATCCAAATGCCGGTAGTACAACACCTATTAATTTCAGATTTTCTTTCTCCGAAGTGAATAGCATCCCTTTTTTATATTCCATCACTAATCCAATTGCGACGATAATCCATACAATAACAGATAAAAAAAAGATGCGCTTTGCATTACGTTCATGATGCTTATGTATACTCATACCCCTCCCCCTTTTCCATTTATTTCATTATCTCATTGCACATACACTTCCTCAATAAAAAAAACTACCCAAAAGGATAGTCTCTTACACTTCAATATTTCGTAACATCGTATAAATGTCATTATTCACTTTACCAAAAGATTTAATGTTGTTTTGAATGTTAGATAATAAAACAACATACACACTACCATTTTTACTAAATCCATTTAAACAGTTCCAGCCTGGCATTACACCGTGATTCGAATAACTTCCCGGGTCTACGTACCATCCAAACCCGTAATCTTTTTTTCCACCTGTAAACATTTGATCGTAGCTTTCTTTTGAAATCAACTTTCCAGAGAAGAGCGCTTCATTAAATAAATATAAATCATGGGCACTTGTATATATATCACCACAACCATAAAGTTGTGACATACTTGGAATATTAGGTGTTGTCATATTGTTATTTACTATTTTATAACCTGTCGATGGAAATCTCGTTTGTTCTAGCTCTCTACCAAAACCAGAATGTTTCATACCAGCAGTAGCAAAAACATGTTGTTTAATATACTCTTCTAACGGTTGTCCGCTTACCTTCTCAGCAATATAGGCAAGTATCGAATAGTTAGAATCGGAATACTTCCATTTCTCTCCTGGACTTCCAATACGCTTTTGCTTTCCTATTCGTTTTATCAATTCTTCATGAGAGATATCCTCTGTTCCCTGCTCGTACTCTGGAATTCCTGATGTATGTGTTAGTAAATGTTTTAACTGAATGCCCTTACCTTGAGGGAAATCTGGAATATACTTCGCAATCGTATCCTCTACATTTAACTTATTTTGATCTTTTAATTGCATAATAGCAGTCGCTACAAAAGCCTTTGAAATAGAACCAATATAAAAAGTTGTCTCTGAATTATTCGGTACTTGTTTCTCTTTATTCGCCATACCGTATCCTTTATTCAAAAGAACCTTTCCGTTCTTCACAATAACCGCTGTCCCGCTAAATCCTGTTTTTTGCAAATATTGATCTAATTGAGCGTTTTCATTAATTTCTTGAGGTGGTCCCTCAGCAGGCTGTTCTGCAGCTTGTGCTTGCTTCACTTGTTCTTCCTGCTCTATTTGTTTTTTTGCTTCTTGCTTCTTTTTTTCTTCTTTCTTTTTTAGCTCTTCTTGTTTCTTCATTTCTGCTGCTGCTTTTAAAGTTTCTTCTTTCTTATTATGCGCAACAATTTTTGTATACATGAAATATACAAGTGAAAATAGTAAGACGAGAATGATTGTTCTTTTTATGTATACAATCGGCCGACGTGATTTCCCATTCGCATTATTTTTTTCGTGATCCATGATTACTTTTTTCCCCTTATTCACCAATAATTTAATCTCTCTACTAAAGATTTATTTTAGTAGATTATGGATAATCCATTCTATGTCATCCCTACTTTATCACGCACTGCACATATTACCAACCTATATGTATAAAAAAGAAAAAGAAAATTTACAAAAGTAAGATTCCCGTTAAATTTTTAACATAAAAAAAGAGGATATCCTCTAAAAACTGATGTTATCAATCTTTTTGGATATCCTCTTATCTAATTATTTATACGTGTTTTTTCATATCATCGGCAACAGATTCAACATTTGTACCTACGATAACTTGGACACTCGTGTTACTTAATTTCATAACACCTTTTGCACCAGCACGTTTTAATGCTGCTTCGTTTACTTGACCAGCATCTTTCACTTGTAAGCGTAGACGTGTCGCACAGTTATCAATAACTGTTAAGTTTTCTTTTCCGCCTAAAGCTAATACGTAAGTTTCACCAATTGAACCTGCAACTGGAGCTTCTTCGCCTTCAGCTACTTCCTCTTCATCTTCACGACCAGGAGTTTTTAGGTCGAACTTCTTAATTAAGAAGTAGAATACTACAAAGTAAATTGCTGCGTAAATTAAACCGATTCCAGCTAATAATACTGGTTTTGTTGCAATACCGAAGTTTAAAGCATAATCAATTGCACCGGCACTAAATGAGAAACCATCGTGAATACCAAGTGATGTTGTAATGAATAAAGAAAGACCTGTTAATACAGCATGAATACCATATAATACTGGTGATAAGAACATGAATGAGAATTCAATTGGTTCTGTAATACCAGTTAAGAATGAAGTTAATGCTAGACCACCTAACATACCTGTAACCATTTTACGTTTTTCTGGTTTAGCAGCCGCAATCATTGCGAAACATGCTGCTGGTAAACCGAACATCATAACTGGGAAGAAACCTGTCATGAACATACCTGCTGTTTTATCACCCGCAAGGAAACGAGCAATATCACCATTCACAACATTACCTGCTGCATTTGTAAAGTCCCCAAATACGAACCAGAAATATGTGTTCATTACGTGGTGTAAACCGATTGGGATTAATAGACGGTTTAATAAACCAAACAATCCTGAACCAATTGCACCTAAATTAACAATTCCGTGAGCTAATGCATCAATGCCATTTTGAATTGTTGGCCAAATTTGTGCAAATAAAATTCCTAGTATTAGCATTACTACCGATGTAACAATCGGAACGAAACGTTTTCCAGCAAAGAACCCTAACCATTCTGGAAGTTTAATTTTATGGAATTTATTATAAAGAAGTCCTGCTATAACACCAACAATAATGCCACCTAAAACTTTCATATCCACTTTAGTCGATAATTCGGCCGCCTTAGATACTTGTGTCATTGTATCTGCAAGCTTAGATGGATCAACATTAGCGCTATTACCTATTAAATCTTGGACTTTGCCTAATTTATCTTGTAATTCAGCAGTAGAATACCCTTTGCTCAGTGCATCAATACTGTTTTTCATAACTAGATAACCAATTGCACCTGCAAGACCTGCTGCACCACTACCATCAACTGAAAGACCGATTGCAATACCAATTGCAAAAATAAGTGCTAAATTATCAAAAACTGCTGCGCCAGCCTGTGCCATAACAGGAATATCAAATACATCTGGTTGCCCTAAACGAAGCAATAATCCTGCTGCTGGTAGTACTGCGATTGGAAGCATTAACGCTTTACCAATACGTTGTAGAAACTGCAACATTTTAATTCCCCCTAATTCAATTTATGAAATCGTTATCATTATAAGTACGCCTTAGAAAACGCTTTCTATTTACATAACCATAATAACATATAGTTGTATAGATGTGTAGTTTTTATTTTTGAATTTTTTATGGATAAATCTCCTATTTCCAAACTGTTATATAAAAGGAAAATTCTCCTTTTTCACTACAGAATACGCGAAACGAAAGACCCACTATAGAACATGCAACTTTCGTTTTATCATTCCACTTTTTCATGTTATTATTTATTTCCGAGCATATCGGGAAAAGTAAACTTAGTTAATTCGAAATAGGAGCGTTGGTACTATGCAGTGCATTGAAACAAACAACTTACAACAGTTGTTAGAACAAGTAAAACCATATACGAAAAAAGGAAAGCTTGCTACTTATATCCCCGAACTAGGAAATGCCAATCCAGATGATTTAGGGATTGCCATTTTTCATAAAGAAACAGAATACATCCATGCTGGCAACTCACAAACACTATTCACTCTTCAAAGTATTTCAAAAGTAATTACACTTGCACTTGCCCTTTTAGATCGTGGTGAAGAATATGTATTTTCTAAAGTTGGAATGGAACCAACCGGTGATCCATTTAATTCTATTATTAAATTAGAAACGACAAGTCCTTCTAAACCACTTAATCCAATGATTAATGCAGGGGCACTAGCCATTACAAGCATGTTAGCAGGAAAAGATAATGAAGAAAAAATGGATCGCATTCTTCATTTCGTACGTGAAATAACAGATAATCCTACTATTAATTATTCTTCTAAAGTTGCCAATTCAGAATTAGAGACAGCTTACTTAAATCGTTCACTTTGTTACTATATGAAACAAAACGGAATTATTGATTGTGATATCGAAGAACTGATGGATTTATACACTCGTCAATGTGCAGTTGAGGTAAACTGTATCGATTTAGCACGTATCGGTTTAATTTTTGCGATGGATGGATATGATCCATATAAGGAAAAACAAATTATCCCTAAGCATATTACAAAGATTTGTAAAACATTTATGGTTACATGCGGTATGTATAACGAGTCTGGTGAATTTGCGATTCGCGTTGGTATCCCCGCAAAAAGTGGTGTAGCTGGTGGCATTTTCGGCTGTGTAAAAGGCGAAATGGGAATTGGTATTTTCGGACCAGCTTTAGATGCAAACGGAAATAGTATCGCTGGTTTTAAAATTCTTGAACTTCTTTCTGCTCAAGAAGGTTGGAGCATTTTTTAATTTAGAACCATCCTGCTATACTAGCAGGATTTTTTCATTTCATAAAATCCTCAACTTTATCAGCTATCCGTCCCCTTACAAAAACCGTACTGAAAGTTTCTCTATATCATGCATATTTGCTCCTCCCTCCTGAATAATATAGTACAACCTAGCGCTATATGTGGAGGTGTGAAAGATGAAACTAATATTTCAAATGGGAAAACAGCCTGTTCTTGAAAAAACAATTCTTCTTTTTATATTGAGTATTGTAGAAAGCTTGAAGTTAAAAGTTGTTTCACTCGATGAAGCTCACCGATACATATTCAATTTAGAAGTACTTGAACTATTAATGGATCGGAACATCGATGATCAAGTACTTGAACTTATTCATTTCGGAATGGGACTTGAAGACATTCATCATGTGCTTCCTGAAGAACTTGAACATACAATCGAAGAATTAAAGTGGCTTTGTATCCAAGTATTAAGTGAGTACAGTATGCACGAAGAATCGGAACAATTAATTGAAGATATACGTTAAAAAAAAGCACCTATGTAGGTGCTTTTAATGTTTTTTCAAACTATTTTTATACGCTTCAATATTTACTGGTAGCTCTTCCTCTTCCAAAGTATGTTCATTTACATCTTTATGAATGAACGCACCTTTAGGTGGTTGGTGATCATGCCCTTTTTTCTTATGATCAAATGCTTTCCCGCGTCCCATACAAATCCCCCTTTCTTAAAAGAAATCCGTATTAGTATGGAGAAAAGTACGTCGATATATGCAATCCCTTGCTGTATTTCCAAGGAAATACTCGAACCTTGTTTTCTACTCTCCTTACAACAACTGATCTATCCCGATAAGAATTAATAACACGCCCGCAATAACCGTAGCCCATTTCCCTAAGTATTCTGCTAAATATCGTTTTCCTACATACGCAAAACCACTTATGCAAATAAAACTAAACACCCCAGAAATAGTTGCTGTAAGCCAAAGGTTCAAGTTTGTTACTCCAGCATCAAATCCACCTGCAATATTATTAATAGACAACGCAATCCCTAAAACAATTGCTTCTGAAAAACTAATTGTTTTAGAACCATCAAAATCTGCTTTTTCTGGATCACGTAAAATCCCCATAAGTACATTACCATCTTTAGAGCCTACGGTATTTCTTTGCCCCAAGAAAGGCTGGCACAAAATAAACACACCGATTATCCCTAAAACGATTGCTCCAATCAAGTTTGCTGTAAACTCTGAAATAAATAACGCAATCCAGTTCCCAAAAAATCCAGCTAATAAAGTAAATAAAAAACCAAAAAATGCGATGATAAAATTGTTGAACCACGAAATTCTAATTTTACGAATGCCATATGCAATCCCAACACCTGCATTATCTAAATTAGAAGCAATCCCAATTAAAAAAATTGAAAATAGACCTGCCGTACTCATAAATAGCCACCCCTTTTTCTCACTTTTCAATGCATCTTATGAAAATGTTGAGCAACTGTGCCTGTCTGTTTCATATACATGTAATAAATACTCAACATTTTTTCAACAATAAAAAGGAGTGCCTTCGCTATGCCTAAAGAAAATCCAAATGAGCGGCTTAGTAGATTAATAAAAAAACTTTTAAAAGAACGTGCCTTATCTATGCGTCAACTCGGAATGCTTACAAATATTGATCCCGCAACAATCTCAAGAATTATGAATGGTAAACAACCGCCAAAACAAAAACACCTACAAAAATTCGCAGAATGTCTGCAAGTTCCACCCCAATTGTTATTTGATGAAATGTATCCGGATTCTCCTCACATTAATAAAGAAAAGACGGATATGTACACATCTCTTGATACAATTCAGCAAACGCTGCAATCCTCTAACTTATTCGATTTCGACTACACAACAACCCGCGTAAAACAAGAACTTGAAAACTATGAACGATATGCGCAAACAACAGAGGGTGAAAAACGTATTCATGAAAGTTTTGCAAGCAAGTTAGAACAAATTGATAGTGCTGGTCCTTTCATTGAACAATTAACGGATATGTATCAACAATTTTGCAATGAAACGATTTCAAAAGAAGAGCGTGCAGTTCTTGGCGGCGCATTACTGTATTTCATTTTATCGACAGATATTATTCCCGACTATCTCTTTCCAATTGGTTATTTAGATGATGCAATTGCTGTTGAATTAGCGAAAGAGAAATTAATTGAGCTAAAACGAAAGACATAGAAAAATAAAGAACTATTTCAGTTGTTTCTATCCAACTCTGAAATAGTTCACTAAAAAATCGTACAAGTATACATACCTGTACGATTTCAACATACTAATCTATTTTTTTCGTATGACACCATTCGTATATAAATGCTGTTATTACTTTTGTAAATTCAATTAACTGTTCTATTTCTACTTTCTCATTTATTGAATGAGCTTCCTCTAATGTACCTGGTCCGTAAATAACGGCCGGAATATGAAATTCACTAAACCAACCACCATCCGTTACCGTTGCAGACATATCTAAAATTGCATTTTTAGAAAGAATTGATTCGTGTACTGAGCTAAGCGTTTTTACAGCTGCATGTTCACTATCTATTTCTAAAGAAGGAAAAATTTCGCCACGATCCACAATCATTGATTCTCCGCCCCACTTAAATTGTGGTGGATTTTCACTTAGCCATGGATCGGCAGCTGCCACTTTCCCAATATACTCTTCAATTTCTTTTATTATTTGTTCATGTGTTTCATTCGGATAAAAGTGTACTGTTATCCATAACCGGCACTCATCCGCAATAAATGCTGCATGTCTTCCGCCTTCAATAACAGCTGGATTAATTGTTGTTGTTCCAAATGGATAGCCTTCATATGTTTTCATGACTGCCCAGTGACGCTCTAATTCTTGTAAACTTTGCACAATTTTCATCATTTTTTCAATCGCGCTCGCTCCGAATAAACGACCCCCTGCATGGATCATTTGCCTTCGTGTTGCATCATGAAACGTTTGCGGGCTTTTCACAGTAATCCATCCAGTAATTACGCCGCCCTGTCCTTGCATATGTAAATCACTCGTATCCACTACGACTGCAAAATCAGCATCATACCCTCTTTTGCAGCATTGAAGTGTACCCGCTTCTCCCACTTCTTCCCCAATTACGGATTGAAAGATTAGATCTCCAGGTAATTCAATACCAGCTTCTTGTAATAGCTGAATAGCAAATAGTGCCCCAGCCAGTCCCCCTTTCATATCTGCTGCACCACGTCCAACTAACCAACCATCTTTTATAAATGGCTCAAACGGATTCGTTTCCCACGCCTCACCTGCTGATATTTCCGCTACATCCATATGCCCATTAATAATAAGACTTTTATATGTGTCACTTTCTATCCCTTTTTTCACCCCAACAACGTTCGGATCATTCGGATATACATCCCATTTATCAACACTAAAATTTCGTTTTCTTAAAAACTGTGCAACAAATTCTTGCGCCTCATTTGTGTTTCTCGCCGGCGGTGCTGGTGTTTCAAAACGAATTAAGGTTTTTGTAAGCTCTAGTAACTCATCTTTTCGTAAATCAATCTGTTCTAATAGCTGTGAAACTTCTTGATTCATCGCTAATCCCCCTTTGCATACATAGTATGTTTCCAGCTTTATTTTCACAAAAAAAGAGACTGTTTACAATTTTACAGTCTCTAAATTACTCAATATTATAAACTTTCTACTTCTGTTGTATCTGTCTTTTCAATATGTTCTACTTTATGTGCCTTATTTCTTGTCGCACGGTAAAACAGTAAGCAAACAATCATAAATGGAATTCCACAATATAACGCCATTCTTTGTTCTGGAATAAAGGCCATACCAACAATTACTGTTACATTTAATACTAATGCAAGCAGTGGTACGAATGGATACAGTGGTGTTTTAAATTTCAAGTCTTTCACATATCCGCCCTGCTTTATATATGACCTTCTAGCTAATAAGTTAGATAAAGCAATAGATGCCCAAACTAATATCGCTCCGAACCCGGCAATAGAAAGTAGCCATAAATAAACTGTATCTTCCGCATAAATACCTGATAGTAATGAAAGGCAACCTACAATTGTACTTACAATCAATGCATAAATAGGAACACCATTTTTAGATAACTTACCAAAAATCGGACTAATCATTCCTTGATTAGACATAGACCATAGCATACGAGAAGTTGCATATAATCCTGAATTCGCAACGGATAGAACCGCTGTAATAATAACGAAATTGATAATATCGGCTGCATAAGGAATACCAATTTTATCAAATACAACTACAAATGGACTTTCTATTACTCCCGCCTGTTGCCAAGGGAATAATCCTGCAAGAATAAAAATAGATAATACAAAGAACACGAGTATACGCCAAACTGTATTATTAATTGCCTTCGGAATTGTTTTCTCTGGATTTTCACTCTCACCTGCTGCAATACCGACTAGTTCTGTTCCTTGGAAGGAAAAGTTAACAGCAATCATCGTAATTAAAATAGCGGATAATCCATTTGGAAACAATCCACCATAATCAGTAAAACTAGAGAACATTGGTGCTGGTTCATTTCCTTTCATATCTAGAAAACCAAACATCGCTGCCCCGCCCAAAATAATAAATGCAATGATTGTAATGACTTTAATACTTGCAAACCAAAATTCAACTTCTGCAAAACTTCTTGAAGATAACGCGTTAATAGCAAAAAGTAGTACCGCAAACACTACGCACCAAACCCAAGACGGTACATCAGGAAACCAGCGTTTCATTAAAATACTAACTGCAATTAGTTCAATACCTATTGTAGCCGACCAGTTTAGCCACGACATCCATCCGACTACATAACCCGCTGCAGGGGAAATATGCTTTGTAGCATACGTTTGATAAGATCCTGCGTCAGGCATCGCAACAGCTAATTCTCCGAGACAGAGCATCGTTAAATACATAACAAATCCTCCAACAAGATAAGCTACAATCGCTCCTCCAGGTCCAGCTTCATGAATTGTATACCCCGATCCTAAAAAAAGTCCGGTACCAATAACTCCTCCAAGTGCAATCATAAATATGTGTCTGCTTTTCAATTCCCTTTTTAATCCTTGGTTTTGATCCATCATACAAATCCCCCCTTTTCCCTTTGGAAACCCATTTCATGTAAGCGTTTTTATTTTTTTTATACGAAAAATAATTATTGAAAAGAGCAAAATACATAGTATTAATCACTACCTGTTATTAAAAGATCATCCCTCACTGTTATTAATAACTTTTGATCAGCGATAGCTTGTCCTTCTACTACTTCTAATGACTCGATATACCCACTGATTCCTACCTTAATTTCTACTTTCTGTTTATCTATTGTTTCAATTAACGCTAATTTCTCCCATTCGTATACGTAAGAACTTTCCATAACAAATAACTTCTCAACTTTCCCGTAACAAGGACTATACACGCCTTCTATAACCGTCTTCACTTTATACACTCCTCCTTCTTATTAATTGGTACTGAAACGTTGCATATCCCTCCTTTAGAGATTTCAACTATTCTTTATGCAAAATGCGTACCAATCTTAAATTCCTATTTAAAATGAGGGTTCCTCACAAAAAAATCTTCATAACCGCAAATTTTTTCTACCGTGTAAAAAGTTTTAAAAGGAAAATCGCAAAAAAATTTTGCGGTTTTATAAGAATTTTAATAAAATTATAAAAAGTCAGTCTTCATAGGGTGAAATGAGGAGAAGATAATCTATGCGTACAGAAGAAATTAATTTGAAACAGATCATTGAAATGAATATGCTATATGAAACTTTGCTCAATGAACTCGATATCGGGATTCATATTATTAATGAGGAAGGTAAAACGATTATCTATAACCGTAAAATGATGGAAATTGAATCAATGGAGCGCTCAGATGTGCTATATAAAAGTCCTTTAGAAGTATTCGCATTTGAGGAAAATAAAAATAGTACTCTTATAGAAGCATTAAAATTAGGAAAAACAAACAAAAATATAAAACAAACTTATTTTAACAATAAAGGGCAAGAAATTACGACGATTAACAATACTTTCCCTATAATAGAAAATGGAAAAATTAAAGGCGCTATTGAAATTTCAAAAGAGATTAGTAATTCTAAACAAACAATGAAAACAAACCTTTCCCGAAAACAAAATAATAAGTTTACCTTTGATCACATAATTGGTGATTCTGAAGCCATTCAATCAATCATTGCGGAAGGAAAAAGGGTAATTCGTACATCCTCCTCTATACTTCTCGTAGGAGAGACAGGCACTGGGAAAGAACTATTTGCACAAAGTATCCATAATGAAAGCCAGCGTTCAGGCAAACCATTTATTTCACAAAACTGTGCCGCTATACCTGATACGTTAATGGAAAGTTTATTATTTGGTACGAACCGAGGTGCATTTACAGGAGCTATCGATAAAGCCGGTTTATTTGAAGAAGCGAACGGAGGAACTTTGTTATTAGATGAGATCAATTCGTTAAGTCCAGCACTTCAAGCGAAGTTACTGCGGGCTATACAAGAAAAAACAATACGAAGAGTCGGAGGCACACAAGAAAAAGAAATTGATGTTCGCATTATAGCAACTATTAATGAAGACCCTCTTGAAGCTATTACACACAATCGATTACGGGAAGACTTATATTACCGATTAAGCGTCGTTACTTTATGCCTCCCGCCGTTACGCGAACGAAAAGAAGATATTCCCGCTCTTATCCAGCACTTTATCGAAAAGTACAACATTCAATTTGAACTTAGCGTAACAGATATAGATGTACATGTAAGAGAATTCTTGTATGCATATGATTGGCCCGGAAATGTACGAGAATTGGAACATATCATTGAAGGTTCAATGAACTTGGTTGAAGATGAAAATATTATTACAGCGTTTCATCTTCCCACTCGCTTTCGCGAACGAATAAAAAAAGAATTCAATACGCAACCTTTCCTAACTAATAACGATACTGATACACCTAAAACATTAAAACACACAATAGAAGCAATGGAAAAGAACTACATCAATCAAATTCTAAAAGAATATCACGGTAATATCTCACAAGCTGCAAAGTTTTTAGGATTAAGTAGACAAAACTTACAATATCGAATTAAAAAACTGCATTTACACATATGAAATGAAGCTTGGATGAGTGGATTACTAGCCCTCACCAATTCGACTTTTATTGCTTGTTCATGCAGCATAAATCTGCTTTAATGTACAAATAAACAGTTGGTAAAATATGCTATAATGAACATATAACATACTCGAAAGGAACGATATATATGAGTAATGATAAAAAATTAAAATTATTACAATACTTAGCCTTCTTCCCTACCATTGTATGTATGATGTTACTAGTTGATATAAATGCCTATCCTTATGCAAAGCTACTAGCAACACTTAGCGGCTCTTTTGCAGCTATTATGCTTGCTGCTTTTTGGAATTTGAAGATACGTATGAAGAAAGAAAGATCTTCTTAACGCTAAAGCATAAAAAAAATCGAGCCTACACAGCTCGATTTTTTTACTGATTATTAAAACTCAACATTCTCCAAATACAAACCACTTGCCTCAGCAAGACAATTAATTTGATTGCGTTGTTTCGCCTCTAAAATGTGTGGAATCGCCTCTGCATCTAATTGTCCTAATCCAACTTCAATTAATGCTCCAACAATTTTTCGTACCATGTTATGAAGGAATCCGTTACCACTTACTCTAATTTGTACAAATCCTGCCTCTTCCATCACATCAAGTGTATATACTTCCCGCACCATAGACTTTTTCTTTGATTTTGCATTTGAAAAAGCAGTAAAGTCATGTGAACCAACTAAATGTTTCGCAGCTTCTTTCATGCTTTTCACATTTAATTTTTTATTCACATGCATGCTGTATTTACGCATAAATGGGTTCGTATGCTCTTCATTCCAAATTTTATACAGATATGTTTTTGCTTTAGAATTGTAACGAGCATGGAATCGATCATGTACTTCTTCCACATTTGTAATGCTAATATCATTTGGCAAATATTGATTTAAATATTTTTTTACTTTATGTTCCACTAGCTTCTCATCACTTTGAAAGTTAGCAACTTGATTCAAAGCATGTACACCAGCGTCTGTTCTACTACAACCGATAATTTCAATTTCTTTTCCGACCATTTCGGAAATGACACTTTCGATTTTTCCTTGAATCGTATTATCGTTATTACCGAGACGTTGCCATCCTTTAAAACGTGCACCATCGTACTGAATCGTTAATTTATAATTGTTCATTTTATTCTCCTTCATAGAAAATATTCCCTCATATCGTGAGGGAATATAAATACACTTTACTTTCTAACAAGCTTCACTACATTTTCTACATGAGCTGTATGCGGGAACATATCAACTGGTTGTACATATTCCACTTCATAGCTCTTCATTAACGCTTGTACATCACGTGCTAATGAAGAAGGGTTACAAGATACGTAAACAACTTGTTTCGGCTTCACTTTTAAAATTGTTTCCAGTAATTTATCATCGCAACCTGTACGAGGTGGATCGACAACAATTACATCTGGACGCCATCCTTCTTTTACCCATTTCGGTAGCCATTGTTCAGCTTTACCTGCTTCATATTTCGTATTTGTAAATCCGTGACGCTTCGCATTTTTTCTTGCGTCTGCAATTGCTTCTGGAATTACATCCATACCACGTACTTCCGCTGCATCATTTGCAAGCCAAAGTCCGATTGTACCAACACCACAATACGCATCTACAATTTTCTCATTGCCAGTTAAAGCAGCGGCTTTTTTCGCTTCATTGTATAAAACAACCGTTTGTTCTGGATTCAACTGGAAGAATGCACGTGCTGATAATTCAAATGATAAATCACCAAGTGTTTCTTGAATTACTTCTTTTCCAGCTAATTTAAATGTTTTATCACCGAAAATAACAGATGTTTTACGCCAGTTTACATTTTGCATAATTGATTTAACAGCTGGCATCTGTTTTTGTACTTCTGCAATAAATTGTTCTTTATTTGGCAACTCTTCTTTTGTTGTAATAAGTGTAACTTGTACTTCCCCTGTTTGAACTGCAGTACGTGTCACAATTGTACGTACTAAACCTTTTTGTTTTTTCTCATTGTAAATAGAAACATTTAATTTTTCTAAAATACGTCTTACAACTTTTGTCGCTTCATTCGTTGCTTTATGTTGAATCATACAATGAGCAATATCAATTAGCTGATGTGAATTTTGTTTATACAGTCCTGTAATAACCTTTTCGTCTTTACGCCCCACTTGTAGTTGACTCTTATTACGATAATGCCATGGATTTTCCATGCCAAGCGTCGGACGAATTTTCTCTTCCAAACCGTTGTTCATATACTTCTGGAATGCTTGTACAACGATATCACGCTTTTGATTTAATTGTTCTTTATAGTCTAAATGTTGCAATTGGCAACCGCCACACTCTTCATATACCGGACATGGTGCTTTCACACGATGTGGTGAAGCTTTACGAACTTTTTTCACTTTCGCTTCAGCGAAGCCACGCTGAATTTTCGTTGTTTCTGCAACAACTTCTTCTCCTGGTAATGCCCCTGGAATGAAAACAACTTGTCTCTTAAAATAACCAACGCCTTCTCCGTTAATCCCAAGACGTTTAATTGTCACAGGGAACGTTTGACCAACTTCCAACTTACTCTCATGTTGCTTTTGTATCATTATTACACCTCTACTCTATACTTTTCCATAAATATAACGCTGCATAACTGCAGTATGGTTCACACTCTTGTTTCACTTTTTCTAAAAATGCATCATCAGGCTTATCATCTAATTGAAATACACCTTGTACTGCACGCTGAATCCCAATATCCGCTTTCGGAAACATGTTTTTCCGTCCAAGCCCAAACATTAAAAAATTTTGCACTGTCCATGTACCAATCCCCCTAATTGGTAACAATTGTGCTGAAATCTCTTCTTCCGCCTTGGTTTCTATACTCGCTAAATTTAATGTACCGCTGGCAATACTTCGACCTAATCCTACTATATATTCAGCCTTTCGCTGACTAAACTTCTGCTCTCTCAATTCCTCTATTGAAATATTTGCTACTATTTCTGGAGTGGGGAAAAAGAATACACCGTTCTTTTCTGTTCCATATCGTTTCACAAACTGTTCTGTTAACACAGTAGCAAATTTCAAATTTATTTGTTGATGAATGATACAGCGAAGAAGACAAGCAAAATAATCAAATTCTAAAATAATTGGAGTATAAGCATATGTTTCAAATAGTGGACGTAATGATGTGTTTAAAAAATGATTTTGTATATCATGAAACGGTTCATTCCAATGAAAAATGGCCCTCATTCGTTTCATAACTTTCTCTGGATCTCCTGTCTGACTAGAAATCCAAAACTGTGGATTTTGAACAGTACCAATCCCTTGCAGGCGAACAACAATCTGTTCCTCGTCTATACAAAGCGGGACATAAATAACTTTCTCATCTAATTGAATGACGTTAAGAGGATCAAAAGATAAACGTTTTAATACTTCTTCAAAATGATACGGATACTCTAACGTAACATGTTCGCTCCACATACGTTTCCCCATCCTTTTTACACATCATTATAGCATGAGAAAACCGCAAGCATACATGCTTACGGTTGATTGCTTTTTACTAAGTCATCTAGACTTTTAAAATGATACCCTTTCTCGCGCAAATCATCAATGATTTTCGCAAGTGCTTCTGCATTATCTTTTGATATTGCATGAAGTAATAAAATAGATCCTGGATGAATCATCGTCATAACATTATTATGCGCATATTGCCATCCTCTTTGCTCATCCACTTTCCAATCCAAAAATGCAAGTGACCAAAATACATTATAGTAGCCCATTTCTTTCGTAAGAGCTAACGTTCTTTCACTAAATACGCCGCGCGGGGGACGTACATATTTCACTTCTTTTTGCCCGGTTACTTTTTTAATTTCTTCCGTTACACTCGTTAATTCTTGACGAAGTTTCTCATCATTTACCGCTGTGAAATCAGGATGGCTCCACGAATGGTTTCCAATAATGTGTCCTTCATTCTTCATTCTTAACAATAAATCTTTTTGTGTTTTAATATAATGCCCCGTTACAAAGAAAGTTGCTGGTACTTTTTTCTCTTTTAATACGTCTAAGATTTTTCCTGTGTATCCATTCTCATATCCATTATCAAATGTTAAATAAATATCCTTTTTCTTCGTATCCCCTAAATAAAAACCACCATTTTTTTGTAGCAAATCTGTATATAACTTTCCTGCATCTGGTACTGTTTCATTTTTAGGGCGCGGGATTCCCCAGTTATGTGGAGTATTTGTATAAGCTAGTGCCGAAACTGGAACAAGTGCCATCATAATTGAAAAAATGAGACCGATATATAACCATTTATGTTTCATAAATAGTCTCCTTTCCATATATAATCGTACTCGTAGTTTCTGTTGCTACGCATTCTTTCATGCTGAACATGTTTTTCTATATATACCAAAAAAATGCATCTCGAATCGTTCGAGATGCATTTTTGTTTACTTAAATACTGGCTCTTTAAAGCTAGC
Source organism: Bacillus paranthracis (assembly GCF_001883995.1). Classification (GTDB taxonomy): domain Bacteria; phylum Bacillota; class Bacilli; order Bacillales; family Bacillaceae_G; genus Bacillus_A; species Bacillus_A paranthracis. Next base: position 28,084 of record NZ_MACE01000045.1, on the reverse strand, counting down.
TAATTTTTCAAGTGATGTTTTATCAACATCTGCATGTAAGCTATTACCGTGAGAATCCATCGTTACAACTGCTTTAAATCCATCGATACGTAAATGCCACATTGCCTCTGGAATACCAAATTGTAAGAAATCAACATCTTTCACTTCTTTAATACATTCAGCATAATATTGCGCTGCACCACCGATTGCGTTTAAATATACACCACCGTGTTCTTCTAAAGCTGCTAATGTTTTCGCACCCATGCCGCCTTTTCCAATGACAGCTCTAATACCGAATTTCTTCATAATATCACCTTGGTACGGTTCTTCACGAATACTTGTCGTTGGACCTGCCGCTTTAATTTGCCAATTGTCATTTTCATCTTTCACAACAACTGGACCACAGTGGTAAATAATTTGTCCATTTAAATCTACTGGACAATCGTTATCCATTAAATGCTTATGAATTGCGTCACGACCTGTATAAATCATGCCATTAATTGTTACAACATCACCAACGCGAAGTTCACGAATTTGCTCTTCTGTAATTGGCGCTTGTAATACAATTTCACGCTGCTCCGTTTTTTCTTGTACTTCTTGCTCCAGTGTATCTTCACCTTCTTGATATAACCAATCCATAATTTCACCTGTTTCAGGATGGATTGTTACACCAAGGCGACGGTATGCCCAGCAATTATACGCCACAGATACGTAGAAACTAGCTGGCAGACGGTTATACACGCCAATTTTACAGCCAAGTAAAGTTGTTTCTCCGCCAAATCCCATCGTACCAATGCCAAGCTTATTCGCATTTTCTAATACATATTCTTCAAGTTGTTGTAATTCTGGGATTGGATTGACATCATCTAATGTACGGAATAATTGATTTTTTGCTAATTCGTAACCTGATGTGCGGTCTCCCCCGATACCAACACCAATTACACCTGCACTACATCCTTGACCTTGTGCTTGATATACCGCATGAAGAAGGCATTTACGAATCCCTTCTAAATCACGGCCAGCTCGTCCAAGTCCTTCTAGTTCACACGGTAAGCTATACTGAATATTTTTATTCTCACAGCCACCCCCCTTTAGGATTAAACGTGCATCAATATAATCTTTTTCCCATTGTTCAAACTTAATAACCGGTGTACCTGGTCCTAAATTATTTCCACTATTGTCTCCAAAAAGAGAATCAACAGAATTTGGACGAAGTTTACCATCTTTTGTCGCCCGCTCAAGCGCATTATAGATAGCTTCCTTCAACTTTAATTGATTCACACCAACTGGTGTATAAATTTTAAACGTTGGCATCCCTGTATCTTGGCAAATTGGCGAGATGTTATCATCAGCCATTTTAATATTATTTGTAATTGTGCCAAGTGCCATCGCAGAACGAGTCCCTGCATTTTCTCGCTCTTTCGCTTGTTGAATCGCACGACGAACATCTTTCGGTAAGTTCGTTGACGTTTCAACAATTAGTTGATACATGCTTTCTTGAAGCTTTTCCATTGTTACTTCCCCCTCAATTGTGAACGCTACCAAAACGTTATGAGCTGAAATTTCCACTATTATGCTCTGCAGCTTTTTATTTGTTTCACGCTATTCAAGCATACATGAAATTTTTCACAACTTGATTATACCTCTTTTTCTATCGTCCTTCTATTATCCGCACAGAAAAAGGCTACCAAATTGGAATTGGCAGCCTTTTTAATATATTATTCGTCTTTTTTAAATTGCTCACATTTTAATTCTAATTCATCTAGCATTGCAAGAAGACGATCTACATCTTCTAATTCTACTTCTTCAGGTTCAATTGTATCAATTACTTCAATGAACATATTTAAACGTTCTTTTAAATATACTAATTGTGTATCTTTATCTTGAATTGCTTTTCCCATGAAGGCACTCTCCTTTTAATTCGAGTTGCTTTTATTATACCGCAAAAATGATTACAATGGGTATGTAATTTCATCAATTTTGTCACGGTTATTCACTATAATGTAAGCCCTCTCTCTTTTTCCTCTAAAAAGTTTCGCTTTATAAAAAGCACATATTCTTCTATTATAGAGGATGGACAAATTGTTATTTCAATAGTCAAAGGAGTATTTCATATGACGATATCACAAAAAATGAAGCCGATTACTCCTTCTTACGATCCATGGGAAGCGTATATGGACCTTGAAGAGTACGGCAAACTACTATTAACAAATGTTGAGTTTACAACAACGACGTTATGCAATATGCGCTGTGAGCATTGCGCTGTTGGTTACACGTTACAGCCGAAAGACCCGAATCCGCTTCCGATGGATCTTTTATTAAAACGATTAGATGAGATTCCTCATTTACGTTCTTTAAGTATTACTGGCGGAGAACCTATGCTTTCAAAAAAATCCGTCGACAACTATGTAACACCACTCTTAAAATACGCCCACGAACGAGGTGTTCGCACTCAAATCAACTCAAACTTAACTATAGATTTAGCACGTTACGAACAAATTATTCCCTATTTAGACGTATTGCATATATCTCATAACTGGGGAACAATTGACGACTTCGTTGAAGGCGGATTTGCAATGATGGAGCGTAAACCTACGTATGAACAGCGTGCAAAATTATTTGAACGTATGATCACAAATAGTAAAGCTCTATCAGATGCAGGTGTACTCGTATCAGCCGAAACGATGTTGAATAAACGAACTCTACCACACATTGAGCATATTCATCGTCAAATCGTTGATGAAATGGGATGTAAACGTCATGAGGTTCACCCAATGTATCCAAGTGACTTCGCGAGTAATCTAGAGATTTTAACAAAAGCTGAAATTCGTGATGCAATTGAGCATTTACTAGAAATTCGCGATGAAAATGTATGGATGTTATTTGGAACTTTACCTTTCTATGCTTGTAGCGATGATGAGCGAGACATTGCCACATTTAAAAAATTACAAAAGAGCAAAAATGTAACTGTTCGTAACGATCCAGATGGCCGTTCTCGTTTAAATGTAAATATTTTTGATGGAAATATTATTGTAACGGACTTTGGTGATGTTCCACTTCTAGGTAACATTCAAACAAATACGTTACAAGAAGCGTATGAAAAATGGAGCGCTTCAAAAACAGCAAAATCATTAAGCTGTCACTGTCCAGCAGTAAAATGTCTTGGACCGAATGTTCTTGTAAAAAACAGCTACTATCCAACCGAAAATTTCTTATCAAAAACAGCAAATATTACATTATAAAAAAACGTCAGCTTATAAGCTGACGTTTTTTATCTTATTGCGAATGAGAAGAAGAAATGAATTTAAAATATAAATGATCATGAATTGGGATAGCGGCTCCAATTCCTTGAGAAGTAATATTTTTTACAACAAGCCTTTTTTGATTTCCTTTTAATACGAGATATACTTCTCCAAATGTTACTTTTCCTTTTTCATTTACTGCTGGTGTATAAGCATATAAATATCCAAGTTGACTCGGACTAATATTATACACACGCTCATGCCCTGTACCATAACCAATAGTCGTTTTAAATGAAAGTGGCAATTGTACTTTTTCAAGTGCTTTGAGAAGCATCATTTTTTTCACATCTGCAGCATCTTTCATATCTGCTGTTAAATCACCTTCAACCGTCTTTTGTGTTTCTTGCTTATAGCGTAGTGGATATAGGCGATCTCCTCCGCGATTATCGTACACATTGCGATTTACTTGTTTATATTCCCAATTAACCGATGTATCAATCGATTCATAATGTAAAGCCCATTGCCCTAAATAAATCTTTGCTCGGTACCCTACCGCAAGCGGCGCATTCGAAATTGTTGTTTCATTAAACATTCGAATTAAGTCCGGATTTTCAATTTTAATATTTGCTGTTTTTAATAATTCTTGAGCAAACTTACTCGGCTGTAAACGCGGTAAATCTTGCGCATCATTTGGAAACGTATTGTCTTTAGAAATATTTAAAACAGATGAAGGCATTTTTGTTTCTACTGTTGTCTTTGCAAAGCCACTGTTAGGAAATAATAAAATAAACGAGACCATAGTTGAAAGACATATGCTGTATACTCGTTTCACCTGTCTGGCTCCTTCCTACATAAAGGTATATATACTACTTCGTTTATTGTTTTCTCTGAGCACAATTGTTATGCCTATTTTTCATAATAAATAAAAACCAATTCCCATAATGACATACGCAGCTAATAAAGTACCGCCTTCAAACCAGTTTGTATCTCCATCATTTGAAATCGCAATCGTTAAGAAAACAGCTGTAATCATAGAAACAAGTTCTGGTATTGTAAATACTAAAGGCATCCTTTGCGTGAAAAACATAGAAAGCAGTACTAATACAGGAGCAACAAACATGGCAATTTGTAATGTAGAACCTATCGCAATCTCAACTGCAATATTTACTTTATTTTTATACGCCATAATAATTGCAGATGCATGTTCTGCTGCATTTCCAACAATCGCAACGATAATAACACCTATAAACAATTCTGACCAACCAAATGATTTTGCAACTGTCTCAAATGTATGCACGAGCGCCTCTGACACATAAGCTACCGCAATTGTTGCTATCGCTAAAATGAGTAATGCTTTCCCTTTCGACCACTCTGGTTCTTCCTCATGAGCGACTTCATCACTTTTATGCTGATATACACCACGGTGCGTCACTAACTTAAATAGCAATGCAGCAAGGTACATAATAATCATAATAATCGAGACACCTATACTTAACTGATACGTCTTTCCAGCGTCCATCTTCATTGAAAAAATCTCTGGAATAACAAATGCTACTACTACAGCAAAGATTAATAAAGCCGAATTATGCCTTGCATCATATACATTAAAACTTTGTCTTTTATATTTAAGCCCTCCCACAAAGAAGGATAGCCCTCCTACTAATAATAAATTTCCAAGTACAGAACCTGTTAAAGAAGCTAACACAACTTCAATTAATCCTGCCTGAAGTGCAAAAATCGAAATGATTAGTTCAACAGCGTTACCGAAAGTAGCATTTAATAATCCACCTATTCTAGGACCAGATACAATTGCCAAACTTTCTGTCGCTCTCCCCATAAAACCCGCTAATGCGATAATCGTAATACAATACACAGCAAACATAATTGTTTGAGGCCAATGAAGTGTTTTCCCAAGTACAGACAGTGGTACACCTATAAGAGCCACTATAAGAAATATTTTATTAAACATGCTTTTCATCCTTCCATCGTATGTATTTCTCCTCGATATTATTATTATTCTTCTCCTAACTTGTCCGATTTCATCACAATTGCGTTTAAAAAATTGAATTGAAGAAAACAGTATGAAAGATGTTTAAATCATCTTGTTTAAATAAAGAAAATGTAAGTTAAGAAAAGAGGTAAAAAATATGCACTTAAAAGAAAAAATCGCAACTATTATTCAAGGTCAACGTACTGGTGTATTATCTACAGTACGAAACGAGAAACCTCATAGCGCCTTTATGATGTTTTTCCATGAAGATTTTGTACTGTATGTTGCAACAGATCGACAATCAAAAAAGATAACAGATATCGAAAACAATCCAAATGTACATGTACTACTTGGTCGTGAAGGAAAAAAATTAGATGAAGATTATATTGAAGTGGAAGGCTTAGCCTCCATCGAGGAAGACTCAACATTAAAAAACAAGTTTTGGAATAATAGCTTAAAACGTTGGTTACTCGGTCCTGAAGACCCTAATTATGTACTAATTAAAATCAATCCCGATACAATTTATTACATCGATGGTGCCGGTACGACGGAGCCCGAGTTTTTACGACTATAAAATAAAACAAGCCCTCTTTAGGTGGGCTTGTTTTGTCGAAAAGTTCTTCTGAAAAAAACAATAAAATAGGTGGAACTTTCCAAAGATTCTGTTATATAATAGCAGTAACTTAAATAAACTGTATTAAAACAGATTGAGAGGAGAAATAAAATTGATGAAAAGAGAAGAACGCAAAAACATGATTGAGTTTATCGAAAAGAAAAAAGGGATTGAGCGTGACGAATTATTATTTATGACAGACGATGAAGTAGAACATATTTATAATGTAACGTATTTTTTATATGAAGAAATTGCAGAGTAGTATAATAATCCCCACCTTATGAAAAATATAAGGTGGGGATTATTATGTTATCTATCCAGCTCGTTGCGAGGCGGTAAAACCCCATTCACTTTATACATGAGAATGGTTTTCATGTATAATAATGTAAGATTGGAGGAATTTTACTATGAGTTCATGGCTCTTGTTCGCACTATTATCAGCAATTGCTGCTGCCCTTGTATCTATTTTCGGTAAGATTGGTTTAGATGGAATCGATGCCAATGTTGCTACGACGGTTCGTTCTATTATCATGACATTATTTATGGTAGGCGTTATTATTATACAAGGTAAATTTCAAAATATTGGCGACGTACTTCTAAATAAAAAAGCACTGCTCTTTATCACATTAAGCGGAATTGCAGGTGCTTCGTCATGGCTATTTTATTTTCTTGCCCTCAAAACAGGGAAAGTTTCACAAGTGGCTCCTGTCGATAAATTAAGCGTCGTATTTTCTATCATTCTCGCGATGATTATACTCGGTGAAAAGTTAAACTTTATGACTGGCATTGGTGTAGTCTTTATTACAACTGGTGTACTATTTATCGCTTTCAGCTAAAAAAACCGCTACTCGCGGTTTTTCTTTTTCTTTATGTAAAACCATACGACACCTGTAACAACTACTGAAATGGATAAAATCCATATTCCATAATGATGCAAACTATACTCAACGAAACGCCACTTCTCTCCTAACTTCCAACCAAGTCCAATAAAAACACTGATCCAAATAAACGCACCACCGTAAGCGTACAAACAAAAACGCCAAAGTGTTAAATTCGACATCCCAGCAAAATATGCTGTTAAATGACGTACTCCTGGGATAAAGTAACCAATCATTAAAAGAAATGGGCCATATTTTTCAAATAAAATATGTGTTTTTTCAATGTGATGTTCCTTAATTCTAATTTTCGGTCCATATTTTTTTAAAACAGGGAGCCCAAGTTTTAAACCTAATATGTAGCTTAATGTAATGCCTAACATCGCACCAGCCATCCCACTTAAAAAAGCAGCAGTTCCTGACATAACTCCTTTTGAAACGTTATAACCAACGAAGGTCAATAAAAACTCGTCTGGTATCGGTAATCCAACAATCCCGCCAGCTAAAGCTATAATAATTCCAAAATACCCATAATGTGCGATTAACTCGCCAATATGTTGTTCCATTCGGAAGACACATCCTATGCACGATCGTTATTCCACATTGTGCCCTTTCTATCTTTCAGACAAACATGGTATACATATTCACTATACATTGTTTTTATAATGAACTCTACTTCTATCCATTCCTTTAGCAGACAGAAATTGAACTATTAATCAGTGACCTCGCTCATTCTTAGTACACATCAATCACGTGCTAGACTCCCGCCTTCTTTCCTTATATCCATCTCCTCTTGAAGGACTAATCTTACTACCCACAAATACCATGATTAAAAAATAAAAATTCATATGCTTGTTTTTTTGTTACAATAAAGGAAAGTTACTTTTCGCAACGGTTTAACTCTCAGGAAAAATGATATACCTAGCAAAAACATAGTTTGGTCGATATAATGCAACTTCTACCTATTAAAAGAACATGCACCCTTTACATACAACATCATTTTTCTAAATTATACAGGGGGAACGAACATGACCATTGAAAATCAATTTATCCAAAAGGTTTACTATAAAACATTTTTAACAGAAAAAACTTCTACTCCAGTATCAGAAGTACTCGGTGAAGCATATATAAATGAATCTACAAATGAATTCTCCAACATTTCTAATATTCGCTTTGCTCAAGGTGAATTGTATTACCAAAATAAAGACTTTGAAGCAGCAATATTTAAATGGGAGAAAGTAAATAATGAGCTTGCACTTTGGGCAACCAAGAATATTGCAGATGCTTATTTTGAACTAGGATTCTTACCAAAGGCAGAAGAAATATATCAATCTATCCAAACGGAAGATACAACTCTTACAATGGAAGTTTCCTTACAACTTCTTTCTCTTTATATCGAACAAGATCGTTTAGGTCTAGCATTTAAGACGATTAGTGAGGCTGTTGCATTTCAACCTGACTATCCAAATATTACTTCAATTGCTCGTTCATTCTATGAAAAACAAGAAGATTGGAATAACGCCATCGAACTTGCCGTTCAAGAAGGAATTCGAACAAAATCATTACACTGGTTCGATACTTTAATTAATTATGTGAATCAAGGATTTACGAAACAAATCAAACCAGAATATTTCTATGAATCTTTAAAAGCTTTATATGCAATTGATCAAGTCCAATTTAAGGAACTTGTTATTGCTCTTTGGAACAGCTATCAACATGAAAAATCACATCTACCTTGGATTCAAACAATCAATCATTTATTCTTACATATTGAGACAGACAACAATGACGATTGGCATGAAATTGTTGAACGCTATCAAGATACGTACTTTGAATTAATTACTGGTGAACATTTCATGCATGAAATGCAAGGACTTGTACCTGACTTATTAACAAATTGGTTTAGTTTAACGAGAGCAAAAGACGCCCTATTCGTCTCTGCTGCAGTGTTAGCGTGGAATGAAGTTTCACCTACAACTTTAGAGTCATTACTCGTAAAAAGTGCGGGAGCCCTACTCTCTAATTCAACAGCTGAAACAAATGTGAATATGGAAACTGTTTCTCATTTATTCGAAACAATTGCTGTATGGGCTGAAAAAAATGATGTAGATTTAAGTCATCAATTTACGTTACTCGTTCATGAACTATGTGATTTAAATGTTACAAAATTACTAATTTCGGGAACTAGTGACTATGATAAATTATCATTCGTCAATTCAATATTAGGAGAGAACATCTTAACTGAAACTATAACAACTCCTATTCTATTTAAAGATGATAGCCAAACTGAAATAACAGAATTCACTGCGTTAGATGTGCACAATATACCGAACTTTGATGAATTCCATCAAATAATGGCTACACCTGAACAATCAGAACTTGAGAACAAATGTATAGAAATTAAATTACCAAGTAGATTTTTGAGAAAGAATAAATTTGCATTTCTTGTTACACCATCTGTTCGAGGACAAGTGGATAAAAACAGCTCATATTTTGAATACTTACAAGCCGCAGATAGCCTTATTTACGTATTAAATTCTGCTTCATCGTTACATGGTGAAGAACTTGATACATTACTTTATTTACGTGAACAAGTACCAAACTTACAAATTCATTTCGTATTACATACAAATAGTGCGGATACGAATGAAAAACTAATGAGTAAAATGAAAGTCCATTTCCCAAATGCGCAGTTCTTCCCATACTCTCCTTCACAAGAGGGGAGCCAACAACTTGGGGACGTGACAGAGTCTATTCTTTCTAATCTAGCAGAACGCGATATAGAACAAGAACGTATCGAAAAACTAATATGGTTTACTCAAAAGACAATCGCATACCTTGTAAATGAACGTGTGGAATTAGAAAATACATTAGTCAAATCAGTACGCTGGAATAAACATATCTCAGTAAAACTAAACGGATTTATTAACAATCTTACTGCTCTTGAAAAAGATAAAATTCGTTCTATTACAGAATCTTATCTTTTAACGAAAGAAGAAATCACAAGAGATATCCATTCTCAAATTCCTGAATTATTACAGAGCTGCTCTGACCTTGTTCAAGAAGATAGTGATTTCAAATTAGTTCATGAAGAATTAAATACTGCGATGAACGAACGAATTCAAAAACATGTACAGCAAGTGCTTCTCCCTAAATTTACTGGGTTTATTCAAGAGTGGATTGAAACAGCACATAATGAATTTATTCAAGCTCAATCTTATTTAGATGAAATGAGTGAAACGTTTAATAAATTATATAAAGAAGAACGAATGAAACTTCCTTGCGATTTCAAATTACTAGATGATTGGCATCGAGATGTTGTACGCATGACCAATAGAATTACAGTATCGAATATCAATATTTTATTACGTTTTACACCGACACAATTTTTCTTAAAGAGTGCAGGAAAACTATTTGGTAACATGCAAAAAAATCAATCTATGCTTGCAAACAAATATAAACAATATATTGAAACGGAAGACTATACGGAAATTGCTCAAACGATTTCAAAACAATTCTTCCTTCAATTTGAAGTATTTGAAGGCGCATTAGAACGAGATATCATGATGTTCTTTAAAGATCCACTTAGCATACTGAAACAAAATGTAGAAGCCGCTCAACTTGAAATACAGGAAGACGAGCAAACATTAGCAACGTTAAGAAGCAACCCAGAAACTTATCACGATCCGTTAGCATTCTTTAAACTGCAACTATTGCAACACAAATTCGTTTTAAGTACGCACAAAAACAATGAAGACGTCTATGAATTTAATGAGTCTCCTACGATTTAACATAAAGTGAAACTTTAATCAGTGGTGGGTCTTCATCCCCCACCTAACTTCCTTGCTTTCGCTGAATTTTGAGGTGGGGGTCTTACTGCCCATTAAAGCGGGATAAAAAACCAAGCAAACTGAAATTTGCTTGGTTTTTTACTTTAATTCATTATTTTCATATGTTCAAATGGATAATAAATTGCCGCTAATTCTCCTAATACATCAGCTTTATCAATGAGTCCTAAACCATTTCTACTATCTCTGCTTATTAAGCGATTATCTCCCATAACAAAAATCTTGTTTTTAGGAACTGTAATTGGTCCAAAGTCCTCCGTTAAATTCATAAGTTTTTTTTCAGCTTGTTTTTTATTACTATACAAATACGCTTCCTCTATCACTTCATGATTCACATATAATTGATCATTTCTCACCTCAATAACATCGCCAGGCAAACCAATAACCCTTTTCACATAAAAATTATCTGTCTTTACAACAATAATATCTTCTCTCCCATAACTTTCAAATTTCTTTGCCAACTTATTCACAATCACCTTATCCCCATCTTGTAACGTTGGCTTCATGGATGCCCCTTTTACAGTCGTAGGAAAAAATACGAAAATTTTCGCCAAAAACACGAGCAAACAAGCAATTGCAATTGTTCCAAAGAATTCGCGCCAACGTTTTTTCTTTTGCATCATTCCACCATCTCATCATCATTTTACTTTTATTATAAGTACTTCAACTAATAAATTTCTATAAAATTCTGAATTATACAATCATAATATTACAAATTTAAAAATAAAAATATTCAAGAATGTATTATTCTGATATACTATAGCTTGCATTTATTCTATTTTATGTACTTAGGAGGATTTTTTCTATGAAAGTTATGCTTAAAAATGAAAATACCGGTCAAATTAAGCAAGCAAAAATTGGTTTTAGTTGGACTGTATTTTTCTTTGGTTTCTTCCCTGCTATATTCCGTGGAGACTGGAAATGGTTTTTAATTATTTTAATCGCTAGCATGTTTACATTCGGATTCTCTAACTTAGTCTTCTGCTTTATTTACAACAAGCTTTACATCAATGATTTATTATCCCAAGGTTATAAAGCAGCAGATGAATACAGCCTTTCTGCTCTACAACAAAAAAACATTGTAGCATAGTAACAAAAAAGATACTCTTCAAATAGTCTATCCACTATTCGAAGAGTATCTTTTTATATTCCCACATATACAATACACATTTGAGCCGCTACATATGTAAGCCAAATCCAAAGTGGTTCATACTTTAATTTGCGTCCTCCAATATCTGTCACACCAATAATAAAATCAGAAATCACAAATAATAAACCACCAAAAGCTGGTATCCACCATATTCCTGTATTCTCATAGTATAAGGCGAATGCAAAGCAAGCCATTCCTCCAACCCACAATCCGTAAATTAGCGCTCCTATCGTAAACAATTTATCTTGTTTATCATTTCGAATAAAGAAGAACCATCCTATAATGAGAAAGAGTCCGTATACGAGTAAACCAATCCAAAAACCATTCCATGAAATACCTGTTTGCAAAAATGCTTTTACATAAAAACAATGAGCAAGAGCGAAAGTAATCATGCCTCCAATTAATCTGTGACCAATTGGAATCAAACCTGCCATAAATAAATCTCCTACAGTTGATAAAGTCATCCCTAGTGCAACCCACGTACTATAATCTACTGATGGATCTTGTAACCATATCCAAATTGCACTTGCTGTTAAAGAAAAACTAAGAATAAGACGCACCGCTAAAGGTAACGGCATATTATTTCTTTTCTTTTTTGTCTGTCCTATTGCATAAATTGCACCAATAAAAAAAAGAATGATTTGTGCAATTAACACCATGTAAAGTAGATTCATAATATGTTCTCCTCAATAAATACTTTTGTATCTTTTTTCGTGACACCTAGTCTATTATCCTTTTTCTATAAAAAAAAGAAGAACAGCACTGTTCTTCCATTGTAATCGTTTTCTCGTTATCTATGCTACTTGTTTTTCTTTCTCCATTTTCTGCTTAGCTGGCACCCGATTCACCACAATAATTCCCGCAGCTACACACGCTAAACCGAATAATACAAACGAATGAATTGCTTCGCCTAAAATCATGCTCGATAATAACACACCAAATACAGGTATAAAGAACATGTACATTGATACTTTTCCAACCTTGTTGTACTTCATAATTGTATTCCAAATGCAAAATCCTGCTGCGGATAAGAAAGATAAATAGATAAGCATTAGTATTGCATGTATACTAAATGTAAATGGCATAACTCCAACTTGCACAGCCCCTATACATAATAGTCCGATAGAACCAAAAATCATTTGGTAGGCTGTCATATAGCCAATATCTAATGTTTTACTACCTTCTTTCGCCAATATATTCCCATACGAGTACAACATTGCTGCAATCAGAAGTAATAAACTACCAATTCCGAAATGGAATGACAAACTACCATCACTCGGTACATTTACTAAAATGACACCACAGAAGCCGATAGAAACTCCAATTACTTTTCTCACATTAAGAGCATCATCTTTATATAAAAAATGTGCGAGTAAAATTTGAAAGAATGATGAGGTTCCTGAAATGATAGCTCCTTCAATACCAGAACTATAGCTCATTCCAATATAAAAGCATATATATTGAAGAAATGTTTGAAATAAACCAATTTGTACTAACTGCTTCCCCGTTCCTTTTTTGAAATTCATATCTTTTCCTAACGCTTTAAAGAAGAATAAAAGCATAACCCCAGATAAGAAGAAACGATAACCAGCAAATAATATTTGCTCCCCAACTTCTTGTGGCTGAATTCCAAGTTCAGCATAACTTAATTTAATAAAAGGGAATGCGCTCCCCCATAAAAAAGTCGCTACTATTGCAGCAATAAACACGCCAATCGGATGGGTAAAAAATTTCTCTGTCTTCACTTGTTGTCTTCCTTTCCGATCTTTTTACGAACAATATTCATATATACCAAAGGAACTGTGAAAACACAAGTTTTCAGTTTATACGCAAACAAAAACATATCATCTAACGAAAACATATGCTATACTATAGAATAATTACAACATAATAACTGTTAAAAACAGATTCAACAGAAATGCTGCTATCCATTATGGATGGCAGCTTTCGTCGTTTTATAGGGGTTTCGATTTTGATTATTTTTCTCAATAAGAATTTGGAAGGAGCGAGTAGTAATGAACTCAGAAGTAAAAACATTACAAGTACAAAAGTCTATTTCTCATCCCTCTTTATGGGATACATTAAAGAAACATTATGAACTTATATTTGCAATCGCATCTGGTATTTTCATTTTAGCTGGTTGGTTATTCACAAAGAACGATGTAATGAATGTAGGCATTACTTGCTATATCCTTGCTTATATAGTTGGTGGATATGCAAAAGCAAAAGAAGGTATTGAAGATACAATTGAGGAGAAAGAGCTAAATGTCGAAATGCTTATGCTCTTTGCTGCTATCGGTGCTGCAATTATTGGCTACTGGGCAGAAGGCGCGATTTTAATCTTTATTTTCGCACTAAGCGGTGCAATGGAATCTTATACATTAAGTAAAAGCCAAAAAGAAATTTCAGCGCTTCTTGATCTACAACCTGAAGAAGCATTACGTATTTCAAATGGAACCGAGGAACGTGTTCCTGTTGGACGATTACAAATTAACGACATTATTTTAATTAAGCCAGGTGAGCGCGTTCCTGCTGACGGTACGATTCATAGCGGTGAAACAAATATCGATGAGGCAGCGATTACTGGTGAACCTATTCCAAATGAAAAAAAACATGGTGATGAAGTATTTGCTGGTACTGTAAACTTACGCGGTGCTATCGAAGTTAAAATTACGAAGCCGAGCGATCAAACATTATTCCAAAAGATTATCCGTCTCGTTCAAAGTGCACAAAGTGAAAAATCACCATCACAACTATTCATCGAAAAGTTTGAAGGAACATATGTAAAAGGTGTACTACTCGTTGTTGCGCTTATGATGTTCGTCCCTCATTTCTTACTAGATTGGAGCTGGAATGAAACGTTTTATCGCGCTATGATCTTACTTGTAGTCGCATCTCCTTGTGCACTCGTTGCTGCCATTACACCAGCAACGTTATCTGCTATTTCTAACGGAGCAAGAAATGGAATTCTCTTTAAAGGTGGCATACATTTAGAACGCCTCGCTTCAGTAAAAGCAATTGCTTTTGATAAAACAGGGACATTAACAGAAGGAAAACCTACCGTAACAGATGTATATGTTCGAGAAAATATGACAGAAAAAGAAGTACTTTCAATTACAGCAGCAATTGAAAGTCACTCTACACATCCTTTAGCTGAATCTATTGTGAAGTATGCACAACATGCGTATGACATTACATTAAAAAAACCAGAAAACGTTGAAGATGTAACTGGTTTTGGGCTAAAAGGAACATTCGAAAACAAAGCTTATAAAATAGGTAAAGCTGATTTTATCGGTGAAGAAACAAAGACATTTCATAATGGTATTTCTGCTTCCCTTGAAAAAGAAGGTAAAACTGTCGTTTATATTAGTGACGAGGATGGCATCCTTGGGCTTATCGCTTTAAAAGATACACTTCGCCAAGAAACGATAGCTGCTATTCGCGAATTACAAAGCATCGGTGTCGAAGCAATTATGATTACTGGTGATAATGAAGAAACAGCAAAAGCAATTGCCTCTGAAAGTAATATAAAGGAATATTACGCATCATGCTTACCAGAAACAAAAGTGGAAACGATTAAAAAGCTAAAAGAAAAATACGGGACAGTAGCAATGGTCGGAGATGGTATAAATGATGCCCCTGCACTCGCTACTGCTAGCATTGGTGTAGCGATGGGAGAAGGAACAGACGTAGCTTTAGAAACGGCAGACGTTGTACTTATGAAGAACGAGTTATCTCGACTTTCACAAGCAATTCGTTTATCAAAACGAATGAACCGTATTGTAAAGCAAAACGTAATCTTTTCACTAGCTGTAATTGCAATGCTGATTTGTTCAAACTTCATGCAATTTTTAGCTCTTCCATTCGGTGTTATCGGGCATGAGGGAAGTACGATTCTTGTTATTTTAAATGGCTTACGATTATTAAAAGGAAACAATTAAAACGGGTCCCTCATAAAGGACCCGTTTTTTCTAATGGTAGCTATTATGCCCGTTTGCACTACCACTCGTTTTATGCTTTGGATGCGAACTACTCTTTTGTTTATTGTTATTTTTATTGTTGTGATTCTTTTTATTATTACTCATGAAATATCCCCCCTGTTCCCTATTATTATGGAACAAGAGCTCACTTTTCATTACGGGAATTATTGTCACCCGTCCTATAATGATGGAGTAAACCATTAATTTCACCGCCAAGTAAAATTACCCATCCAGTTAAGTAAAACCATAACATTAAAATAATAATACCACCGAGACCACCATATGTATTGGCGTAATTCGCAAACTTATCTACATAATAAGCAAATGAGTACGATACCACAATCCATCCTACAGTAGCAAATGTTGCTCCTGAAATGACTTCTCTTCTTTTTAATTTTCGATCTGGTGCAAATGTATATAAAAAACTAAACAATGCAAATAACACGAAGAAACTCGCTACTAAACGCGTAATACTCCACACGTAAGAAAAACTATCCGATAAACCAATTGCTTTAAATACAGCTGCCCCAATGACTTGTCCAAACACTGGAACAATTAGTGCAAACACAATCATAAAAATAATCGCTAATGTAAATACAATTGATAACGCCCTCGTTTTAATAAAAGAACGTGTTTCTGTTACATCATACGCACGGTTAAAAGCATTCATCACCGCATTTACACCATTTGAAGCAAACCATAGCATTGATAATAAACCAAATGATAATAAACCACCATTTTGCTCATTTACAACTTTATCCACGTTTACTTCAATCAAAGACATTGCATCTTCAGGTACGTACGGTTCTAATAAGTTGAGCACACTTTCTGTTTGAAGGTCAATGAATCCAAGAAGCGTAATTAAGAAAACAAGCCCAGGAAAAATCGCAAGCAAGAAGAAATAAGCGAGCTGTGCTGCCAAGCCCGCTACATCATCGCGCATCGTTCGGTCATATAAATCTTTACCAAACGAATAAGTACGATTTCTTCTCACCTTTTCTAAAATTTTTCTCATATATGGTTAAACGCTTTTCTTCTCTTCTTTATCTTGCTTCAACTCAATGTACGCTTCAGTTTTTTTTTCCTCTACATTGGAGTCTTTCATAAATAGTTCACGCGCTTCTTTCATACCGCCATCTTCAGCAACTACCGGCTCTTCTTCTGCTTTCAGTTCATCTACTTTTGGAGAAACAGCTTGAATTTCAATCGTTTCTGGCTTCTCTGCTGGCTCAACCTTTTTCTTACTAAAAATTTCTTTCGTTTCTTTTAACGTCTCTACAACAGACGGCGTCAATTTTTTAATTTCTGCTACTTTTGCTTTCACTACATTTAAATCAGCAAGTTCGCGTCCTTTATCTGTAACAGTTTGCACTTTTTCTTTGATTTTTGCATTTTCACCAATTTCAATCATCTTTGTTTTTGCTTTTTCTGCAGTATTTTTTACTTTTTCACGGTTTTCTTTCTTCAACATAGATACAGCTACACCTGCAGCTACACCAATCGCAATGTTTCGAGCAATATTATTTTTCTTTGCCATATTCCTTCACCCTTTCATTTCTTATGTTAGAAAGTATTTCTTTCTAAGCTTCCTCATATTCCTTGTTCTTTTCGAATGAAAGCTAATAGCTTTGCACACCCTTCTGTTACAAGGTCATATACTTCTTGGAAATTCCCTGTATAGTAAGGGTCGGGAACGTCTGTCCAGCCACCGTCTGGAACAAAATCGGACAGCCTACCAATATAGCCTCCAGTTTTACCTAAACTTTTTAAATCTGCTATATTCTTGTTGTCCATGGCAATAATATAATCAAACTTTGTTAAGTCTTCTTTTTCTACTTGCCTTGCTTTAATTCCTTCAAAAGTGACTGCATTTTCTTTTAAAATTTTTTGTGTTCCTTTATGTGGCGGATGGCCAACATGCCAATCTCCAGTTCCTGCAGAATCAATGACAATTTTCTCTTCGAGTCCCTCTTTTACGACAAGATCTCGAAAAATCGCTTCTGCCATCGGAGAACGGCAAATGTTCCCAAGACAAACAAACAATACTTGAACCATATTTTTGTTTCTTCCTTTCTTGGTGCATTTCTTTATATATACTTATAGTATAAACAACCAATTAGTGAATATAAAGGAAATCCCTACTAATTTAATAGGATTGAAAAGATTCATTAACGAAAATGATAAAAAATGTTAAGATAGCCTTATGTTATTTTAAAGGGGGACACTTCGGTGGATTTATCCGTAAAGTCAGAAGAAAACGTTGAATATATGGTTGAAGCTATTAAAGAAAAATTACGTATGGTTAATGCTGGAGCGATGAGAGCTGCTAGCTTTAATGAAGAAATGTACGAAGACTTACGTGACATTTATGAGCATGTTATGAAACGTGAAACATTCAGCATTAGTGAAATGCAAGCTATTACAGAAGAATTAGGTACATTAATTAAAAAGTAAAGGAGCCTCGTTTATGAGGCTCTTTTTTACTTCCAACAAATTCATGACAACTCTTCTCTTTCCCTCAATCAACTGTAAAATATTGTACAATAGAAGTAGAACCTCACCTTAGATTTTTTCTCCATACATACTACTCACAAATAATAGCAACACTACCATTGCTAACTGTTTTTACTGGAGGTGCTTACTTATGAGCAATTGGTACAGTAAGACGAAAGATCAAACATTAATCGACCTAGAAACAAACGAACAACACGGTTTAACAGAAGAAATTGTAAATGGACGTTTAAAGCAATACGGTTCTAATGAATTAGCTACAAAACAAAAACGCACTTTATGGCAGCGTATTTTCGCCCAAATTAATGACGTCCTCGTATATGTCCTTATTATTGCTGCCCTTATTTCAGCCTTTGTAGGTGAATGGGCTGATGCAAGTATTATTGCGCTCGTTGTAGTTTTAAATGCTGTTATCGGTGTCGTCCAAGAATCGAAAGCAGAACAAGCTTTAGAGGCATTGAAAAAGATGGCGACACCTAAAGCTATCGTCAAGCGAGATGGTGAACTAAAAGAAATTCCATCTGAGCACGTCGTTCCAGGTGATATCGTTATGCTCGACGCCGGACGATATATCCCATGCGATTTACGCCTGATCGAAACCGCAAATTTAAAAGTTGAAGAATCTGCTCTAACTGGTGAATCTGTCCCTGTTGATAAAGATGCAATCTACCACCCTTCCATGCAAAGTGATGAACAAGTACCACTCGGTGATCAAAAGAATATGGCCTTTATGTCTACTCTTGTTACATATGGACGAGGCGTTGGTGTTGCTGTTGAAACTGGAATGAACTCACAAATTGGTAAGATTGCTACCTTGTTACATGAAGCAGACGATGATATGACACCACTTCAAAAAAGCTTAGCACAAGTCGGAAAGTATTTAGGCTTTGTTGCTGTAGCTATTTGTATCGTGATGTTTCTCATCGGCTTTTTACAAGGACGAGATACACTAGAAATGTTTATGACTGCAATTAGTTTAGCCGTTGCAGCTATTCCAGAAGGTTTGCCAGCTATCGTTTCCATCGTTCTTGCAATTGGTGTGCAGCGTATGATTAAACAAAATGTTATCATTCGGAAACTACCAGCTGTTGAAGCTCTCGGTTCTGTCACAATTATTTGTTCAGATAAAACAGGTACGTTAACACAAAATAAAATGACCGTTACTCACTTTTATAGTGATAACACATACGATCAATTAGAAAATTTAAACGTAAATAATGATGTGCAACGTCTATTGTTAGAAAATATGGTGCTATGTAATGATGCATCCTACAATAATGACTCACAAACGGGAGACCCGACTGAAATTGCTCTTCTCGTTGCCGGGAGCACCTTTAATATGCAAAAAGATCATTTAGAAAAAATACATGAACGTGTAAATGAGCTACCTTTTGATTCAGATCGTAAAATGATGTCAACCGTGCATACATATGATGAAAGCTACTATAGCATGACGAAAGGTGCTATCGATAAACTCTTACCTCGATGTACCCACATATTTAAAAACGGTAAAATCGAGGTTCTAACAGATGCTGATAAAGATCAAATATTAGAAGCCGCTGGGTCAATGTCTCAAGAAGCTTTAAGAGTACTTTCATTCGCATTTAAACAATACAATTCAAACGATGTGGATATAGATCATCTCGAAGAAAATCTCATCTTTATTGGTCTTGTCGGTATGATTGATCCACCGCGAACTGAAGTAAAAGATTCAATTACAGAATGTAAAAAAGCCGGTATTCGCACAGTTATGATTACTGGTGACCATAAAGATACCGCCTTTGCAATTGCTAAAGAACTTGGCATCGCTGAAGAAATATCTGAAATTATGATTGGAACTGAATTAGACAACATTTCAGATACAGAACTAGCAAACAAAATTGATTGCTTACATGTATTCGCTAGGGTCTCTCCAGAACATAAAGTAAAGATCGTAAAAGCATTACGTGCAAAAGGCAATATCGTTTCTATGACTGGTGATGGCGTCAATGACGCTCCATCTTTAAAACAAGCAGATGTTGGCGTAGCGATGGGCATTACAGGAACAGATGTTGCAAAAGGGGCAGCGGATGTCGTATTAACAGATGATAATTTCTCATCTATCGTGAAAGCTGTTGAGGAAGGTAGAAACATTTATCGTAACATAAAAAAATCAATTCTCTTCCTACTCTCTTGTAACTTCGGAGAAATTATCACTTTATTTTTAGCCATTTTACTCGGCTGGGCAACACCACTACGACCTATTCACATTTTGTGGGTGAATTTAATTACAGATACGCTGCCTGCATTATCACTTGGGGTTGATCCTGAAGATCCTGATGTGATGAAGGAAAAACCACGACATGCGAAAGAAAGCTTATTTAGTGGTAGCGTTCCTTTCCTTATTTTCAATGGGGTTGTCATTGGCCTTTTGACGCTAATAGCCTTTATCGCCGGAGCAAAGTTCTATACTGGAGATACACATCTATTCCCTCTTTTCCCAGAGCAAATTGATGAGGATGCTCTATTACACGCTCAAACGATGGCATTTGTCGTTCTTAGTTTTTCTCAGCTCGTTCATTCATTTAACTTGCGTTCAAGAACGAAATCGATCTTTTCAATTGGGATTTTTACAAATAAATATTTAGTCTTCTCCCTTCTTATCGGTGTTCTTATGCAAGTTTGTATCATCTCCATTCCGCCCCTTGCAAATATATTCGGTGTGCATGCATTAACGATGCGAGATTGGGGATTTGTTCTCTTATTAAGTATCATTCCGCTTGTTGTGAATGAAATCATTAAATTAGTGAAGAAAAACTAAAAGGCAATGAGGACTATTCCTCATTGCCTTTTCGTTTACCCCACTGATTAAAGTTTCACTTTATCCTTGTAATTCTTTTTTAATGTTCTCTGTTAATGTAGCCATACGTTTGCGGCTTTCTTCACGCTCACGTTTATTTTGTTCTTCAATTTGTTGTGTTTCTTGCATACCTCTTGAAATAATGTTCCAAGTTTCCTCAAGTGTTTCCATCTTAATACTAGAAGAACCTGATAACCTCGCTACTTCCACACTTTGCG
The DNA here is from genome assembly GCF_001883995.1 of Bacillus paranthracis. GTDB lineage: Bacteria > Bacillota > Bacilli > Bacillales > Bacillaceae_G > Bacillus_A > Bacillus_A paranthracis. The sequence continues at coordinate 6,839 of NZ_MACE01000045.1, read as the reverse complement.
TCGCGATATTTTGTGCATTTTTCTTAAGTAATTCATTTGTACGGCGATCCAGTTCAGCCATAGAATCTGCAACAAGCTTTTGACGCTTCGCATTTACCGCTTGAATGATACCATTTTTAAAGATAGGGATCGTTGTAATAAATGCTGTATTGATTTTACCAATTAATTTATTATTACCACGTTGAATCATACGAATTTGTGGTGCTGTAAGTAACGCAACCATACGTGCTTTTTCTAAATCATCAATACGCTGTTCTAAAATTTCAACAGAGTTTTTAAGCGACTCTAATTCAATACCTGCTAATTGATCATTATTACGTACACGCTCTTCATACATCGGAACTAACTCTGTATTTAAACGCTCTAATAACATTTCTCCTGCTACTACGTATTTTTCTAAGTCTAAATAATATTTTAAGTTTTGCTCATATAAACCATCTAACGTACCAATTGATTTTTTCATTTCATCTTGATACTTTGTAATTTCCACATACACTTTATCAATTTCACGGCCCATCGTTTGATATTTGCTAAAGATTTGTTCAATCATTTTATCCGCTTTTTTGAACATACGTGAGAAGAAACCGCTTTTCTCTTCCGCAAAGTCTTTGCTATCGAATCGGTCCATAATTTTACCAAGCTGTTTTAATAATTCACCAGAATCTTCTATCTTTGATAATGACATTGTATGTAAAATTTGATCAGCAAAACGTGAAATTTCCATAGAAGGTTCTTTTCCAAGTTCAATTAATTCTAATTGATCTTTAATATCTACCGCATTATAAATACGTTGTACATCCGCATCTTGTCTAAGTTGCAAGCGAACATCTTGTGCTGTTTGCTCATTTAATTCTGTTTTCGAATCTAGTACGACTGGGTTATTCATATGGTATTCTCCCTTTCCTTATAAAAATGGACGAAATAGTCCTTTTATTGTTTGTGATAAATTTTTATAGGCTGATGAACCATGAAACTCAAGATCGAAATTAACTTCTTCAAGCCAATGTGAATCAAATGCCCCCGCTTCAATATATGGTTCAATATCGTTTCTTCCCGTTGGATTGAAATGGAATACATCTACTCCAATTTGATTTAAAAATAGTAATAAAACAGCATCAGAACGAGTTAACTCTCCACTCTTCTCATTATTAAATATAACAATTTTCGGTACATCTTGTGAATAATCAAATTTCTCAAGCTGTTCTAAAATATTCGGTGGTATTTGAGAAAGTTGCGCGAAAACATATAGCGCTACATCTTGTTTCGTCTCTTTTGCAATTGGTTTACACATTTCGCTTTCACACGTATGGATAATCGCTTCTGCAATACCATGTTGTAATCCTTCTGGCAATCGTTTGTGTGGCCACCAATGACTGTTCATAATTAAATCTGGATGCAATTTCCCCCCACGGTCTAATGCATCTCGATAATGGTATTGGAAATTTGCTTTTTGTTCTTTCGTAAACGGAAATGTATTAATTAATAAACTGTTATCAAATGATGTAACAGCCTTTAATCGTTGAAAATACTCTTTATCATTCTTTGAAACACCTGATATTTTCGCAAATAAAGAAGGGATATAAATGTGTTTATTTTCAACAAAGAATGTCGGGCGTACAAACGCCTTTTCTTTCGTAATTAAAAAGAGTTCATCATATGTTGTTTTTAATGTACGAGCTACAGGCGTATAGGAACGGAATTGCCATGGCTTGTACAGCAGTGAATTATCGTGGTGAAGTACTTGCTCAATTTCTTTTGAAGCTTGATACGCTACTGTTGCCACACGCTCACGGCGGCGATCTGGAAATGGTTCAAGAGCAATACGGCCTGGATGAGACATAATAAATGTCCTTCCCTCTTCATCGACATTCTCAAATCCATCTTTTCCTTCTGGGTGATAATAAAGTACATCGCAGCCGAGCATAATAAGAAAGTATAAGAAATATATACGGCTTTCCTGTGCATCACCGTACCAAACAATACGCGGCATTTGTTTCTTATAGTTAATCGTAGAGAACCACTTCGCTACGTAATTTTCGCTTAATTTAATCATGTCGATTAAGAAACGACGGAAGCCTTCTGTCTTTAAAGATTGATTATGTTGTTTCTCATATAATTTCAATACAGAAATAAATGTCGTATGTATATAATGTTGTAAATCAGGATTATCTACTTTCGGCAAAAGTTGTTTCCCAGATAAGTGTGCCACTAGCCTATTTACTGTTAGACCATTTGGTGCTTCTTGATGTAATCCGAACACTTCTTGAATATGACGAAGTTTTTCCGAATCGATTACTTTATTTAAATTTTGTTCATGTAAAACTTCAATTCCTTTCGCTTCACTATAATCAAATAGTTCATTGAAATATTCATCTACATCATTAGGAACGCCAAGGATTCGACATGCTATATAACTAAATTTCATCTCATTCTCTGTCAGCTCATATTGTGGACGTTTTTCTAAAAGCGTTTCAAATTGCTTTAAATCTGATTCATCTTTTAATGCATATGGTTGAAGTGTAAAACGTGAAAACACAACAGTTCACCTCCAAAACATTTACTTTTTCTAAGTCTTTCTTCTATTATAAACTATTTCTGTCTATAAAAAATGGGCGCTCGTAAAACGAGCAAACCCATTTCAATTATTTATTGTCTTCTTTAGTAGCTGCAACTTCTTCTTTAGCTTGTCCAGAATTCTTCATGTAGTGAAGTATAAATGTTGCTCCAAATGATACAACTAAAATAATGAAGAACACTGTATGGCTTATTTCAATATGAATGACAGACAATAACATTTTTGCTGCGATAATTAAGATTAAAATATATGCTGTCGTTTCAAGTTCTGGAATACGCTCTAACAATTTTAAGAATACACCAGCGATACCGCGCATCATTAAAATACCGAGCATTCCACCTAATAATAGAATCCAAACTTCATTTGATACACCAAATGCAGCAAGTACGCTATCTACAGAGAATGCGATATCCATTAATTCAACCATCGCAACTGTTCCCCAGAAGACACCAAACATTCTGAAGAGAACACTGTTTTGGTTCATACCATGAGCTTCCTCTTCTTCTGCATTACCTTTTCGTTTATCAATAAAGTATTTAACTGAAAGCCATGCTAAGTAAAGTGCACCTAACACTTTTACCCATGCTAATTTAATTAAGAACATTCCAATTCCAATTGCGATAAATCGAAATACATAAGCTCCAATAAGTCCATAGAATAATGCTTTTTTACGTTTTTCTTCCGGAAGGTGTTTTACCATTACCGCTAATACAAGTGCGTTATCAGCAGATAACAATCCTTCAAGTACAACAAGTGTACCTATTAATCCCCAAGATACTGGATCCTGCAACACTTTAATCCACATGTCCAAGTCGAAAAATTGAGCATACGTATCAAGGATTCCTTGCAAAATACTCATCTTACCTTTATCCCCTATTCTTTGCTAGATTTATAGAAAGGTCAAAAAAAGGAAACGAATATCGTTTCCTTCCTATGCATCCAAGCCATACGCTCTTACAAGCGCACCTAAGCCACCTTGGAATCCGCTTCCTACTGCATTAAACTTCCACTGTCCATTATGACGGTATAATTCACAAAAGACAACTGCTGTTTCGATGGAGAAATCTTCCCCTAAATCAAAACGAAGAACTTCTTCATTCGTTTCTTCATTCGCTAAACGAACGAACGCATTTCCTACTTGTCCAAAGTTTTGACTACGGCCTTCTGCATCATAAATTGTAACTGTAATAGCAATTTTGTGCACATCTGCTGGAACTTTCTTTAAGTCCACAACAAGTTGTTCATCGTCACCTTCACCTTCACCTGTGCGGTTATCTCCTGTATGTAGAACAGATCCACAAGGAGACTGTAAATTATTATAGAAGATAAAATCAGTTTCCTTTGTACATTTTCCGTTCGCATCTAATAGGAATGCTGATGCATCTAAATCGAAATCTGATCCACCGTCGTAAGATTTAATATCCCAGCCAAGACCAATTACCGCTTTTGTTAAACCAGGACTCGTCTTACCTAAATCAATCTTTTGTCCTTTTTGTAACTGAATAGCCATTTATATTCACCTCTATATTTTAATCTTAAAGAATATATCCATCCGTAAATACATATTTACGGATGGATATATAACTCTATTACTCTACGTCTAAACCAAAGTTATTACATAGAGACGCTAATCCACCTTGGAATCCACTTCCGATTGCATTGAACTTCCAGTCACCTGCATGGCGGTATAGTTCACCTACTACAACAGCTGTTTCAATAGAGAAATCTTCTCCTAAATCGTAACGAATTAACTCTGCATTCTTTTCTTCATCTAAAATACGTACGAAAGAGTTAGAAACTTGACCAAAGTTTTGGCTACGACCTTCTCCATCGTAAATTGTAATTGTGAAACAAATACGTTCGATATGTGCAGGTACATTTTTCAAATCTACTTTGATAGATTCATCATCGCCTTCACCTTCGCCAGTTCGGTTATCTCCTAAATGTTCTACAGCACCATTCGCACCTTTTGGGTTATTATAGAAAACAAAATCTTCTGCTCCTGAAACTTTACCGTTAGCACCTACTAAAAAGATACTAACATCTAAATCAAAATCAGCTTGTCCATCATAACGATTTGTATCCCAACCAAGTCCTACAAGAACTTTTGAAAGACCTGGATTCGTTTTTGTTAAGTCTACCTTTTGTCCTTTTTTCAATGAAATTGATGCCATATACAATTCCTCCTCGGTTTATATTATTGATAACGTGATACAATCTCACTTAAGTTTTTATCTTGTGTTCCTTCTCCAACAGCTGAAAACTTCCATTCACTTCCGTGGCGATACATTTCACCTGCAATTAGAGTCGTTTTGCCAGCATAATTATCCGATAAATTATAGCGTGCGAATTCTTCGCCAGTTTGCGGGTTTTGAATACGAATATATGCATTACGAATCATCCCGAAATCTTGACGACGATTTACACAGTCATAAATATTTACAACGAATACTAAACGATTAATACGGCTCGGAACTTTATGTAATTCTACGAAAATTGTTTCGTCATCACCAGCGCCTTCGCCTGTTAAATTATCTCCTGAATGAATAATACTACCACAAGTAGAAAGCTTGTTTCCGAAGTAAACTAAATCGTTTTTGTTTAAAAAACGATCTTCTTCTAACATAACAACTGATGCATCACAATCTACATTTGGTTTACTTCCAAATAATGAAGACAGAAACCCACCTGATTGCCCAATTGGATCCCAGCCTAAGCCAACCTGTAGTTTTGCTACTTTGGGTTGTCCTTTCGTTAAATCGATCTTTTGACCTTTTTCTAAAATAATAGGCATGCAGTTTCTTCCTTTCTACAAAGCATTTTCCAATACGGAAAATATTGTATTCTCCTCTTATATTGTAGCATTATTTACCTAGTGATAAAAAGGATAAATTCTCAGTTATATGAAAACATTCATATAATTTACTTATGATGATGTAAGAAGTGGTAAATAGCACCAATCATTCCTGCACAATTACCGTTTTGTGCAAGTTCAATCTCACAATTATTATAAATCTCTTTTTGTAAATATTTTTCTACCTCTTCTTTTACTTCTTTTAAGAACTGATTTCCTCTATCAGTAATTCCGCCACCTATAACAATCATTTCTGGATTGAAAATATAAGCAAGGTTACTAATTCCAATCGCTAAATGTTTAAAGAATACCTCAACTGCTTGCGTAACTTCCCTATCTCCTTTATCATACAGTTCGAAAATCGTTTTCCCATTCCAATCACCTTCTCCTTTATATTTTCGGACAAGATGAATTAACCCTGAAATGGAAGCGACCTCTTCAAACGGCTTTCCTTCTATTAACATATTTCCCCATTCACCAGCACTAAACGAATGCCCTCTATATAACTCTCCATCTATAAAAATTGCTCCTCCAATACCAGTTCCAAGGGTGAACATAATAAAATTTCCTTTCTCTCTTCCACTACCATTCCACTTTTCTCCAAACGCTGCACAATTCACATCATTATCAATGGATACAGGAACTTTTAATACCTCTTGCAATCTATTCATAATAGGAATCATACTATAGCCCGGAATATGATCCACACCTCCCGTCACCACCCCTTTATTAACGTCAACAATTCCCGCCGTACTAATACCAATTCCCCAAACCTTATGTTCCCCCATTAATTTTTTTGATAAAAGAATGAGTTTTTGAATGATTTGTTCTCCGCCCAAATGAATTTCTGTTAGAACTGTTTTATGCTTTAGTACTGTTCCTGTTTCTGAAACAATTCCATATTTAATGTGTGTACCACCAATATCAAATGCAATATACTCTTTCATCTGCTGTCACTTCCTCTACTGTAATGTGTGTGAAATTCCCACTACTCTACTATTATAAAGAATTTACACTAACTCTTTTCTCTCTTTAGAAATACACCACCTTTTTCTATATATAGATTTTTTTGTATAAAACTCTTTTTCCTATGAAATATTACAAAGGGATGTATTTTAGATGGAATATTAATTTTTCAGGAGGAAATCAATGACGAAAATTTTTATTTTAGCATCAACTCTTTCTTTATCTTTTTTTAGTGGTTTAAATATTGGTAATGCAGCAACAGAAAACTTCTCTCCAGTAACAAATGCGATTGTACAAAATAAAGATCATTTCGCAGAAGGTAACTCAAAAGATAATAATAAACCACCAGGAAACGGTGGTTCTCAGGACGATAGTGGTTCTGGTGGCAATGGTTCTGGCGGCAACGGCCCTGATGGCAATGGTTCTGGTGGCAATGGTTCTGAT
>NZ_MACE01000044.1 GCF_001883995.1 Bacillus paranthracis | reverse complement strand
CGGATCCTCTGGTTTCACTTCTGGTTCTTTCGGATCTTCCGGTTTCACTTCTGGTTCTTTCGGATCTTCCGGCTTCACTTCTGGTTCTTTCGGATCCTCTGGTTTCACTTCTGGTTCTTTCGGATCTTCCGGTTTTACTTCTGGTTCTTTCGGATCCTCTGGTTTCACTTCTGGTTCTTTCGGATCTTCCGGTTTCACTTCTGGTTCTTTCGGATCTTCCGGTTTCACCTCTGGTTCTTTCGGATCTTCCGGTTTCACTTCTGGTTCTTCCGGTATCTTAAAATCTTCTTTTGTTTTCGGTAAAATTGTAATTGTAGGCTCAAGTGGCGGATTTATTCCATCATCCACTACCGCTCTATTTGTTATCCCTTTACTTGGTGCTTCTTTTACCTTCGCTTTAAAAACAATACTACGTTCTTTCATATCCACAATGTCTAGATATTTCACGATTACTTTTCCAAACTCCACTTTTAACTCTACTGGATTTGGCTCAGCACCTTCAAATCTAAGACTATCTTGCACGTATTCTAAACCAGCTGGAATTTCATCTTCTACCTTTACCTCGGCTACTTTACCGTTTTCTACCATATTTTTAAAGCTAATTCGGTATTCTACTTCTTCTCCTAGCTTCGGTTCTTTATTACTTACTGTCTTCGTTGCTTTTAACTGACCATCTTTATATTCTGGCTTTATTGTCGCTGTCGGTTCTATAACTAGATGGTTCGGATCATCCACATGAATAATCGCTTTATTTGTTATTTCCCCTCCAACTTTTACTATTTCTTTTACCTTTACTTTAAAGATGATACTTCTTTCTTTCGTATCCATGATGTCTGGATACTTCGCTGTTACTTTTCCATTCTCTACTTTAAGCTCTGTTGGTACAGGCTTATCACCTATAGCCTCTAGACTATCTTTCACATATTCTAAACCGGCTGGAATTTCATCTTCAATTTTCACATCAACTAACTTCCCGCCATCTACTGTGCCGTTAAAAGTAATTCGATATTCAATTTCTTCTCCTAGCTTCGGTTCATGATTACTTACTTCTTTCCTTGCCTCTAGTTTCCCATCTTTATATTGCGGTGTGATTGGTATAAGTGACTCAACTGGCGGAGTCGTCGGATTATTATCATCAACAATCGCCTTGTTTACAATCTCTTTTCCTACTTGTACCGTCTCTTGTACTCTCACTTTAAAGATGATACTTCTTTTTTTCGTATCCGTAATTTCTGAATACTTTGCTGTTACTTTTCCATTCTCTACTTTAAGTTCCACTGGATGTGGTTCCGGCCCATCAGACTTTATACTATCTTGTACGTATTCTAAACCGGCTGGAATTTCATCTTCTACCTTTACCTCGGCTACTTTACCGTTTTCTACCGTATTTTCAAAGCTAATTCGATATTCTACTTCTTCTCCTAACTTCGGTTCATGATTACTTACTGTTTTTTCTGCTTGTAATGCACCATCTTTATATTGAGGCTGAATAGAGATATTCGGTTGCTCTGGTGGATTTATTGTATCTTCCACAATCGCCTTGTTCACAATCTCTTCGCCTACTTTAGCTTTTTCTTTCACTTTCACTTTAAAGACGATACTTCTTTCTTTCGTATCCGTAATTTCTGGATATTCCGCAAGGACGATTCCATTTTTCACTTTCACATACAACGGTTTCGGATTCTCTCCCTCGGCTCTTTCACTACCTTCTACAAACTCTAAGCCCGTTGGTAATTCATCCTTAATCTTCACCTTCGCTACTTTTCCATACTCTACTACGTTACGGAAAGTAATTCGATACTCTACTTCTTCTCCTAATTTTGGAGCTGGATTATTTACTGTTTTCTCAGCTTTTAGTTTTCCATCTTTATACTCCGGCGTAATAATTGCTTCTGGTTTTTGCGGAGGATTCTTCGGATTATCATCATCCACAATTGCCGTATTCACAATTTTCTTACCGACTTTTGCTACTTCCGTTACTTTCACTTTAAAGATAATACTACGCTCAGCTGTATCAGTGATATTCTCATACTTCGCTGTAATTTTCCCAGCTTCTTCTTTTAACTCTACTGGATTTGGTTCATTACCTTCTGATTTTAAACTATCCTTCACATACTCTAAACCAGTTGGTAATTGATCCTCAATTTTCACCTCTGCTAGCTTTCCGTTTTCTACCGTATTTTTAAAACGAATTTGATACTCTACTTCTTCTCCTAGCTTTGGATCCTTTTTACTTACCTTTTTATCGGCTTTAACTTTACCGTCTTTATGTTGCGGTGTAATATCTACTTCTGGTCGCTCTGGTGGATTTTTTGTATCATCAACAATTGCTTTATTTACAATTGCTTTGTCCACTTCAACTGAATCTTTCACCTTCACTTTAAAGATAATACTTCTTTCTTTCGTGTCAGTAATATTTTCATACTTCGCGGTAACCTTACCAGCTTCTTCTTTCAACTCTACTGGCGCCGGCTCATCACCTTCTGCTTTTAGACTATCTTTCACATATTCTAAACCAGAAGGAATTTCATCTTCTATCTTCACCTCTGCCAGCTTTCCATCTTTCACCGTATTACTAAATGAAATGCGGTATTCGATTTCTTCTCCTAGCTTCGGTTTATCATTATTTACCTTTTTATGAGCAGCAATCTTACCTTCTTTATGTTGCGGTGTAATTTTTGTGGTTGGTTCAATTATAGGATGGTTCGGATCATCCACATGAATAATTGCTTTATTTGTAATAGCCTTTCCTATTGTAACTGATTCTTTCACCTTTACTTTAAAGACAATACTTCTTTCTTCCGTATCCATAATCTCTGCATACGTTGCAATTACCTTACCATTTTCTACCTTCAACTCCACAGGTTTTTGCTCTGCACCTTCTGCCTTTTCGCTTCCTTGTACAAACTCTAAGCCAGCTGGAATTTCATCTTCTATCTTCACCTCTGCTAGCTTTCCATCCTTCACCGTATTATTAAAAATAATTCGATATTCGATTTCCTCGCCTAGCTTCGGTTCGTAATTACTTACTTCTTTTCTTGCCTCAATTTTTCCGTCTTTATATTGCGGTGTAATCGGTACATAAGGCTCTTCTGGTACATTTTTTGTATCATCTACAATCGCCTCATTTACGATTTCTTCTCCCGCTTTTACGCTTTCTTTTACCTTCGCTTTAAAGACAATGCTTCTTTCCTCTGTATCTGTAATTGCTGGATACTTTGCTGTTACTTTTCCATTCTCAACTTTAAGTTCTACTGGTTTCGGTTTAGAACCTTCTGCCGTGATGCTGCCTTCTACATACTCTAAACCTTTTGGTAATGTATCCTTTATGTTTACCTCTGTTAGTTTCCCGTTTTCTACCGTATTTTTAAAACGAATTCGGTATTCTACTTCTTCTCCTAGTTTTGGCTTATGATTATTCGCCACTTTCTCCGCCGCAATTTTACCATCTTTATATTGCGGCGTAATTTCCACATAAGGTTCTTTTGGCTCATTTTTTGTATCTACTACGATTGCCTTATTAACGATTTCCTTGCCTATTTCTGCTTCTTCTTTTACTTTCGCTTTAAAGACAATACTTCTTTCTTTTGTATCTGTAATTACTGGGTACTTTGCCATTACCTTGCCGTTTTCAAATTTCAGTTCTACCGGACTTGGTTTAGAACCTTCTGCTTGTAAACTGTTCTCCACATACTCTAGTCCAGCTGGAATTTCATCTTCTACTTTAACCTCTACTAGTTTTCCGTTTTCTACCGTATTTTTAAAGTTAATTCGGTATTCTACTTCTTCTCCTAATTTCGGCTTCTTATTATTTACAAATTTCTCAGCTTTCAGCTTACCGTCTTTATATTCTGGGGTAATCGTTACTTCTGAAGTCGTTGGATCTTTTGTGTCATCAACAACTACTTTATTGACAATTCCTTCTCCAACTTTGAAATCTTCTTTTACTTTCGCCTTAAAGACGATACTTCTTTCTTCTTTATCCGTAATCTCTGGATATTTGGCGATTACCTTTCCGTCTTTTACTTGCAGTTCTACCGGCCCTGGCTTAGATCCTTCTGCTTTCACACTATCTTTCACATACTCTAAGCCATTTGGTAAATTATCTTCTATTCTCACCTCTGCTAGTTTTCCGTTCTCTACCGTATTTTTAAAGCTAATTCGGTATTCTACTTCTTCCCCTAACTTCGGCGACGGATTATTTACTACTTTTTTCGCTTCAAGTTTTCCATCTTTATGCTGCGGTGTAATTTCTGCCGTCGGTGTTTCTGGCTCTTTTTTCGTATCATCAATAATTGCTTTATTGACGATTTTTCCACCAATTTTCACTTCATCTTTTACTTTCACTTTAAAGGTGATACTTCTCTCTTTTGTATCCGTAATCTCTGGATACTTCGCCATTATCTTACCGTTTTCAAATTTCAGTTCTACTGAATCTGTTCCGGCACCTTCTGCTTTCAAACTGTTTTCTACATACTCTAAACCTTCTGGTAAAGTATCTTCTATTTTTACCTCTGCTAGTTTTCCGTTTTCTACCGTATTTTTAAAGCTAATTCGGTATTCTACTTCTTCTCCTAACTTCGGTAATAGATTATTTACTACTTTTTTCGCTTCAAGTTTTCCGTCTTTATGCTGCGGAATAATTTCTGCTTTCGGTGTCTCTGGCGGATGTTTCGTATCGCTCACAATTGCTTCATTGACAATTGTATCGCTCACGTTACCTTTTACTTTCACTTTAAAAGTGATACTTCTCTCTTTTGTATCCGTAATCTCTGGATACTTCACCATTACCTTACCGTTTTCAAATTTCAATTCCACCGGATCCGGCTTAGAACCTTCCGCTTGTAAACTACCTTTCACGTACTCTAATCCATTTGGTAAATCATCTTCTATTATTACCTCCGCTAGCTTTCCATGCTCTACCGTATTCTTAAAGCTAATTCGGTATTCTACTACTTCTTCTAACTTCGGTGATCGATTATTTACAACCTTTTCCGCTTCAATTTTCCCATCTTTATACTGAGGAGTAATTTCTGCTTTTGGGTTAATTGGATCATGTTCCGTATCATCAACAATTGCCTGATTGACGATTTTCTCACCGACTTTTGCTTCTTCTTTTACTTTTACTTTAAAAGTAATACTTCTTTCTTCTATATCCGTAATCTCTGGATACTTTGCCATTACCTTCCCATTTTCCATTTTCAACTCTACTGGATTTGGTCCGGCACCTTCTGCTTTCAAACTATTTTCTACATACTCTAAGCCCTCTGGTAAAGTATCTTCTATTTTCACCTCTGCTAGTTTTCCGTTCTTTACCGTATTTTTAAAGCTAATTCGGTATTCTACTTCTTCTCCTAACTTCGGTGTTTCATTATTTACGCTTTTCTTTGCTTTAATTTTTCCGTCCTTGTGTAATGGCGTAATTTTTGCTTCTGGCTTTTTCGAATCTTTCGTATCATCAACAATTGCCTGATTGACGATTTCCTTGCCTACTTCCGCTTCTTCTTTCACCTTTACTTTAAAGATGATACTTCTTTCTTTCGTATCTGTAATATTTTCGTATTCAGCAATAACTTTTCCATCTTTCACATGTAACTTTACTGGAGCTGGTTTATCGCCTTCCGCCTTTTCACTACCTTTTACATACTCTAAACCGTTAGGGATTGTATCCTCTATTTTTACCTTTTCTAGTTTTCCGTTTTCTACCGTATTCTTAAAGCTAATTCGGTATTCCACTTCTTCTCCTAGTTTTGGTGATGGATTATCTACTATCTTAGCCGCATCAATTATCCCTTCTTTATATTGCGGGGTAATTCTTTCTTCCGGCTCAATTGCCGGATGTTTCGTATCATCAACAATTGCTTTATTAACAATTTCTTTGCCTACTTCTGCTTCTTCCTTCACTTTTACTTTAAAGACAATACTTCTTTCTTTCGTATCCGTAATATCGATATACTTAACTTTAACTACCCCAGCTTCAACTGTTAATTCTACTGGACCCGGTGCTTCCCCTTCAGCCTTAATGCTATTTTCTACATATTCAAGACCTTTTGGGATCGTATCTTCTACTCGCACCTCTGCTAGTTTTCCATTCTCTACCGTATTATGAAAACTAATTCGATATTCGATTTCTTCTCCTAGCTTTGGCTTTTCATTATTAACTACCTTTGTAGCAGCAATTTCACCTTTTTTACTTTGCGGTGTAATAACAACTTTTGCATCCACAGGATCATGTGTCGAATCTTTTGCAATTGCTTTATTTACAATTGCCTCCCCTACTTTTGCCGAATCTTTTACTTTTACTTTAAAAACAATACTTCTTTTTTCTGTATCCTTAATTTCTGGATACTTTGCAATTACTTTGCCATTTTCCATTTTTAGTTCTACTGGCTCTGGTTTGATGCCTTCAGCGTTCAAACTATCTTTCACGTATTCAACACCTGCAGGCAATGTATCTTCTACCAATACCTTTTCTAGCTTTCCGTTTTCTACCGTATTATGAAATGTAATGCGGTACTCCACTTCTTCTCCTAGTTTTGGTGTTTGATTCGTTACACTTTTATCTACATCTACTTTACCGTCTTTATAATCTGGCGTAACCTTTTCTTCTGGATGCTCAGACTGACCATTCGGATCGCTCACAACTGCTTTATTAACAATTGTTTCTCCTGCTTTTGCTTCTTCTTTTACTTTCACTTTAAAAATGATGCTTCGCTCTTTTGTATCCGTAATTTCTGGATATTTTGCGATTACCTTACCATTTTCTACTTTTAACTCTACTGGACTTGGTCCAGCACCTTCAGCTCTCTCACTGCCTTGAACAAATTCCAAGTTAGCTGGAATTTCATCTTCTATTGTAACGGCCTCTAGTTTTCCGTTTTCCACCGTATTGTTGAAGCTAATTTGATATTCAAATTCTTCTCCTAGCTTCGGATGCTTATTTGTTGCTTTTTTCTTTGCATTAATCTTGCCAGCCTTATGCTGCGGTGTAATCTTTTCTTCTATATTCTTTGGTGGATTTGTTTTATCACTAACAATTGCTTTATTAACAATTTCTTCACCAATTTTTGCAGTTTCTTTTACTTTTGTTTTAAAAACAATACTTCTTTCTTCCATATCCGTAATTGCTGGATACTTTGCAATGATTTTTCCATTTTCAAATTTCAGTTCTACTGGCTCTGGCTGTACACCTTCAGCTTTCAAACTGTCTTTCACAAACTCAAGCCTACTCGGTAATTGGTCTTCAATCGTCAATACATCTAGACGTCCATCTTTGACTTTATTTTTAAATGTAATACGATACTCTACCTCATCACCTAACTTCGGTGATTTATTAGAAGCTATTTTTCTCGCTTCTATTTCTCCAGGAACCTCTTTTGGAATCGTAACCGTAACATTTGCATCGTCTTCACTCTCATACTTTATCTCGGCACTATCTTGTCCCTTTACAGCAACGACGTTTTTTACTGTTGTATTTAATTTTATAGATTCTTTCACTTTCACCTTAAATGTAAGAACGGCACTTTCCCCAGGCTTTAAAACACCACCGTCTTTAGCATCTGCTCCTTCACCAATACGGAAATCAATTTGATTATTTACAAACTCTGCTTCATCATCGCTTGTATCATCTGTTTTTTGTCCTGTATTGCTACCAGTAACATATTGAATTGATCCCGGGACATACTCTAATCGATCATCTAATTTATCAAATCCTTTTACATTAGATACCGGCGCTTGATTGTTCTTCGTATCATTTTTCACTTCAATTTGGTACGTAATCTCTTCGCCAGCTTTAACTTCCTTAATTTCTTTTCCGGCACTATCTAATGCCTTTTTATCTACTTGTAAGTTTGGCGCATTATGTTCTGTAACGAATGTAGCATTGTTTAATACGTAAATATCACCATAGCCACTATTTGCCCTAAAACGCATTTTTGCTTCTTTTAAATCATTTTTTACTTGATTCGGTCCTTCAAGATGATACGTATGAATATCAGTACTGAATGAATTTGTCCAATCCGGGTTATATCCTGGATATTTTTTTGTAACAAATTCATTCGTGCCGTCTACTTGCACTTCTGTCATAGAAGAATCATTTGCATCATTATCTTTACCATTAATGTTTTTTATTTTTATATATCCAGCGCCAAAATCGTATTCTCCATAATCATATGCATATCCATCTTTCTCAGCTGGATCACCTTGTGAAGAAAAATAACTAAATTTCGCCTTAAAAGCACCTTCTTTTGGCGTGTTTATTTTATTAATACTAATATCTGTCCAAGCTGCGCTTTTTTGAGAAACTAACCCTTCCCAAATCTTCATATCTTTTACGGTTTCTTTATAGTTTTCGTACACTAATATAAGATTCCAATTGCCCCAGTAATAGCCGCCACCTGTTACATCTTTAATTTGTGGTACATTCGCAACTGTCAACGTTTGTGAAATTCCTTGTTGTGCAATTACATTTGTTACATCCGCATATGCAACATAACCAGCACCAGCACCTGAGTAATTAGAAATAAAAGGTAAGCTATCCGCTTTTCGTATGCTATCAGCACTTACCTCTGCATATTCTTTATTACCCATTCTCATTTTGACTGGTTGCCTTACTTGATCCTCGGTAACTTTTCTATCAGCAATATTTCCCGGTAACCCCATTGCTGCTGTCCAAAATAGGTAGGCCTTTTTCACTTTACTTCCAGCGGGAATATTAGGAAAAGCTCCTGTTGACGAATTAAAAGTACTATCATCGTTATCAACGTCCACAGTCATTTTATTCGTCTTATACCCCATACTTTGTCTGCCATAATGATCAGTTGTCAAACCAAGTGTTACATTACCAGTCTGTACTAAATTACCAGCAGCAATTGTAGAATACAGCGGATCTCCAAACCCTTGCTTATCTCCTACTTGGATTTGAACCTTCGAAGCATTCTCTGACGCAGCTTGTACTTCTGCATTACTCTGCTTTGCTGCCTCTTTTTCTGGCTGTTTCTCAGCTTCAGTTACTGGTTGTTTTGGCAGTTCTGTTTTTAATGTAGATTTATTTTTATCTTCTGCAGATACTTTTAGCTTTTCATCAACTTTTTTAGTTGTACTATCAGCTGATGGACCTACTTCTTTCTTACTACTGTCAGGCTCATCATCAGCATTAGCTTCTACTTTTTCTTCAGAGGGAATCCCTTCAACATCAACGGACATGCTCCCTATTTGTACTTGATCTTTTTGCACACTAATCTTTTGTTTGTACTCTTTATTAAAATGCTGCGTGCGACTACCTTTTATTAACACCGTCATTTTTTCATGTGATTTTAAATCTCGAATTTTAAGATTAGAAGAAAGAAGCTTTCCTCCCTTATCTTTTTCTTCTACATAGAAATCAGCCACTTTATTTTCAGGTAACTTCTCTCCGTTTACTTTCACAGATTGCGAGAGGAACGTAATTTCATTTTCATTACTTTGTTTAAGCACCAATTCTTGAATTGGTGTATCTCCCGTATTTTCAATCGTATATTGAAATACGTGCTCCCTCTCAGCTACTTCTCCCCTATATATTTCAGCATTTACTTGCTCTGCCTTAATTCTTACATCATTTCCTTGTAACTCATCCCAGCTCTTCTTATGCATCTCTGCAAAAGCACTAGGTGAAGGCAAGGTGATGGATAGGAGAAGTGCGATTATTGTTACGACATTAAAACACTTCAACGATTTCTTCATATCTTGTACCTTTCTCCTTCCTATATATTTGCTATCCGTCTACTTATAGACGAAAACATAACAATATATATCCACTCGCAACAATCCGTCCTATGAAAATCTATCGTTGAAATCGTTATTTCAACAATATAAATCTCATAGAATATTACTATTTTAATTTATCAAAAATAGTATATATATCGGATACTCATATAAACCTCTACCACTTTTTACTTATAGTAAAAAGCCCCTATGATATAGGTTTATATAACAGTTTAAGGATACATAAAAATCTTAACATACTCCATAATCTATTTATACATACAATGATAAATTTACCATTTTTTACTTATTCCAGTTTGTTATGTATCATTGAAATTTTTTAAAAATAGTAACCGTTATATGTAAAAATATGTTATATTAAATAAGAACAAATGTTCTATATAATAAGGGGGATATTTTAAAATGAAAGAACCTATCATCGTAAAAAAAGAAGCTTTCCAAGCAATCGGCATTTCGATTACGACGACCAACGAAAAAGAGGCATCTACTGAAGGGAAAATTCCCGGGCTTTGGAACCGGTACTTCCAAGAACAAATCATGCATCACATTCCAAATCAACAAACGAAAGAAACATTCGCTTTCTACTCAAATTACGAATCAGATGAAACGGGTACATATAAATACACAATTGGCATGCCTGTTTCTTCATTAGAAGACGTTCCTGCAAATATGACAACTTTAACAATACCTGCCGCTACGTATGCGGTATTTACAACGAGAAAGGGACCAATTGCTGAAGTCGTTTGCGAGGCTTGGGAATATATTTGGAAATGGTCAAAGGAAAACAAACGTGCTTTTACAACAGACTTTGAGCTTTATGATGAAAGAGCGTTAGATCCAGCTAACGTACAATTAGATATTTATATTGCATTAGCCTAAACGACAAAAAAGAAGATACCAAATGGTATCTTCTTTTTTGTCGTTAAATAGCCACTGTGCAAATCCAACATAATTGTCTACAATGAGAAAGTGCAGTATAGAAATATTAGAAACTGTATAAAGTGAAACTATACTCAGTGGTGGGGGGGTATTCATCCCCCACCACTGAGTATTAGTTGAACCAATCGGACGTTTACGGGCAGTTAGTCTCCCACCTAACTTCTTTGCTCGAGCCAAATTTTGAGGTAGGAGTTTTACTGCCCGTTAACGCGGGATAAAGTGATTGTTAACAAGTTTTTTAGTTTAAATTTGTCGCATAGAAAGGAAGCAATATGGAGGAACTACAACAAAATAAATCTGCTTTAGAAGGAAGCGGAAAACCGTTATTAAAAAATACGAATTTCCTTTTTCTTTGGGCAGCTACTCTTTTTTCAAGTTTCGCTTTAGCCTTTTTTACTTTTTCACAAACGTGGTACATAGCAAAAACATTAAACCTTGAGGCATCACTCGGTGTTGTTTTCGTAGCTCTTAGTGTTCCAAGGCTTATTTTTATGATTATCGGCGGCGCTGTAGCTGATAAATTCCCGAAAAAAAACATTATGTTTTATTCTAATATTGTTCGTGCTATTCTCGTCGCAACTATCCTTACATGGTTTATCTTAGGTGATGTAACACTATATACATTTGCTTTATTCGCTTTATTCTTTGGACTTGCTGATGCTTTTTTCTGGTCGGCTGATGGATCTATCTTGCCTGAACTTGTAGAAAAAAGCCGTTTAACACAAGCAAACTCACTTACACAAATGACAAACCAAGCATCGGTCATCTTAGGTCCTGTACTTGGCGGCATTCTTATCAAATTTACGAACTATGAAACGATTTTCTCGATTACAATTTTATTACTCATTGTCGCAGCCATACTCGTTCAAAAAATACAATTTACGATGCCAGAGCAGCAAAATACAGACAAAAGCATGTTCACTTCTATTAAAGAAGGAATTTTATATGTAAAGGAATCCCCATTCCTTTCAACTTTCCTTATTTGTAGCGCCTTTCTAAACTTATTTTTAATCGGTCCGATGCAAGTCGGTTTCCCGCTTTTCATTAAAAATGTTCTACACGGTGACTCGCTTCAATTCAGTTACTTAGAAGCATCTGTAGGAGGCGGAATGGCAATAGGCGCAGTCATTGTCGGTTTAAAAAATATTAATCGTAGACGCGGTCTATTTTGCATTATCATGATGCTACTGTCTGGCGTATTCTTCTTATCCATCAACTTTAGCACCGTACTTTGGCAAGCATTATTAGCTGGCATGTTTTACGGTATTACAATCGCAATGGCTATCGTTCCGCTTATGGCGATGATTCAATCGACAGTGAAAGAAGAAATGATGGGACGTGTAATGAGTTTACTTATGCTATCATCAATGGGCTTTATCCCGCTCTCTTATGCATTCACATCTATCGCGCTTGCAATAGGAATTCCAATCGTAACCGTTATGAAAAGTGGTGCAATCGCCGTTATCGTCTTTGTACTATTTGTAGCGATTCGTGTTCCAGTTGTAAGAAAGTTTGATTAACTACTTGGAGTCATGCATTTACGCATGGCTCCTTTTTAAACGGATCAAATAACGGTATCCCCTTACTTCTTCTCACAGCTGCTCCCCATTCTAATCCAACCTCTAAAAATAAATCTCGCACTGTACTATATAAAAGAGCCTTAACATTTTTACGGATTTCTCCGTATTTATACGCTCTCACAACACTTTTTACGCGCCAAATGAAATTTCCATACACTTCTTCATCAGCTAATATTTGCTCCAGTAAAACACCTTGCTCTAATAATCCGCTCTTTTTATAAGCAAGCTCCACCTTACTCCAAAATATATTAATCTTCTTCGGATTACTCGTCATCGGCAGAAGTGCATATATAAAAGGCTTCGGTATATCATGACGGCAATACGTCTCATCAAGCTCGTACGTTCCTTTTCTATTCTCTTTTATTTGTGGAATGTTTTTAGAAAGAATTGTTTCCCCCTCATATTTTTCCCCCATTCCACTACAGCCAGCTGCATCATTCTCACTTTCACATGCGGACAATTTCATACGGTCATCCATGCGGTCAATTGCAGATATAAGAAATACATATAAGTTCGCACTATACCCGCCGCGTTTATGTCTTTCTTTCGTTGCAACACGCTTTATAATTCCTAGTTCCTCTAACTTTGCAATGGAGCGGCGTACTGTACGAATACTTTTTCCAACATTCGTCGCAATCGTCTCCATTAACGGACAAGCAACCCCCACTGTTTTTTGTTTCTCATTTACTGCATACTTCCCTAAAAAATGAATGATGGTAGCATCCGTTTTATTTAATTGAAATCGATAATGTTTCAAAACTTTTTTTTGATATGTATTAAACTCTTCTTTACTTCGAAATTCACTATATGGTTTCATTAAAGTATATAAGCTTCCCATTTTTATCACCTCATTTATAAGTAAGAGGCAGGAAGGGAATTTGGCGTGCTATTTAATATTTTTTTAATGGAGATGAAAATATGATCGTAATTAGCGCTTGTTTAGGTGGTATCGCTTGTCGGTATGATGGAAATGACAATCTCGTTTCAAAAATAGGGGATTTGCTGCAACAAGAAGAGACACTCCTCATTTGCCCCGAAGTATTAGGAGGATTGCCAACGCCTCGTCCCTCAGCTGAAATTATTGGCGGGAATGGCGATGACGTTTTGGATGGAAAAGCGAAAGTGATGACAAAAGACGGTGAAGATGTCACGGAAGCTTTTGTAAATGGTGCTTATAAAGCATTAGAACAAATGAAAGATTTGCGCCCAGAATATATTATTTTAAAAGAACGCAGTCCCTCTTGTGGTAGTTCCACAATTTATACAGGAGAATTTAACGGGAATAAACAAACTGGTTACGGGGTAACAACTGCCTTATTCAAAAGACATGGATTTACAGTCATTTCAGAAGATGATTTTGAAAATATAAAAAGGAATTGACCCTGTTCGTCAATTCCTTTTTTCTTTCTTATTTTGTACCTAATTTTTCTTTCACTTTCGCTGGAAGTTCATCTTTTTTCACTTCTTCCCAAGCTGTTACACCTTTTTTATCTGAGTGATATACACGTAGGAATGCATCTTTACGGAGATTTTTATGAGCTGTGAATTCTATTTCTTTTTCTTTTCCGTCTTTATCGAATCCTTTTAATTTATACTCAAAATATTTGTATGGCTCTCCGCTATCAGACTTCTCATTTTTTTCAATTCCATCAGCTGTGATTTGAACATAGTACTGATCTTTCCCCATACGGTTAATATCACAACCAACTAAAAGGCTTGCGAATACAACTAAAATACTAAACAGTGCAATATATCTTTTCATTTCCTTCACCTCATATGTTTTTTCTTATATTGTTATCTTAAAGCCCAAAGCTTAAAGAAGAAATTCAAAAACATGACATGAACATTACACTTTTGTAAGATAATAATTATTGCTTCACTTTAGAAACCGTCATGCCGTCACCAATTGGCATGAGTACAGATTCTAAATATAGATGAGTTGCTACTACTTCATTATAAAAAGCCTTAAGGGAAATGAATGAATCATCTCCCTTAAGGCTTTTTATCCTCTATATCTTTACTGCCAATTTTTTATGTACCTATTACCGCCAATAACGTCTTTCACGCCACTTTCGCCACTTATCACGTAATTTCCTTATACCGTTTATTACACCTTCTATTATGCATTCTATTATAATATCTATCACAAGGTATCTTATACATCTAAAAATAGGACCTATAACGTACTTCAATATAAATTCAAAAATATTTTCCAGCATATATCCCCTCTTTCTACCCTTCAATTATAACTGGAAAAAAGAGAACTTTAAAAGAAGCTCAAATAAATAATCATGCAAGATTTGACCAACTTAAAGCTACTTCAGCAGCTATTTTTTGTATAAACTAGCAATTTCGTTTTCAATATGTGAAAAGGGATTTCTAAATGGTGAAGGGAATGTAGTACACGAAGCTATTAAAGATTCCATTCGTGAATTAAAGCAATGGTTGTCTTTATTCCAGTCCATTCCTACTGTTGAAGAAACGGAAATTCTTCTGAGAAATGCCCATATAAATTTTTTGAACAGAGAAAGCTTTCGCTACCTTATCTACCATAAGAAGACGAATAATTTTATTGGAACAGCTAGCCTTCACCGAATTAATTGGAATGTTTCTAAATGTGAAATTGGATACTGGGTTAACACGCAATTTAGTGGCAGTGGATACATAACAGAAACAGTACGTGCGTTAACAAACCTTGGATTTCAGTTATTCAAATTTAGAAGGATTGAAATACGATGTGAATCTAATAACACGAAAAGTCGTGCGATTCCTGAAAAACTAGGCTTTGAACTTGAAGGGGTATTACGTAATGAAGATGTTTCAGCTGACGGCAAACAACTAACTGATACTTGCATCTATGCAAAGATAAATTAGTTTAAGATTTTAAAATTTGTTATACAAATATCTTAAGGCTCGTTTCTAAATTTAGAAGGCGGCTTTTTGATTTTTTACTGTAAAAGAAAAGACCTCCTTAACGATTGCACTCCATCGCTAAAAAGGTCTTTCTCTATTTCAACTAAAAACTTAGCACTCTTCTGGCTTACCAGCATTCGTCGCTGTACGGAAAGATGATCCACATCCGCATGATGCGATTGCGTTTGGATTATCAATTGTGAATTATACGGTCAGTTTAACGCATATTAAAATGCGATAATATCAATGTTTACACGCATATAGCATGGTTATTTTTCGCTCTAAAGGTTAATAATACCGCTCTTACTTAACGGTCTATTACGTTAATTCCATCATACCCAAACTCTTCCACAATGACAAGTAAAAATATATCTAATCTTATAAAAGAAATCCTGTATTCATGCGCCTTTCTAGTACTTTTCGTACCGCTCGTACTCTGCGCAAAACGCCATAGAGTGCATTTGGACGCACACTAATACGTTAATTCAATTATAATCGTCTTAAAATGCGAATCTCGGTGTAACTTTCTGCACCCACTCATATAAAAAAGGCGCAGATTATAAAATCTTACGCCCATTTTCCCTTACAATTATTGCGCCTTATACTTCTCAAAGAACTCACGAAGCGCAGCCTCTATAATATCATCACGATTTAATCGATGCACATCTTCGAAAGTACCTAATTGCGAACATGTCTCCTTGTCGAGATTCACCGTCCTGCTAACCTTTTCTTTCGCTCCACTTTCTCTAATACGCATATACAACGAATGAAACAGACTTGTATTCTTCTGAGAATCACTAGATTTCGAAACCTTCTCCTTTTGTTGTGAGATTTCATTAACTACGTTGTTAGGCGTACCCCATTCATTTATAAGTTTTCGTAATGTATTTACTTCATCTTCTGTAAGAGTATTGCTTGTAGTTTCCGCCTGTACATAATCAGTATTTAATATGAAATCTCGGATATCCGCTTTCAAAGGTGGTTCACCTGCTGCCGCAAAATGCCAACCTAAATTACGCTTATAATCGTAACCAGCTGCTCTAAGCGCCTTCGATAACCTCTTGTGACTTATCCCAATTTTTTTTGCTACTATCGCCACTCTATTATGTTTTAATTCTTCTAATATAGATTCTAAATTCATCTTTGTTCCTCTTTCTTTTCGGTATCCCTTTTAATTATAATGCTTCGCAAAATGCGAAATAACTATATATGCATAATTTCATATAAAAATAAAAAAAAGAGCGAAGTCCGCTAAGACCCCGCTTTTATTATTACTTCGCTATTTGTTCGGCATCCCATTTCGCATATATTGCATCCCTTTCCTCTTCGATCACTGTTGGTCGATAATACACTTGTCCGTCGTGTGAGAATCCGTATACACGTCCTGTAGTGTGGTCGCTCGCTTCGCTGAATGTAGGATTTGCCGTTATATGCTTCGTGGATTCATCCTGTTGCATCTTCCAAACCCATAAGGTATACCTTTCATATTGGTCGATTGTCATGAAGTTAAGTTCAGCCGATAGCCATTTATAGAAGTGAATACGCTCTTTTGTAATGCCGTATCTCTTCACCATATCTCGGAAATTTTTCGTTCGAATCCATAAGAAGAATGGAAGCGATCCCTTGGAAGAATTTAATTCGTGACGTATCGGGATTAAGTTGCCAATATGTGAGCCACCCGTTAATGAGGTCGGGATAATGTGGTCACTGGTAACTCTATCGTAGCTTCCTGTTAATACACACGCTGCATTCATTATCACCCTTCGATACTCTTCGATTCCCTCGCCGTCTAACTTTACATGTAGCCCTAAATCTCGACTAATTCTCGCATAATTTCGAAGTTTGTTACATTTGTATTGGCAGTTTCGGCATTCTGTACGATATCCATCTCCATCGGTGCTATATTCGGATAGTTCCTTTTCTTCGCCACATGTAGAGCAAGTACGATTTTCGTTTAGGTTTAACAGCTCTACTAATTTTTCCCGTTTATAGCGCCTGGACTCGGAACGGCACTTTGCACACTCATTTTGGTATCCGTCTTTCTTTTGGATGTGTTTTGGGAATGATTCGTATGTAAGTAACTCTCCACAACCACCCCTGCACCGTTTAAAGTAACGTTGAGTCCCATCGGATAGCGTTGCGATGTATCTTTCTATTGAATTCTTTCTTTTAATTTTCCCTACGCTAATAGGCTCTAGCTTTGCTATATCGAATTCTCTTACTGTATTTCTTACTATTGTTTCAGTTCTTGTCTTCGTCATTCTAGCCCACCTCCAAACAGTACGCTATTTTCCCCGATTCCATATACTCCGAGCTTGTGACGCTTCTCATATTCGTCCAGCCCGCCGTCTCCCTTTTTAATCTTCTTACGTGTTTTCCATTCGCCTGTGCTGTAATCGTATTCGATGTTATAGCCATTCTCGCCATACTTTTCACGAGCCTGCGCAATAATTTCGGGTAGTTGTTTATGTACGTCGGGTGCTTTCCCTCTAGTTGCCTTCGTTGTTGTTGTTTTCATTTTCCGTCTCTCCTTCGATTATCGTTTTATTTATCGTTATTTTGGTACAAAAAAGGGCGAGCAAAAGTCCGTAAAGACTTCGCCCCAGTTTCGCTATTACTTATTAACCTCGACCGTGTGCGTACCGTCCGCCGAGAATTTAACCGTAATATCATTGCCGTATTGCTCGTTTAATGCGTACATTTGACGTTGAATGTTGTCGTAATTAATTTGCTTGCCTTCCATTGCTTCGATTTCGATTACTGTTTTCATAGTTTCGTTTCCTCCGATGTTTTTGTATTTTTATATTTAGGCGAGACAATAGCCCCGCCGTGTCTTCATTAGCCTTTTCTACCTGTTCCGCCGCCAGCTATAAACATATCGTTTAGCTCGTCGAACGTTTTATAATCTTTTTTCATATTCGCTTTCCCCCTCTACATTATTCGCTAAATAAGTCGTGACCGAATCGCTCGTGATTCTCGATTTTCTTTTCTACTAATGCGGCTGTGTCTGCGTGGTCTTCGAAGTATTTTGCGGGTTCATTTACATATCGCTCCGCAATGTGTCCGAGATTTTCTTTAATAGCCGTTTGTACTTGACCTACGGCGAATGATGCCGAGCGCATTTCGTTAATGTAATCTAGCTGCTCTTTAATTTGGTCGAAGTTTGGTACTTGCGATGCATTCGCTAGTTTTTGGCTCATACCTAATAAGAGCGGGCGAATATGTGGCAAGTTTTCACCTTTGCCGACTAATTCCGCTAGCTGTCCCGTGAAATAGCCCTGTAATTCGTGCGCTGTCTTGCCTTTCTTGCTCGCTATATCTACCATTCTTTCTAGGTATTTAATAGCTGTATCTTGATTAGGCGCTAGTAACACCTTTGTTTTTAAGTCGCTGATTTCAGCATCATATAAAATACGGTCGGCTTCGCTTAGGTCTTCGAATTGTGGCGTTAATAACGCTCGTGTTTGCTTTTCGGCTTCGTCTAATAGCGCATTATACTTGCTTCGGCGCTCTTTCATTTCTTCTAGTAATACGTGTGTTGCCACTCTCTTAATGCGTCCTTTTCTTGCTGCCTTGCCTTGCTCTGATAGTTCTCGATTTTCTCCTGTTTTGCGAATTTGCTCGTTAACTCCGCCATCTGACATTAGTAACTCACGTACGTAACTTGCTGTACCTGCTTTAATTTCTCGTGCCTCGTGCATTAGTTCTACTGCTGTTTTTGTGTTTGTCATCTTCATTTATCCCCTTTGTTAGTTAGTTTAGTAGTTTTATATGAACGGCAATGCCGTCGATAACTTGCGTTATTATTTGGCTAATAAGCCCAGTCGGCGCATAAATCCCGCCAGCTTACTGCGCATTGTTTTAAAGACTCGCTTTAACTTTTCTCGCACGGATCTTTCTTTTATTTCTTGTTCGTCTTGCGCTGCGACCTCGTTAATATAAATGTCGTCTATCGCCTCTAGCGTTCGTGGGTCGTCCATAATTACGGCACATTCGTTACACGCTGATGCGGGTTTCATTTCCGCTAATACATACGCACTAGCTATCGTTTCTTTGTATATATCGTCATTGCAAGTATGCAAGTCATATGCAACGGGCGTTTTTCTATCGCAACTAGCTTCTACGATTTCGTTAATCTTTCCAGCTAGGCTTGTGATTTCTTGCATAGGCGCTATAATCTGCCCTACCGTCCTGCCACGGTCATATACATGCACGACTAAAAACGCATGCTTGCGATATTCTTTAATATCAGCGATTACCAATGGTCGATTGGCTCTATCTAGCTGTATTCCCGTCTTGCCTCTTGCTGCGTCTAGAATTGCATCACTAATCATTTCACTAATTCCCCTCTCTTACTGTTTGCTCTTTTTCGTAAGTCTTTTGATACCTCTAATAACGGTAAATCATATAGTAACTTCGCTTGAATAACTCGAAGGTTTTCACTTCCTACTAATCCCTCGATTTTCTTAATGTTTTCTTTTTTCGGTTGTGCATGTCCACGCTCCCACTTATTAACGGTGGTAAGCGATACGCCGACCAATTTAGCGAAGTCTGTTTGATTGAGTCCAGTTAACTGCCGAACTGATTTAATATCTTGCGGGCGCATTATAGCCCTCCTTCCTATTGGTTTTAATTTTTTGTATTGAGAATTTAAGTTTTTTAAACTTCAAAGTTAAATAAAAATTATTAGTTCCTTAAAAAGGAGATGCAACGCAGGGGCAAACAGGAAAATGCCACGCCATTAGCTAACGTTTCATAAAACACCTACGCCACATGATGAAGAATTAAAAACCCCGTTGACGGTGCGAAGAGTTACCGCCACAAATACGAAGGGTACGAAACCCTTGCTTATGAAGTTATTGAGCTAACCGAGTACATTAACGCTTACGCAATCCCTGTATGATTGGAACGAAACGGGCGGCAACCCGCTTACATGATGCTGCTGCGTATACTGATTTGGAAAGCAATGTGATACCGCTAGCTATCCGATACCACAACCCGACGACGCTGCGCCAAGTTTGTGATTAATTTAATAACTATTTATCTCTTCACCTATAAGGTCGGCTGCTGGTAAAAAAATTGGTATCCTTTCCGATTTGTAACGTAACTGTAATAATGTTTACAACCGGTTACGTATCTTGCACCGCCTTTTTGCCCCCCTGCATTCCGTTATAGGCGCAGCAACCCGCCGAAACGGGTCACTATTCTATTATTTTTCCGTGATTTGGCGGTATAACTTCTTAATCTCACTCTCTAGCGGGTTATTTAATACGCCTCTATCGCATACATACGGGCTAATTACGTAGCCACGCCCTTTAACACCAGTCTTCGCACCGCTTACCGGATATCATTGCCCCGTCATTGATAAGCGTTGATAGCAGCGTGCGAGCGCTCGAATATGCAATACCTAGAATCTTCGCTATGTCACGAGAACTTAAAATCTCGACTTGTGACGGCTTGAACTCCTGCGGATTCGCACATAATACATATGTATCCTTATGCGCATTGGACATTAGTTTGAAGATAGCGCCCGCTTGACGGTCTGATAGTTTCGATAGAAGTTGTTTTGCTTCTTCTTTGTACACCTTCGTAAAGTTGACGAATGCGCCGCCAGTGTTTCCACATCTTACTAAATCCTCGTTGATATAATAGAGCGTCGGACGCTGCGAGTTATCTCGAATGACTGCACCGATCCTTTCTAATTCTTCTAGCGCTTTAAGCGTCGATTTCTTCCCACGCCCTAGTAATTGCTGCATGTCTTTCGTTGTTAGCGGTCGAATACCGTACTTGCCTCGCCCCGTGTCTTGCATTAATAAACCGCCCGCATTCATTTGTAGGTATAGCGATAGTTTGAAGAATACGCCGAGCTGATTTAATGTGACATGACTATATCGCTCGCCCTCGTTTCCATTAACCATTACGAAGCGGCGTGTATCTTCCTTACGTAACTCTTTGTATCGAATCGCATCTAGTTCGGCTGGGGTTCGTACTCTTTGAGTTTCTGCGATTGCGACCGCCTGTTTTAGTGCTGTTTGTTGCGCTTCTGTTAGTCCTTCGATTGAGCCAGCGTGTATAATGGCGCTGATTTCTTCGAATAGATTGCCTGTATTTTTCATTATGTTTCCCCTTTCTCGTTGTAATCAGATGTAAACTTGTAGCATATTTGACACCTTCGGCTCAGTTTTTGTAGCATATTTGACACCTTCAAAAAGTGCCGTAAGCCTTAGAGCCACAAGGGATGTAAACGTATTTCCATATAAAAGTACTCTGTTATCTGTGTGGATAACGAAACATCTTTGACGCAGCAACTACATAGCGTCACGGCTTCCTTAACGTTGCCGATTAACGGTTTTGATTAATGCGCTTAATTAAAAAGAACATACGCAATAATAGTTATTGTGAGAGCTTGCGAACACTCGAAGCGATAGCGCCGATATATCTTTTAACGTTTCTAAAGAGATTGGCGCAACTCACGGCTGTAATTGGCTAGATTCTGCGATATTTCTCTAAACTATTTTTAACGCCTTCGTATGTATAGGTGCGCCAACAGTCAAAGAAAGGGCGAATCTATTAAATTATGTTGTGTTGCGTCTTGTCTTCTCACTTCTATTGGCGCACTAGTTATCGAATATTGGTATTGTATTGGCGAATATAAACACCCCGAGATTCAAAAATGAAATACAAATTTTTTTGAGGTCGAAGAATTCCGTAAATAGGTCTGCTTGGGTAAACGTGAGGTCGTGAGGGCTTCGCTAGAGGCTGCGGAAAGAGCGGGCGTTAAAGTAATAGTTCATCTTGAACCGTTAGCGTTTCCATTTATTAGTAACCGAGTTAAGATTTTACGTGCGCTAATTGTATACAGCAGTTGCGGGGCGTTTCGAGGGTGGCTTGGAGGGTAGGGTAAATTTCCGTTGGGTGGCTCGCTTGTCTGCGATGCGAATTAAAACCACTCAAATTAAATGCTAGACACTTTAAATAGAGCAATTCTTTTACTCTTCTTAAATTCTCACGCAGAAACAAAAGAAAGAATGATTCAATTCGAAGTAATTAATAAATCAAATGCAAATCAATACGAACAACTCAACAAAGAAACAACTTCGAACTCTTTACGATTCAAATATAATTTACAAACGAATTACTTCACGAACTTAATCGCAACAACAAACAAAGATTCTCAACACTTTAATTCACAAACAAAACAACAAACGAAATCAATTGCAACAAAGAAAGATCATAAAAAGAAAAGTAATAACAAACTATTCGAATACACTCACAAAGGTAGCTATGGCTGTACAGTATGTCATGATAGTGTACGCCGTGCTGTAATGTTAGTTTGTTGGCTTATAGCTGCGTACAATGGTAGATTGTTAACCTCCCAGCGCTTTGCCTCCTAGCTTCTAATAACATCGCAATAAGTAATAGTACGAGATGTATAGCGCTGTGTGTGGTTGTGTGATACGGTATGATGTAGCTAGGCATATCGGCATGGTTAAAGTACATATGCCCTTATTGGTCGCAGATAATGGCGGCGGGTAAATCAGTGTGAGAATGCGCAGACATATGCAGGGGTATTTCTATATTAATGAGCTAGTAGGTAAATGGTGTATTCTTTTCTTTCGAGTATTGAATACAATTATACAATGTGATAAGATAGGCACACGAGTTGTATTCAAAACATGTATTCTTTATTCAACGCAGAATAAATAGAAAAGGATGATAACATATGACAGTATATGGGTACGCACGTGTTAGTACAGTAGGTCAAAAATTAGAAGTGCAAGAAGAGGCGTTACATAATGCAGGATGCGAAGTTATTTATTCTGAGAAGTTTACGGGAACAACAAAGGAAAGACCGCAGTTTATCGAATTAATGGATAAGATTGGCGAAGGTGATACGCTAGTAGTTACGAAGCTAGACCGCTTTGCACGTTCAACAAAAGATGCGATAGAACTTGTAACAGAATTATACGAGCGAGGCGTAATTGTTAACGTGTTAAACCTCGGCACTATTGATAGAAGTACCGCAGCAGGAAAGCTAATGTTTAATGTATTCGCTGCGTTCGCTGAATTTGAAAGAGATATGATTGTAGAACGTACACAAGAAGGAAAAGCCGCAGCTAGACAAAAAGCTGATTTCCGAGAAGGGCGTCCAACTATAGCAAAAGCGCAGATAGATACGGCTATGATGTTATTGAAAGATAACTCTATTCGTAAAGTTGCACAAATGACGGGTCTATCAGTATCGACAATACAACGTTATAAAAAGAAAAGAGAGGCGGCACAGTAGTAGCGATGCAAGAAGCTGACGTAAAGAAAACGACATGGTATAAGCTAGTTAAACAAGTAGAGGATGCAAAATAATGCGCTCTTTTTGTGTTATATCGTAAACGGTATGCGTTTTGGAAGGTGTCTCCGCCCTATTCTCATACATTTAACGTAATAAAAAAAGACGCTCATAAGAGCGCCCTGCTTAGTTATGGAATTTAATAGAGGCTAAATCAGTAAATTCTCCTGTAACTGACACTTTATTTACCACAACACCTGTAATTTGTCCTGTCGGTATAATCTCTGTTGCTACTCCACCACGTAACGGAAACGAAACTACACTATGTTTCGTAAGATTATCGATGATGTGCGTCTCTACGTCCAGCTGTGTTACATCGTCCTCAATTATTAGTGCTGTCGAAGACTCCCCTTGTTTAAATGTTACTCTGAATTTTGCCATGTTGATTCCTCCTATAATTCGAATTTTTTGTACTGTCGTGCTGGGATTTTACTAAACCCCCTTGGTATCTGCTTACGTAAAAATCACTAATTATTTCACTTTCGCATAGCTCTTTTCTAGCACATATTAATCGTACCAAATTATACCACATACTAGTGTATTGATACTATTATGCTGACTAGATGACCTCACTTTATAAAGTATTTAGCCCCCGAGATTTCAAGACCTCCCTCCAGCAGAACGAGCAGCAGGTGTATAGCCGCCATTCACAGCGCCACACACACGCCAATCTGACGATATTTCCCCCGTGGTATCGCTTATTTTGTAAATCGTTGTAACCGTTTTGGTTGCATGTAAATCATCGTAAACACTACAGCCGCAAGGGATTCGCTATTTCATCGACAATATTACACGAGTTTACATTGAGGTTAGCGCCAACAAAATGCCGACGTTTCTGCATAAATGGTAAACGTTGTTGTTATGCGGTTTACGTATCGCTTGCATAACGTAATAATGTATACGATATGCAGTAATTGAAGGGTGGAGTTCGGAGGGGTACGATTTCCTTACTTGGCTAAGAAAAGATATAAATTTAAGTTTTTCATTTTCATTTGCATTTATTTAATTTTCATAAAAAAAAGAAAGCCCATAAGACTTTCTCGCGGTTGTAATTACTTTGAAATATGCTCTTTAACTTCTTCTAAGCAATCTATTAACTCTAAAACTATACTTTTCTTTAAAGAATCTATACATACTTCTTCAATTTTACTGCGTAAAGATAAAATGAGATTTTCAATAAATTCTACTTCGTGCTTATAAAATTTGTTTGCATTACTTATATACAAGTATTTTTCTTTTATGAATGTAGAAAACATATTAATTCCTTTATTCGGAAAATCAAAAATTTCGTTACATAATCTCTCCTGATCCACACTTGCAAAAAAACTATCTTTATCTTTGATTTGAGAATAATGGACCCGAAACTTATCCATATCCACATATTTTATTGAGTACATAAATTCTTCAATTAAAAAATGGTCTTTTTCTCTTATTAGCTCAATTTTTTTCTCTTTAATTTTATTTACAAGTTCTGTATAGTACTGGTCTTCAATTGCGTAATAAAAATTCCGCTCAAGTTTATAACTCTCTACTTCAACTCCATGTAACTCAAAAGATTTCTGTAATCCAATATTAAATTTTTCTTGTAACTGTTCTAAATCTAGTGGAATAATGTTTTTACTCTTAAAGAGAAATAATAATCTATATACTTCAAGATATATTTCAGGTTTATAAATTCCTGTTTCAATTCCTTTGATTACTATTTCTATGTTACTTTGCAATTCGTCTAACTCAATTTCAAAATAAAGGTAAATAGCCCTTAGGGCTTTTTGTTCTTTACTCTCTTTTTTCAAATATATTTCTTTTATCTCTTCTTCTAACAATTCTGCATTTAAATGCCCTGTTAAAATATATATGCCAATCGATTTGTGCATCTTGAATAGTTCACTAATCATACTATTTTGCAAATACTTATCCCGAAAAGTTTTTGCGTATTTTTCTTGTTTTGTTTCTTCTTTAGATGAAAAACTTAAAAACCCAAGGGTGCTTAAATCATATAATAGTTCTAATTCTTTAGGTTCATTAACTAGCCCATTTTTAAAATCTTCGGAAATTAAAAGTATATTAATAAAAACAGATAAACTGATTCTATTGTTTCTTTCTACCAACTCACAATTATTTATTACCTGTAAAAAACTATCAAAGATGAATCTTAATGTTCTTAAATTAACCCCTTCAGATATAAATTTAATTATCTGTAGTATGATTTGACTATTTTCCTCATAAAAATCGCGAATTTTTTGGCTTTCCTTATAATTATTGTATATAAAATCAGGGAGTACTTCATCAATGACTTTATTATATTGTATTGTCCGTCCAATAATTTTCTCCTTGATTTTATAAAAATAATTTTCTTCTTCTAATTTTTCTTGGTTAGATATAAATATTGTTTTTATATTTTCATGCTCAACATAATTCGAATTAATATAACCCAAAATATGCTGAATAGAAAGCGATTTATCAATTCTCTCTAAATCATCAAAACATAGAACCGTATTCTTTAGATTTGTAAATTTCTTTGCTACATTAGAAAGTTCACCTTCAACGCCTTGTCCCACTCCTAAAGACGAGATTTTTGATGCAATCCTTAGCCCCCATTTTGCAGACCTGTATCCTACATTTAGAACTCCATCAATTGAATTTAAAAATAAAATCTCATCTATTTCGTCCACACTTTTTATCCCATTTAGTGATATGTAAATAAATTTATATTTCTCATCACTATTTGGAACAGGTAAGTTTTCTATTTCAGTCTTTAATATTTCTGTTACATAATACGTTTTACCGATTCCCCATGGACCGTTTAATTGAATAGCATAATTTGTTTTATGTAAGCCTAAGTATTCTTTGATTGTTTTAAAAATAGTATCCATTCCCTAACCACCCCATTACAAGAATCTATATATTCATCTTATCATATGACAATACTTTTTCATTCAAACATTTCAACTGCCTCATCTGTCACTTCACGCTCCCCCTCTTCTTTTCTCTTTTCATTTTAACTTTTATCTTCATATATGTACTCTCTTTTAAAAGTAAACGTATTTCTTTGTCTCACTTCTCACTTATCGTATATTCTTTCTGCGTTTCCTACGACGTTCTGTTAGAATCGCTGCACCTATCGCAGTAGATATCAATAGGAATAATACGGCGATAATATCAACAACAAGGCTATCAAACTTAGACGAGACACCAACAAATAGCAGAGCTATTGTTAATACCGCTAACATAATTAAAGATACTTTATCTTCGCCCATACAAATTTCCCGCCTTCCGATTTATCTTGTTTTTATTTTACCGTATATCGTAGTCTTTAGGATATCGCTACTCTTATGTTTAATGAATTCCTTCGCTAATTCTTCCATGACATCGTCGAGTGTTTCGTAAGCGTCGCTAATCATATCATTGTAATTTACCTCCACGCCCTCTTTGCTAAGTAACTTAGCATTCTCTTCTAATATCGTATTAATATCATACTTCTCCTCGGTAAGTGGCGACATCTTCACTAGCGCTGATGTTAGCGAACAAATAACCGCTAATTGCTGTTTTCGATTTAATTTCAATGTAATTTCTTTCATTTCGTACTCCTCCAATTATTAAATAAATAGTGCGTTTCCTTTATGATCTTATTCTTCCATTTCCTTTTCGTTTATCTCTATTTTGCATTTTCGTTGCTATATTATTTAAGTTATATACCTTCAAATCAGCCCTCTACCTCTTATAACGCCCGTGTCTATCCCCGATATTCAACTCACTTCCGCTAGTGACGTTAAATACCGAATTTATGGCTATTGACAATCGGTGACGCATCGACTAGCAGAGGCGAGGAAGTCGTAGGAAGCAGGGCGGAGTTTGAACCCCTATTTCGCATAGATAAAAAAAATAACGAAGTGTTTTAAACTTCGTCATAATTTCGTAGTTTCTATGCGAATAGAGGTAAGGCGTTAACAACTAGCGTCGGCTCGTTGTGTGAGGTTTTCAGTAACGCATTCCCCGTCCTTGTGCTTTCGCACATATCGACTTTCTACACTACAAAACGTCCCATAGTGCGTAAATCTTTCGATACACCCTGTTACCGTAGTAACAACGTATTTCCACCCTGACCTTTAACGGCAGTCACCACCTAGACCTATACGACGCACGGGGAATGATATGCGTTGAGTTGTATAGCGCTAGTGGTTGCGGCGGTCTAGCTACCCTTTTACGTTTTTATAGCGGTACGGCTTCCGCTTTTTGACTTACCGCAGTTGCCTAAAAAAGGCATCACTAAAGACAACTTGCACCCTTCGAATTTTTTCGATAGAATGAAGCTAGATGATATCGGACTGATACGGCTTGTCCTGTATTCAGTTTAGATATGTGTATGTTTTGAGTCTCCAGTTGGCGCTGGGGACTTTCTTCTTTTTAGTAAACTCTTTTGGTAGCTCTCTGATAGAACTTTGTTATTGGCGAAAAATCGTCATGACTACGACGTATTTCTTCTGTATCCATTTGAATATATCTGCGCATTGTTCGCATATCAGCCCAGCCGCCCATTTTCTGCAATGTGAATGGATCACAGCCGTTTAAAATCATATTTTTAGCCCACGTATGACGATAAACATGCGCAGTTACCTTCTTACCTTTAATACCTGCCTTTTCTGCGTAATGCTTTAATCGCTTATTAAAATGATTCGCTCCTAGTAACTCACCGAAGCAAGAAAGAAATATGCGGTCTGTTTTAAAATGCGCTCTATTCTCTTCTATAAGCTGTAGTAAGAGCTTCGCAACAAATGCCGATATTGGTACGTATCTAGGCTTGCGGTTTTTATTTCGTTCACCCGTCAACGTTATAAAGCGTGTTTTAAAATCAATCTCTTCCACTCGTAAATTAAGAGCCTCATTAATACGTAATCCGCTATCTAATAATAAATTAATAATTACAAAGTCTCGAAAACCTACATAATCTCGTTGATTAGGTTGCGCTAAGACCGCTTTTACTTCATCCTCTGTTAAACAATTCGTAAGGTCTATGTCTTGACGCAACAATCTTACGTTGTCCATCGGATTGTACTCTATTAACTCTTCACGCTCTAAGTAATTCAACATTGAGCGGTAAGTACGCAGCCGTATATTAATTGTCGTTTCTTTTAATCCTCTTTCTTCTCGATTAGTAATAAACTTGTGACCATCGTAACGTATGGCATCGTACTGCAAATAGTTAATATAGTTACGGAAAATATCTGCTGTAAGTTCGTTAATATACTCTATATCGGAATAATTTTCTGCAAGCCAATCGGTAAAATAGCCCCACATCTTCATATAGTCTGTTAGCGTTCGTTCTCGTAATCCCTCAGCTTTTTTACCTGCAATAGCTATATCGAGAGCTTGCTGTAAGGTTATCTTAGGGTACGACTTGTGCGTAGTGCGCTCAGCTCGCTTCTTCTTACGTTTTAATGCCAATAAAAAAACCCCCCTCAACGAATGAATTTTGTAATTCACCGTCAAGAAGGGTCGGTATTATTAATCCTTATAGATGCGCAGTAGGGTTACGTAGATACACTTAGTTACTTGTGTATGGTCGAATTTCGAACGTTATCTATCGCCCTCAATTCTCCATCCTCACCCTATACGCTTCATGTTTGCGAAAAGATTTCACGCTAATATCTCGATACTAAAAACGTTGATTTGACGCACTTTTTCGTACTAGCACTCTTCTGGCTTACCAGCATTCGTCGCTGTACGGAAAGATGATCCACATCCGCATGATGCGATTGCGTTTGGATTATCAATTGTGAATCCGCCGCCAAGCATAGATTGTTTATAATCAATTTTTACTCCTTTAACAATCGGAGCACTTTCTTTATCGATAACAAATTCGACACCGAAAAACTCAAGAACTGTGTCGTCTTCTTTTGGTTCTACTTCAAATCCTAAGCCGTAAGAAAGACCACTACATCCGCCGCCGTGTACAGCAAGGCGCACGTACTTCTCTCCATCTTCAGCATCTTTTAACATATCTTTAATTTGAAAAGCTGCTTGTTCTGTTACTTCAATCATGAAATACACCATCCTTTCTGTTCTCGTTCTATTATACATCTTTACGCTTCTATCTTGTACTCATACACTCCGTGGCAAATTACTTCTGCTGGTCCTTTCATTAACACGTTGCCTTCTTCTGTCCATGCAATCATTAAATCGCCACCAGCTAAATGAACTGTAATTTCCTTACCACGTTCCATTTTTCCATTTAAAATAGAGGCTACAACTGCAGCGCACGCCCCTGTTCCGCAAGCTTGTGTTACACCAGATCCACGTTCCCAAACGCGGAAGTTCATCTCTTCCTCATTCAAAATCTCAATGAATTCAACATTTACTCGTTCTGGGAACATTTCATGTGTCTCAAGAACTGGTCCAAGTGTTGTAAGAGGTGCTTGTTCTACATCATCCACAAAAATAACTGCATGCGGATTTCCCATTGAAACAGCTGTAAATGCATAACGATGGTTATTGTATAAGAAGTTTTCACGAATAAATGGTGTTTCACCTTCGCCAAGCATCGGTATTTCTGCACGCGTTAAACGCGGTGCTCCCATATCAATTTTCGCTAACGTAACTTTCCCTTCTTCTACCGTTACTTCAGCCGTTACAATGCCAGCTAACGTTTCAATTGTGAAAACTGTATCTTCTACTAGTTTATGCTCATACGCATATTTCGCTACGCAGCGTAGACCGTTACCACAGCTCTTTCCTTCTGATCCATCATTATTAAACATGCGCATTTTCACCGGCGCTACGTCAGACGGACAAATTAAAATCATTCCATCTGCTCCAATACCAGTATTAATATTTGAAACCTTTTCCGCCACAAGAGCTAAATCTTCTTCAGGAATTTGTTCTTCAAACATATTTACATATATATAACTATTGCCAAGACCATGCATTTTTGTAAAAGAAAATTGGCTCATTTGTATTCACTCCAAAAATAATTTGTTATTTCAAGTATAAAATGCACGCTTTTAGAACACAATATGAATGTCCCCCGTTTCTCATATTTGACAACATTTGGCGATGAGCCATTCTTGCGCAAATTGTGTAAGAAAAAAGCCCTTCTAAAAAGGGCCTTTTTTATTTATATACAATATTATCCTCCCCTGCGAAATAAAATTTTATCTAATAGAAAAAGAAAAAGGTGCTGCCGATTGCAACACCTTAAAACATTGGATTTTCATCCAAATACTCATATACATTATTAACAAGTTCTTCTACTGTAGCCCCTTGTACCACTTCACCATTTACAAGAGCAAACGGTCCTTCAAAACAAATACCACAATATCCTAAACAACCATACTCCATTACATCTAAATTCGGATCTTTTTCTAATTTCTCTAAAGCGGCTTGTGAACCACTCGCAAGGTTACCTACACAAAATTCAATTAATGGTTTAATCAAAATTCTCCCCCCTGTACTACAAAACAAATTACTTTCTGACTTCATCTATAAGAAAAAAACTAAGCTGTTTCTTGTTGTTTTCATTACACCTTCTAAACTATTTAGTTACTTCATTATTTCACTTCAAAATAGATGATTCCTTCTATATAACATGCTATTTACGATGAAATGGTAACTAAATAATGCAGATCGTTTACTCTACTTTTCTTCTTATTGTACAACAGAGTATTCATTCATGCATTGTTATTTGTTCACAAATTCGATATAATTTGATTGAGTAAAGTCAAAATATTTTATTAATATAAAATTTTATGATTAGGGGATATTTCAACAGAAAAGGGGTAATCCATCATGAAACACCTCGTAATATTAGGTGGCGGCTACGGTGGAATGAGAATTCTGCAACGGCTACTTCCAAGCAACCAACTTCCGGATGATGTACAAGTGACATTAATCGACAAAGTACCATATCATTGCTTCAAAACTGAATATTATGCATTAGTTGCGGGTACTATTTCAGAAACGCATATTCGTATACCGTTTCCTGAACACCCACGCCTCAATATTCAATACGGCACAGTAACAAATATTGATCTCGAAGAAAAAGCTGTTCATCTCGATGGCGGCGAAGCAATCCAATATGATGATTTAATTATTGGACTTGGCTGTGAGGATAAATATCATAACGTTCCTGGGGCGAAGGAATATACACATAGCCTACAATCGATTGAACAAACACGTAAGACATATGAACAATTAAATAGTCTAGAACCAAATGCAACGGTAGCTGTCGTTGGTGCTGGATTAAGTGGCGTTGAAGTTGCAAGTGAACTTCGCGAAAGCCGTTCTGATTTAAAAATTTACTTATTTGATCGAAAAGATAGAATTTTATTCCCATATCCAGAGAAATTAAGTAGATATGTAGAAGAATGGTTCGTAAAACATAAAGTTACTATTATACGAAACTCTAACATTACAAAAGTAGAGCCAAATATTGTGTACAACCACGATGAACCACTTGAATGTGATGCAATCGTCTGGACAGCTGGTATTCAAGCAAATGAAGTTGTTCGAAACCTTCCAGTTGAACAAGATGGTAGCGGACGGGTTGTTTTAACAAAATATCACAATATTCCAAATAACGAGCACGTATATGTTGTAGGAGATTGTGCAGCACTTCCACACGCACCATCTGCACAACTTGCTGAAGGTCAAGGGGAACAAATTGTCCAAATATTATTAAAACGTTGGCATAATGAACCA
Source organism: Bacillus paranthracis (assembly GCF_001883995.1). Taxonomy (GTDB): domain Bacteria; phylum Bacillota; class Bacilli; order Bacillales; family Bacillaceae_G; genus Bacillus_A; species Bacillus_A paranthracis. The sequence continues at coordinate 34,224 of NZ_MACE01000044.1, read as the reverse complement.
CTTCCTGACGAACTACCTGTCATTAAATTAAAAGGTGTTCTCGGCTCTCTTGGTAAGAAGCATGGCTTTGGTTTGCTAGCAAACCAACCATTAATGGGACGTGTACCAAGGTTACTAAAATCCGGTATCCTCTGGATGTACAAATATCATAACGGTTAATACTTTACAGGCTGTCTCCTAATTAGGCAGCCTCTCTTATTCGTTAAAATATAATTATCAGACACATCTTTCTCAATATGAATCATGATTTATTTTTCATTTTCATATTAAAAACTACCAATAAACAGTGTATGCTATTGATAAGTTGTTTTATTTCCTTTAAGGCCGAATTCATTCGGTCTTATTTTTTGTGTTGTAAATACTTTTACAGGAGGCATTTCATTTCACTTATGAACGTAACGAAACTAAATGATCGCATAGAAGCGAAGAAGAAAGAATTGATCTATCTCGTTGAAAAGTACGGATTCACTCATCATAAAGTAATTTCTTTCAGCCAAGAATTAGATCGTTTACTTAACTTATTAATAGAAATCAAGACGAAGAAAAAACGTTGCTCTTTATAACCGTTACCTTCTCTTTTTTGATACGATAGAACTAGAATCAGAAAGGAGCCATCTATGTTTATATTAAAAGACGTTACATATAAAGATATACTGCACATTCCTTATTTACAGATTCAAAAAGAAAAAATCACATGTATTATCGGCGAGAGTGGGAGCGGAAAAAGCACATTGCTCCGTATGTTAAATGATCTACAATCTCCAACATCTGGAACAATTGAATATAACGGAAAGCTAATTTCTGATTATCCCCCTATTCAATTACGACGTGACGTAGTCATGCTTGGGCAAACGCCACCTATTTTCGATGGAACCATTAAAGACAATCTATTAATGGGACTTCGTCTTTCTGAAAAGCCATTTCCAAATGATGCTGCCTTGCGAAGTGCATTAACGACTGTTAGCTTGGAAAAAAATTTAGAAGACAACGCTGATTCATTATCAGGTGGCGAAAAACAACGACTTGCTTTTGCACGTATCGTACTTATGGATCCACCTGTCTATTTATTAGATGAACCAACTTCGGCGTTAGATAGCGATACAGAACGACGCGTTATGAAGCAATTCACTATGCTAGCAAAAGAAAAGAAAAAAACAGTCATCTTCATCACACACTCACAACAGCTTCCAGAAGAAATTGCAGACGATATTATTGAGATTAGTAAAGCAAACGGTGCAACTAGAAAGGAAGTGCTCTCAGTTGAAGGGCGTGATTGAACTCCAAATTTGGCAACTTGCCGCTGCATATATTTTCATTCTTATTTTAATTGGGCTTGTGAAGTTAAAAGGAATACCTCGCGAAAAACAAATCGCGCTCGCAACATTCCGTATGACGATTCAGCTCGTACTCGTTGCCTATGTCCTTACATACGTATTTGAAAACAGTAATCCATTTTATACAATTGCTCTTATTACTTCTATTACTACCTTTGCAATTTTTAATATTTATAAACGAGTGAATATCCCAATGTCTAAAGAATTAAAACGAGTAGCCGCCCTTTCCATGGTAGCCGGATCAATTGGGCCACTTCTACTATTTATCTTTGTTATTATCGGACATGATCCGTGGTACGCCCCGCAATATATCGTTCCGATTACCGGAATGTTAGTTGGGAATGCAATGACAGGTGTTTCTCTCGGTGCAAATACGTTCTTAAACAATATGAAATCGCAAAGAGGTCAAATCGAGGGGGCACTTATGCTCGGCGCCACACCGAAAGAAGCCGCTGCTCCGCTCATACGCGACGCTTTTGACTCCGCTATTTTACCAACGATCAATTCTATGGTCGGAATGGGAATTATAAGCTTACCGGGCATGATGACAGGACAAATCTTATCTGGTGTATCACCATTTACAGCCATTCAATATCAAATCGCAATTATACTTGGTATTTCAGGAAGTACCGCTTTTGCGGTTATTATCTTTTTACAGCTTGGCTATAAAACATTCTTTAATAAGAGGTGTCAGTTGAAGGATATTGACTATGGCGGACGGTAATCTAGCTTTTTGCTCGGTAAATGATGCACCTTTCTCGGTGAGTGAAATTATATCGACGATTTTTCGAATATATCTATCATAACTCAAAATATATCAACGATTTTTGAAATATATCGACGATTCGACAAGGAATATCGACTTACCGACAAAAAATGACATAATAAAAAGAAGAGGCCTATACGCCTCCTCTTTTTATTTACTTACGCCTTTTTCACGAATTGTGATTTTAACTTCATAGCTCCGAAACCGTCGATTTTGCAATCAATATCGTGATCGCCATCAACTAGACGGATACTCTTTACTTTCGTACCGATCTTCACAACTGAAGAAGTTCCTTTTACTTTTAAATCTTTAATGACAGTAACAGCATCGCCGTCTTGAAGAACGTTTCCGTTCGCATCTTTTACAACTTTTGCACCATCATTATTTTCAGCTTCTGCTTCTTGGCCCCACTCATGAGCACACTCAGGACATACGAAAAGAACGCCATCCTCATACGTATATTCTGAATTACATTTTGGACAATTTGGTAAAGTAGCCATAAATTCATTTCCTCCGTTCATTATTTATACGTAAAAATCAAAATTGATGTTTACATCTCGATAAATAAAATTTGTATAGCATTTCTATATAGTGCCATAGTCTCACGTTATTGACAAGCCTACCTCAAATTCTCATTTTTTATTGTATTTTACAAAATTTCAATTCGTATGGTGTTTCCAAGTAAAAAAGAAGAACCTTCACAAGATTCTTCTTTTCAACATGGACGAGTTCTCACTAGAACCCCCAACCATTTTCTTCAATGTAAAATTGATATTCTTCTAACTCTTCTTCACTTAACTTCTTATTATTTTCATGTACTTCTTGCCATTCAAAATAGTCTTCACTAAAATAAACAGCAAATTTAATTTTCACGTTCTTCTTCTCTGCATAATCATAACCAGTAAATTCTACTACATCATAATCTTGTTCTTTCTTCACAAACTTCCAAGTTGGATTATCCGTCATAATCTCTAAAGTCACACCTTCACTACTTGAACGAACGACATTTTTAATATTTGGCTCAGTTGGTAAAAGTGAGAGTCCGAACATAGCTCCACCAAACACGATTCCAACTATAACCTGGAAACCAACCATACCAGCAAAACTAGCGCCACCCTTTGATTGTAAGTAATACGCCTTCTCATGATCTGGCATATCTTCTCCCTTATGTAATACACGAACAGCGTGCTTATAATATAAACGGTTTCCTTGCCATCCAGTAAATATCATCGTTCCTAACTGAAGAACTAAACTACATGTTAAATAAATCCCATCTGGAATATCTATAAAAGGAGTTACAATGATACTAGGTACCGCCAATAACGTAAGTATAATAAACAACTTATACATTTTACGATAAGCTAACCAAAAAGTTGGGAAGAAAAAGGCTACCCAATTCCACGTATTCCCTTGCGCTGGATTTTCTACTTTGCCCCATTTAAAGTCATAATAAGCTGTATTCTTTTGAACAACTTTATGTAACTCTTGCGGAGAAATTGTTTCTTGTAAAACAGTGTCCTTCACGTACATCATCCTTTTCTTCTTTCTACATACGTGTATTTTATAGAAAGAAAAAGAAAGAATCTAACAAGAAGTACATATATTTCATAAAAATGAACGGAAATCGAATATATTCCGACAATTTCTCGTTTATTATTCCATTTTTCTTTTTAATATATTAGAATACTTATGAATGATAGGTTTAATACACTAAGTTAAGTATTTTGTATATTTGATAATGAAAAATGTTTCACATGAAACTATTTATATTTTGTATTACCTTGCCTCTACACAATGCGTGTAAAGCCCTTTCTACCTACTACAAAATAGAAAAGACGCCCTTTCAAAAAGGGCGTCTTTTTATAGTTGAAAATTTACTAATAAATAAAATGAATTGTTTAATACATGAATTCCAATTGGAACAAGTAAATTGTTTGTTTTCTTATAGGTGTAAGCTAAACATATACCGCCACCCAAAATATATAAAACACTCCCTAAAGTAAGTGGATGTCCTAAAGTAAATATAAAAGCACTTATAAATATGCTACTGAACGTAGAAAAGCGCTGAGATAATTTCGTGAAAAACATCCCCCGGAATAGAAGTTCTTCCCAAACTGGTGCAAAAACTGTGAGCACTACTACGTATATAAGGATTTCACTTTTAGTAGGCTCTATTACTATATTAGATTCCCCCACACGAAGCCCATGTGGTAAAACTAAATTTAATACTGCAAGATATATAAGCAGTACGATCATTGTCATTATTATTGTTACATAATGTTTTGAGTTATTGAATTGTATTGATTTTAGTAAATGCACACAGTAATTTCTTGCCGGTGCATACATTACAATAATCATACAAAACGTGAAGGGTGAAATGAGATGATTTACATACCACGGATATAATGAGAATTCATATAAAAAGTTCAAATAACCAATTCCGTACATTACCCCAAAAATAATTACTATCATGCTGATTACTTCTAACATACTCATTTGTACATTCTTTTCTTTATATGTAACTAATTCCGTGTCCACCATATCCCCTCCAGTATAATTAAACCTTTTAAACCATTATATACCAAATTAAACGTAAAAAAAGACAATACACTCAACTGTATTGTCCATTTTCTTCCCTACCATTTCTCTCTACACGTCTCAATTAAGTGCAGCAAATACCTCTTCGTCATATCTGCCCTTCTCCACCTTGAGAGCATTCTCTTTTCTTTTGGATTCTCCCGTATTCTCGCTACTTCTTTTAATAAAAGCTCCCACTCTTCCGCTGAATGTTCTAATAAGTATTGCAATCCTCTATCTTTTGAAACGATTGTTTTATGGTCTAGTGTATATAAAATACGCCCCATCGTAACGACCGCTGATTCTACCCATTCTTCTATAAAGAATACATATGGCTGCTTCGCCTTCCCGCTCCAGTACTGTTCTACGTTGTATTTCATCGTATTTACTACATCATCCCACCTTATTTGGAACGAAAGGTCTTCTGCTTCTTTCCCGCTCACTGTAATACCTTGATTTTTCAATGTCCACCATGTGACTGCATTAATATCCCAATGCCCTATATTCGCCTTACCATCTGCACAATACACGTACTCATTCATTTCATCATTGTATTTTCCTAAATCAGCAAGCGGAATATACATACCATCCATTCTTTTCCCTAACGTACTACCACTAAGTTTCTTATGAAGCTCTACAAGTTGCTGTTTTTCAGCTTCATTCACGGGATCACTTATTACCGTGACAAAATCAACATCGCTCGTTTCTGCATGAAATGCACCGAGTGCGATGGATCCGTAAATATACACCCCGACTATTTTTTCATCTAAAAAAATTTCTTTCAGTCCTACTATGTACTGCTCCATCAACTGCTCTACTTCTTTCGGTAACGCATGCTTTACTACATTCTCCACATCTATCCCTCCAATAAAAAAAGCCTTTGCAAATTCGCAAAGGCTTCCTGCTTTATAAATATTTCTCGATTTCTTCGTAAACATCCTTCAAACGAGGATTTCCTTCTCCAACAATTTCTCCATTTACAAGAACGACCGGATAAAATAAATCTTCCTCTACTACGCGCTCCGCGAATGCTTTTTTATCTTCATCTTCTTGTTCTTCTTGAAAATCAATATACTCGAAATTAAATTTATTTTCTTGTCCTTCATATTTACGACCAATCGCCGCTTGTAGCCACTCAAACGTTTCTGTTGAAGATGGCATTCCAACGCAGCTCGCACAAATTACTTTCGTCCCATACACTTGCACATTAACCATTTCTTCTCCCCCACTTCTTGTTCTGACAGTATATTCAGATGTCTTATTACATAAGCACATCATTTTACAAACTTATTCCATACCCCTATACTGAAAAAACACGTTGTAAACATGATAAAAATTTTCGGCAATAAAACAAGAACAGAAAAAATAGATTTTCCCCTCTATCTTGATTATAATAAAACTGATGAAAGGAGTCGATAAAAATGGAAAACCCACATATGCAAGAACAAGTACTAGAAGTATTAGATAAATTACGTCCATTCTTACTTCGCGATGGCGGAGACGTTGAATTAGTAGACATTGAAGAAGGTATCGTAAAATTACGCCTTATGGGTGCATGCGGAAGCTGCCCAAGTTCTACAATCACACTAAAAGCTGGTATCGAACGCGCATTACTTGAAGAAGTACCAGGCGTTATCGAAGTAGAACAAGTATTTTAATCTAAAAGCGGAAGCGGCTCGTTCAGAACAGGAGGTCATTGGAGCTCCTGACGAAGAGGCGCTTTTTGCCTCACAGGAAGGCGCGAAATGGCCGACTGTTCTAGCCACCGAACATTTTAGCCGCTAGAGCTAGATATTATCTAGCGGCTCGTTCAAAGCCACTTGCTAAAAGGAGACCAAATTTGGTCTCCTTTTTTTATACAAATCACATTTATCCGTTAACATCATAAAGCAAAATTGGAAATCCTTCTCAAAAAATGCGATAATTGATACTATATAGTGAATCGTTCACACATATAAAGTAAAAAACATAGGGGGACGACACATGCCAAAAATGGGGAACACGTTTTTAACAATTCAAGAACTAGAAAAGAAAAAAGAGTATTTATTAGACCTTTCATCCGTTATACCGACATGGAATGCGAGCTATCAATGTTTATTTAAAGAAATCCAGCAAGAATTATTGAGTAAAGTAAATGAAAAAATCGAACAACATCAATTCATTTTAAATATATGTGCAGATCAACAGGTAGGGGCATAATGTATTACATACAATTGTGGTATATAAAAAAGAGACCTCAATCGGTCTCTTTTTTATATTTTTAAGACAGCCAATCTAATTTTCTAATCCCAAGCTTATCAACTGGTAAACGGAGTGAGCCATAAAAATGCTTCATAAATTGCTCAGAGCGGTTCACATCGTGTAAAATGGCTTCTAAACGATCTCTATACATGCTTTTTTGTTCTTCGTTTCCTGTTTGGTAATATCGTTCGACTGTTTCAAAATAGTGAAGCGGGAACAGGAGCCTTGCAAATAATAGGCGCCACCCAAATGAGGATAGCGAATAATTCCGTTCATAATCTGTAACAAATTGAACGATTGTTTGCTCCCAGTCTTTCTTTTTTTCAATCATCATATAGCGGATTAATTCTGCTATATCTCGAGTTGGGTGATCATACACCCAATCAAAAGGGAGTTTGAGACGCTTCGTTTGATGCCATAATAAAGGTGTGAATCGTTCTTGGCAAATGGTTGCTGCATCCGTTAGTTGCGGTGTGTCATCCATTTCTGTATCAACAACATATTGAATGGCATTTTCCGCAACTCCTAAGTAATACGGGAAGGATTCAATAAACAATTGATCGAATACGTCTGTAGGGTGGTTCATCACTTGTGATTGCCAAAACTTTTCTAATTGATCGAGCCTTTTTTCCCATAATGCTTTCCATTCACCAATGCGGCTTAGTTGCTCAATTTCTTCTGGAAAGAATGCACCTCGTTTATGGAATATAGAAAGCTCACTTCCTAATGACATAGCATGTCGTTCTAACGCGCGCATACCTTTTAATAAGCAGTAATTTTGTTCTTCTATCTCACTTACATAGTAGCCGTGTATAGTCGGAACGAAAGTCGCTACAGTTATATCCCCTTGCTGGTTCATATAATCACTGAGCTTTTTCATCTCTACAAGTACTTCTTCCTCCATTTCTCCAATTGGAACAAGTACATAAATTTTGTTGCGAATCCAAAAGCTTTTATAGGGGCCAAGGGGGATTAATTCTTTAACATGCATATGATAATGCTCATAAATATGATGAATCATCGCAGTCGCCACCTATGGTTTTTCTTTATATATATGAGCTTGTGCTCGCCTTTCATTCCTATGCACATGATAAAGCAACGAAACGTATACAAATACTAAAAAGAAAAAAAGGTGATAAACATGAAAGAATCAAATCAACTACAAGAAAGAGCATTGCAACTATTACAAGAACGCGGTGTAACAATTGATGATATTGCTGAACTTGTTCATTTTCTTCAAAAAAAATATCATCCAAATTTAGAGATGTCAGAATGCCGTTATAACGTTGAGCGTGTATTATCAAAACGTGAAGTACAAAACGCACTGATTACAGGTATCGAACTCGATGTTCTCGCTGAAAAAGGCATGTTAAGTGAGCCGTTACAAGATATCGTAAAACGTGATGAAGGCTTATACGGAATTGATGAAGTGATCGCACTTTCTATCGTTAATGTGTACGGCTCTATCGGTTTCACAAACTTTGGATATATCGATAAATTAAAACCTGGTATTTTAGAATACTTAAATGATAAATCAACTGGAAAGGTGCATACATTCCTTGATGATATCGTTGGCGGAATCGCTGCCGCTGCTTCAAGCCGTTTAGCGCACAGAGCTGAGCATTCGGAATAATAAAATATGAAAGACCGTCAGTGTCATACTGACGGTCTTTCATATTCCATGAGCATAAATTCTCTTCCGCGGCTCAAAAAAATGGGCCCTTGCTGAAAACCTATGTTTTTATATAGCGTAATCGCTCTTGTATTAAATGTTGCTACACTAAGTCGAAACGTTTTCGGCCTAAATTCTTTAACAGCAAATGCTATGCCAACTTGAAAAAACATTTTTCCCAGCCCTTTCCCTGTTAACGCCGGCTTCATGCCAAGTCCGATATCAATTACATCTTCTCCACCATATAAATGGGCATCTCGTCCCCCTGGCACTTGTGCATTTTCTCCAAAACAAAAATAGCCGATAAACTCCCCATTATCGTCACAGCAGCCATAATACGTCCCATCTAATAATTCTTCTATTACTTCTTCTTCGCCTGAAAAACTATACAAATGATAAGGTTCTTCATACGTCCACGTATTTATCTCATTTGCTTCTTCTACCGTTAACTTATGTATATCCATCCTTCTCTCCCCTTATCAAATATTCTCTATATACTCATTCATTTTTCGTGCCTCATTTCCCTCTAATTGAAATATGCACAATTGCATACGCACGCCCACGGAACAAATGGTACAATTCATTTGAATCGCTGTTGCTACACTTCTTGATCAAAGAAAAGGCGTTAAAACGGATATTAGCGCCTTATCAAACTCAAGCAATTGGCACATTTTGTCATCTTGAAAGACACTCGAAAGAGTGTCTTTTTTTCTATACCTTACAAGGACTTACTCATTTCAAAGCATAAGCACATAAAATAATGTAACTCTTTACATGCATGAATTCTTTTCTAAAAGTTATGCAGTAGACTCAAAATAAAAAAGCACTCTTGGCTAGAGTGCTTTTTACTTTCAAATTAGGAGGTTACATATATGGATAGTACTCTCGTATTTAACTTCGGCATTGGTATTATCATTATTTTATTTGTTTTCTTTGTTCTTTGTATGAGTGGTGTGTAGAAAGACGATTTGAGGCGTCTTTTTATACATATGTATTACTTGACTTTCATAAAAGAAGTAACAATAATGGTTACAGAGAAACCATTCACATATCACAAATAGGAGGAAGAACAATGAAACATGTAATCGTTTATGCACACCCAAATACAGAAAGCTTCAACCATGCGATTTTAGAAACGGTAAAAAGTGAATTAGAAGAAAAAGGTCATGAAGTACGCGTTCGCGATCTATATGAATTAAACTTCAATCCAGTATTAGGCGCTTCCGATTTCATCTCATTTTCTCAAGGAAACACACCAGCAGATATTAAAGAAGAGCAAGAGCATATCTCTTGGGCTGATAGCATTACATTTATTTATCCAGTTTGGTGGGCGGGACTTCCTGCTATTTTAAAAGGATACGTTGACCGTGTATTTAGCCACGGCTTCGCTTATGCTTACGGTGAAAATGGCATCGAGAAGTTATTAAGCGGTAAAAAAGGATTATTATTATCTACAATGGGAAATACGAAAGAGGCATACACAGCAGGCGGTATGTTTGACGCAATGAAAAAAACAGCTGATGTTGGTATTTTTGAATTTACAGGCATTGAAACAATTGAGCATACATTCTATACAAGTGTTCCTTCTGTAGATGATAGTGTGCGTAAACAATATCTTGAAGAGGTTAAAGATGTTGTGAATCGTGCATTTTAAATAAAATTATATCAGCGCAACTTAAATTATATCGGCGATTTTCTAATTATATCGACTTACAGACAAAAACCGACACTATTCACAACTGAATATTAGAAAAAAAGCTGCTCCAAAGTTTGGAACAGCTTTTTTCATTACATCTTCTCAATCCACTCCGTCAAGTTATGCACAACTTGCGTCGGTTGAACTTCGTATTCTGTTAACTTCTCCACAGTTGTTACTCCAGTGTGGACAAGAAGCGTATGCATGCCAGCATTGATTCCTGCTAAAATGTCTGTGTCGTAGTTATCCCCAACCATTAAGGCTTCATTCTTTTCTATGCCAAGCACTTTTAAAGCTTGTTCCATAATGATTGATTCTGGTTTTCCGATAAAGATTGGATCCACACCTGTTGATACTGCTACAACTGATGTTAATGAACCGTTACCTGGTAATAACCCGCGCTCAGTCGGAATGGCAATGTCTCCATTTGTAGAAATAAACGTTGCGCCGTTACGCACAGCAAGACAAGCTTTTGCTAATTTTTCATATGTGATGTCACGATCTAAACCAACAACAACGAAATCAGGATTTTCATCTACAAGTTCAAATCCTTTTTCCACAAGCGCATCATGTAAGCCTTCTTCACCAATCATATATACAGTTGCGTCTTGTTTACGTTCGTAAATGAAGTTTGCTGTTGCCATACTCGTTGTGAATACTTGCTCTGCTTTCGCTGGAATATCGAAACGAACAAGTTTTTCTGCCACTTGTTCTGGTTTACGAGTTGAGTTATTCGTAACGAATAAATATGGAATGCCGCGCTCTCCTAATGCTTTTACGAAGTCGCTCGCTTCTTCAATTTGTTCTTCTCCGCGATACATTGTACCGTCTAAGTCAATTAAGTAACCTTTATACATCGATTATGTCTCTCCTTCTATGCTAACGTTCTTACCTTATCATACCACTCTTATATTACCCGCTTTTCCAAAAGAAAAAACGCTTTACCTTAAAGCGCCCCATAACGTTCATTTTTTCTCTTTTATTTGGTAAGAACAACTACAATCGCCCTCGCACATGTTTGCTAGCGTTTTTACATCTGCGTTCGCAAATAAACGATTATACATCTCTTTTTCATCTTCACACACTTGCGGGAATCTCTCAGCGATTTCCTTTAACGGACAGTTTTGTTTTTCAATTACGAAAGAGTTCTCTCCGTCTCTCTTAATTTGAACCATATAACCATTTTTCTCTTGCATAGCTGCTATCTCTTGCACTTTATATGCTAAATTCTTTTGATTACTTACGCGCTTTTGTAACTGTTCTTCCATTCGCTTCGTTCTCTCTTTTAAAACGTAACGAAGGATTTTTTCATCGCCCATTCGCGCTAAATCTTCTAGCATATCAATCGCAAATTGCTTATACTCTTTCGGGAATGTGTCTTCTCCCTTTTCGCTTAATCCATACAAATAAGTTGGTCTTCCGACATGTTGCCTTACCATCTTGGAATAGATGAAACCATCTTTCTCAAGATTACTTAAATGTCTTCGAATCGCCATTTCTGTAATCTCTAAAACTTCAGCTAGTTCCGCTACGGTGTGCTCTCCCTTTACTTTCAACAACTGCACAATTTCATCTTTCGTCGTACGTGCTTCCCCCATGCTTCACCCTTCTCCCTCACATACAATATAAGACCCCCAAAAGGCATTCTCTGGGGATCTTATAAGCATAATTATTCTGGTACAAATGCAGATACAGGTCCTAATTCCTTTTCTAAATAACTGCGAATATTTGCTGGGTATTTCCCTACCACCGCAATATGTTTTTGAATCGTCTTATATAATTCATCATGATTCATTTGAATATAATCTTGCGTAAGCATTTTTCGAAGAAGAATCACTTCTTTCATTCCTTGTCCTTCTTCTGCACTTATCACTCGCTCGTCCATTAAAATATCAATAATATCTTCATAGCTTCCTGGATCGCGCATAATAAATCCATCAATCATCGCATTCCCTACATCTAATACAGAATCAATCATTAGATGCGCTATGCGTTCTAATGCGTAAAATTCAAACTCGGTTTCATATATCTTTTTCTCTTGAAATGTACTTGTTGCTCGTTCTAAACATACTAGCATTTGTTCTATTTTCTTTCTGTCTACAAAATACATGAATGTCACCTACCTGGAAATTAAAGCATTTACATTTTAATTGTAACGCTTTCTTCTGAAAAAATCGACAATTTTTCGAATTCACCTTTTCCCCGTAATTTGTTATAGTTATATTTGTATGATTTTTGAAATTGGAGGAATGGAATCTTGGAACGTGAACTCGCACTAGAAATTGTCCGTGTAACAGAAGCAGCAGCATTAGCATCCGCACAGTGGATGGGCCGCGGAAAGAAAAATGAAGCAGATGATGCAGCAACTACAGCAATGCGTGATATGTTCGATTCAGTAAACATGGCAGGTACAGTTGTAATTGGTGAAGGAGAACTTGATGAAGCACCGATGTTATATATTGGTGAAGAACTAGGAACAGGTAACGGTCCAGAAGTAGATATCGCCGTTGACCCATTAGAAGGTACAAACATCGTTGCAAAAGGTCTTGCAAATGCAATGGCAGTTATCGCAATCGCAGATAAAGGAAACCTTCTTCATGCTCCTGATATGTACATGGAAAAAATCGCGGTTGGTCCAAAAGCAGCTGGTAAAATTAGCTTAGATGATCCAATTGAAAAAACAATTGAAATTGTAGCGGAAGCTAACAATAAAAAGATTCGCGATCTAACAGTTATCGTTCAAGAACGTGAACGTCATCAAGATATTATTGATCGTGTTCGTGCAAAAGGTGCACGCGTAAAATTATTTGGTGACGGTGATGTTGGTGCGTCAATCGCAACAGCACTACCTGGAACAGGTATCGACTTATTCGTAGGTATTGGCGGAGCTCCAGAAGGCGTTATTTCTGCAGCAGCATTAAAATGCCTTGAAGGTGAAATGCAAGCTCGCTTAGTTCCAATGAACGAAGAAGAAGAAGCTCGTTGTCGTGAAATGGGATTAGAAGATCCTCGTCAACTTCTTATGTTAGACGATTTAGTATCTGGTGATGATGCAATCTTCTCAGCAACTGGTGTATCTGCTGGTGAGTTATTAGACGGCGTGAAATTCCTAGGCGGAGATTTAGCTGAAACATACTCTATCGTAATGCGTTACAAAACAAGAACGGTACGATTCATTAAAACGCATCACCATTTAGATCATAAGCCACACTTAAACTTAGATATTTAATAAAAGGAGCCATGTGTATGGAAGAACGTTTCTTTCTGTATGACGACACTGTCGCTACAAAAACTCGTTTCGTTAGCTTTATGGGAGAAAATGAGCGTCATGATTTAGCGCTACTATACTCCGATCGTCATTACGGTAAAACAATTGTCCTTGATATGCAGCGTAATAAATTTGCAATCATCGGCACTGACGATTTAAACGAACCAGGCTACTTAGAGCACGCATTTTCTATGACTGAAGAAATTGCAGAAGAACTACGCTCATTTTTATTTGAACTTATATAATTTATCTCAAACACCAGCCTTTTAGCTGGTGTTTTTTCGTCACAAGAGTTTCGAATTTTCAAACTTCTATGTTATAATGAAAAATAAATCTATTTGGATAGAAAGGACGTTATCTACGTATGCCAACATTTACTTTGTAATGGACCAGCAATTGGATAGCATTACTCTCAAAAAAGCACCACGCTTTTTCAAGGGAGTAGTCTGCCCATTCCCATTACAAAGGAACGTATTGCATCTGTAGTATGATGTTTACGGAGGTTCCTCTTTACGGGAACCTCCTTTTATTTTTGTCTTTTTCTCATGTCTTCATACTACAAGACATCCAAATAGCTGTATTACGTTCCTTTACCACTACTATAAGAGGTGAAGGAAAATGCAGAAAGTACAACTTTCTTGGAGTTTATATGAAAACGAGCAAAACACAATCGAAAAGTATTGTAAAAATTGCAGACGCACTACCCTATTTACCGACACAAATATTCGTAGGCATAACGCCAACGGAAAAAACATATACCGCTTTGCCATTTATAAATGTCCGAAAGATCATACGTGGAATCAAAAATTGCATATTTATAAATCATATACTGACCACGTTGAAACAGTCGATATGACGCAGGAAGATCAAATAGAAGCAACTACTACTACCATTTCCATTACACAGCATAAAGAAAGTGGTATAGCTGAAATTACGATTGTATTAGACCTTGTTTTCGGTTCTCACCGGATGGATAAAGCATTATCCACATATATTTCCGACTGGAGCCGTACACGCATTGTGGATAAAATTAAAAACGGGGATATTCAATTGAACGGACAACAAATGAAACCAAATACAATACTTTCTGAAGGCGATCGTATCTCGATTTGTTTATAAATGAGAATATGCAAAAAATCCTCTTACAATTGTAAGAGGATTTTTTTATTTCTTCACTTTTCGTAATACGAAGTGTGCACAACCAAAGTTACAGTACTCGTATAAATACTCCGATAACGTACTAATTTTCGTATCATATGTCGCACGCTGGTTACTATCATCAAAGAATCCGCGCAATCTAAGTTGCTCATAACCCCAGTCCCCAACGATGTAATCATATTTATTTAAAATTTCTGCATAGCGCTCTTTAAATGCTTCTTCACTAAAACCGTCACGAAAGTTTTTAATTACTTCGTACTGCACATTATTAATGCTCACCGTAGCATGAATCTCCTGCTTTTGCTCCATCATTAACTTCCTCTCTAAGCATTCTTCTTTTTATCGTATCACAAAGCATACCAACCAACAATTTCAAATACAAAAAATTGAAAATTAGTGCATGCTATGGAGAAGGAGGTGATACATCGTGAAAAAACAAATTATACTTTCTCTCCTCACTCTTTCCTTATTCGCAGGCTGCCAACCAACGAATAAAGCCGAAATGGAACGTGAAGAAGGAAGTCGTGTTCTTGTTTCCAACAAAAATGACATGTATCATACGGAAAATACAAATACACGATTAACGAGAGTCGGCTATTCATCTAAACAAAAGCATGAAGTATCTAATAAACAAGTAGGAGCCATTAACCGTGAGAAAGTTGCTGAAATGATTACAAGCATGACAGTCAAACTTCCTGACGTTACAAACGCTGCTACGCTCGTTACAGACGATGAAGTATTTGTTGTATACCGTGCAAACACAACGGATCCGAAACTCGTAGCGGATCAAGTATATAGAGCTGCTTTGTCCATCGTCCCTCGCTATTATAAAGCATATGTATCAACAGACCAAAAGTTGATTTCTCAAATTCAAGGGCTTCAATCTGGCGCATTAAATGATACAGAATATACGCAAAGCCTCGATATGTTAAAACGTGAAATGAGTAAAAATCCTCATTTGAACAATACAGGGGGGATCAGACTTTAAATGATATGATAAAAAAATAAAGAAGGTGGAGAAAACCTCCATCTTCTTTATTTTTTACTATTTCTTACGATTTGCGTAAACCTCCATCGCATCACACATAAACTGAGCTAATCCTTCACCAAACTTATCGATATTTTTCGTAAAGCGCTCATCAGCGACGTACATTTGACCAAGTCCTTTAAAAGCATCTAATGAATATTCACCGAATTTTTGCAAGTAATTGTACCATACTCCAATTGCTTCTTGTGCCTCTTTAGAATCTGGTGCCCCGTGTCTAAGCGCCGCTAAGTTTCTGTAAATCGTATTAAACTCTTCTTGGTTTTCTTTAGACATACCTTTCGCATATTCATTCGCTTTATCTACAGCTCTGTCTCCCCATCTTTCACGCGCTTCTTCTTCGTACGGATTATGGCTGAAATCGAAGCCTTCAAATTTCTCTTTATTCGTCATTTCAATCTCTCCTTTTGTATGCTGAATTGTTTTATCAATCGTCGCAATCACTTTATCTAACCTAGCCCGCTTTTCAAGAAGCATTTTCTTATGAAGCTGCAATGCCTCTTTCCGGTCAAATGATGGACTCATGATAATTTCTTTAATTTTCTTCAAAGGGAAGCCTAGTTCTTTAAAAAATAAAATTTGCTGCAGCGTCTCTAAATTTTCATTGGAATACAGACGATATCCAGACTCTGTCGTCTCATCTGGAGTTAACAACCCAATTTCATCGTAATGATGCAGTGTGCGCACACTAATTCCAACTAAATTAGCTACTTCTTTTACCTTCATTGCCATGTGTATCTCCCCCTTAATACATACGATAAAGTATGACGCAACGTTAGAGTCAATAAGTAAATTCATTTTCTTTATAAAATATTTCATGCATAATAGATATGTACATATATTAGAAAGCGGTGAAAATATGGTTTCAAATACTGTAATTGCCAGCATCATCTTTCAACTCATTGTCTCGATTCTGGTCCCAATTATTGTACTCGTTTATTTCCGTAAAAAATATAATATAAATTGGAAAGTGGTCGGCGTTGGTGTTCTTATCTTTATCGGATTTACCCAAATTCTCGAAACACCATTCCACCTATTTATGCGCGGTAATCCAGCAATCGCTCCAATTTTAGAAAATCCATTTGTTTTCGCACTTTATGGCGGACTAACTGCTGGTATTTTTGAAGAATTAGGACGCTTCGTTGCCTTCTTCTTCCTACTAAAAAAATATCAAGAATATAAAGATGGCTTTGCTTACGGAATCGGTCACGGCGGAATTGAATCCATTTTAGTTGGCGGATTCTCTGCATTCCAAGCACTTATATTTGCGAATTCAATTAACAACGGTAGCTTCGCCCAGATGGTCGAAAAAATGCCAGAACTAAGCCGCCTACAAGACATGTTAATTCAGCAACCTGCCTACTTATACTTCCTTGGCAGCTTAGAAAGAATTATGGCACTCGTGCTGCAAATCGCCTTTACAATGCTTGTTTTATACGCAGTAAAACAGAAGAAGTATATCTTCCTTGTGTACGCTATACTATTCCACGCACTTGTAGACTTCTTCGCGGCACTTTACCAAACGAAAACAATTAACATCTTTGTTGCAGAAGGAATCACCCTTCTCTTCACAATTGGCGCTATCATTCTTATTCGTAAAATGAAAGAGAAATTAATGAGTGTGCCAAAGTAAAAATAACCCGCCTGTTGGTGGGTTATTTTTTATAAAGATTATCATAGCGATGATAACTTTTACCGCTTTGTAGCTCCTTCTTTGTTTCTGCATCTATAACGATGTACTTGTGTAACTCTTCTACTTCATTTTGAGAAAAGGAAGCGAAAAAATAAACTTGGCGATCAGGGTGAATAAAAGAATCTTGAAGCACTACTTCCCCCCGACAACCCGCGGCTGTTTTTTGTAAAAAGGAATTTTCTTCGTCGGGTACTTCTTTAAATAAAATCTTTTTTCGAACACTATACGCTGCATTATTGTATTCTTTATACATTTTCTTATCTAACTGTTCGTAAAACACATCTTCGCTCACAAATGACTTATTTCGATTACTTGGATAATCTAACTTTTGATTGGATTGTGCATATGTTGTGGACATTTGCGTAAGAAAACAAATCATGAATACGAGACATATCATTTTTTTCATACTGGCACCTCAATTTTCATTATCCACATTACTTTTCCACATCTATAAATCAATATGCCGTTTCCAATAAAAAGGAATTTTTTCCGCATTTGTCGAAGTATATAGCGTCAACTTGAAAGATGGGGATGAATTATGAAGAAAATCATTGTCATACGACATTGTTCAGCCGCTGGACAAGAACGTCATGCCGAATTAACGACCGATGGAAAAAAACAAGCAAACACCCTTGCCACATTCCTTTTAGAAAACCAACTACAAATAGATCATATTATTTCAAGCCCATTTGTGCGAGCTATCGATTCTATTCGGCCCTATGCACTCCAAGCTAATTTGTCTATCCAAGAAGATGAACGATTAGCTGAACGCATATTAAGCGACGTTTCAATGGACGATTGGATGCAAAAACTAGAATCTACTTTTACAAATATAGATATTGCCTTTTCAGGCGGAGAGTCAACGAAACAAGCAACGGACCGTGTTATATCGCTTATCGAAGACGTTTTAAAATTAAACCATACTACAATATTACTCGTTACACATGGAAACTTACTTACGCTCATTTTAAAGCACTTTGATCATACGATCGGCTTTCATGAATGGAGAGCTTTAACGAATCCTGATATGTACGAAATTACAATTGATGAACAATGTAGCCTAAAACGATTATGGAAAGCACCGTCCAAGTAATATCTCTTTCCAACACATTCAGTTGACGCCACGAGAAGAAACTGTACCAATAATAGAAAGGGGTATCACTCCATATGTACGAAGATGTACTTGCTTTACTACATAAAACAAATGTTTCTTATGAAAAATTCGAACACGAACCGGTACTCGATTATGAGACAGATCGGATCGTACGCGAGAGGCTTGGCTTACAAGGTACTCCAAGTAAAAGCTTATTTTTAAAATCAAAGGCTGGAGATTATTACGTATTTTTCACGTTAGAGGGCACAAGGCTTAACCGCGGAGAGATGAAAGAACTAACAGGAGAACGCTTATCTCTCTGTTCCGCTGATGAACTGCGAGACAAAACTGGTTGTACGCCAGGATGTGTAGCTCCTTTCGGGTATTCACACGATGTAACAATTATTGTGGATAACGCTATTTATACGTACGATAAAATTTTAATTACACCTGGTGTACCTGAATTTACAATTGAATTATCCACAGAAGAATTAAAAAAGATTTTATTAACATGCCCAAATACTGTTTTGGAGTACAAACAAAAAGAGAGCTAATCATTAGCTCCCTTTTTTCATTATTTTGCTTCTGCTGTGTTTTCTTTTGCAGAACGAACTTGCTCGTCCGCATGGTAAGAAGAACGCACAAGTGGGCCAGCTTCACAGTGGCTAAAGCCTTTGCTAAGTGCAATTTCTTTTAGCTCTGCAAATTCCGCTGGTGGGTAATATTTAAGAACTGGTAAATGCTTCTTAGATGGTTGTAGGTATTGTCCAAGAGTTAAAATATCCACATTGTTTGCACGTAAGTCATCCATTGCTTCAATTAAATCTTCTCTCGTTTCACCTAAGCCCACCATAATGCTCGATTTAGTTGGAATATCAGGCTGCATTTCTTTTGCTCGACGTAAAAACTCTAATGAACGATCATATTTTGCTCTAGCGCGAACTCGGTCAGATAATCGACGTACTGTTTCAATGTTATGGTTTAAAATATCTGGTTTTGCATCCATTAACATTTTTAAGTTTTCTTCTACTCCACCCATATCAGATGGTAATACCTCGATTGACGTAAATGGATTTTTACGACGTACAGCGCGTACTGTTTCAGCAAAAACAGCTGCTCCACCATCTTTTAAATCATCACGTGCAACCGCTGTTATAACAACGTGCTTTAAGCCCATTTGTACTACAGAATCTGCTACGCGTTCTGGCTCTTGTAAATCAAGCTCAGTTGGTAAGCCTGTTTTAACCGCACAAAAACGACAAGCACGTGTACAAACCGCACCTAAAATCATAAATGTTGCTGTTTTTCTTACAGCCCAGCATTCATGAATATTCGGACATTTTGCTTCCTCACAAACTGTATGAAGATTTTTAGAACGCATCATTTTCTTTAAGCCTGTATAGTTTTCATTCGTGTTTAACTTAATTTTCAACCATTCGGGCTTGCGCTTATATTCTGTTTGTTTTGTCATGGTTATCAACTCCGCACAATATGAAATAGTTTACCGTGTTCGCTTCTTTCAATGTAACATATCTATTCTAACGTATGAAAGCGATTTGCTCAAATGAAGATTCTAAGATTTTTTCCAATCGTTCCCTATAATGAAATACTCCGTATATCCCACACTAAAAAGAGTGATGATGTGAAAGGAGTCTATTTCATGCTTCGAAAAATTTCTCTTTTGCTTTCGATTTGCTTTCTTCTCCACCAAAACATCGCTTACGGTGAAGATAATCAGCAAAGCATATACGAAAAGCGCATGGCACTATATAAAGAAACCGAGCAATCTTCAGGCATTCCGTGGTATTACTTAGCTGCAATGGATCAATACGAAAGAAATATACGGAGCGTAAGAAAAGATATTCCGAAAAAACCAGATGCCATCATTTCCCTTTATTTCAAACCAGAAATATGGGCTGGACCTGTTAATGGTAACGACACTCTCCCCCACACAATTGCTCTATTTGGCGGGTTAGGTTTAGATGGTGACAAAGATGGATTTGCAAATGCAAATAACGACCGTGATCTTTTGCATACAGCAGCAACGATTTTAAAGAAACAAGGAGCGTCAGAAGAACGTATTAAAATCATGCTCTGGGAATATTATAGACGTGCAAAAACAGTTGATTTAATTACCGAATACGCCCAAATTTATAAACATTACGGACGTATTAATTTAGAAGGAAATGCGTTCCCTCTTCCGATTCGTAGTGACCATAGCTACCGTAGTACTTTTGGCGCTGGAAGAAGTTTTGGGGGAAGAAGAGTTCATGAAGGAACCGATATATTCGCAGGCTATGGCGTACCAGTAAGATCCACTTGCTATGGCATTATTGAAACAAAAGGCTGGAACCGCCTTGGCGGATGGCGCATCGGTATTCGTGACCTTCATAACAATTATCATTATTACGCTCACTTAGGCGGGTTCTCAAAAGAGATACAGCTTGGACAAATTGTCGAACCCGGAAAAGTAATCGGATTTGTTGGTAGCACCGGTTACGGTCCTCCCGGCACAGCTGGAAAATTCCCGCCTCACCTACATTTCGGCATGTATAAAGACAATGGTTATACAGAATGGGCTTTCGACCCCTACATGCACTTAAGTCTTTGGGAGCGAAAAGAACGCGCAAATACAAAACGATAACCGTAGCACATTGCTACGGTTATTTTTTATTTATGGCTAACTATCCGTTTTCTTTTTATCAGGTACAACAACACTTCCGCTTCCGTAATAAGTAGGCACTTCCCCTTGAACGATGCGCGTCGCAATTGGAACATTTTGTTTCACTTTTATTTCTTTCGTATGAAATGGAATAATGACTTGCAACGTAACTTCCATCTCCATAATAATTTGAATCGCTGTCGTATTGATTCCGTGCGGCTCAATTTTTTGTTTAATATCCGTATTTACATGACCAATCGTCGTGAAATCAATTGGAATATCGGGTCCGATATTTCCAAGAAGCGCATTATTTGTTACACGGCCAAACGGAACTGCCATCGTTGCCCCATTTTTTTCAGAAATATCTAGTCCCTTCAAATTCCCTTGTTCTACTTGCTGTAAATACTTTTCTATGTATGTGGTCGTTGACGTTACGATTTCATTTACTTGCTTCGTATTTAAATTAATTGTGGATACTTTCCCGTTTTTATCATTTTGTACTTTCATTAATGAATCGACATCGAATCCCTCATCAATTCTATCTTTTACCGCCTTCGTCATAACCGCTGTCGCCATTTTATGTGTCTCTACTTCTCCATATTTCATTAACGTCGGCTGAATGCTGCTATTCACAATCCATAATCCTTGCACGAGTAATATGACAAAAAGAATACACGACATAAGCAGTATGTGCCGAAAGGAAATAGGTCCCCTTCGAAACCGCGAATTTTTCGAACGAAATATACTCATAAAAAAACCTCCTTCTTATATCATTTCTATGCAAGAAGGAGGGACGATATATGCTTATCTCATTTTTAATAATGCTTCTTTTCCGATTGTGCCAGCCGTAATACCTAACGATTCGGCTTCAATCGTTACTGATTCTAGCGGTGCTTCAAGAAGTTGTTCAATCGTTCTTACACCAACCGCGCGACCAGCAATAATACCACGATCTCCTAACTTCTCATTTAAAAGACCTACATCTAATGCACCGCACATAATATATCCTTTATCGCTCATTACAGCTAGCAAATTTGTCTTTGGAAGTTTGACGCTAACCGCAATAAACGTATAATTATCGATTATAATCGGCTCTACATTAACCATAGTTCACACTCCTCTCTTTCTTATCTGTATGACAAGAGAAAAATGAGTGTTACAAGTTAACTAGCCTATAGTTTGACAGAAGATGTATAAGTTATTAACATGTCTGCTAACACATCCCTAAGTAGTTCTGGCATATAATATTGTTTGTTAGAAAGTGTGGATAGCTCTGGGTATAAGTACCCAAATGTAAACATATCAATCGTTCCTACTGTATATATACGATCTAACTCAAGCGATTCTCCGTTAATTAATACATCTTCGAGTAAAATTTTATTCCCGGGAATCGTATCTGGAATGACTTCTACACCAGCGTAAATCATTTTCCCCATTACTTTCCCCCGAAATCCAAACCCTTTTACCTCAAGGTTCTCCATATTCGGGCGACGTGCTTTCAAGATCACTTCTCTTAACGTTTTCCCCGGCACTTTTAATAGGCATGGATTAATTGGATGTGGACAAATTCTGTGAATATCTCCGCGCGTCACAACGCCTTCTTCTAATCCTTCAAGAAGTACACCGGCGTTTACCATGCCAATTTCTGCATCGCACCAGTTTTTCAGCGCATTTGCTAACATGTGCGAAAATGCTGTCTCATGAAACCAATCAACCGGTAATGATTCCTTTAAATGAACGACAGGCTCTTCCATAATATGTTTACTTTCTTCCTGCAGCGCTTCAATTGTGGATAATGGTTTGTTATAAGCACCTAAACGTTCAGTCTTAATCGCTCTACCATCCTTTTTCAACAGCTTCTTCGTCTCTTTATCCACAGTAAGCTGAACGTGCCCAACGTAACGTCCCCACTTTTCACAACAACAAAGTAACGTATGATTCATAAGAACACCACGCTCAAATAAATGATGCGTATGTGCCCCTAAAATAACATCTATATCATACTGCTCCGCCATATGCTCATCCATGCTTTTTCCAAGGTGAGAAAGGACAACCGTTATATGAGCCTCATCTCTCACTTCTTCTAAAATAGACTCTAAATGCTCGATTGGATCTTCAATATGCCAATCTAACATTTGATAAAACTCTGGATACGCAACCGTTAATCCGATAAAAGCAATCGTAATCCCATCTGTCGTTGTATGTAATTTATAAGGCTTTGCCCACTCTGGACGTACCCCTTCTTTTTCAAATAAATTTGCGACAAGCACCTCAAATCCAGCATCATCATATAGACGATTCAAATGCTCCTTCGCTAACGTAATTCCTTCATTATTTCCGATCGTTACATAATCATATAAAGCCTCATTTAAAAGTTTCGTATTGCCAAGCCCATTCGTCGCTTCCGAAATACTATGAAAACGATCCACATGATCGCCAATATCTACAGTCAAAACGGTCTCTCCCGCTTCCTGTCTTCGCTTTTTCTCTCCTTGTACAAACCGAGAAATTTGCGGCCAATTTTCAAAATGACTATGTATATCGTTTGTATGATAAAGGTGGATAATTGTTTCTTTATTTATATTCAGAGAAAAAACCTCCTCTCAGTTCCTTACTGCCATTTACGCTATGCGCACGCAATAATCCTGTAAATACTTTTCGTCTTTTCTTGCTATTTTACATTGTACTCGCATTGTGAGAAAAAGCAAAAGATTGCCCTTTTTCATATGAGAAACTTTCTTTTTTAGTTGTTGGATTCATTGATAGAACGGGAGGGGGGATTTGTCAGAAAGTTTGTTGAGTGGTTTTACGAGGAGTTTGGTGGATTTCCTTGTGGGGTTTGTCAGTATCTTAGCCTCAACTACTTCCATTCGGCCACTTCATGCATATCATCTAAATATTGAGGGGTATACGCCCGCTCTGCTATGTCGTAATTTGTTGATAAGTCGATATTCCTTGTCGAATCGTCGATATATTGAAAGAATCGCTGATATATTCGGAGTTATCGTCGATATATTTGAAAAATCGCTGATATATTTAGCCAGAAACCCACCTGGGTATCTCGGCTAATCCCACCCCAAGCCCAGCTCACACAATAAAAAAAGCGCCCTGCACAGCAGAGCGCTTTCTTTATATATTATCCAGTTCCAGCGGCTAGAATGTTCGGTGGCTTCACTTCTTCCTATGAGGCAAAAAGCGCCTCTACATCAGAAGCTCCATCCCCCTCACATTCTGGACGAGCCGCCTCCACTTTAAATATGTCCAGCTTCGCCTCCTAGACCCTCATGTCTAAGAACCTTCCGCACGAGAAGATAAAAAGCATCTTCTGTGCGAAAGAACCTTAGCCAACGGGTCTGAACAGTCGGCTCCGCATTTCTATTTAACCAATAGAACCTTCCATCTCAAACTTGATTAGGCGGTTCATTTCAACTGCGTATTCCATTGGAAGTTCGCGAGTGAATGGCTCGATGAAGCCCATTACGATCATTTCTGTAGCTTCTTGCTCAGAAATACCGCGGCTCATTAGGTAGAATAATTGTTCTTCTGATACTTTCGATACTTTCGCTTCGTGCTCAAGTGAAACGTAATCATTTTTGATTTCGTTGTAAGGAATTGTATCAGATGTAGATTGGTTATCCATGATTAACGTGTCACACTCGATGTTAGAGCGAGAGTTTTTCGCTTTTGGTCCGAAGTGTACGATACCACGGTAAGTTACTTTACCACCATGCTTCGCAATCGATTTAGAAACGATTGTTGAAGACGTGTTTGGTGCTAAGTGAATCATTTTCGCACCAGCATCTTGGTGTTGGCCTTTACCAGCAATCGCGATAGATAATGTTAAACCACGAGCGCCTTCGCCTTTTAAGATAACTGCTGGGTATTTCATCGTTAATTTAGATCCGATGTTACCGTCAATCCATTCCATCGTTGCGTTTTCTTCACAAACCGCACGTTTTGTAACTAGGTTGTATACGTTGTTCGCCCAGTTTTGGATTGTTGTATAACGGCAATATGCATCTTTCTTAATGATGATTTCTACTACCGCACTGTGAAGTGAGTTAGTTGTATAAACAGGTGCTGTACAACCTTCTACGTAGTGTACGTGTGCGCCTTCGTCTACGATGATAAGCGTACGCTCGAATTGTCCCATATTTTCAGAGTTAATACGGAAATACGCTTGAAGTGGTGTATCAACTTTCACACCTTTTGGAACGTAGATGAATGATCCACCAGACCAAACTGCAGAGTTTAATGCTGCGAATTTGTTGTCTGTTGGTGGGATTACTTTTCCGAAATGCTCACGGAAAATATCTTCGTTCTCTTTTAATGCGCTATCTGTATCTTTGAAGACGATTCCTAGAGCTTCTAGGTCTTCTTTCATGTTGTGGTATACAACTTCAGATTCGTACTGTGCAGATACACCAGCTAAATACTTTTGCTCAGCTTCTGGAATACCTAATTTATCAAATGTCGCTTTAATTTCATCAGGTACTTCATCCCAAGACTTCTCAGATTTCTCAGATGGTTTTACGTAGTACGTAATTTCATCGAAATCTAAGTCGTTTAAGTCGCCGCCCCATTGTGGCATTGGCATTTCATAGAACTTATCCAGTGATTTTAAACGGAAGTCTAACATCCACTGTGGTTCTTCTTTCATACGTGAAATCTCTTCAACGATCTCTTTTGTTAAACCGCGTCCAGCACGGAAAATCGAAACGTCTTTGTCTTTGAAACCATATTTATAATCGCCGATATCTGGCAGTTGCTTCGCCATGTTGGTGTGTCCCTCCTTAGATAACCTCGTTTTTAGGAACCTTTAACATTACTTATCTTCGTTTAAGCCCTTTTCTAACGCTTTCCACGCTAATGTTGCACATTTAATACGTGCAGGGAACTTGCATACGCCTTGTAATGCTTCAATATCTCCTAAATCGATGCTGTCATCGTACTCTTTTCCTAGCATCATGTCAGAGAAAATTTTAGAAAGCTGAAGTGCCTCTTCAATTTTCTTACCTTTTACTGCTTGTGTCATCATTGAAGCTGAAGACATTGAGATAGAACATCCTTCTCCTTCAAACTTCGCTTCTTGCACAATACCTTCTTCTACTTTCATCGTAAGTTGAATACGATCGCCGCAAGTTGGATTGTTCAAGTTAACTGTAACACTATCTTCTAACACGCCATGGTTACGAGGATTCTTATAATGATCCATAATAACTTGACGATATAACGTATCTAAATTATTAAATGACATTTGTGAAATACTCCTTTGTCTTGATTAGCGATTCAACAAATGTATCAATTTCTTCTTTTGTATTATATAAATAGAAGCTTGCACGTGCTGTTGAAGAAGCTTTCAGCCACTTCATAAGCGGTTGTGCACAGTGATGTCCTGCGCGAACCGCAATACCTTCTACATCTAATACTGTCGCTACATCATGAGGATGTACGTCTTCAATATTAAATGTAACAAGACCAGCGCGATGCTTTGGACCATAAATTGTAACGCCATCTACTTCTGATAGTCTTTCTAAAGCGTATTGCGCTAATTCATGCTCATGCTTTTCAATATTATCAAGACCGATTTCTTCTAGGAAATCAATTGCCGCACCAAGTCCGATTGCATTACCGATAATCGGCGTACCTGCTTCGAACTTCCACGGAAGCTCTTTCCAAGTAGATTCTTGTAAATCTACGAAATCAATCATTTCACCGCCAAATTCAATTGGCTCCATATTGTTTAGCAATTCTTTCTTACCATATAATACGCCGATACCTGTAGGGCCGCACATCTTATGAGCAGATAATGCGTAGAAATCACAGTTTAAATCTTGTACATCCACTTTCATATGAGGTGTACTTTGTGCACCGTCAACGACCATAATTGCGCCATTTTCGTGCGCGATTGCTCCGATTTCTTTTACAGGGTTAATCGTTCCAAGTACGTTAGAAACATACATGATAGAAACGATTTTGGTATTCGGTGTAATTGTTTGACGAGCATCTTCTATTGAAATTGTCCCATCTGGTTGAAGCGGAAGATATTTTAAAGTTGCACCAGTTTTCTTCGCAACTTGCTGCCACGGAATGATGTTACTATGGTGCTCCATGTAAGAAATAACGATTTCATCGCCTTCTTTTACATTTTCAAGACCATAGCTAGCCGCTACTGTATTTAATGCAGTTGTCGTTCCGCGCGTGAAAATAATCTCTTCCATGGATTTCGCATTAATAAACTTGCGAACTTTCTCGCGTGCACCTTCATACGCGTCGGTAGCTTTCGTACCGAGCGTATGAACACCGCGATGCACGTTAGAGTTATATTCTTTATAGTAACGTTCTAACGTTTCAATGACTTGAATTGGTTTTTGAGAAGTTGCTGCACTATCGAAATAAACAAGTTGTTTGCCGTTCACTTTTTGATCAAGAATTGGAAACTGTTTGCGTATTTCATGAATATTCATTAGCGAACTTTCCTTTCAATTACCTCAACAAGCTGTGCCTTTACTCCTTCAATTGGAAGCTCATTAACTACAGGTGCTAAGAATCCATGGATGACTAAACGTTCTGCTTCGCGTTTTGGAATACCACGGCTCATTAAGTAGTATAGTTGAGTTGGATCTACGCGACCTACTGAAGCTGCGTGACCTGCCATAACATCATCTTCGTCAATTAAAAGAATTGGGTTTGCATCACCGCGTGCTTTCTCATCTAACATAAGAACGCGAGAAGATTGTTGTGCATTTGACTTAGATGCACCGTGTTCAATCTTACCAATTCCGTTAAAGATAGATGTTGCACTATCTTTTTGTACACCGTGTTTTAAAATCCAACCTTCAGAGTGTTTACCGAAGTGAACAACTTTAGTTGTAAAGTTTTGTGTTTGGTTACCACGGCCAATTGTTACTGTTTTCGTATCAGCATATGAACCGTCGCCCATTAAGTTTGTAACGTTCTCTGAAATTGTGTTTCCGTCATTCATAAGGCCTAGAGCCCAATCAACGCGGCCGTCGCGTCCAACAATACCGCGGCGGTTAACGTAAGTTGTTACGTCTTTTGCTAATAGATCAACCGCACCGAATTTTACTTGTGCGCCTTGTTCCACGATTACTTCTGCTACGATATTTGCAATACCTTTAGCATTTTCATTTGCAACGTAGTTTTCTACATAAGTTGCAGTACTGTTCGCATCAGCTACGAATAATACATGGTTATATACGTTAGCTTCTTCGCCGTCTACTAAGAATACAGCTTGAAGTGGAGTTTCAAGAACAACGTTTTTCGGAACATATACGAATGCACCACCGTTGATTAATGCAGCATGAAGTGCAGTTAGACGATGCTCGTCTACCTTCACGCCGTCTTTCATTAAGTACTTTTGTACTAGTTCAGCATGCTCAGTTGCAGCTGTTACGATGTCTGTGAAAATAACACCTTTTTCTTTTGCTTCGTCTGCTAAAGAAACGAATGCAGTTGTACCAGTACGTTGCACTAATACACTGTTATTTTCATCGATTAAGTTTTTCACTGCTTCTGGAAGCTCTGTTAAAGAACTTACAGGCTCTTGCTTAGCAGCGTCGCCTTTTCCGATAAAGTCCCATTTGTCAATTTTCGTTTTATCAGGAGTTGGCATTGGAAGTTCAGTTGCTTGTGCAAGAGCTTGTAAGCGGAACTCAGTCAACCAAGCTGCTTCGTTTACTTCGCTTGCGCGTTGACGGATTGTTTCTTGATCGAAAGGTAATGTACCGATTGTCATGTTTATGCTCCTCTCTTACGCTTCTTGCTCTGTTGTTTCGTCTTCAATACCTAATTCTTTTTTAATCCAGTCGTAACCTTCAGCTTCTAGACGTTGTGCAAGCTCAGGTCCACCAGATTTAACGATACGACCGTTCATCATAACGTGAACGAAGTCTGGAGTGATGTAGTTTAATAAACGTTGGTAATGCGTAATCATTAGGCAACCGAAGTCTTCGCCGCGCATTTCGTTAATACCTTTAGATACAACTTTTAATGCATCGATATCAAGACCTGAGTCAATTTCGTCTAAGATTGCGATTTTTGGCTCAATCATCATTAATTGAAGAATTTCGTTACGTTTTTTCTCACCGCCAGAGAAACCTTCGTTTAAGTAACGTTGTGCCATTTCTGGATCCATTTCTAGGAATTCCATATTTTTATCTAATTTACGGATAAATTTCATAAGAGAAATTTCATCGCCTTCTTCACGACGTGCGTTAATTGCAGAACGTAAGAAGTCAGCGTTTGTTACTCCGCTAATTTCACTTGGATATTGCATTGCTAGGAATAGACCTGCTTGTGCGCGCTCATCTACTTCCATTTCTAATACATCTTCACCGTCGATGATGATGCTACCTTCTGTTACTTCATATTTTGGGTGACCCATAATTGCAGAAGATAAAGTTGATTTACCTGTTCCGTTAGGTCCCATAATTGCGTGGATTTCTCCACCTTTTACTTCAAGGTTTACACCTTTTAAAATTTCTTTGCCATCAATTGATACGTGTAAGTCTTTAACCGTTAATGTAGAACCAGCCATCTCAATACCTCCATTAATCCTATATATACATTTTAAAAATTCCTAAAACGTTCATATTCTCATTTTATTCTCATTCTAATTTTATATCAAATAAAATGATATCGCAAACGATGAAAAAAAGTAACAATTTTTTCACAAATGTATATAAGTATTTCACTTGCATCCTTATATGATACACCTTTCTTCTTATTTATATAAAGAAAAAAGGACTGGTAAATTCCCAGCCCTTTCCTTATATTTATTCACTTACCGGAAGTACAGCACCCTTATATTCTTTATTAATAAAATCTTGAATTTCTTTTGAATGCAGTACTTCTACTAACTCCTTAATTTCTTTTTTCTTCTCGTCACCTTTACGAACTGCAATAATATTTGCATACGGAGAGTCTGATCCTTCAATCGCAATCGCATCCTTTGTTGGATTTAATTTTGCGTCAATTGCATAGTTTGAATTAATAAATAATGCATCACCTTCATTATTTTCATATAACTTCGGTGAAAGACCAGGCTCTACATCTGTTTTAAACTTTAAGTTTTTCGGATTTTCTACAACATCTTTTACTGTTACTTTCACAACATCTACTCCGTCTTTGAGTTTAATAACGCCGCCTTTTTGTAACAATGCTAGCATACGGCCACGCTCCGCTACGTTATTACTCATAATCACTGTCCCACCATCTGGTAAGTCTTTTAAGCTTTTATACTTCTTCGAATAAATACCCATTGGCTCTAAATGAATTTTTCCCGCGTTTACAATTTTATATCCTTTTTCTTGGATTTCTTTATCTAAATAAGGAATGTGTTGGAAGTAGTTCGCATCAATTTCCTTATCCGCTAACGCTTTATTTGGCAACACATAATCTTGGAATTTTTTAATTTCTAATTTAATTCCCTTTTTCTCTAATATCGGCTGTGCCTTTTCTAAAATAACAGCGTGCGGTACGTTAGAAGCTCCCACAACAAGCTTATTCTCCTCTTTCCCTCCGCAAGCAGCTAATGTAAATACAGACAACGCTGTAACAACTGACAATAGAATCTTTTTCATATGATGTCCCCTTCTCCCGTATAATTATGTAGTTATAAAAAAGGCTGGCATACACCAGCCCTTTTACAGCAATTATTCTTTTACAGGAACAACTGCCCCTTTATATTCTTTATTAATGAAGTCTTCGATTTCTTTAGAATGTAATACTTCTACAAGAGCTTTAATCTCTTTCTTATCTTTATCGCCTTTACGAACAGCTACTACGTTTGCGTATGGTGAATCATTACTTTCAATTGCAATTGCATCTTTTTCTGGGTTTAACTTCGCATCAATTGCATAGTTCGAGTTAATTAAAACCGCGTCGCCTTCTTTATTGTTATACACCTGTGGTAATAAACCAGGCTCAATATCTGTTTTGAATTTCAAGTTTTTCGGGTTATCCGCAATATCTTTTGGAGTTGCTTTAACTGGATCCACCCCATCTTTAATTTTTAAAATGCCTTCTTTTTGTAAAATTGCTAAACCACGTCCATGATCAGCAACTGAATTACTCATAATAATTGTCGCTCCGTCTGGAAGTTCTTTTAAGCTCTTATATTTTTGAGAATATACACCAATCGGTTCTAAATGAATTTTTCCTGCTACTTCAAAATCATATTTTTTATCTTTCATTTCTTTTTCTAAATACGGAATGTGCTGGAAGTAGTTTGCATCTAAATCCTTATCCGCTAACGATTTATTTGGTAATACGTAGTCTTGGAATTTTTTCACTTCTAACTCAATTCCTTTTTTCTCAAGTAACGGTTTTGCCTTTTCTAAAATTTCAGCGTGCGGTACGTTAGAAGCACCAACAACTAGTTTCTTTTCATCGTTATCTTTCCCGCCACAAGCAGCTAACCCAAAAATTGAAGTTGAAATCAGTGCTGTCAGTAATAATTTTTTCATTTGAAACATCCTCCCGTTTTTTATTATCGTTTATCTATTCGAGTCGTTACACGATCACCAATCCATTGAATGAAAAATACAACTAGTAATACACAAATTGTCGCAACGATTGTTACGTCGTTATTTCCTCGTTGGAATCCTTCTAAATAAGCAAGTGTTCCAAGGCCACCAGCACCAACAACTCCCGCCATTGCTGTATAGCCTACTAAAGCAATTGTCGTAACCGTAATACCAGATACTAATGCTGGTAACGATTCTGGAATTAACACCTTCAAAATAATTGTGCTTGTTTTTGCTCCCATCGCTTTTGAAGCTTCAATTACACCTTTATCAATTTCACGAAGGGCGATTTCAACCATTCTCGCGTAAAACGGTGCCGCTCCAATAATTAAAGCTGGAAGTGCTGCACTCGCTCCAAGAATTGTTCCAAGCAGAATCTTTGTGAATGGGATTAATAAAATGATTAAAATAATGAACGGTATCGAGCGGAAAATGTTTACGAACGCTCCAATCGCCGTGTTAACCGCTTTGTTTTCCCATAAATTATCTTTCGCTGTCATAAAGAGTAACAATCCTAAAATGAGTCCTAAAACAAATGTGGCAAGAGCTGCGATTGCCGTCATATATAACGTTTCACCCGTTGCTTCTAACATTTGATTCCAATCAACATTTGTGAGTAATTTATCCATGTGCAATCACCTCCAGCTCTACTTGATCTTGATGTATTCCCTCTATTGCTTGCTGAATCGCTGTTTCCTCACCATTTAAATGAACAACTAAACTACCGTAAGAGCCGTTATTCGTTTGTGCAATATTTCCTTGCAAAATGCTAACTTCTATATCACTGCGTTGCATCAATCTTTGAAGCACTGGTCTTTCTACCGCTTCACCGATAAACTGCAAACGAACTACTTTACCATCTGGATATTTCTCAATTAAACTTTCAATCGTTTCATTTGTATCTTCAGAATCCGTTAACTGCTGTACAAATCGTTTCGTAATGTCTTGCTGCGGATTACGGAACACATCAAGTACTGGACCTGTTTCTACAATCTTTCCTTTCTCCATTACCGCAACGCGATTACAAATCTTTCGAATTACGTGCATCTCGTGTGTAATGAGTACAATCGTTAAACCGAGACGTTTATTAATATCTAATAATAGATCTAAAATTTGATCTGTCGTTTCTGGATCAAGAGCTGACGTTGCTTCATCACATAAAAGTACTTGCGGATTGTTAGCTAACGCTCTTGCAATCCCAACGCGTTGCTTTTGTCCTCCGCTCAGCTGAGATGGGTACGCGTCTCCTCTTCCTTCTAATCCAACAAGATGAATTAGCTCATCAACGCGTTTTCTTCTCTTCGCCTTATCAACACCTGCAATTTCAAGTGGGAACTCAATATTTTCACGTACAGTTCGTGACCAAAGTAAGTTGAAGTGTTGAAAAATCATTCCGATCTCTTGTCTTGCCTTACGAAGTTCGCTTCCTGTAATCGCTGAAATGACGCGATTCGCAATTGTAATTTGACCTGAAGTTGGTTTCTCCAACTGATTGAATAATCGAATTAAAGAACTTTTTCCAGCGCCACTATATCCGATAATACCAAATATTTCACCTTTCTCTATTTTTAAATTGGCATTATCTACAGCAGTGACATCACCGCTTTTTGCTTTATATATTTTCTTTACATTCTCTAATAGAATCATGGTGTATCACCCCTTTTTTGTTTAGGTCGACTCCGCAATTTTTTATTTTTGATGCGTATAGCCCACCGTTATCATTACTTTTATTATTTGAATGTCCTCCACATTCAAACAACAAAAAAACCTTTCCGCTTTAGAGAAGCAGAAAGGTTTATATGCGTATATAACAACATTATCCCTCTCTCTCATCTCTCAAAGCATTTGCTTTGCAGGAATTGGCACCATTTCAACATAAGTTGACGGTTGCCGGGCTTCACAGGGCACAGTCCCTCCACCTCTCTTGATAAGAGAAATCAGATTACATTTTCGTCTGATTTGTAATTTATGAAATTGTCTATATTTTATGAATTGAATTGTATCAATATCCACACACCATGTCAACAGAAATTTTTGTAAAAAACGAAACTTCAGAATTTTAAGCGCCCACTGACATCGGTTTACATATATGAAACATCGATTCAATTAATAACATCGTTCGATACGTTCCCGAATATTGTATACGTCCATCGTTCATTAACGTTTGCAATCGTACATTGCCATTCACCAATTGTTTTACATCTTCTTCATCTACACAAACGATTTGCTCCGTTCCTCTTTCTTCTTTCAACAGTTCTATATAATCTCTTGAAATTTGTAACGAACAACTTTCATCTCCAAAGCGGAAATTAACAGTTTTTTCTCCTTGTCTTAAAAGCGGCTCTAAATGATATTGACCATTAGCGTAATTTACAAATGATTGAAGCAAAGAATATAATTCCACTCTAAATCACATCCTTCATATCACTTTCTATTACATACCATTCCCTCTCACTAAAGAGCAATCCT
>NZ_MACE01000043.1 GCF_001883995.1 Bacillus paranthracis | reverse complement strand
TGTAACCACCCTGCATCTCGACATATTTCCCAAGAAATATGTCGAGGCGGCAAAAACTTTGCCGCCTACTTTAATTCCGTATATAAATATTCAACCGAATGAAATGCATATATCTTCTTCATGAGTGTCCCATTTTCAAAAACAAGTAAACACGGTACACTTTCAATTCCATACTCTTTCGCGAAATGCGGAGCATAATTTAAATCTAACATCCCAATTTTCAAATCTTCAATTGTCATCTCAACGACTGTTAACATCTTTTTTGCTAATTGGCATGTTCCACACATTGGAGTATATACATATAACACTGTTTTTTCTTCGTTCTCTATTAGGGCTGTAGCTTCGGCTCCTGTCCAATCAATCACTTCTATCATTCCTTACCGTAAATATTCTGTATAAACGTCAATGTCAGCTCCCCATAATACATTTGCTAAGTGTGAAGATGGTGCTGTTGCCACTTCCCGGTACGAGCGATCAATATAAATAT
Source organism: Bacillus paranthracis (assembly GCF_001883995.1). GTDB lineage: Bacteria > Bacillota > Bacilli > Bacillales > Bacillaceae_G > Bacillus_A > Bacillus_A paranthracis. Next base: position 43,294 of record NZ_MACE01000043.1, on the reverse strand, counting down.
GCTCTGCTTGCGGAAATTCTTTTCGAAACTGTTTCCTTAACTTTTCTCCAGCATCATCAGCATCCACTAGGACATACACTTCCTTATCAAAAAACTGATCAACGAGCTCATCCATTTTCGACAAACCAATTGTACCATTTGTACAAACAATTTCCACCGGTTCCCGAATAATAGATTCAATCTTTCTTCTATCTGATGTACCTTCTACAATAATGACTTTTTCTACATAAATCATATGTCATCACCCGATCACCATATACTATACAACCTTTAACTTAGTATATAGTATATTCGTTATTTTCATGTTGTTTCCTGTTTATTTTTGCAAAAGAAAAGCGGAACCGACTGCTTAGCCCTGTTGGCTAAGGTTCTTTCGCACAGAAGACGCTTTTTGTCTTCTCGTGCGGAAGGTTCTTAGACATGAAGGGCTAGGAGGTGGAGCTAGACAATGAAAAGCGCAAGCGGCTCGTTCAGATTGTGAGGGGGATGGAGCTTCTGACGTAAAGGCGCTTTTTGCCTTGCAGGAAGAAGCGAAGCCACCGAACAATCTAGCTGCTGGAGCTGGATCATAATGAAAAGCGCAAGCGGCTCGTTCAGATTACAAAGCCCCATGAAACCTTATCGAAAAACATTCATTCCCATAATAGCTTATTCATTTGCGCTCGTTTTTAAATGCATTATGTAACACAAAATAAAAAAGGACAGCACAAAGGCTGTCCTTCAGTCGACTATAATTAGTCTTGGTTTGTCATTTCTGCATATTTTTCAGCAGTTAATAACTTCTCAACTTGGCTTGCATCAGAAAGTTCAACTTTAACCATCCATGCACCCTCGTATGGAGATTCGTTAACAAGTTCTGGTTGGTCACTTAATTCTTCGTTTACTGCTACAACTTTACCGCTTACAGGTGCATATAATTCAGAAACTGTTTTAACAGATTCTACGCTTCCGAATGGCTCGTCAGCTTCGATTGTTGCACCTACTTCTGGAAGTTCAACGAATACGATATCGCCTAGCTCACTTTGTGCAAAGTGAGTAATACCGATAACAACTTCATTACCTTCAGTTTTTACCCATTCGTGTTCTTCAGAGTAACGTAAATTATTTGGAATGCTCATGACTGTACCTCCAGTGAATGTATTAATTATGTAAAAATACCTTATTGGTACTTTTTCCACACACTTTCAAACTGCTCTTCGTTAAAACCAAGTGTTACCTTCGTTCCATCTGTTACAATTGGACGTTTAATCAACATGCCATCAGATGCTAAAAGCTCGTACATTTCGTCTTCACTTGCATCTTTTAACTTATCTTTCAGACCAAGTTCACGGTAACGCATTCCACTTGTATTAAAGAATTTTTTTAATGGTAATTCACTTTTTTCATGTAAATTACGTAAATCTTCTTTTGATGGTGGATTTTCAACAATATGAATCATCTCATATGCTACATCGTTTGCCTCAAACCATTTCTTTGCTTTTTGACATGTGCCACACTTTGGATATGAATAAAATGTTACTGTCATAAATTCACCTACTTTTTTACTAACCTTTACCTTTATCATATAGAAAACGTTTTATTATTTCAAACGATTATTCGCTAAACTTTTACTTATTTCGTGATAATTTTTAATAATCCTGCGAATTTTTCTTATTTTTCCGCCATTTGTTAAGAAAAAATAAATATATAAATTTTTTTAGATTCTTCTCTTATCACTCTCCGAACATATATCTTAAACAAACGTTTGATTAACTCCCCTTTTTTCTTTGTTAACCCTTGAGCTGTATCGCTTTCTTCCTACCGAACATACATCTTAAACAAACGTTTGATTAATTCCCTTTTTTCTTTATTAACCCTTGAGCTGCATCGTTTTCTTCCTGCCGAACATACATCTTAAACAAACGTTTATTTAACCAGTTCAGCCTATAGTCACAAAACCCGGAAACACTTTACATGACAAAGGCGTACAGATGAAAGGAACTAACGATTTTGACCGTAGTAGTGAGCCCATAAAAAAGTTATTAAGCCTATCATCAATAAAGCAAAAGTAACTGCTCCTGAGAATATGAAATTCAAATTACTGACTGAAATATAAAAAGAAGTGCCCTTGCTTAGAAACAGGAGCACTTCTTTTTTATCATCAATCTAAAGGTAAACGTATCCTTTATTAAAGCAGAAATGTATACTTTTCTACTTTTTCGTAGTTTATTTAAACTCTTTGCGGAATCGCCACTAGCTTATTTACATCATTATCGTTAGCTGAGGTTAATTATATTTTTCTACGTACTACATAAAAAGCTAAGGAACCCATAATAGTAGGTGCAACTAAACTAGAAGCATATGCACTAGTAATAGTAAAAAGAGAGAGTATAAATATATAGATAAGAGATAGTCCAATAAATACAGGAATTCCAACTCGAAACTTCCTACATTGTTTTATGTTCCTGTATAACACTTCTCCAATTAGGCAAGCTACAAGATCTAATACACTACCAAATATGATGAGAATTACAATAAATCCAACTATGTTAGGTAAACCATTCTCGTTAGAATAACTAGGATCCGAAATATACGGTATTAAGAACCATATAATAGTAAAAGTAAGCAGGCTTGCAGCATAACTAATTAAAAATTCCCTCAACGTAATCATCCCCATAAATTTCTAATATTATCTTCATTGTATGGCATAATGCTCTATCATTGATAGCAAGACTACCATCCACAAAATTGCTAATTGCATGAAATAAAAAAGACGCATTTAAATAGATGCGTCTTTTGGCGATGTTTCTTTTGTGAAATCATATAAAGCAATTGCGCCTAAAATAACCAATATACTTTCAGGGGCATCTAACAAAATAGTTCTCCAAGTTTCTGATACTGCCCATTTAATACCTGCCGCTGATTCAAGATATGTTTGAAAATAACTGATTGTAAAATCAATTACAAATAAACATACAAGTAATGTTAGACCGAATCGAATTAATTTCTTATTTTTAAACATGTAACACCTCTCAAAATTCATTGGATATTTCTAATTTTAGTTCATTACATATAAAAAATCTCTATATTTAATTTTAACATACAAAAATTCCAAATAAATACAATATGCATATTTGCATATTTCGTGTATATTGAGGAATTACTGTTAATAAAAAAGCCCTACTAGTAACCTCATAAAAATGGAATCATTTGGACCATTATATAACCAATTCCTGAATGCAAAATAAAGGAGAAACCTTGTTTACAGGCTTCTTCCTCATCTATTCAAATAATCTGCAATTGTTTGAAATACGACGATATACATATTATGAATACTTTCTTCTGTATTTCCGCCATTAGATAAACCAACTGCCCATTGTTGTCCTTCACCACTTCCGATATTTGCAAACCCTTGCGTATACATCGCATTTACATCTTTTCGGGCACTGTTATACTCTATCCCTTTTGTAATAAAAATCGAATATGATTTATCTTGTAAACCGATAAAAAATACTGGTTTCTTTAGTGATGAAAATACATTTTTATATTGCTCTGTTGAGGCTTCTTGAAAGTGATCTTTCATTATTAGAAAACCATCTACTTCCTTAGATTTCTTTTCCAGTTCCTCTAACTTTATTTCCTCAAACTTTACATTCCTAAACGTATCTTTCGGTTTTTCTCCAACAACTCCAATTACGAGTGCTCTTCCGTTATATTCTAATTTCTCTCCTTCTTTATCCTTTGCACACCCAGCACCGACTAGGCATATGAATATAAAAACTAAGAAATACGATAAACGCTTCATTTAGCACCCTCCCCTTCTTTTCAGTCAAGTGACAAAAACGTAAGGTTCATTCAAGAAAATGTAAGTAAAATCGATAGCCCAAATTACGTTTCTATATTATAATCAATTGAATTTACTTACATTACTAAACATAGGAGATTATCATGAAGAAATTTAAACTTTCATCTTTTCTTCCGTTAAGTTATATACTTCTACTCGTACTCGTAAGTCCCCTTTACGATGTATTAAATAAATCGACTGTACACGCAGTAGATGTCACAACTGTAGTAGATGATTGGATTCCATTTGTGAAAGCATTTATTATTCCTTATTTAATTTGGTTTCCTTACTTATACGGCGCACTTATTTATTATTGCTTTGCAGATCGAAAACAATATTATGTCACTTTAAGTAGTATCATTCTTGGAAAACTTGCTTGTTTTTCTATTTATTATTTTTGGCAAACAACTGTACCACGTCCAACCGTCGTTGGAACAGACGTATTTTCCGAACTAGTCCGCTATATTTATAGTATCGATCAACCGGTAAATTGTTTCCCTAGCATTCACGTTCTTACTACCTTTATCATTATGTTAGCTGCCTTTAGACGTAGAGAACAACATGCTTTTGAATATTACATTCTTACCTTCTTCGGTACGCTTATTATTTTATCAACGCTATTTACAAAGCAACACGCATTTGTAGACGCCATTTCTGGAATGACGCTTGCAAGCATACTCTACTTCGGCGTTCAGCTTTTATTAGCAAAAGAAACCGTACGTGTTCCAGTAAAACAAAATCATAAAATGTAAAAAGCAGACTGTGGCTTCTCAGTCTGCTTTTCTCTATATAAAAGGAGATTTTTAAGTTAAGATTGCGGTACAGTCATATCACCAGAGTGAATACGACCTGCTTTTTTAAGAGCAATGTAAAGTATATAAGAAACAGCTACTGGAATGACGATATAAGTGATTACCATCGCTGGGACAACTTCCCATCCTTCGCTGGAAATTAAATTAATTGGTGCAATAAGAGAACTTAATCCAAGACCTGCAATTTCTTTTCCTGCTTCCAGTTGGAAAATTAATGCGGATACTGGACCAACTATTGCACTGGCGACGACAGTTGGGACGAGAATCATTGGATTTTTAGTGATATTTGGCAACTGTACTTTCGGAGTACAAAGTGCTTGAGCTAATATGCCACCTAAATTATTTTCTTTCGCTGAGATGACAGAGAATCCGATAAACTGAGCAACGCAGCCTGCAAGAGCAGCACCACCTGCAACACCGTCTAAGCTAAGTGCGATCGCTAACGCAGCTGATGAAGCTGGAGAGATAAGTAATAGTCCCCAAACGACTGCAATGACGATAGAAGCGATAAACGGGCTACCAGCTGAACTATCTTTAATGAATGCTCCAACTGCATTTAAAACAGGAGTAATATTATGAGATAACCAAATACCGACTAAACCAGAACCTAATATTGCCGCAAATGGAACGAGCATCATATCTAACGCAGTTTTTCCACTTAAACGTTTACCAATATATACAGCTAAAGTCGCTGTTAATAATGCACCGATTGGCTCACCTGTTTTAATAATTAGACCTGCTTCAGTAATTGAAATGGATCCGGCACCAATTGCTCCAGCTACCATAGCTGAGAAGATTACAAGACCGTTTGCACCGAGCATAAAAGCAATTCCAGCACCAATGGCTGGTGCCATAAGTGATTTTGCAACAACTCCGATTGTAATAAGCAACGGAATATCAACAATTCTTCCTATATTTTCGATTAGTAAACCAATTCCAAGGGATACGAAAATACCTTGTGCGATTCCAGCTGATGCTTTAAATACACGAGACATTATATATTCCTTCATTTGTTTCACCTTCTCCTATAAGTTAGTAGCCAATTGTTTTCATATAATCACGTAAAATGTCGTTTGATTTTGCGAATCGAGATTCTTCATCCTCCGTTAAATTTAGTTCTACAATTTCTCTTATACCATCTCTAGTAATAATAGCTGGCACTCCTGTACAAATATCATATTCACCATACTCACCATCTAAAATAGCTGATACAGCAATGACACGGTGATCATCGTTAAAGATTGAGTTTGCAATATATGCTAGAGAATTTCCGATTCCGTAATAAGTAGTACCTTTTCGTTTATAAATTTCCCATCCGGCTTTCGCAGTCTTCTCAACGATTTCATCTAAATCTATTTCACCAAATCGTTCTTTTTGTTCTTCTAATATTTGCAGAATTGGTTTTCCACCAACAGTTACGTGTGACCAAGCAACCATTTGAGAATCACCATGTTCTCCTAATGAATACCCATGAATACTACGAGGATCTACATGTAACATTTCAGATAAAATTGTTCGTAAGCGAGAAGAATCTAGTGATGTACCAGTACCGATCACACGATTTCTAGGTAATCCAGATAATTTCCACACTTGATATGTAATAATATCAACTGGGTTTGATGCAAGTAAGAAAATACCATCAAATCCACTTTCCATTACGCCGCCAACAACACTTTCCATAATCTTTGCGCTTGCTCCTAAAGTATCTAAGCGACTTTGTCCTGGCTTTGGTGCTGGTCCTGCTGTAATAATAACGATGTCCATATCTTTGCAGTCTTCATAGCTTCCTGCATATACTTTTGTTCTTGTATTTGTAAAGTTAATGCAGTGTGATAAATCCATTGCTTCCCCAACTGCACGTTCATGATTTATATCAATTAATAATAGCTCTTCGCAAATGCCTTGATTGACAATGGAATATGCACAACTTGATCCAACTAATCCAGTACCGATAATTGCAATTTTTCTTGTATGTCTTTTCATAGCAATCTCTCCTAATTGATCATATAATCTATTTCTTTTGTTCTTTACACCCTTAATTATAGAGATTCCCACGATAGAAACCATGGATACTTTGTGAAATATTGAACAAAGTTTTTGTCCTTTTTGTGAATTGCCATATTCCATTTTCGTCATATTTGTTACAACTGGAAAAATATTTATTATGTATTTATTGATATATACAAAAAGAAAACGAGCAAATAGATTCGCTCGTTTTCTTTTCCCTGTTATTCCGCACTTAATTGGCTTTTTAATTGTTGTACAATCATCGGATTTGCAGGTGCTGCCGGCTTGTAATAACTCTTTTGCTTTGCGTACTCATACATATTACGTTGGCGCATTTCATCTTGATTACGAATTTGAATTAACGTTTGGTGTAACTGTTCATTATCAGACTGAGCAATATAATTTGCATAACTTGTTAAACTTGCATTTAATCCTGCTAAATAATCATTTACCATATCTTTTTCATTCATGTTCCGCTTCCTCCTATCCTAGGAAAGTCATTAATTGTTGCTTCGTATTTCGTGCATCTTGCGCATCTTTTTGTAGCATTTGTTTCAGTTGTGGATCCGTACACGTCTGTGCATACTGCTCCAATTTGTTAATAATTGTTGCGTGTCCACCAATTAAATGACGTAAGTTTTCTACTTCAAGCTCTGTTAAGTTTTGCATGGAATACTCCTACCTTTCTTTATTCGTTCACTGTTAGTATTTAGTTATTTTTTGATTGTATACATGAATTAACTTTTTCACGTGCATACAAAATAAAAGATGAATAGCTAAGCTCTTCACCTTTTATACTGGTTATGTATTTATTTTTATAGAGATACAATCATACTTATACTCACAAGCAAGTTCCATACAATGTGTAAAATAATACTAGGTATAATAGATTGCGTCTTTTTGTATAACATTGCAAATACCATTCCCATAATCGTTGCTGTAATTAGAAGCCCCCCATGAATAAGTCCAAAAATGAAGGAAGAAATAATGATACTAACTAAAAAATTATATTTCTTTTCTAAAAATCGATATAAAATACCTCGAAATAGAATTTCTTCTTTAACCGGTGTAATGATAGCAACACTTAACACATATATAATACTTTGTATGCTATTTTGAAGCCCTAAACTCCCTAATTGTTCCTTTTGTTCTGCTGCGCTTTCAAAACTAAACACATGTAACATTAAATATTGTGATACTGCAATGATAATAAAACCAATTAATAGATATAAATATGTCTTCCCATTCTTCAAAACGGATACATCCCAAATGTATTTAATAAAATGAAGAACTGGTTTATAAGCTAATAAAACGATAGCAACAACAATTGCATCGAATAAGAGTAAATAATATCCTTCTAATTTAGTACTTAATGCTTCTTCTCCATAAATCTCAAAGGCTAAACCAAGAAATAATCCTCCTAGGAGCGAAATCCCTATAATCATTGCTATCATTACAAATAGATTTTTATATGCTATATTCTCGATTTTTCTTTCCACACTATACGCTTCTAACACTGTTTTACTCACAGTATCCCTCCAGTTATTCTCATTTATCCCATTAAAATCCCTTAATTTAAATATAAAGATAATATAACAAATTTTACAAAAAGAATAATATGCAATTTTACATATTATGAAAACTTTATATTTTATAGTTTTAGGAATAGAATTGCTATGCAATAATTATTATATGAAATTTCAAAAAATATTTACTATCCACTATAACCCTCGCATCATATAAAACTTATTAGTTAAAGGAGCAATGAACATGAAAACACACGACTTCCTTACAGAAATCCAGAAGGGCTCTGAGCCTAGTCCCTATCAAGATCCCTTCGTATTCGGCTTCGTTTGCTTTTTCTTAGCAATATATACATTTTTCAAACCTGCAAAATAATATCATTTAACAAGAAAAAGCCTCTAAACCACTAGAGGCTCTTTCTCATCTAATCTTTTGGACTCATACGCACTAAAAAACCTTAGAATCGCTTCTAAGGTTTCCGGCTATCCATATTCAAGACACTATACTGATGAGCAACGAAAAAATTAATAATATAACTACCAACCCGCCGATTATTCTTGCTATAAATTTCTTTTGTTCGCCCGCACTTGAAACGATAAAACGGAAATATAATATACCACCTATCGCAATAAGAATACATTCCAATATGATACTAATAGCCGGAAATCTCCACAATCCAAAACCAAGCATAGGTAAATCCCCGCAATTGCCCGGAAGTAACGGCAAATCAGCACGGTGCACAAGTAAATCTAAAATCCAATGACTAAAAACTACAGCTCCAATAACAAAGCCATTTCGCTTTCCCCACAGCCTCGTACCGACTATTCCTGCAACAAAAGCAATAAACAGTGCTCCTATTAAAGAGTGTGTGTAATCCGCATGAATGATTGCTTCACCATAACTATTCCTGTTAATAGGTTCAATTGTCTCTACTCCTAAAATATAAAGTGGCAAAAAAATGACATCCAACAATTGTGAGCTTAACATGAGAACCCAAAGTGGTAGTTTCGGTGACTTTGTTTTCACTAATACTGCTAAACCAAAATGCCCTGCAAACATTTCACTTCACATCCTTTTGTCATTGTCCCTCCAGCAAATCAAAGCCTACTATATAAAAAGCATGCTCAGCGACAAATTCATGTTTTTCTCCTCTTATTCACTCTCTCATTCCACATAATCCTTTAATAAACGTTTCCAACAATACATGTAAACTTGTATCTAAATCTAATGGCAGACCAAATCCGCCCTGCTGTTCAATCGACGCAAATCCATGACAAATACTTCTGAATCCACGTGTCGCATGAAGTGCATTCTCTCCTTCTAAGCCGTACTGTTGTAAAACTTGAAGACAAAGCTTTACAATTCCGTCACCTGCTTTTCTTACTTCTTCATCTCGTAAAAAAGTTGCTTCATACAGTCCAGGATGTTTACGTACGAATGCTACATACGCTTCTCCTAAAGCATGAATTGCTTCATCCATCCGTTTACCCTCGGCCGCTTCTTCCAGTTTGTTATACAGCTGTTTGATTCCGTAAATACCAAGATGTTTCCGTACATCTTGTAAACCTTTCACATGATTGTATAGCGAGGGTGAACGTACCCCTAATGTTTGCGCTAATGAAGCTAACGTTACTTCTTGTATTCCATTTGTATCTGCAATTTCTGCTGCTGTTTCTACAATTTTCTGTAATGTAAGTCCGATTCTCGGTGACATAAATTAACCCTCTTTTCTACTTTCTATATTCCGCTTCGCTTCCTTAATAGCAAGCTCTATAATAGCACCTGGATCCTTTATCATTTTCCCATGTCCTGCCGCAAGTAAGGAAGGCTCATATTCTCTTAACTTCTCTGCACTTTGTAATGATATTTCTTTACTCCACGTTGCCATCGCAGGAAACGGAAACCAAAATTTCATTTGTCCCGAAACAGCCGTACCTCCTCTTGTTTGAAATGCATCTCCAACAATAAGAGCTTTATTTCTTATATCAAGAAACGACATGGAGCCCGGTGTATGTCCCGGTGTCATAATAGCAAGCAGCGATCCAACTCGGTCACCATCTTCTAATAAAATATCAGGTACCGTTTTTATCTTTTTAGGTACACCGCCTTTTATTGGCGTATTTGGTTCATCCTTTTGTAACGTCGTATCTCCTTCTAACAGCTTTGCGTCCCGCTTAGAAATATAGACTGGAACATGAGGAATTACTTCCTTTAATGCGTCTAATGCACCGATGTGATCATCATGCGCATGTGTTAATACAATCTTAGTAATTGGTTTCCCTATTTTCTCAGCCGCCTGCAAGATCCCTTTTGCGCTATATGGTAAAGCAGCATCAATTAAAGTTAAACCATCTTCTTCCTCCACAAAGTAACAATTCACAGGAAACACTCTTGGCAAAAATGACAATTGATATACCGTTTTTTCATGCATCATTCTCATATTCCCATCTCCCTCTTCACGAAAACTAATACCATTAGTTTTATTATACTAATGGTATTAGTTTTATGTCACTAAAAATTTATTTTTTTCAGAAAAAATAACAGTAGTCGTATAAACGACTACTGTTATTTAAAGATATTAAACTGTATAACGCTCATCTTCTAAAATTTTCGCAGCGATTTCACGTTTCTTCGGAATTACGTTAAGTGGTGTGTGGCGAGTTAATTTACGTAATGATGATAACATCATGCGTAACATGTCGCCGTTTTCAACTGCGATAAGTGTTTCTTTCGCATGTGCTTCGATTTCGTTGAACGCTTCTTGGCAGAATACTTCAGTGTATAACACTTTTTGTTTATTCTTTTCAAGACCAGTTGTTTTAATTGCTTTTTCTGTACGAAGAACAGCTGACTCCATTGCGTATAAGTTGCTTACGATGTCAGCGATATTCACAAGAATTTCTTGCTCTTTATCTAATGCTTTACCGTATTTTTGAGCAGCTAATCCAGCTACCATTAAGCCGATTTTCTTCGCGTTATTTACTAAATATTTTTGAAGTGCTAATGGCTCATCGCCTACTTCTTCTGGCATCATCATCATTAACTCTTCTTGTAATTTTTGTGCTTTTTGAAGAAGTGGTAATTCACCTTTCATCGCTTTACGTAAGAACGTACCTGGTACGATTAGGCGGTTAATTTCATTCGTTCCTTCGAAAATACGGTTAATACGAGAATCGCGATACATTCTTTCAATCTCGTACTCTGCCATAAATCCGTAACCACCGTGAATTTGAACACCTTCATCTACTGTATAGTCTAGTACTTCAGAACCGAATACTTTGTTTAAAGAGCACTCGATTGCATATTCAGCGATAGAAGCTGCTACTGCTTTACCGTCTTTTACTTCTTCTTCAGATAATGTGCTCATTCGGCTTTCGAATAAGCCTACTGTACGATATACAGAGCTTTCAGCTGCATATGTTTTTGCTGCCATATTCGCAAGTTTCTCTTGAATTAATGGGAAACGAGCGATTGGTTGCTTGAACTGTTGACGTTGGTTTGCATATTGTGCTGAAATTTCTACTGCACGTTTCGCAGACCCAACTGTACCAACACCTAATTTATAACGACCAATATTTAAAATGTTGAATGCGATAATATGACCTTTACCGATTTCACCAAGTAAGTTTTCTTTCGGTACTAACGCATCTTCTAAAATTAACGTACGAGTTGAAGAACATTTAATACCCATTTTCTTTTCTTCTGGGCTTGTAGATACACCAGCGTAGTCTTTCTCTACGATAAATGCTGAGAAGTGCTCTCCATCAATTTTTGCGTATACGATAAATACGTCAGCGAATGCGGAGTTTGTAATCCACTGTTTTTCACCATTTAATACGTAATGTGTACCTTCTGCATTTAAACGTGCCGTTGTTTTTGCACCTAATGCGTCAGATCCTGAACCTGGCTCTGTTAATGCGTATGCAGCTAATTTTTCACCAGTTGCAAGTAATGGTAAATACTTTTTCTTTTGCTCTTCGTTACCGAATAACACGATTGGTAAAGATCCGATACCTACGTGAGCACCGTGAGTAATTGCAAAACCACCAGCGCGAGAGAATTTCTCTGCGATTAACGCTGAGCTTACTTTATCAAGACCAATTCCGCCGTACTCTTCTGGTACGTCAGCGCCTAATAAACCAAGTTCCCCAGCTTCTTTTAAAAGACGAACAGAACGATCAAACTCATGTTGCTCTAAATATTCAAGCTCTGGAAGAACTTCATTTACGATAAAGTCCTCTGTCGTTTTTGCAATCATTTTATGCTCAGATGAAAAATCTTCTGGCGTAAACACTTGATCAATCGTAATCTCATCTACTAAAAAGCTACCGCCTTTAACCGCACTTCCTACTGTTTTTTCCATGAAAATTTCCTCCCTCATATTTTCATAAGCCGCTTCTCTCATTTTGAAAGAAGCTGGCTCTCCCGTTTATTTTTTATAAACCTTTGTTGCTTCCATTCTTTGCATTGGTGACGTCTCGTTCTGAGCAAGCCGCTTCCACTTTTTTTATAATCCAGTTCCAGCGGCTAGAACAGTCGGTCGTTTCACCCCTTCCTGTGAGGCAAAAAGCGCCTCTTCGTCAGGGCTTCCAACGCCCTCCTGTTCTGAGCAAGCCACCTGCACTTTTTATCTAATCCAGTTCCAGCGGCTAGAATGTTCGGTGGCTTCGCTTCTTCCTGCGAGGCAAAGAGCGCCTCTACGTCTGAAGCTCCATCCCTCTCACATTCTGAGCAAGCCGCTTCCACTTTTTATAGTAATTCAAACACTCCCGCTGCTCCCATTCCGCCGCCGATACACATTGTTACGATACCGAATTGTTCGTTGCGGCGTTTCATTTCGTGAATAAGAGATAGTGTTAGTTTTGCTCCTGTACAGCCAAGTGGATGTCCAAGTGCGATTGCACCGCCGTTTACGTTTACTTTTTCTTCATCTAAACCAAGTTCACGAATAACTTGGATCGATTGAGAAGCGAATGCTTCATTTAGTTCGAATAAGCCAATATCAGATAGCTCTAAGCCAGCTAGTTTTAACGCTTTTGGAATTGCAGCGATTGGGCCAATTCCCATTACTTCTGGTGGTACGCCAGCTACTGCAAATGAACGGAATTTCGCAAGTGGCTTCATGCCATCGCTCACTGCCTTTTCGCGATCCATTAATAGTACAGATGCTGCCCCGTCACTCATTTGTGAAGAGTTACCAGCTGTTACAGAACCGCGAACGTTAAATGCTGGACGTAATTTCCCTAAAATGTCTAGCGTCGTTTCAGCTCTTACACCTTCGTCTTGCGTGAAAGTGATTGTTTCTTCTTGCAGTTTGTTATTTGCTCCAACAGTACGTAACGTTACATCTACAGGTACTGTTTCATCAGCAAAGTTCCCTGCAGCTAATGCTTTCGCAGCACGTTGATGACTTCTTACTGCAAATGCATCTTGCTCTTCACGAGAAATTCCATATTTCACAGCAACTTGCTCTGCTGTATGTCCCATACCCATATAATATTCTGGAGCTGCTTCTACAAGGCGACTATTCGGACGAACAACGTGTCCCATCATTGGAACTAAACTCATTGATTCCGCTCCGCCTGATAATACCGCTTCCGAGTGCCCAAGCATAATGCGCTCTGCTCCGTAAGCGATACTTTGTAAACCTGAAGAACAGTAACGGTTAATTGTAATAGCTGGAACATCGTAAGAAAGTCCTGCTAATCCGCCGATATTACGAGCCATATTTAAACCTTGCTCTGCTTCTGGCATGGCACAACCGAAAATTAAATCATCGATTGGTCCTTCATAATTCGCACGCTTTAACGTTTCTTTTACTACTAACGCCCCTAAATCGTCAGGACGAACTGTTTTTAATGAACCCCTCTTTGCTTTTCCAATTGGTGTTCTTGCTCCCGCAACAATGACAGCTTCTCTCATGAACGATATCTCCCCTCGTTATTAGTTACGTAATGGCTTTCCTTTTACAAGCATGTGCTGCATTCTTGCTTGTGATTTCATCTCACTTACTAAGCTAATAAATGCTTCACGTTCTACATCTAATAAATACTGCTCATCAACTTCTGTTCCGTACGGCACTTTTCCGCCTGCGATGACATATGCAAGTTTCTTCGCAATATGAAGGTCGTACTCTGAAATGTAACCAGATAAATGCATTGCTTCTGCACCAAGTGCAAGAGTTGCATATCCTGTTTCACCAACAACCGGTATCTTTTTACGAATCGGTGCTTTATAACCAGCTTCATATAAAGCAAGTGCTTTCTGTTTCGCATCGTATAGTAAGTGATCACCATTCACACTAATACCGTCTTTATCACCTAAGAAGTTATGAGAAACCGCTTCTTGTCCTGAAGTTGAAACTTTCGCCATTGCGACTGTTTCGAACACTTTATTTGCAACTTTTTGTAGATCAAATTCTACGCCGTTTGCCATTTTATTTAAGTGTTTAATGTATAGCTCTTTATTACCGCCTCCGCCAGGGATTAAGCCAACACCAACTTCTACTAAGCCCATATACGTTTCACTAGAAGCTTGAATGCTCGCTGCTGGTAAGCAAACTTCTGTACCTCCGCCAAGCGTCATACCAAATGGCGCTGCTACAACTGGCTTAGAAGAGTATTTCATTTTCATCATTGCATCTTGGAAGTTTTTCACAACTAACTCAATTTCAAAGTAGTTGTCGTCTTGTGCTTCCATTAAGATCATTGCTAAGTTCGCACCAACGCAGAAGTTCTTCGATTGGTTACCGATAACAAGACCTTTATAATTCTTTTCTACTTCATCAACAGCGTAGTTAATCATTTGCGTAATATCCATACCGATTGCATTGCTCTTCGAATGGAATTCTAAACAAAGGATGCCGTCGCCTAAATCGATTAAGCTCGCTCCACTATTTTTCTTTAATACGCCGTTTTTCGCTTTTAATTGTTTAAGAGAAATGGCCTTTTTATTACGCTCAATTAACTTATATTCGCCATTATCGTAATAGTAGCTATCTCCGTTATCATGTTTGTAGAAAGTAGTGAAACCTTTCTCTAACATTTCTTTCACCCAAGTCGGAACAACTACGCCGTTTTCTTCCATCTTTTGAACGGACTTTTCAACGCCAATTGCATCCCAAACTTCAAACGGTCCTTGCTCCCAGCCGAAGCCCCACTTCATCGCTTGGTCAATTGCAACGATATCGTCAGCAATTTCTTTATGAAGTTTTGCAGAGTATAAAAGAGTTGGTGTAATGATGTTCCATAACAACTCTCCTGCGCGGTCTTTCGCGTATACAAGCGCTTTCAATTTATTCGATAAACCTTTTTCTTGTTTACTTAACTCGATCGATGCAGCTTTTAATTTTTTGCGAGCTTCGTACTCCATTGTTTCTGGATTTAATTCTAGAATTTCTTTTCCTTGTTTTAAGAAGAAGCCTTGACCTGTTTTG
Organism: Bacillus paranthracis; assembly: GCF_001883995.1. Classification (GTDB taxonomy): domain Bacteria; phylum Bacillota; class Bacilli; order Bacillales; family Bacillaceae_G; genus Bacillus_A; species Bacillus_A paranthracis. The sequence goes on along the minus strand of NZ_MACE01000043.1, from coordinate 27,693 downwards.
CTTCCAAGCCATTTTTTATCAAGCATGTCATGCATGAAAGCTGGTACTTTAAATACATCGCGCTCTTCTTCTTGTACGTTTTCATATACGTTATTTGCAACGTGTACAAATGTATCTAAACCGACAACATCTAATGTACGGAACGTTGCGCTCTTCGGACGACCAATAAGTGGGCCTGTTACAGAATCAACTTCCCCAATGCTATAGCCGCGTTTTACCATCTCTTGAAGAGTTACTAATAAACCGTACGTACCGATGCGGTTTCCAATAAAGTTTGGTGTGTCTTTCGCGATAACAACGCCTTTTCCAAGAACGTCTTCGCCAAATAGTTTCATGAAGCTTAATACTTGTGGATCAGTTTCTTTCGTCGGTATTACCTCTAGAAGTTTTAAATATCGTGGTGGGTTAAAAAAGTGTGTTCCTAAGAAGTGTTTCTGGAAGTCGTCTGAACGACCTTCTGCCATTTTTTCAACTGAAATGCCTGACGTATTCGAGCTTACGATAGAACCCGGTTTACGAACAGCATCTACTTTTTCAAATAGTTTCTTTTTAATATCTAAGTTTTCAACTACTACTTCAATAATCCAATCTACATCAGCTAGACGCTCAAGGTCATCTTCTAAGTTACCTGCTTCAATCAGTGCTAAATTTCCTTTCACTGTCAGAGGAGCTGGTTTTTGCTTTAATAGTTTTTGTAGTGCCGTATTACTAAAACGATTTCTCACACTTTTATGTTCTAATGTAAGTCCCTTCGCTTCTTCTTCTTTCGTAAGCGCAGGTGGTACAATATCAAGCAATAATGTCGGAATACCAATATTAGCTAAGTGTGCCGCAATTCCTGAACCCATTACGCCTGAACCTAGAACAGCAGCCTTTTTAATTTGGAACATCCAATTCTCCCCCTATTCTTGAATGAATGCTCATTCAATTTTTCGACATAAGTCGCAATCAATGAGTGAGCCTCTACTAATAAATATATGATACTGTTTAAATTTTCGCAATATATTTATTGATAAAATTTTCTGAAATAAATATTTTTCTTTTATTTGCCCATGCTATATATGTATTTTCTTCACTAAAATACACTTTCCCTTTTTATAATCTGACGAAACTGGAGGAATATATATGGCAAAACTTAAGAAGAACCCTTCAAAGGCTGGAATTAGCGCAGCAAGTGTGACAGGAAACGCTGGACCAACTGATCGAGGCGTGGAAAAAGGACGTCAAGGTAATAACCAACAATATAAGAAGCATAATATGGGCGAAAAATAACGCTATATTTTTGGGCAGAGAACGTGGCATAATGGGTAATGGCTGCTTTTTCTGCCCAATTTATTTGTAACAAATGAGGGAATTATAATGAAACGAACAATAGTTATGATTGTAATGATTGCCACACTATTTACAGGGATGATTTTCTTCTCTTACGCACAAAGACAACAAGCTGTAAGAGCCGATCAACCTAGCATCACTGGGCAATACGGGATTACAATCGATGCAGACACAGGTGAAATTTTGTATGGCAAACGAGAAGACGAACGCTCTTATCCGGCTAGTATAGCCAAAATGATGACAACGCTTCTTTTACTAGAGAATGTAAAAGAGGATGAGGAAATTACAGTTACAGAAAACGCAATTAAAACAGAAAGTCAAAGTAAGAAAATTAAACTTCGTGCTGGGGAAAAGTTAAAACGTGATGAGGCATTAAAACTGATGCTTATCATTAGTGCAGATCCAATAGCTGAATCCATCGCAGAACATATCGCAGGATCAAAAAATGAATTTGTAAAAATGATGAATGCTAGAGCGAAGGAACTTGGTACAAAGCATGCGACTTTCAAAAACGCAAGTGGTGCTGATGCACTAGGAAACAAAGTATCACCATATGACATTGCTATAATTACGAAAGAAGCATTAAAGTACCCAGTTGTTTTAGAATATATGAATTCAACGCGTACAACTCTACATACTTCAGAACGCTCTCCAAAGATTGCAAACTATGGACGAGAAGAACTATATGACGATCCATATGCAATTGGAAGTAAAAGCGGTCTATCAGCACTCGGAAAATATACAGTCGTAACAGTGGATGAGAAAGACGGTAAACGCGTCATTAATGTTGTATTATCTTCTACTCGCAAGCAACTGTATCCTGATACAAAGAAAATGGCACATTACGCATTTCAGCAATTAAAATAACCAAGGAGTATTTTCTCCTTGGTTATTTTTTAACCATACCTTTTAATACGAACGCAACGTTTGCTGGACGCTCTGCTAGGCGACGCATGAAGTAACCATACCAGTCGTTTCCATAAGGTACGTAAACACGCATTTTGTAACCTTCTTTTACTAGCTCAAGTTGACGCTCATTACGAATACCATATAACATCTGGAATTCAAATTGGTCTCTTGGAATGTTGTGTTCTTCGGCAAGTTTTTTTGTATATTCAATAATCGCTTCGTCATGTGAAGCAATTGCAGTATAATTTCCATTTAATAAGTGCATTTTAATAATCTTTTTATAATTTTCATCTACATCTTTCTTGTCTGGGAATGCCACTTCTTCAGGTTCTTTATAAGCCCCTTTTACAAGACGTAAATTAGGATTATAAGCATTTAAATCCTCAATATCTTTTTCTGTACGATATAGGTAAGCTTGAATAACAGTACCGATATTATCGTACTCAGATTTTAATTGTTTAAAGATATCGATTGTCTTTCCGCAACGTGTATAATCTTCCATATCAATTGTAACGAATACACCATTTTCTTTTGCAGCTTCTAAAATGCGGCGCATATTGTTCATTACAATTTCATCAGAGATATCTAATCCCATAGAAGTCATCTTTAAAGAAAGTTGCGAATCCAAACCTTCTCTTCCAATAGCACGGATTGCTTCAATCGATTGGTTAGCCATTTCATTTGCTTCCGCTTCATTATCAACGAACTCCCCTAAATAATCGATTGTTACACAAAGTCCTTGCTTGTTTAATTGTTTAATAGCTGCTGTCGCTAATTCAATTGTCTCCCCTGCGACAAAGCGACCTGCACCAAAGCGTAAACCGTACTTTTTAGCCAGTTTTGTTAGCGCTTTATTTTTAGATAAGAAAAGAAACGAATTTCGCATTAATTGTTCCATGTAATTCACCCCTATGACTTGATTTATCTGTTTTTTACCCCTCTTCGAAATTATATCATTGTTTAAAATTATTGGATACAAATAATTATTTAGATAATTTATAAAATACTATAAAAACATTTAAAAACCTATATTCTCGCTTATAAATATGCCTGAAATATTTTTCGACATTTAGAAAAATAGAGTTTAATAGGCACAAAATAAGCATGCCGAAAATATTCGACATGCTTATAAAATCCTTTATATTCCATGTAAATTATATGAGGATATTAATAGAGAAAACTTGAGATTATATTTATCCCAAGTTTTTTTTATTGTTCATTTCTCTTTTCTTCATTCAGCCTTTTAATATCAGTAATTAACTGCACCATCTCTTCTTTCGCATCGGGATAAGTCTCATTCCAGTGCTTCACTAAAGCCGGCATCGTCTTCGCTATGTAAGAATACAGTGCCCACTTCTGTACCTGTTCTTTTCTCTCTTCATTGCTCTCTCCAAGTAATAGTTCCGTGTATTTCTCTAATAACCCGTCAAATTGTTCGTTAAATTTTTCACTCATCTTATCTACCTCCTATATGAAAAAAGCAGCGAAGATCGCTGCTTTTCTTTATAATTTTGATCGAACAGAGTTTAATTTCTTCTCCATTGTGCTTACTTTATCACGACGATCATCGATACGAATTGTTGTTGCAACGCGCTGTGCACCTTTCGTATATGGAACTTCATGCATTTGTTGAATTACTTCTAGAATGACAGGAAGATCTCCTTCAATAATTGTATTCATTGGTGTTAATTGATACTTCACGCGATCTGCATTTTTCTCTAGCACCTTTTGTACTTCTGCTACATATTCACTAACACTTGGATTACCTGTTCCTACTGGAATAATCGATACGTCAACAATTGCCATAGTAGTCTTCCTCCTATAATTGCTTCTTATATATCCATTATCTATTTTACCGAAATACGCATCATTTTACTAATTTGTTATTCCTCTATTTTAAATTGCTCAACCAATCTTTCCAAGTCTCTCATATGCTCCGTCAAGCTTTCCATCGTATGAGCTACCTTTTCTAGATGATTCACTTGTGATTCAGTTGCAGCATTTACTTCTTCCGAAACAGCTGCGCTTTCTTGACTCGTACCAGCAATTGTATGCATGACCGCTGTAATTTCTCCTTGTTCGTGACCGATGTTATGTACCTCTTCTACGATTTGCTCTACTGAAGTACTAATTGTATTTACAACTGACATAATTGTACGGAATTCCGCCTCTGCTTCTGTCGTAACATTATTTTGTATATCCGCAATGTCTTTTAATTTACTTACAACTTCTACAACTCTTCTTACCTCTACTTGTACATCACCAATCATCGTCGCAATTTCTACTGTTGCTTCTTTTGATTGTTCCGCTAATTTTCGAACCTCTTCCGCAACAACAGCAAAGCCTTTACCTTGTTCACCCGCACGTGCCGCCTCGATTGAAGCATTTAAAGCAAGTAAATTCGTTTGATCCGAAATACCTTTTATAAGCTCTACAACATTTTGAATCGATCCAACTCTTTGCTCTAACTTTCCAGATGCTTCCTCTGTATGAACGACAATTGAAGAAGATTGTTCTCTCGTACGAACTAAATTTCGCATCGTATTTAATCCTTGCTTAGATGCCTCTTCTGCTTTGCCAGCTACTCCTTTTATTTCACCAACAGAGTTATTCATTTGTTCCACTGACTGCGCCATATTCTCGAGCTGCTCTGAAACTTCATCTACACTATTAGCGAGCGTAGAAGCTCCTCCGCTCACGTCATCCATTGCACCTGACACTTCTTTACTAGCTGCTACAGTTTCATTCGTTAAATAATGTAGATTATTCGTTGATTGTTGCACGGTTGATACACTATTTTTAATTTTTCTTACCATTTCATTCATTTGTTCAACCATATGATTAAAATGGTTCGTCAGTTCTCCAACTTCATCCTTACTTGTCACTTTCATTTGCAACGTTAAATCACCTTCTGCTACTTTTTGAACGTGATTCGTTAATAATTGCAGTGGTCTTGCTAATCTTCGTGAGAACAAGTATGAAGCTACGATTCCAACGAATAAGCTAATACATGCCATTATAATGACTGTATTTCTCGTACTATGTAATAGCCCATCAATTGTTTCTTTCGGATAAAAAATTCCTATCTTCCATTTCATCAAATCAAATGACTGACTATATGCAACTACCTCTTCACCTTTTAATGTAGTGACAGCATATTTTGTTACATCTTTATTTAAACTCTGCACAAGTGGCTCTTTCGAAACATCTTTCCCTATCTTTTCCGGGTAAACAAGAGCCATATTTTTATCATTTATAATAAACATTTCTCCGCCGTTATTGTATTGAATATTATGAAGTAATTTCTGAATTGTTCCGAGCGATACATCCATCGCCACAACACCTAATACAGATCCATCTTGAGCTGTAATTGCTTTAGAAACTCCCACGCTTAACTTACCTGTTGCAATTTCATACATAGGTTGTCCCCAGTGAACCGTTTTCACATCAGCTTCTGAGTCTTTATACCAAGGTCTTGTCGTTGGATCATATCCCTCTGGCACTTTTCCACCTTCAGCAAGATTGGCACTTAATGTTTTTTTATCTTTCGTACCAATATATAAGTCTAAAATGCCTGGATGGTTCTTTTTATACTCCGAAAACTCTTTCGTCAAAAATGCTTCCTCTTCTGGAGTAACTCCGTCTTGAAGCATATTACGAATCATCTCACTGTTCGCATAATACCCCATATCTTCATCCGTTCTTTGAACAAATGTCGTAAGTTGCTCTGTCACAAGATCCATCGTATTTTGAGAATACTGGTCTAAGGAGCGCACTTCCTTCTCTTTCTGTAATTCATACATAGCTGTACCTAATATTACGAACATCATAGAAATAAGTACCGAAAATACTACCGCAATTTTTAAACGTAAACTTCTTAACATCTTCCCCCAAGCATCCCGATACGATAAACTTAACTAAATCTATACAATTCAATCAAATTTACACGAGTTAGTGCTTCATCGTGTTCTCGCAACCCCGAAGGGACGAGGGGTATAACACTCCACACGAGGCAGTATCGTTACCTCCTATTATCAAGCATTTATTTTACCCATCTTGATAAATTTATCGCAGCATTTACATCCCTATCGTGATAGCTATTGCATGAAGCACAACGCCATTCACGAATCTTTAAACTCCACTGTCCTTCTGGTTGAACCGAATGGTCGTATTTTACGCCGCAACATGAGCAAATCTTGCTTGAGGCGAACCATTTATCAGCTTTTTCATACGCAATGCCGTACTTCTCGCACTTGTATGATAAACATTGAAAGAAGAAGTTTAATTTTTGAAAGGAAAGTGCCTTCGATAGTTTTTTGTTTTTTAACAGGTTCGAAATAGATAAGTCTTCCACAACAATCCTCATTGGTTTGGTTTTCACCAATTTAGCTGTTGCTTGATGGATATGGTTATTTCGGATATTCATAATTTTCCTAGATAACCGCAGGTGCTCAGCTTTCGCTTTTTCATATCCGGCAGATTGAATTTTTACACCTTTTTTAAATCTCCTAGACATATCTCTTTGCGCTGACTTTTTCCTTCTCAAAAGTTTTTTAACCTTAGCATCTTTGTTTATATTTCGTTCTTTCATACCATTAGAAGCTACAAAAAGTTCTTTTAAACCAACATCCACACCAATCGACTCATTCGTTAGTTCTTGTGATTCAAAGTCTTCTTGGAACCCTACACTAATCCACCAGTGACGACCATCAAAGGTAACTCTTGGATTGGATGGTTTTTTATTCCTTGGTAGTTGTTGGCTTGTTTTCACTTCTCCAATAGACTGAATATGAACGACTTTCTTTCCTATAACCAGTCTTTCATAATTGGCATAAAATCCTTGGATTAAATCTTTTTTGGATTTATAAGAAGTGTGATAACCATTTTTGTACTTTTTGAACGAATGTTTTCTCGCCGTATCAAAATCTTTTGAAGCCTGTTTGGGAACTTGTGCATTGATTTCTTTTAACCACTCATACCTCTTTCGCTTCTTAATCTTTGTAAATCGTTTCTGTAAAGCTAACTGTGAAACAGATTTTCCAAATAGCTTATAGTATCTATCACTCATTCTTTTACAATAGTTATAAGCAAATCTTGCAGCACCAGCATGATTTCTAAGCACTTTTTCTTGTTCAGGCGTTGGAATCAGTCTAACTTTCTTCGCCAATATCATCAGAATGTAACTCCTTTAATGAAAGATTTGTTCTTCTGAATCGTAGCGTGTTCCACCAGCATTCTCCTGAGACCACTCGGATGCAAACCTGTTAATTCTGATACTTGACTAACTCGTGAAAATTTCATTATTATTCTCACCTCATCGAACCAAACATAGCACGTACGTTCGATAAAATCAATGAAGTTTGATAGATTCAATCAAATTTATCTTGTTCAACTAAGGGCGCAATTCCTTAGCCAGTTCTCTTATGAACTTCTCATGTTTTCACATGAGCGCAGACTATATGTTTATCTACTTAGAGATAGAGGATTTTTCCACCACCATAGGCTTGTGGTGTACTCTCGTCAGTTATACGAGATAGTCGTTGAACGTTCATCTTATCACTTTTGACTTAGATGATTCGATGCGGAAGACCCATTGTTCTAGTGTTTAGGGTTTAACCTTGCACCATCTGATTGATTTTTTCTGCTTTCGCGACATTCACGCTCGCCATTTCTAGCCACGTTGTAGTTCAATCAGCTTTAGGGATTGCCCGCAGTTAACCCTCACTACTAGCCAATCACTTGACTAGCAGGGCTTACTGATATATTTAATTAACTTTCGTTATAATTTGTTAAATAAATCGTAACAGTTAATTACCCTTCTTGTTGTATTGTAATCATATTAATCACTATATTAAGTATAATGGATAAAATTAAAAAATTGAAATTAATTCTCACCTTAATACAATTAGAAAACTGACTACCACTTGTGCAAAAACAAATAGTTCATTATCCTTAAACTATAATCTCATTCGTTCGGAGGGAACTATGTTACAAAAATTCGGTTTCTCACAATATGAAAGCCAAGCTTACGAAGTTGTCGTATCAAGCAACGAACCATTAGATGCTACAACGATTGTGAAGCATTCTGGCGTGCCAAAAGCAAAAATATATGAAGTGCTTGCACGTCTAATCGATAAAGGAATGGTAATGGATTCTGTTTCGGAGAAGAAAAAGATGTATACAGCATTACCACTCAAGCTAGCAATTGAAAAATTAACGACAGAATTTCAATCCAATATTAAAGAATTGGAGACAACTATATCGAAAAAATCATTTACAGATGACCGTGTATGGAGCTTAAAAATGCAATCTTCTATTCGCGTTCAAAGTAAAGAGCTCATCGAAAGTGCAAAAGAATCAATTCGCATTTCAGCTTGGAATGATACTCTTTTAGAATATCTTCCGTTATTAGAAGAAAAAGCAAAACAAGGCGTCAAAACCGAATCACTTATAGTTGGAAAAGTCGAAACAGACTTAGAAAATATGCATTTTCTAATCCCAGCGGAAGAGCCTAACGCGCTAGAGCGATACTTACTGCTCATCGTTGACGACCGCGAAATTTTATTTGCTGGTGTAGAGCAAGAGTCATGGCAAGCAATGAAAACAATGTCACAACCTTTCGTAAAGTTCTTTACAGAATTTTTCTATCATGACGTTGCACTTGCAAAGATTACCCAGAAACACCATGATCTCTTTATGGAAGATGAGGAAATTAAGAGTTTGTTGATGAAGTTGAGATATTAATTGCATACAAAAAAGGAGTCTAGCTGTTCACCTAGACTCCTTTTCATTTTGTTCCTTTATCTCCATCAACAGCTCAATAATCTTCTCATTTTGCTCCTCTTGTTTCTCTGAATTTTGATAGATGAAACGAACCCATCTAAAAATAAACGCGACCACAAATATTGGTATAAGGCTAAGTATCACTCCGACTAAATCATATGCCATTTTCTATCACCTCGCTACATACAAATTCTCTACCTTTCTACTAAAACCTGCAATTTTTTACAAATAAAAAAGAACCTATCAAACGATAGATTCTTCCTTCGCAAACTGAGTAGAACGTCCTCTCGTAATCGAGAAAATCGCACAAAGCAGCGCTAATATAATAAAGCCGCCTCCTACCCAAGCATTATATATAACAGACGATTTCTCAATAACAACTCCGCCTACTGTTGAACCGAGCGCAATTCCTAAGTGAAGGGCAGAGTTATTTAAACTTTGCTGAATACCAGCTGATTCCGGTGCAATTTCAATTAAATAATTTTGTTGTGCTGGCGAAATAGCCCAGCTCAGCATACTCCAAAGTCCCATCATAATAATGAACAGCGGGAATGAGAATGTCATCATCGGCAATAGGAAGATCGCACACGCAAATACGATAATAATTGAAATAATACTTTTCTTCGATCCCCATTTATCAGCAAGCCAACCTCCGAAGCCGCCCCCAATTACTGCTGCGATTCCGAAGATGAAGTAAAATACACTAATCCAATTCGCTTCCACATGCATAACATCTTTTAAAAATGGTGTTAAATATGCATATAGTGTTAAATGACCCGTTAAAAATAAGAATGACGTTAACTGTGCACTGACGATTTTTTTATCTTTTAACGTAGCAATCTGCTCTCTTATTGATAATACCGATTTCGGTGGTACTTTCGTTAAGAATAATGAAATACAAGCGATTGCTATAACTGTTAAGATCGAAATGAGTACAAATGGTGCACGCCATCCGTATGCATTTCCGAGTACAAGGCCAAGCGGTACTCCAAGTACAAGTGACCCACTAATCCCCATGAAAATGATTCCAATTGCACGCGCACGAAAATGCGGTTCTACAACGCTAGAAGCAAGTGTTACTGACAGTGCAATAATAAGCGAACCACTCGCCGCACAAATCACCCTTGAGAACATTAACATCCCGTAATTCACACTACATGCTGAAATAATATTTCCGATTAAGAAAATTGATAATGCCCCAACATACAATGTTTTTCTTTCAAATTTCCCTGTTAAAGCTAGTAAAACAGGACCTGATAAAGCAAATACTACTGAAAATATTGTGATAAGCTGACCAGCTGCACTAATAGATACACCTAAATCGTTGGCAACTAAATCGAGCGTTCCTCCTATAATTAGCTCAACCGTTCCGACTACGAAAGCCGCGATAGCTAAAATATACACACGAAAATTCAAGTCTTTCCCCACGCTTTCTATTTTGGTTACTACGATTATAGTAACCAAAATAGAAGTTGAACACAAGTACAATTTTTTTACAGTAAAAAAGGTAGGCGCATTATACGCCTACCCTTCAGTCATGACACTTCATTTTTATTCTTCTTATTTAAATACCAATATACCGGCAGCCCCGTAAACACAATTCCAATTGATAAGAAACAACTTACCGGATCATTGATAATGGCACTACCAATTACAAAGAGCGAGCCGAAAATCGCAACGATTGGTACGATTGGGAATAACGGTACACTGTATGCACGCTCTTTATTTTTATTACGTTTTCTTAAAATGAAGACACCGATAAACGTCATTACGTAGAAAATATAAATAATGAATACGGAAATCTCAGATAGCTTATTCGGATCGCTAATAATCATTAAAATAATTCCTAAAATGATTTCAACAGTAATCGCATTTGCTGGTGTTTTAAATCTTGGACTTTCCTTCGCAATAAACTTAGCAAATGGAAGTTGTCCACGTTCTGCCATCGACATCGGGATACGTGGGAACGTTAAAATCTTTCCATTTAAACAACCGAAAATAGAAACGATAATACCGATACTAATAATTTTCCCACCATATTCTCCAAGTAGCATTCCTGCAGCTGTCGCTGTTGCATTTTCTCCAAGTTCTACAATTTGCGTTGCTGGTAATACATTCAATAACGCCAAATTAATTAATACGTAAGCAGCTGTTACAATTAAAATCCCAACTGTCATTGCTTTCGGTAATAGCTTTGTTGGATTCTTCATTTCTCCACCAATCGAAGCAAGTAAAATCCAACCGTCATAAGCAAATAACGTTGCTAAAATTGCCATCCCGATACTTTGATTTTCTGATATCGGCACAACTACGTTAAAGATGTCGCTATTCCCTTTCCAAAAACCTAACACAACAATTAATACGATTGGAATCATCTTTCCGATTGTCGTAATCGTTTGAACGATACCTCCGTATTTTGTTCCCATACTATTTACAACGCCAAGGAACACAACTGTTCCGATCGCAATTGGTAAATTCCATACTTTATCTAAATAGAAAAAATTAATCATTAAAGAACTAAAGTATAACCCTAACGTTCCAATAATAGCTGGCCCATACACAATCGTTTGCATCCAGCCTGATAAATATCCCCAAAAGCTTCCATAAATCTCCTCTAAATACGTATACAACCCACCATTTTTCGGGATTTGCGCTCCAATTTCAGCTACTGTTAAACCACTTGCTAACGTCAACAGACCACCAATTATCCAAGCAAGAATCGCCATATTAGAACTCCCCGAGTAATCTAATACGCTGCCTGGTTTCATAAACACACCAGACCCAATGATCGTTCCTACTACGATAGAAAGTGCTACCGTTAAACCAATTTTGTTCTTCTCATCATGATGCATGCTTCTTATCCTCCTTCCAATTCTAGTGTGATGCAAAAATGAAATAAAAAAACACTCCTCCCTAAAAAAGGGACGAGTGTTATATTCGTGGTTCCACCCTTGTTTCAATTCGCAAAGTAACACACTTCACCAATTTCTCAAGTCTAAAATAACGGTTTTTGCCGGCAAGCAATTACTAAATGTTCGTTCACTGCTGCAGTTCAGAGGTGGTAATCTATTTTTTCGTATTAGGAAGCTCACAGCCAAAGGCTTCCCTCTCTGAGAATCGTAAAAAATTGATCGTGTCCTCATCATCACTTCTTGATGTCGAATTTTGTAGTTATTGTTCATTATATTGAATTGTTAGAAAAAATCAATATATTTTTTATATAACATACGAAATTTTTCTCTTCTTATATTATAACAGAATTTACGACACTTCTCTAATTCCCTAAAAACGGTATAATTCATATAGGAGGTGCACCAATAATGATTGCTGTTTTTTGTATCATCGCTACATTTCTTTCTGTTCTATTCGCTATCATGCATCGGTACAAGTATCCTGGTTATAGCATTTTAGCGGTAGCTATTATACCAGCTGTTTCCTTCTATGTATTAGGCAAATATCAATATACAGAAGTATTTATCGGTTTTGCAATCTTCTACTGCGTCTTTGGATACATACTAACTATGAAAAAAATTTTATTAAATCATTAAAAGGGACCGATTTCTGCTGACAGAAATCGGTCCTCGCACGTACCTTCCGGTTGCCCACACGAAAGATACGAATTCATTCAATTATTTCTCATCTTTTTTCATAAAAAACTTATGGTGCGGTAAATCAACATTCAATGCCTCTAATTGTTTCTTTTCATTGTCTAAAATCTCTTTTGCCTTTGTTTTTGTTGCCTCATCTAATCCCACAAACATTTCTTCATGCTTCTCTTTCTCTGGGAGTTTCACACCTAACTTCGTTAATTCTTCTTTTGCTTGCTCATGCGTTAATTTGCCGGACTTAACTTGTTCAAAAATTGACTTCACTTTTTCTTTCGCCTGTTCATCTAAGTTAGCAAGCATATCTTTACGCTTACCCTTCTCCGGCATTTTCATGCCTAATTTCGTTAATTCTTCTTGCGCTTGTTCACGTGTTAATTTTCCGGATTTCTCTTGCTCTAAAATTGATTTCGCTTTTTCTTTCGTTTGATCATCTAATCCCGCAAACATTTCTTTCTGTTTACCCTTTTCCGGCAACTTCACTCCTAGTTTTGTCAATTCTTCTTTTGCTTGTTCTCTTGTTAATTTTCCAGACTTTTCTTGCTCTAAAATTGATTTCGCTTTTTCTTTCGTTTGATCATCTAATCCCGCAAACATTTCTTTACGTTTTTCTTTCTCTGGAAGCTTTACACCTAACTCCTCCAACTGTTTCTTTGTATCATTCATAATCGTTTTTACTTTTTGTTTTGTAGCGTCATCTAAATCTTTTCTCGCCGTTTTTGCAGACTGATCCACTGCTGGAGTATTCGTTGCCGCGAATGCCGGGATGCCGACTCCCCCAATGATTCCGAATGATAACGCACCTGCAATCGCTAAATACCCAACTGTTTTCTTCTTCATAGGAAATTTCCTCCTTCATATTTCTAATGCATGTACACTTTCGTATACAACGCCTATAGTAATGTTGGTTTCTTAACATTTCCTTAACGACTTAACAAAAAAACACCGCTCATGATGAGCGGCGTTATTCTATGCTTTTTGTAATTGTAATTCTTCACGTTCCATTATTCTTCTTAATACAATTGTTTGTGTCATTGTAAATAAGTTACCTGTTATCCAGTACAACACAAGACCTGATGGTGCCGCAAATCCCATAAATAAAATCATTGCCGGCATCATAATTTGCTGCATCTTTAGCATCTGTACTTGTTCTCCAGGTGTAATATTCGATTGGAAAACCTTCATTTGAATAAATGTCGTTAATGCTGCAATAATCGGTAATATATGATAAGGATCTGCATGTCCTAAGTTCACCCATAAAAACGAAGATGTGCGAATCTCTTCTGTTCGGCTAATCGCATAATACAAAGCAGAGAAAATCGGCATTTGTATAAAGATTGGCCAACAACCAGCAAGTGGATTCCAACCGCCTGATTTCATTAGTTCTGACATTTCTTTTTGATACTGTTTTTGTTTTTCTAGATCTTTGCTTACATCACCGTATTTCTGCTTTAACTTCTGCAATTCAGGTTGCATTTTCTTCATTTTCGCTTGGCTACGATATTGCGAAACAGCTAATGGAATCATTGCTGAACGAATAACGAGCGTCATAATAATGATAGCAATCCCAAAGCTAGCTCCCGGTATATGATGAGCAACAAATTGAATCATAAACGAGATTGGATATACAAAATAATGATCCCAAATTCCCGTACTATGTGCATCAATTGGTGTTGCATTACTGCAACCAGATAAAACAAAAACAAGTAATAATGATAAACTAACGAGCACAGCTCGGTATGATTTTAACATGTTCATTCCTCCAATGTTTCGTAATTATTTAGCGAAACATTGGTGTATACGGACCGACCTCGTCATTCTCTTCACTTGATTCTTGTCTGCGTACAGAACGAATCATTCCATATTTATAAAAAATAGAAAATAGCGGTACATTCCCCGCACTATCTTCACATGTATCAACTAACGCAAATGCTCTTTGTCTACCGCTCGATGCTTGCTGACGCACAAAGCGAGAAACGTTAGCAAGGAAGAAAACTTCTAATAAACAAAGTGCTGTCGTTACAAACGATATATATAGAATTGCATCCTGCAATAAAAATTCCATCGCTTCACATCCTTAATAAGGTCATTTTAGCACATTCGGCAAACATTCTCTATTTCCTTTTATCGTCAAAAAAGTATTTTGCATATTTTCTCAAGAAAATAATAATTAAGAAACATTGTATTCGCTTTCTTTAGTATATTCACACACATCAATGAATAGGCTTGATTTATTAGAAATTTATAAAATTTTTGCATTATAATAAAACTATTGCCAGTTTTTGAAAAAACCTTTATTCTCTTCTTGTAATCAAAAATGAATATGGAGATGAAACATACTATGGGTCAACTAGGAGACGCCGATTACGTTCCCGACACCGCCTTTTTATCCTTCCCAGCAGCTAAAACATTTCACTTAGAATTTATCATACAGTTGGTTGTTATTTTCGTAGCTTCTATTTTGTATGCAATTTCTATGAATATGTTCTTTATCCCGCATAACATGATTAGCGGTGGATTCGCTGGAGTAGGGATGATTATCGGTTATTTAATGCACTACAATATCGGTGCACTTATCTTTTTACTAAACATTCCTCTTCTTATTTTAAGTCACTTTTACTTAGGCAAGAAGACAACCTTTTTAACAGCGTACTTTGTAGCTGTATCATCGTTAGCGATGAACATTATCCCTGTACACCAAGTTTCAGACGATATTTTACTATCTTCTGTATTCGGCGGTGTAATCTGCGGAGCAGCTTCAGGAATCATATTCCGATTTGCTTCTTCAACAGGTGGTTTTGATGTTGTTGGATTGATTGTAGCGAAATATCGAGATGTTTCAATTGGAGCAATCATATTTGTATTCAACTTAATCTTACTTGTTGTAGCAGGATTTATTTTCGGATGGGATATTACACTTTATACGTTAATTAGTCGATTTGTAGTCAGCAAAGTGATCGATGCTGTGCATACGAAACATATTAAATTAACGATAATGACAATTACAGAAAAAGGCGAGGAAATAAAAAGCGCCCTACTACATCACGGCATACGTGGCGTGACAATGGTAGATGCTGTCGGCGGCTATACAAACCATAAGAAAAAAATGATTTACACTGTCGTGACTCGCTATGAGTTAGGCGAAATGAAACGCATTATCCGTCAAGTGGATAATAAAGCATTTATGAACATTACTGAAACAGTTGAAATTGTCGGCCGTTTCAAACGTATATAAAAAAGGTCAATACATGAAAGGGCATCACATATTATATGTGATGCCCTTTGTTATTCAACTCACGCACCTTTTAGCATAATACAATCATTAAGTTTATTACTACAAATCGGAGGATAGCATTCCATATACAATACTGTCTGTCCATTCATCTTTATTCCAGAAATCTTGTATGAAATGTGCTTCCTTTCTCATACCTATTCGTTCACACAATTTTTGTGAAGCTGTATTACGTGCATCAAGATTAGCTTGTATACGATGTACATTACATTCATGAAATAATTTAAATACCAAACGACTTACTGCTTCTGTTGCCAAACCTCTCCCAGCTACTTCATTTGAAAAACTATAACCAATCTCAACAGTGTCTCTCATATTTGTGTACCATACGGATAAATCACCAACTACCTTAGTTTTGTATATAACCGCCAAACTTAATATTGAGTCTTTAGTAAGTGCATTGTTTGCTATCTTCTTATTAAATCTTTCCTGCATGTCTTCATGAGTCCACTTATTATGTAATAGGAACTTACATGTATCCTCACTATTATAAATAGCAAATACATCCTGTAAATCAGTACTTTTAAAAGGTCTAATTATTAATCTTTCTGTTGTGAACTCCAAGTTAACTCTCCTCCCTTACATTACATGCATGCCATAAAACACTTTTTATCGTATTTAAGCCTTCTTAGATCTCACCTTGATTACATATTTCATCAAAATAAATGAAACTCCTTCTTCTACTAAACCGCACCGTTAATGGTATTTCCTTGCGTTTTTTATTTTTTACACTTATTACAAAATCAGATAATTCTATTATTATGTCTCTAAATGTGTTATAATGAAAACAGACTCACAAAAAAAGAGTATATAGACTTGGAAGTTTCTCATATTTTACAAACAAAAAGAAACGAGCAGTCAGGTATATTTCAGACACCATACACGTAACGGTTTAAATAACCGATCATCTTAGTTACTCTTCAATGATCTTTTTATAAAAAGATACGTACAATTAAAACTCACTTCAATATACTATACCTACCTTTTTGACTTCCAAATCATCTTATTACATAAGGAGATGAACATATGAATCAATATATACGATATACAATAGCTGTCCTGTTTGCTATTATCGGCGGAACAATCTGCTTCTGGACAAACACTCAGCTTGGAGAGAATATCATTTTTAATGGAATCGAAACACTTGTAAGCGCTTCAATTTTAGGTGGATACATTTTCTTCCTCTTTAATCCAGAAGAAAATGCGCAAAAAACAATGTTATTAACAATGATCGGAATTGTCGGCGGATGTATTTCCTACTCAATGACTAACTATACATTACCACTTCAATTAAGCTCAGCTTTCTTCCACGGTCTATGGACTTGGTTCATTGCATTCTGTCTAGCAGATGTATTCAACCTATTACAAGACAACGAAGAAGAAAACGGTCGCCAAATTGAAAGTAACTCGTAAGCTGGAAGAGATTCTTCCAGCTTTTTTTATGTTGGTTTGCAGACCCCGTCACCATAATAAAAAGAAGCTACTCTACAGCAACTCCTTCCCTATATACCCCATCTGGTAATCGCCGGAATATATCAGCGATTTTTCAAATATATCGACGATTTCTCCACTTATATCAGCGATTTTTTCATTATATCGACGATTCGACACAGGATATCGACTTACCGACAATTTTCGGCAATCTATTTATACTCTATACCCCGCCACTACAATAAAAAGAAGTTACCCTCACGGCAACTTCTTTTCCATATACCCCATCCAGTACCAACCAGATTATATCAGCGATTTTTCAAATATATCGACGATTTCTCCACTTATATTAGCGATTTTTTCATTATATCGACGGTTCGACACAGAATATCGACTTACCGACATTCTTCGACAATCAAGAAGCTCAACATACCCTATCCCCCAAGCAATTTACTGCCGAACTCTACGATTAAAAAGATAATTAATAAGATCGCGAGTATTTTTAATGCTACATATGCCACTTTAAAAACAACATAAATGAGCAAGACGATTAAAATAATCGTTAAAATTTCCATCTAGAATTCCTCCAAGCTTTGCTCTTCTTATCTTATTTTACTCGCCCCACACTTTTTATGGAACGGCATAAGACGACATAGAAAAAAGAGGTTACCTCACCCATCGTAAGATACCCTCTCTTTCAGCTGCTCAAACCATTCTCTCTCTAATTGTAAATATCCCATTCCACTCTTCTCAGCGCTCTTCAATTCTTTATCAGCTTTCCTCATATAAGTACGAGATGCTTCCATATCGCCCTCTAAATATTTAATAATTCCTTGTGTGCGATAATATCCGTTTAGGTCCATTTTTGTAATAGCCTTCCCATGTTCCCTCGCTTCTTCTAAAGAAAGACTATCCATCTCATAAAGGGCTTTATATAAAAGGTACCAACTATGAAAACTACTAACGAAAAACTTATTTTCTTTCGTTACAGGTAGTTGAACAATTTGTTTTATATACGGTACAGCTCTTTCCATTCCCTCTTGATCCGCACGAGCCAAAAAGACGAGCATAAGTCTACTCATTATCTCTCTTATCCCTTTATTCTCTTTTATTTTTTCCTCACTCAGTTCTACCAATCTTTCATCCCAATCTCTCGGTCTTTTATAACTAAATAACTCACTCGATATTTGAATCTCATATAAATGATTTCTAGCTCTTTCATCATCTTTAATTAAAATAAGAAATTGCATACCATCACTCATAAGCGTTCCTTTTATCGGCACAATTGTAACTGCAAAGATTGCAAAATGGAAAAAGGAAAAATATAAAAGATATTGATAATAACTCACCATATATATGTAACCTGAAGTAATACCAAATAATAAACTCGTAATCGGTCCACCTAAAGTAAGCCATGCCCACTTTTTCGAAAGGTTCGGTGTCTCTATAGAAGGTGGTACTAGTGTTGCAACGCCTCCAAAGTACGCCCATAATTTATTTTCTCGAATGCGTACTTTCCCCTTCTCTTTTTGAACAGTAATGGGTCCTACTGTCATAAATTTAAAATTCAAACCACCTATTACACCGAATGCTACATGCCCTAGCTCATGAATGGCTAATACTAACAATGAAATTCCAACTATTGCCCATAGGTTCAAAATTACTTCTAATTTCCCAGTTCGGATTACTCCGTATAAAATGGACAAAACTAACGCCGCCGTCATAGTACCAGCTGGCCTTCTTAAAATATCCACCTTTTTCTCCCCTTAATAAATCATTTTTCTATGCATTTCATACATGAATTTTCCGATATGTAATATCCAAATAAATGAGATTAAACCAAGCAACACGAAATTGATATCACTAACAGCTGTATATATAACGGCAGCCCACCACACATATGCCAATACTTTATTCGTAAATTCGTACGCTTTATATCCAGCTTCATGCACAATATGCTTTAATCCTTCATCAGCGTTTTTCTTCCACATCTCCATCGATTCCATATACGTTACACCTTGTTCAGGGTAAAGCTTGTTATAACGGTTCCTCGCCATGATCCCAATGATCACTATAATAATCGTAAAAGCAGTAGCAGCTACCATGTTCCAAATTGCGAAGGAAACATTTGCATCATGCATGAATGCACGTCTACATGCAATAACTGCATATACAAACCATGCCTGCGTAACTATATCACCTATACGTAAATACATAATTACAATCCCCAATTTTCTACCTTGTACACTCTCTTCTTCATCACGTGCCTCTGCTAACATACGTGTATTCTTCCAAGTGTAATACATCATTATCATTCCAAAAAGAGTACATACACCTATTAATATATTGGGTGATAATTTTCTCGGTTCATCCGAGAGTAAGTCTAAAGCTATATAGGATGCAAAAAAGCCACCTACCATACTTAATATGAGTTTGCAAAAACTAATAAATTGTTCTCCCATTTTACCCTTCATCATCCTCTTCCCCCTCCACTAACGTAAATATTTCCTCCACCGGTACATTGAAAATTTGTGCGATTTTTAACGATAATACGATAGATGGTGCATAATCCCCGCGCTCAATTAAACTAATCGTTTGCCGCGATGATCCAATCGCTTTCCCTAAATCCCCTTGTGATAAACGATGCTTTGCTCGCAATTCCCTCACTCGATTTTGAAGCTTCATGTCTTCCCTCTTTTTCATTTATTTAAATAAAATTGTAAATAATATCCTTATTATTGTCAATTATAATTGTCATTTTGACGTTAATAATTGACAAGATAATCTATAAATTTTTAAACAGGTAAACAAAAACTTATTAAAATAAAAAAGGCAGTGCATCTGCACTGCCTTCCTAAATTCTGACATAGAATGGATTCCATATTAACTTGCGTTTTGTAATAATGCTCGTTTTAACTGTTTACGGAAACGAACTCCTAACGTAATTGCTACAATCGCAATCACTCCAAAAATAATTTTACCGATATGACCTTCTAGCGCTCCAAAAATATCATGTAAATTGCCACCTAGCCAGTAACCACCGATTAAGAAGAATGATACCCAAAATAGAGCACCTGAGTAAATTGTAATTGCAAAACGGCGGAACGGTAAGTTAATAATTCCCGCAAAGTATCCTGTAAAGTGACGTACACCAGGAATAAAGAAACCGATAAAAATCAAGAAGTATCCATACTTATCAAACCACATTCTTGTTAAGTCGATTTTTCTTTGTGTTAAAAATACGTATTTCCCATACTTTTGAACAAAGGGCATTCCTAATTTATTTCCTAAAAAGTATTGGATCGTCATTCCTACACTTGTCCCAATGAAGGATAGGATAATTAAAATCGGTAAACTTAAATCACCCTTATGTGCTAAAAATCCCGCATATGCTAACGTTGGCTCTCCCGGAAACGGAAGTGCAATATATTCTAACAGCAAGCCGACAAGTACAACATAGTACCCGTATTGCTGAAATAATTCATGAATCCATTCCATGTCATCTCTCCTTTCAATCACGTGCAACTTCTTACTAATATTGTATAAAAAAATTGTCGAAATAACTATCACAATAGCTTACATTTTTATTACATTTTTGTAAGGCTCTCACTAAACTTTTCCGTTCTTTATTTACTTTCATTTTCAGACAACTTAACAAGTATATAACGTGAGAAACCAGGGCCTTAATATGCATTTTTTATCCATTTTTTAACACTTAAAAATCGTTATATTTTGTTCTTAATAAAAAACCACTACAAACTCATACGAACTTCATATTAGCTTCATATACGTATTGTAAGATTATATCGGAATTTGTTTAAAAATTTAACTAATATATGACTAAACATTAATTTGAATAAATATTAATCGCTTTTCGAAATTGAAAAAAGGGTGAATACGAAATGGAAGCTTATAAAATGCACGATTTTATTAATACAAATGTTGAATCTCACCAAAATGAAACCGTTTTTAATTTACACATATGTGAAACAAATGAATTTGACGTAAGTTTAACAAAGTCTACAACACTGTCTTTTATCGTTTCAAAAAAGAACATTAAGATTGTTACGAAAAAATGGATTAATTCAAATCAAGAAAGCATGATTGGCAAAAGCTACATCATTCCAACGAAAGCTTTTCACTACTTCTTACCAATTATTTCTGAAACGGAAGATGAATTAAATATTCAAGTTCAAAGTTTTGGACTACATGGCGAACTTTTATTAAATGAAAGATTACTTATTGATAAAAACAACAAACACAATGCCAAAATTACTACTTTCTTTGAAACATTAGATGAAAATGTAAATAAAGTATTACGAGGATTGCAAATTCATTGTATGTAAGACTATTACAATAGTAAAAAGGAGAATATAATGAAAAAACTATTATTAGGCGCACTATTATCATTAGGATTTTTAACTATTCCATTCACAAATGCTGAGGCAGCTACAACGAAAGATCAACTGATTGTAAACACACAGTTAAATAAAATGGATTATTATCAAAACGGAAAATTCATAAAAAGTTTTACTGTCGCTACTGGAAAAGCATCTACTCCTACACCTAAAGGTACTTTCCAAATCGTAAATAAAATTAAAAATCGTCCTTATTACACAGGCAAAATTAAAGGCGGCGATCCACGTAATCCGCTTGGTGACCGTTGGCTCGGACTAAACATGGCAGGAACTTACGGAACAACTTATGCGATTCATGGTACGAACAATAATCAGGCAATTGGTAAGTGGACAACACTAGGTTGTATTCGTATGTATAACAATGATATACACTGGTTAT
Source organism: Bacillus paranthracis (assembly GCF_001883995.1). Classification (GTDB taxonomy): domain Bacteria; phylum Bacillota; class Bacilli; order Bacillales; family Bacillaceae_G; genus Bacillus_A; species Bacillus_A paranthracis. The sequence continues at coordinate 5,544 of NZ_MACE01000043.1, read as the reverse complement.
TTGAGCGTATTCCCCAGCAAGCTACTGTCACTGTAAAATAACCTCAAAGCGCGATTTACGTGTAGCCAAGAATTTTATGTCTTGGCTTATTTTATTTCTTCATTTACAGTAGCAAAACAACTGTATTTACATATATAATAGGAATAGATTGTGTTAGGTAACATCTAAACATTGATAAACATGGATATTAAAATTATACAGTTATAATATTTTATAAATTTTATAATACATACTATAATAGAATTACTGTAATTCTTAAATATTCAGTTTCACTAAACAACTCCCCTTGCTACTTTCATGATTATTTTATGGCGGGGGCTTATTATATGTATAAACAATCTGAGTCATCGAAAAAATGATGAATTCGAATATTGCAGTAAAAAGCGTTATTTAGGAGGTGTTACTATGACGCATATACTGGTGATTGAAGACAACCCAGATATACAAGAACTAATTCGTGAATTTCTAATGGCACAAAACTTTACTGTTGATGTCGTTGGTGCTGGGACAGAAGGTATACTTCTTTTCCAAAAAAATTCATACGATCTTGTCCTCCTTGATGTGATGTTACCAGATATAGATGGCTATAGTATTTGTAAAATTATGCGAGGACAATCTGATGTACCAATCATTATGTTAACAGGCTTACATAATGAAGAAAGTGAAATTAAAGGATTTGAATTAGGTATTGATGACTATATTACGAAACCGTTCCATTACACCGTATTTATTAAACGTGTAGAAGCTGTATTAAGAAGGGCAGCAACGAAGGAAGCCGAAGCTGCGACTATACTACAATTCCATGAATTGATGTTAAATTCTACAGCATACGCCGCTTATGTTCATGGTAATCAAATTGAATTGACAACAAAAGAATTTGAAATTATTTATACTTTACTGCAAAATCGAGGAAAAGTATTATCAAGAAGTGATTTGTTGAATAAGGTATGGGGCTATGAACATTATGGTGATGTAAGAGTTATAGATACACATATTAAAAACTTACGAAAAAAATTAGGAATTCCTTATATTAAAACGGTGAAAGGCATTGGCTACAAAATCGAATCGTAGCAAAGACAACATCACCAAAAATATTTTCATCAAAACCTTATTATTTTGTATTCTTTTATCACTTTGTCTTTATCAAGTTATTTACTTCTTAGCTTCAAACTACGATAAAGAACGTTTTGCGAAAGAAAATGGAACGCATACTACAGAACAAGCGGATTCAGATAAACAAAACGACCAAAGTAAAACGAATCAAAATAAAGCTGTATCACAGGGGGACATGTTTAATTTCCAATCTGCTATTATAGATTATAATTCTCTCTCTACAGCTATCAATCACCTTTTGCAGCCTAGCCAAACTGCAAAAGCAAAAGAACATACTCAAAATATTTCGGGGAAAAATAGCGCTTCTGCTCCATCTACAGAAATGGAAAAGCAAGTCGCTACTAATGATGCCTTACATAAACAAAATGCAGCAAGTAAAGCAAATGATGCGCAAGATAATCCAAAATTAACAGATGTACTGCAGCAATTAGCTCCACATATTGGCGCAACAATGCTTGCATTATCTCTGCTCGGATCTTTAATTTATGCAAAACTAATTGCTAAACCTTTTCAATATATGAGTGATGCTTTAAAAGATATTATGAATCTTGATTTCTCAGATAAAAAGCTACTCAACAAAAATACGGATCAAACAGATTTTAATTTACAAGTAGCTGCTTCACAAGTACCAAATATAGTGAAGAATTTACATGCAAGCAATCAAGATTTAAGAAATGAACTCAAAAAGGAACAACAATTAGAACAATCTCGTAAAGAATTTATGTCTATGGTTTCCCATGAATTAAAAACACCAATCGCAGCCGTTATGGGACAACTAGATGGCATGATTCACGGAATTGGAGCTTATAAAGATAGAGATAAATATTTAAAACGTTCCTATGAAATGATGCAAGACATTAACATATTAACGGAAAAAATGTCGGAATTATCCAAAATACAAAACCCTCAATTTAAACCTGATTTAAAAGTTATCTCATTAACTAATATTATTGAGGATGTTATGAAGAAAGTAGATTATTTCGTATCTGTAAAGCAGTTAAATGTTCAATCTAACATTAAACAAGATGTACAAGTTTTAGCTGATCCTAAATTTATTCAAACTGCCATTTTTAACATTATTTCAAATGCAATTCATTATACAATTGACCATCAGCATGTATATATAAAGCTTTATGAAAAGCCAAACGGTTACGCATTAGAAGTATTAAATACAGGTTCACAAATAGATGAGGATAAACTTGCTCATTTATTTGAGCCATTCTATCGCGCAAACCCTGACAAACACGGCTTAGTACAAGGTAGTGGTCTTGGGTTATACATTGTAAAACAAATACTAGATAAACATCAGTTTCCTTACGGGATACAAAACACGCCTCAAGGTGTAAAATGTTCTATTGTATTCCCAAAAGCAATGTAAAAACCTACTACAATTTCATACCCCAAATTCATACTTCGTATGAGTGGCGGAATTTTGTAGAGTATATGACTCTGTTTCGTTCGCCCGTTATCCTTATTTGGATAGCGGGCGTTTTTTATTATTTAAAAGGAGGATTTTCATGGAGAAATTTAAGTATTCATTACTCGTTTTATTCGGAGCTTGTAGCTACGGCGTACTTTCAACTATTTTCAAACTCGGATTCATTGATGGATTTTCAGCACATCAACTATTAGGAGGACAATATGTCTTCGGATGGATTGGTCTTCTCCTGCTCGTTCTTTTCGTTTCACGTCATAAAGTAACAAAAAAGCAATTCTTTTCCTTACTAACAGTTGGTACAACGATGAGTATGACCGGTATCTTCTACGCTATTTCTGTAGAAGAACTACCAGCATCTATCGCTGTCGTCCTACTTTTCCAATTCACATGGATTGGTGTAGTCATTGAAGCAATTGCAAATCGAACTTTTCCGAGCCGTGAAAAGGTCATATCTATCATTATTTTATTTACTGGTACATTGTTTGCTGGCGGTGTATTTGAAGGCCTCGGACAAAGTTTTTCTACAAAAGGGATTATCTTTGGACTATTAGCCGCTGTCTCTTTTTCATTCTATGTTTTTGCAAGCGGGCGTGTCGCTACAGAAGTTCCGCCTTATACGAAAAGTTTTCTTATGACAACAAGCGCTACTCTGATCGTATGCCTATTCTTCCCACCAAGCTTTTTAACAGACGGTGCTTTGCAAGCTGGCCTATGGAAATATGCTTTCTTCCTCGGCTTGTTCGGTGTTGTCGTACCTGTCATTTGTTTTTCAATTGGCGTACCGAAAGTAGGAACAGGACTTGGTACAATACTAGGAGCAGCTGAATTACCAACGGCCATTATCGCTTCTATTACACTTGTACATGAAGTCGTAACGTTTATGCAGTGGATTGGGATTATCGTTATATTACTTGGGATTTTCACTCCTCAACTTCTTACAGCTAGGAAAGAAAAAAAACGTAATCGCGTGTATAGTGCTTAAAAATATTAACTTGCGTATAAATGGAAATAAAGTTACAATGTGGTATAATTTCAAATCTATTTGGAGGTATAAATGACTATTTTAAGCGTAGCCTTTTTTGCCATTATGTGTATCTTCTTCCTAATAAGATATATGAAAGAAAAGAAATTTTACGATGTGCTCATCATTCCTATTTGCATATATGCTGGAGCAGTCAAAACCCCTTTGGTGGAGTACTTAAACTTTAATACCACATTCAAAATAACATATGATATTGCAGCTATTATTCTCGTAATCCTTGCTGTGCTGTTCTTCTTAAAGGATAAGAAAGAGAATCCTACTGCATAACAAAAGACCTTTCATGTATTTGAAAGGTCTTTTTCTCTATCTCACTTTACCGCTCCATATAATTTCTCTACCTCATGCTCAATTTGTTTCACATCAATCCGTTCAAATAGTGGCTGCACGCTATCAATTCTACTTGGCAACGTATGTTGAGGCTCCCAATTCCGGTTCACAATCGATAATGTGTTTCTAACTCTTTCACTTGAAAATGGTAAAAATGGTTCAAGAAGATTTACAAAATTAGCGATGAGATACACACAATTATAAATCGTTTCTTCGCATGAAACTGGATCATCCTCCCTTTGTTTCCAAGGCTGCCTCTCATCAAAGTATTTATTTGCAAAACGTACTGCATCAAATATTGATTCTAGCGCCACCTTGAATTTAGTTTGCTCAATCCCCTCTCCTACATGTTTATATAATCCTTCTACTTTATCTTTCAGCTCTACATCAATACTTCCTTTCGGCACGATACCACCATAATATTTTTCAATAAACTTTAATGTCCGGTTCACAAAGTTCCCGTATGCACCTAATAATTCACTATTATGACTGTAAATAAATTCACGCCATGAAAAATCAGTATCGCGATTTTCTGGTGCGTTGACGGTTAAAAAGTAACGAATAGAATCTGGATCATAGCGTTCTAATATGTCAGGCACCCATACCGCCCAGTTTTTACTTGTAGATAATTTTCTTTTTTCCACTGTTAAATATTCATTCGAAACGATATGACGCGGGATTGCTCCTTCCCCTATTCCAAGTAATACCGCTGGCCAAATGACGGAATGAAACGGAATATTATCCTTTCCGTGCACATAATATGTTTTCGCTTCGCTATCCCAAAACTCTTGATCATCTTCCCCTGTTTTTTCAGCCCAATGTTTACTCGCTGAATAATAGCCTGTCACTGCTTCAATCCATACGTAAATTTTCTTATCTTCATACCCTTCTACTGGAATTGGTACCCCAATTGGTAAATCACGTGATACAGCCCTATCTAGTAATCCTTCCTTTACATATCTCTCTGTTAGTTGAATCGCATTGTCGCGCCATCTTTCTGTTTGTTTGGCGTTTTCTACAGCCGTTTTGATTTGCTCCTGAAATGTATGCAATGCAAAATAGAAATGCTCTGTTTTCTGTACGGATGGTGTACTACCACATAACTTACATTTCTTTTCTAACAAATCGAGTGGATCTAAAATAGCTGAACACGCATCGCATTGATCTCCTCTTGCTGCTTCATGGCAATGCGGACATATCCCTTCTACATAACGATCAGGTAAAAATTGTGTACACGTTTCGCAATATGCTTGTTCCACTGTTTTTTTATAAATATGTCCCTCTTCTAATAAACGTAAAAAAACATTTTGAACCGTTTCATGATGGTGCTCACTATCTGTACGTGTATAGCAATCATACGTAAAACCAAGGCTACGGAAACATCGCTGGAACTCTTCATGATACTGATCAGCAATTTCCTTCGCTGTCACACCTTCTTGTTTTGCCCGAATTGCAATTGGTGTTCCATTACAATCACTTCCCGAAACATACAACACATTATCACCTTTTGCCCGATAATAACGTGCTAAAATATCTCCAGGTAACAAACTCGCAATATGTCCAAGATGTAACGAACCATTTGCATACGGCCAAGCGCCTCCAATAAAAATACTCATCTTACATT
>NZ_MACE01000042.1 GCF_001883995.1 Bacillus paranthracis | reverse complement strand
CCGCCCTTATCTAAAAAAAGATAAGGGCGGGGCTGTATAAACAGTCGCGGTACCACCTTATTTCGCCAATTACTCACATAATTAGCCTTAACAAGTACGGAGCTATATGCTCTTATACTGTGGTTTTGATAACGAGTACCAACTCTCGTCGCCGCCTACTATTATCATTTGATAAGTTCAGGACGAAGCTCAAAGGCCATTGTTCAAATGAATATTCTTGCTTCTTCTCAGCTACCGAAGCTCTCTGGAAAGAATGTGTTCATCCTACTTTTCCTTTTCAACGCTTTTACGTATAACAAGTATTGTACGACTTAATTACAGAAAAATCAAACTTTTATCTAGAAAGAAAAGGAAATTCCATCCCCCTGCCGAATACCTATACGTTCACAAAAGGAGTGATATAATTGAATCAAAAACAACTAAGCACACGTAATGAAAAAAGCTGGAATGCAGCTGCTTATGAAGCTTGGACGAATCGTCACGGGGCACCAGCTGATTATGCGAAAAAAATCATAGAAGACCCTATGCGTGAGGTAGATCACTATTTACCTTACATACAATCTCCGAAAGGAAAACGTATTATTAATTTACTCGGGTCAAAAGGAAATAAAGCTGTTGCTCTCGCTCTTTTAGGAGCTGACGTAACAGTTGTTGATATTTCAGCAAGTAATGCAAAATATGCAAATGAACTTGCGGACGCAGCCCGTGTCTCTATCGAATATGTCGTTTCTGATGTATTACATGTGCAGCTCTCCGAATCATTTGATATCGTATTGCTGGAACTCGGTGTACTCCATTATTTTTTAGATTTAAAACCGCTCTTTCAAAAAATTGCTACTTTACTTAAAGAAGATGGAATGCTGATCCTTCGTGACTATCACCCTGTTTATACTAAATTATTAGGAGTCGACCACCCATCATTTCAGGCCAATGGAAATTATTTTGATAAAGAATTAATTGAAGAGGATGTTGCTTATAGCATCCTTCTTACAGAAGCGCAGAAAGAATCGTTACCTAAAACAACCATCCGCCGCTGGACGCTAGGAGAAATTATTACAACACTTGCAGAAGAACATTTTAAAATTGAAAAACTAGTTGAAGAACACGGGCCTCATCAAAGATGGGTCTTCCCTTCTACTGCACCGGAAGGAATGGAAGAGCGTGTACCGGGTCTCTATACATTAATTGCGACATCATGCAAAAAAGGATCCCTTCACGGATAGGATCCTTTTTGCATGCTCACGCATATAAGTTGAGGTTGGAGATTACCATAATTCTGTAGAATAGGACACAAGATATTTCAACATTTCGTCTCTGACTTACGTCGTCAAAAAGGGGTATGACCAACATAACGAAGAGTAATGTCTTTAGTTGATACTGATAATCGTTATCAACTAATTAGAAGTATACATGATGTTATTTCAAATTACAATAGCATTTCTTATTTTTATTTATGAATTTTTTGATATGCAAATGTATACATTTTAAGAACATTTACTCATATGAATCTGCCATATTCCATTATCTGCTATAATTTTTATTGAACAGATTAATAACTTCATAATGATGTTTTTATTAATTCTGCTCTAAATATTTATAAATTATAATAAACAGTTTTTAAAAAGGCAGGGGTAACGATGAAATATGTTAGTATTCGAAAAAAACTACTGTTCACACTCTTAAGCATTTCTTCTTTATTTAGCATTGCTCTTATTGTTATTCTTTCATTCGCTATGAGCCAAGCGAGCGAAATTGAAACGTTAAAAAATGATGTTTCCAAAAGAGCAACCATTTTAAAAGAACGTGGCGATTGGTTCCAAGCACAAGTTGCTGGTTTACAAGAATATTTACTATCACATGATCAAAAAGGATTGGATAAATTCAACCGAGAAGGAAAAAAACTAGCTGATACGAGAGAAAAAGTAACCAGTGATAAAAAACTTTCGGAAGGAATGAAAGAAGCCATTTTAATGGGCGGAAAATGGCGAAGCGTTATAGATAATGAAGTCCTCCCTCTCGCTCGCGAAGGAAAATGGGACGAAGCATCTAAAATCGCTTTAGCTCAAACTGATTACGTAAACGACCTTTTAAGTCGTTTTACGAAATATGCAAATGAAGAAAATGATAAACGTGACGCATTAATTGCCGACGTGGAGTCTTCTTCATCGCTTATTCAATATATTATTTTCTTCTCACTTATTACATGTACAGTAACGTCTATTTTATTAGCATGGTGGTTCTCTGGTAAGCTCGTTAAACCGATACGACAAATTGATGAGAAATTAAAAGAATTAGCTTCGCAAGATGGTGATTTAACTGCTAGATTGCATGTAACGAGTAAAGATGAAATTGGTGATATCGCCAATTCCTTTAATCAAATGCTCGCTAATTTACAACGTATAATAAAACAAGTGCAACAAACATCAACAAGTGTAAAAGAAGCATCTGAAAATGTGTTTATCGAAACAACTGCTTCTATGGAAAATACCGCCAAAACTGAAGAGACTATGAATGCTCTTGAGCATAATATTCGTTCACAAGTTTCCAGCATCGAAGAAAGTTCAACTGCAATGGACGATATGGCAACAAGTGTTCAGCGTATTGCAGAATCCGCCTCTTCTGTTGCTAGCCTAGCTGTTACTACTTCAGAAAAAGCTGATAGTGGGAATAAAGTCATTGAGAAATCTATTACACAAATGCATACCATTAATGAAGCTGTGAACGCTACATCACAAGTAGTAGAACGACTTATTACACATACAAATCATATTGATACTGCACTTCAATCTATTTCTAATATCGCGGAACAAACGAATTTACTCGCTTTAAATGCTTCCATTGAAGCGGCTCGTGCTGGTGAACATGGAAAAGGCTTCGCTGTTGTTGCCGATGAAGTACGAAAGCTTGCTGAACAATCTCAGCTAGCAGCAACTGATATTAACCATTTACTTCATCAAATTCAAGCAGATACAAAAATAGCAAATGAAATGATGACGCAAGGTCAATCAGAGGCTTCTGAAGGCATTACAGTCATTCGTACTGCTGGATCTTCATTCTCAGAAATTGTTAACCACATTAACAAAGTTTCTACACAAATGCAGGAGGTGTCTGCAACTGCTGAAGAAATGGCCGCAAGTTCTGAAGAAATGAACGCAGCTTTAAATAACATCGCTTCTATTTCAAATGAGGTTGCCGCCGAAACATCACAAACAGCAACTTCAGCTGGTGACCAAGTAAACAAAATGAGTGTCGTTGCTAAAAAAGCATCTGAAATGAAAACGACTGTGCAAGAACTTGAAGTTCTCGTTTCTCATTTCAAGACAAACGTTTAAAGCAAAATTTTCATTTATACTTCTATGAGCTCCAAGGTTTTAAAAAGAGAGATTTACAGTCTCTCTTTTTCACTTTAAAATATTTCTTTCTATCTCCCATTCCGTCTGCTATAATTCCTAAAGGAAAGAAGAAAGCTTTGTTCCATCTGGAGTAAAGCTTTCTTTCAATTTTTTAAATTTATTAATTCTAATACTAAGATTTCACAAAGGAAGCTTTTTATCATATGAATTTTATTAGCATTCGAAAAAAACTAATGTTTATGATGGGAACGATTTGCGCTTTATTTGGCGTCGCCTTAGCTTTTATTTTATTTTTTACCATGGATCAATCTCGTCAAACTGAAGCATTACAAAAAGAAATCTCTCCTCTTGCAACACAATTAAAAGAGCGCGGAGATGCTTATCAAGTACAGCTCTCTGCTTTAAGAGGTTATTTATTACAACATGATCAGGTCGAATTAGACAAATTTAACTCGATGAGTAAACTTCTTGAAGATAAGAAAGAGCAACTTCTTTCAAATCCTAACCTTTCTGAATCTGTAAAAAATACAATGGAATCAGGATCCACTTGGAGAAAATTCATTGAAGAGAAAGTTTTCCCTCTTGCAAAAGAACAAAAGTGGGAAGAGGCACTACAAGTAGCTTATGCAGAAAATAATACTGTATATAAAGTAATTGGTGACTTCACAAATTACAGTAATGAACAGGCTAAATTACGTGATCAATCTATTAAAAAAATTGATCAATCTTCACTACAAATTGAATATGTTGTCTTCTTATCACTTATTATTTGCATTATCGTAGCTATCACTCTTGCATGGTGGTTCTCTGGTAAACTTGTAAAACCAATTCAACAAATTGATAGTAAACTAAAAGAATTATCATCTCAAGAAGGTGACTTAACAGCCCGCCTACAAGTAAACAGTAATGATGAAATTGGTACGATCGCAACATCATTTAATAAAATGTTAGAAAACCTACAACATATCATTAATCGTGTTCAAAAAACATCTGTAGAAGTACAAAACGCTTCTGAAAACATGCTAGAAAAGACGAATATATCACGCGAGGCAACGATAAAAGTTCAAAGCACAATGTCCAACTTAAATGAGAGTATTCAATCACAAGCCGCTAGCATGGAAGAAAGCTCAACTGCAATGGACGATATGGCAGTAAGTGTTCAGCGCATTGCTGAATCTGCCACATCTGTAACTGAACTTGCTGTAGCTACATCTGAACAAGCTAACGATGGAAATACTGTTATTCAAAAATCTGTTTCACAAATGACAACGATACACGACGCTGTAAATGCTACGTCAGAAGTGGTCGAACGTCTAATCACCCACACGAAGTATATTGATACAGCTGTACAATCTATTTCTAATATCGCGGAACAAACAAACTTACTTGCTTTAAATGCATCTATCGAAGCAGCTCGTGCTGGCGAACAAGGAAAAGGCTTCGCTGTCGTAGCTGACGAAGTTAGAAAACTTGCTGAACAATCTAAAACTGCTGCAACAGATATTAACCAATTACTACATCAAATTCAACAAGACACTGAAACTGCGAGCTCTATGATGTCACAAGGCCGTTCGGAAGCATCTGAAGGCATTCATGTCATTCGTGAAGCTGGAAATTCCTTCACAACAATTGTAGAACAAGTAAACAAAGTATCTACTCAAATGCAAGACATCTCAGCAACTGCTGAAGAAATGGCTGCAAGTGCTGAAGAAATGAACGCTTCACTGAATAACATCGCTTCTATTTCGACTGAAGTATCTAGTGAAACAGCGGCAACAGCACAATCTGCTGAGAAAAAAGTCGTTACGATGAATGAGATGACACAAACAGCTAAACAAATGAAACAAACAGTTGAAGAATTAGATCAACTCGTATCACATTTTAAAACTGAATAGCCATTCCAAAAATATTCCTCTTCCAAGAGGAATATTTTTTTGAGCTCATTTCCTGCACTTTATGTATATATCCGTTATAATGAGAATCGATATCATTAATATGTAGGGGGTGCTACACATGTCACAACAAGCATTTGAAGAAAAGTTATATGCAAACTTAGAAGCTGTTATTGACCCTGAACTCGGTGTTGATATTATTAATCTTGGATTAGTTTATGACGTTACAGCAGATGAAAATAATAATGCTGTCATTACGATGACTATGACTTCTATCGGTTGTCCAATGGCTGGGCAAATTGTATCAGACGTAAAAAAAGTATTATCAACGAACGTACCTGAAGTCAATGAAATAGAAGTAAATGTCGTATGGAATCCGCCCTGGTCTAAAGAACGCATGTCACGTATGGCGAAAATCGCATTAGGTATTCGCGACTAAATACAGAAAGACCTGACATCCTAGTCAGGTCTTTTTCTCTTATTATTTTACGCCTACTGCATCATAAGCTTTCGTTACAGCTTGTACAGCTTTAGAGTTTTTACCATATAAATCTTCAGCTGACTGAAGTGCTGCTTGGCGCATCATCTTAAAGTCAGAGTTTGCAGTTAAATATTTCGTAAGAGCACGGTAATAAATTTTTTCTGTCGCTTCACGGCCTACTCCTGTTACTTTCACGCCGTAATGCTCCCCGCCTTCAGATACTAAGTATGCAGCTTTATTGTTAATACTACTGTTAATATGAACGCCGCCGTTATCAGCTGTTCCAGTGTAGCGTTTATTATAATGATCTGGGTAACCTTCACCTGGTTTTAATGGATTTGGAATAGACGCTGGATCTTTCAGAGAACGAAGTGCATCACCAGGTTTTCCAGGTGTATAAATGTCAGCACCTAAATCCCAGCTCTTCTTCTCAACCATGACACCCATAATATCAGATAACGATTCATTTAACGCACCTGACTCATTTTTATAAACAAGATTTGCTGTATGTTCCGTTACAGCATGCGTTAATTCGTGACCGATAACATCTAGTCCAGCAGATAATGGAATGAATGTTTTTCCATCGCCATCACCATACATCATTTGTACACCATTCCAAGCTGCGTTATTCCAGCTTTCTCCAACGTGAACAGTCGAAATAAGCTTCGCGCCTTTATCATCGAAAGAGTTACGATTAAATGTCTTTTTGTAGTAATCATATACTTTTCCTGCGTTTACATGCGCATCAACTGCAGCTTTATCTTCGAAGAACTTAGATTTACTTTCAACTTCTTCTCCTGTATATCCAAGCCATTGTGAGAATAAATTAAACAAGTTTTCATCCATATTTTCTGCATCAAACGTATGGATACCTTGTCCTCGTTTACCATCAAACAAGTTGAATTGTCCTGTTTTCTCATCTTGAGCAATTTCAAATGATTGTCTAGCTCCTAGTACTCCGTAACCAAATCCTGTAATGTGATCTACAGCGTTATATTTCTCAATCACATTTCCATTCGTTGCATCAACAAAGTAATGCCAATACCCTGGAGCTGGCTTTGAAATCGACGCTTTCACTAAGTATGCAAGATAGTAATTCCCATCTTTTTCATACACATATAAATCTTTTTTCACACCGTCATAATTCTTTACTTTACCAACTTCTTTTTCAATATCTGCCTTTGCAATTGTTTCTGCTTGCTCTGCACTAATCTTTGCAAATGCAGGAATATTTTTATCCTCTAAATTCGGAATAACTTGTCCGAAGAATGCTTTTACATTATTCTCTTTATCTAGTGTAACTGTTTGATCTGAACCGTACACAGGAATGTTATTATGTTTCTCAACTAGCTTCACGTGTGTTGTACCGGATTCAGCATCTTTTTCTTCCCCAACGACATTAAAGTGTTTATCAATATTTCCTGCTAATTTGAACATATCTTTCTTACTCTCTAAATATTGAAAGACCGTTTCTTTTTTATCTAGTCCTTCCGGTGCTTTCCATTCTTCACCTATGTATGCAGGCGTTTTAAATTCTTGATGGTATTGAATTTTTTGTTCTTCCGCTTTCGTTGTCGTTGCTCCAAATGTTCCAAATCCCCCGGCGATAACAGTTAACGCTAATGCTGATGAAATGACTTGCTTTTTCACTATAACATTCCCCATTCCCTAAAGATTTTTGACACTTTTATACAGTTCTTGGTTTTCAAGTGGATACCTTTACCTAAAATTTGAGAAAGTTTTTTCTGACAATTCCACTCAAAAAAAGAGGACATCCTATCGGACGTCCTCTTTTTTATAAACATTTTATTGCTTTTTCAATTCAATTGCTAAATAGTGTGATTGCTCTTTCGCTTCAATATGAATATCTTCTTCAATCGCTTCTGCTGCATCACGCATAACAAGTGGCTCACCATTGATTACACTACTACCTTCAATTTGTACAACATACAATTGACGGCCTTCTTTCACTGGAAAATGAATTTCTTTTCCTGCTTCTAACGATAAAGAATATAAATTCGCATCTTGATGAATTTGAATTGGTGCCCCGCCTTCTACTTGAGATACCATATGAAACCATTCATTTTCACGCTTGCTCCAATCAAATTTAAACTCACCATAGTTTGGCTTATGATCCTCACGGTCTGGTAAAATCCAAATTTGTAATAAACGTAATGTTTCATTTCCTAAATTATGCTCACTATGAAATACACCTGTGCCAGCACTCATATATTGAACATGTCCACGCTCAATTGTTCCGCGGTTCCCCATGCTATCTTCATGTGTTAAAGCACCGTCTACAACGTACGAAATGATTTCCATATCGCGGTGTGGATGCATATCAAAACCAGTTTGCGGTGCTACTAAGTCATCATTAATTACACGTAATGCACCAAAGTTCATGTTATTAGGATTATAGTAATTGGCAAAGGAAAAATGAAAATGTGTATTTAACCAACCGTGATTTGCTCTTCCCATATTTTTATGATCAACTTTTCTAAACATACCGTTCACCTCATATTATCTCGAATTCAAGATTTATTTTTAAATTTTTCTCACTGTAACTTTTTTAGTAATTGTAATAATTGATGTTGTTCTTCTACATTTAAATTTTGAAACTGCTCCGCTTGGAATGTTTCTTGAGGCGGGACGATTTCTTCATATAAAGCTCTTCCCTTTTCTGTTAATGAAATATATTTTGTAGTACCTTCTTGTTCACGACGAATCCACTCAAGCTGCTCCATTTTATTTAAAAGCTGTGTAATATTTCCCTTCGTAACAAATAGCTTATTTCCAAGCTCTTGCTGCGTTAAACGATCATGCCCTCCAACTTGAGCTAGTACATCAAACTGAGCGGCAGATACATTCCATTCTTTCAAATGCTGATTCGTCTCACGAATACTTTTGTTATAAAAACGTGATAAACGAAACCATAGGAGTAAACCTAGTCTATCTTCTGTTTTCATTTCATCACCTCGCTCGTTTCATACCATTAGTTTAGAACTAAACTTTATAAAAGTCAATTACTTATTTTTAGTAAGAAACAAAGAAAGCACAGCGTCATTTCTCCACTATGCTTTACATTAGCTTTCTATTTTTATATTCATCTAACTTCCTCTCCGCGAACTTTCTCGCATCTTTCTCAATCCATCTATCTTCGTACAATTCACTTCCCACATATAATACTTCGCTCTTATGCTGCATTGCATGACGAAATTCATGCAGTAGTGTTTTAAGGACTTGCTCATACTCTTCCCACATACAAACAAAAATTAATTGTTTTTCTTTATGATAAAAACCACCTACCGGGAATAAAAATTCCTCTTCTTCTTCTCCTAATGATAAAAGGACATGATTCGCATCACACGTATCACAAAAAATAACCGGTGTTTTACATACTTCAATCAGTGAAAATAAATCGTCTCTAAGCCTTTTGACATCCCAAGGAAGCTCCGAATCCAACACATACCAATTCTCCACCTGTTGATATACATTTTGAAACTGGAGTTCCATTTCTCTTTATTCCCCTTTCCAAGCATCCTTTTTCTATATGTATGCCACAATATAGTAAATATTAAACGTATTCTTTCATCCTTGAAAAAATGCCAATCAAAAAGGAATCTATATCGACATAGATTCCTTTTCCGTAATCAATTTTTCATACATATCTTTTACTTTTATTTTTTAAATTTAGTTAGTCTTCGTATCCCACTTAAAGACTTTATTTAAAAATTTATATACATTCTTTGACTCTTTCGTCAGAAGTGGACCTAAGATAGATAGTATAAGCACGTATAGTGCTGAAAATGGCTTCAAGACTGACATTAAACCACCCGCGATACCAATATTGGCCATAATGATGGAGAATTCTCCTCTTGAAACGATTGTTAATCCAATATTTGTTGATGCTTTATGAGATAATCCAGCTTGTCTCCCAGCAATCATCCCTGCTATAAAGTTTCCGATGATTGTAAGAAGGACAGCACCTAACGTTAACCATATCGCTCCGCCCAGTGAGAACGGATCAATGCTTAATCCGAAACTGAAGAAGAAAATAGCTCCGAAAAAGTCTCTAAATGGAACAACGAGATGTTCAATTCTGTCACTATGCTCTGTCTCAGAGAAAACTAACCCTAAAAGAAGTGCTCCAATTGCTTCAGCAACGTGAATTGTTTCCGAGAATCCTGCAATAAAGAATAATGAAGCAAATACTACAATAATGAAAATTTCATCTGAACTAATATTGAGCAATTTATTTAATAACGGCGTCGCCTTTCTAGCTACAATAAAGAATAGAAGCATATATCCTAAAGCAATTCCGATTGAAGTAAGGGCACCTAAGAATGAAGCGTGATCCCCTAGAACTAATCCAGAAACGACTGATAAATATACAGCCAGGAATATATCTTCGAACATGATAATTCCTAAAATTAATTCGGTCTCATTATTACCAGTTCTTCTTAAATCCACTAACACCTTTGCAACGATAGCACTAGAAGAAATCGTAATAATCCCCGCAATAATTAAGATTTCTAGTAAAGGGAATCCCATTATAAATCCGTATAATAACCCAAGTGAAAAGTTAATTAAAATATAGATCGTTCCACCAATCGCAATAGAACGTCCAGATTTAATTAGTTTTTTCATTGAAAACTCTAGTCCTAGATAGAACAGAAGAAACAGAACGCCAATCCGTCCAAGAAACGAAATTACATTTGCACTTTCAATAAATTTGAAATCGATCACACCTATTGTCGGCGCATGTGGTCCCACTAGCATCCCAAGAACAATTAGAAACGGAATGACTGAGAATTTAAACTTTCCAGCAATTACTGCCGCAATTGCAACTAATACTAACGCTGTACCAACTTCAAAAATTAACGTATCCATCTAGTCAGTCCCCCTATTCGAAAGTAACTCATTAATAATTTTTTTAATTTCTTCTCTCTCGCCTGAAACTACAAGCATATCGCCTTCTTCAATTACCGTGTCTGGTCCTGGATTAAATAGCTTTTTCATATTCTTTTTCATAACTGCAATAATCGTTACGCTATATGTTTTTCTTATTTCCAGATCGCCGATTGTTTTTCCGATTGCTGGCGCAGCATTCTCTACTTTAAACCACTCAATCGCTAAACCTTCAAAGACCATTTCAACATTTTCTAATGCTCTAGGTTTATACACCATTCCACCTAATATTGCTGCAATTTGTCTTGCCTCTGAGTCGCGTAATGAAATACTTGAGATACTTTCTTCATGGTCTGAATCAAAATGATACATTTCTCTACGTCCGTCATCATGAATAACAATTACCATCTTTTCATTACCTTTCGTAACGATTTGAAATTTATAGCCAATACCCGGAAGTTCACTTTCTCTAATATTCATCTTTAGCTCCTCCTCGAATTTTATTTAAATTTTCTGTTTTTCTATCTTTTGTTCATCCAATCCATTTTAGAAATTCTAACCATTCAGGATACCTGTGATTTGGAAATCTTTTATTGTAATAATAAGTGGCTCCTAAAAAGATACTAAAAGATGTAATGATAAAACATATATTACTTCTCATTTTCAAACTCTCAAGGCTTACTTTCCATAAAGATTCTTCTTTCAAATCATCCCCTCTTTCTCGCTTTACATTTAGTTTTTTAAAATGTAAATAATTCTAAAAATATTATCATGTAACATAATCATAACACAAAATATATTTAAGTAACATGATTTTTTAGAAAAATTGATTCTCGTATATTTTTTGCATATAATTTTCTTATTACGGAAAAAAGGAAGTGTATTATATGGTTGATATCTTTAGCAGATTCCTTGAGGTAACGAATAATATTTTATGGTCATATATTCTTATTGCAATGCTAATCGGCTTCGGTCTTTATTTCTCTTTTAAATTAAAATTTGTCCAAATTACTCATTTCGGTGAGATGGTCGGATTAATTAGTAAAGGATTTAATCGAAAAGAAAAAAAGAAAGATAGCATCTCACCGTTCCAAGCATTTTGCTTAAGTGCAGCTGCACGTATCGGTATCGGAAACTTAGCTGGTGTAGCATTAGCTATCTCAATGGGCGGACCTGGCGCAGTATTTTGGATGTGGTTTATCGCTATCCTTGGAGCAGCTACTAGTTTCGTAGAATGTACGCTCGCGCAAATTTATAAAGTAAAAGATGGAAGCAGATTCCGTGGTGGCCCAGCATATTATATGGAAAAAGGATTAAACAAACGCTGGATGGGTGTTTGGTTCTCACTTCTTATTACAGTTGCGTACGGATTAATTTTCAACTCTGTACAAGCAAACACAGTAACAATAGCATTTGAAAATGCTTTTGGACTAGAGCGAACGATCGTAGGAGCTCTATTAGCTTTATTAGTTGCAGTTATTATTTTCGGTGGTATTAAGAGCATTTCACGTATTACGGAAATGATTGTTCCTCCAATGGCAATCATTTATATTGGTGTGGCTATTTTTGTTGTTATTAACAACTTTACTATGTTACCAAGCATTTTTATGGAAATATTTAATGGCGCATTCGGTTTAGACCAAGCCATCGCTGGTGGTATTGGAGCAGCAATTAAGTTCGGAATTCAGCGCGGTCTATTCGCAACAGAAGCAGGTATGGGTAGCTCCCCTAACGCAGCCGCAACATCAGATGTATCTCACCCTGTCAAACAAGGACTTGTTCAAGCGTTAGGTGTTTTCGTAGACACATTCTTAGTATGTACATCAACAGCATTTATCGTATTATGCTCTGGACTTTACAAAGGAACAAATTTACAGGGTATTGAATTAACACAAAATGCATTAAGTTCACAAATCGGACCATGGGCAAGCACTTTCTTAGCAATTATTATTTTCCTATTCGCGTTCAGTTCTTTACTAGGAAACTACTATTATGGTGAAACAAACATCGCATTTATTAAAGAAAGCAAAACTTGGTTAATGATTTATCGCGTTGCAGTTGTCGGAATGGTATTCTTCGGATCAATCGCTGCCCTTCAAACAGTTTGGAGCTTAGCTGATTTATTCATGGGACTAATGGTATTGACAAACTTAATTGCCATCTCATTCCTAAGCAAATTCGCCTACGCAGCATTAGTAGACTATATGAAGCAAAAGAAACAAGGAAAAGATCCTGTTTTCGTTGCAAGCTCTATCCCTGGCTTACAAAATACAGAGTGCTGGGATGGACAGGATGTAGAAGAGAATAAAAAAGCTGTATAACAACTAAACGGTGAAGCGGCTCGTTCAGAACAAGAGCTATATATCAAACAAAATCCCTATTACTCTACAGTAATAGGGATTTTTATTTACACAGTTCATAATTTGTTCAAATTAATTCCAGCAAAAGGGTTGATTTATACGAATTACTAGATTATAATAATTATAAATTAGTAATTGATATCACATAACAACTCAAAAGGAGATTGATCATAATGAACAAACAAGTAATCGAAGTATTAAACAAACAAGTAGCAGACTGGAGCGTTTTATTCACAAAACTACACAACTTCCATTGGTACGTAAAAGGACCTCAATTCTTCACATTACATGAGAAATTCGAAGAACTTTACACAGAATCAGCTACTCACATCGATGAAATTGCAGAACGTATTTTAGCAATTGGCGGCAAACCAGTAGCAACAATGAAAGAGTACCTAGAAATATCTTCTATTCAAGAAGCAGCATACGGAGAAACTGCAGAAGGGATGGTCGAAGCAATCATGAAAGACTACGAAATGATGCTAGTCGAACTGAAAAAAGGCATGGAAATCGCTCAAAACTCTGACGACGAAATGACATCTGACCTACTACTAGGCATCTACACAGAACTAGAAAAACACGCTTGGATGCTACGTGCGTTCTTGAATCAGTAATAGACTTTAAAGCGGAGGTGACTTGCTCAGAACAGGAAGGCGCGAAATGACCGACTGTTCTAGTCACCGGAGCTGGATATCATTAAAAGCGGAAGCGGCTCGTTCAGAACAGGAGGGTGTTGGAACTCCTGATTACGAGGCGCTTTTTGCCTC
>NZ_MACE01000041.1 GCF_001883995.1 Bacillus paranthracis | reverse complement strand
GTTCTAGCCGCTGGAGCTGGATATCACCTAAAAGCGGAAGCGGCTCGTTCAGAGTCGCTTTTTTCTATGGAATGGTCGCTTTTGTTGGTACATGAAATTTATATCAGCGATTTCCCAATTATATCGGCGATTCTATCCAATATATCAACGATTTTTCAATTATATCGGCGATTCCATCCAATATATCAGCGATTTTTCAATTATATCGACTTACCGACAAATCACGACAATATCAGCGCTCCTCTCCCCCACTTTCATCAATATATTACAATCTCTTTTATGCTAAAATATAGGTAACACCCTTTAGTAACATAGATTCAAAAAAAGCTTTTCCATATTCATCATTTACTACTTAAATGGCGGGAGTGGTTCAGTTGAAAGACTACTTAATTAGAGCATTTTTTGCATTAATAACAGTTGGGATTGTCTTACTTATAGCTAATATTTTCAACATACGTATCGAGGTGAAAGACTACGCTTTCCTCGTTGTAGTAGCAATTGGTGGCGGCTGGGGTGGCTGGTACTTGTATAAAAAACAAAGTAATCAAAATGATAAAGGCATTCCAAAGTAATACGGAATGCCTCCTTTTTATTTCCGCCTATAATAAATAATGAAATTCAAACCGCTAATACAAACTATCCCAATAAACATATCAAACGACACCGAATCTCCACCTAAATTATACTCATCAACAATAAACCCAGACATAAACAACGTGATCGCCGAAACACCAACACACAATATCGAAATAAACCAAAGTGAAAACGCATTAATCAGTTCTTTCTTCTGTATTGAAACAATTAGCATAACAAGAATAGATGCTGCTAAAATACATTTAAAAACCGGCCTTAAAAACACGAATTCTTCCATCTATTTCTCCTTTTCCCAAAACATTACACCTTAACATTAACATATTTAACCAAATTAAAAACACATGTCTTTTGAAGATAAAATGACATGTGTTTCCAAAAATCTCTATACAATTGTATTATAATAATTGCTTCCACTTCGTTCCTAAAACAGGACGCTCGTAATTCTGTATTTCATGAATTAATTTATCGGCTGTCTCAGCTGAAACGATTAACTCTTTATTTGATGGATTCATGAATCCTTCTTCTGCTGCACGTTCAACCATTTGCAGAATTGGTCCATAAAAATCTTTTATGTTCAATAAACCAACTGGCTTATTATGTATACCAATTTGTGACCAACATACTGCTTCAAATAGCTCTTCAAACGTTCCATATCCGCCTGGTAGTGCAATAAAAGCATCCGCAAGCTCTGCCATTTTCGCTTTACGTTCATGCATCGTTTCTACTTCAATTAATTCTGTTAACCCTGTATGAACGATCTCTCCTCGGAATAGACCGCGCGGCATAACACCTGTTACACGACCACCTAAGCGAAGAACTTCGTTTGCTACTTCTCCCATTAATCCGACGCAAGAACCACCGTATACAAGCTCATAATCATTCTCAACAAACATTTTACCTAATTCAATTGCCTGCTCTTTGAACTCTGGTCTCTCCCCTAAATTGGAACCTGCAAACACACAAATCTTTCTCATCCTTACACCCCAAAACTATATATTGTTATGATACAATGAACATTGTACAACATATTGAGGGGATGAGAAAGAAATGGATATTGTCGCATTTGAAAGATGGGTTGAGGAATTTTACGAAAAACGAAGCTGGTCACAGTATAATGCCTTTATTCGGTTAAATTTCTTAACAGAGGAAGTTGGGGAAGTTTCACGCGTTGTTCGCGCAATCGAAATCGGTCGGGATCGTCCTGATGAAAACGTGAAAACAGAAGAAGAGCTAAAACAAGAACTAAAAGAAGAACTTGGTGATGTACTATCTAATCTTATTATTCTTTCGCAAAAATATGATTTGGACTTACAAGACATTATGGACGCACACGTCACAAAGCTTTCGAAAAGGTTCGAGACATCTAAATGAGAATATTATCAATTATGGTATAATATTCTTGTCACAATACTAAGGGGGATTTTATGTTATCAAAAAAATTGCACGACGCACTAAACGATCAAATGAACTTTGAATTTTACTCTGCCCACGCTTATATGGCAATGGCTGCTTACTGTACGGCGGAGAGCTATGATGGATTCGCTAACTTTTTCCTTGTACAAGCTGAAGAAGAACGTTTCCACGCAATGAAGCTTTACAACTACATTAATGACCGCGGTGAGCGCGCTATTATTACTGGATTTGATAATCCAAATAACGAATATGACTCTGTACTGAACGCTTTTGAAGTGGCACTTGAGCACGAGCGTGAAGTAACGAAACGTATTTACAACCTATCTGATATCGCCTGGGATGAGCGTGAACACGCAACAATTACATTCTTAAAATGGTTCGTCGATGAGCAAGTAGAAGAAGAAGCTTCATTCGATAGCATCATCCAAAAATTAAAACGTATTACAAGCGATTCAAACGCATTATTTATGCTAGATGCTGAATTAGAGAAACGTACATTTACGCCTCCAGCTGAGTAGTATTTCAATCACCTTAATGAATGGATTAAGGTGATTTTTTTATTTCTTCTCTAAGTTGAATAACCCTCGCCACATCCTTTTTATAGAGCCCAGAAACCTTTTCAACAAAGTCACTATGAGTAAAAGTTCCATCTCCTTCTTCTACTATGCTCAAATATCCATGTATCAATTTCAAAAACGCTCTAGCATCTTCTCCAGTTAAACGATTAATGTTATCTATAACCTCATCAAATTCCTTTAAACTATTCTGTTCTTTCACCCTAATTCCCCCTCTCCACACTATTTATCATACCAAAATAAAAAAGCCGTTCATCCCTCTAGGCGAGAGATAAACGACCTCTTTACTATTTATTAAAGCATAACCCCAACGATAACCGCTGATAATATACTTACTAACGTTGCACCGTATACAAGTTTTAATCCGAATGATGATACAACGTTTGCTTGTTTGCCATCGATACTCTTCGTTGCACCTGCGATAATTCCGATTGATGAGAAGTTCGCAAATGATACAAGGAAGATAGATAAAATACCTACTGTACGAGCTGATAAATCACCAGCTACTTTTCCAAGGTCAAGCATTGCAACGAATTCGTTCGTTACTAATTTCGTTGCCATAATTTGTCCTGCTGTTAGCATCTCTGATGTTGGGATACCCATTACGAATGCTAATGGTGAGAAAATGTATCCTAAAATGCTTTGGAATGTGATTCCGAAAATTGAATCGAACACACCATTAATTGCTGTAATTAATGCTACGAAACCAATTAACATCGCCGCTACTGTTACAGCGATAGAGAAACCAAGCATAATATATTCGCCTAACATTTCAAAGAATGTTTGCTTTTTATCTTCTTGTAATTCTAAAATGTCGTCTTCTTCTTTCACGTCATATGGATTAATAATATGAACGATAATGAATCCACTAAATAAGTTTAATACAAGTGCCGTTACTACATATTTTGGATCAATCATTTTCATATAAGAACCGACAATTGACATCGATACTGTAGACATGGAAGATGCACAAAGTGTGTATAAACGATTTTTCGGTAATTTGCTTAATTGATCTTTTACTGTAATGAATACTTCCCCTTGACCAACAATCGCAGCTGCTACTGCATTATATGATTCTAGTTTTCCTAAACCGTTCACTTTACTTAATAGGAAACCGACTGCACGAATGATAATCGGTAAAATTTTAATATGTTGTAAGATCCCAATTAATACTGCTAAGAAAATGATTGGTAATAATACCGTTAAGAAGAATGGTGCTTGTCCATCATTTGCTAGACCACCAAATACGAAATTAACCCCTGCTTCCGCAAATTTTAAAATAGCGCCAAACCCATCTGCAATCCCTTTTACTAATACAAATCCGACTTTTGTATTCAGTAAGAAATATGCAAGTACCAATTGAATGACAAGCATAAGTGCAATTGGTTTATATTTAATTTTCTTGCGATCTGAACTGATAAGGAACCCTAGTACAAATACTACAAGTAAACCGACTAGAAACATTACTATTTTCATATGTGAATCCTCCACTTCTCCCACGAGTTATTGGTCGTATAACGTATAACGTATAACGAATGACGTCTGACCATTGATGTTAAAAAAATTTAAAACCCCTAAATACTATTCAACTGTTATCTAAAATCAGTAAGCGTTTACATAAATTGCAATTTATTAAAGGTAGCCTCTTCTCTCCTACCATACTTGAAAGTCTGAAATTGATACCACCTACAAATCAAATTGTAAGCGTTATCTAACTGAAAAGCAATATAAATTTAAAAAGATTTTTATATGTTAATATATTCCTAATTAATTGGTTTTTCTATGCAAATTTACCATAAAAAAATAGCCCTAGCTATGAGCTAGGACCATCTTTTTTATAACATAACACCAACGATAATCGCTGATAAAATACTTACTAATGTCGCACCGTACACAAGGCGTAGACCGAATGATGATACAACATTTGATTGATTTTCATCGATACCTTTCGTTGCACCTGCGATAATTCCGATTGATGAGAAGTTCGCAAATGATACAAGGAATACAGAAAGAATACCAACTGTACGAGCCGATAAATCACCAGCTACTTTTCCAAGATCAAGCATCGCAACAAATTCGTTTGATACTAATTTCGTTGCCATAATTTGTCCCGCTGTTACCATCTCTGCTTGCGGAATACCCATTACGAATGCTAATGGTGAGAAAATGTATCCTAAAATAGCTTGGAATGTAATACCGAACATAGAATCAAACAAGCTATTGATTGCTGTAATTAATGCTACGAAACCAAGTAACATCGCTGCTACCGTAATCGCGATTGTGAAACCAAGCATAATATATTCGCTTAGCATTTCAAAGAATGACTGTTTTTTCTTATTTTCTAATTTCAGTGTATCTTCTTCTTCTGTAATATCGTACGGGTTAATAATATGAATAATAATGAAACCACTAAATAAATTTAATACAAGTGCTGTTACTACATATTTTGGTTCGATCATTTTCATGTAAGAACCGACGATTGACATCGATACTGTCGACATAGAAGATGCACATAATGTATATAAACGGTGTTTTGGGATTTTACTTAATTGATCTTTTACTGTAATAAATACTTCCGCTTGCCCAACAATGGCAGCTGCTACTGCGTTATATGATTCTAATTTTCCTAGACCATTTACTTTACTTAACAACGTACCAATAGCACGAATAAATATCGGTAAAATTTTAAAGTGTTGCAGAATTCCAATTAAAACGGCAAAGAATACGATTGGTAATAACGCTGTTAAGAAGAATGAAACCTCTCCTTTATTAACAAGGCCACCAAATACGAAAACGATTCCAGCTTCTGCATATCCAAGAAGCGCGCCAAATCCATCTGAAATTCCTTTTACTAAAATATAACCAACTTGTGTATTTAATAAGAAATAAGATAATGCTAGCTGAATAATAAGCATAATTGCGATTGGTTTATACTTAATCTTCTTTCGATCGGAGCTTATAAGAAAACCGAGTACAAATACAACGAGTAATCCTACAAGAAACATAACAAACTTCATTAATAAAATCCTCCATTTAACTCTTCATTAACGTTGAACGTCTGACCACTAAAACAAGAAATAACCCGAACTTTCCATTTCCCCTCCAAAATCTTCAATCAGATAGGAAAAATCATAAAACCTCTTGTTTCAAAGGCATTTTCCATTCTAACATAAATCACAACTCATATCCGCACTTTTCTTTAAAAAATTACATTTTATTATAAAACACTCATTAATGTTCGTCTTTTACTACCGACAAATATCTGGATAAAACAAAAAATGAGCATCAAGTTTCACTTGATGCTCACCTCATTATACCGCTTTTTCTTTATCTGCTACTTGCTCTTCCCAGCACTCTGTATTTTTCAAACCTGGAATTGAATTCGCATAGAAGACTGGATCTTTTCCTTGTTTCTTTTGCTTTACATAATCTGATAATGCCGCAAAAGCGTACTTAGAAAGGAATACGATTGCCACTAAGTTAATAACAGCCATAATACCCATGAATAAATCTGCTAAATCCCAAACGATTTGAATTGTTGCTACAGAACCTAACATAACCATACCAAGTACAGCAATGCGGTAAGCTGTTAATAGCACTTTACTTCCATTTAAGAATTCAATATTCGTTTCACCATAGTAGTAGTTACCTACTAATGAACTAAATGCAAACAAGAAGATTGCAACTGCTACAAATATAGAAGCCCATGGACCGATATGTTGACTTAACGCTTGTTGCGTTAATTGAATACCATTTAAATCAGCTGCATTATGCACATCTGATAAAAGAATGATAAATGCTGTACAACTACAAATTAATAATGTATCTGTAAATACCCCTAAAGTTTGAATGAAACCTTGTTTAACTGGGTGCGTTACGTTTGCAGTCGCAGCCGCGTTCGGCGCACTACCCATACCTGCTTCATTTGAGAATAATCCGCGTTTTACCCCTAATAAAATCGCAGCACCTAATCCCCCGCCTACTACTTCTTTAATTCCGAAAGCATGTAAGAAAATTTCTTTAAATACATACGGAATTGCCGTAATGTTTGTTACAACAACGAATAATGCTACTGCTACATAAATAATCGCCATTACTGGAACAATCATTTCAACCGCGCGTGCAATTCGCTTTACTCCGCCAAAAATAATAACTGCAAGTAAACCAGCCATTACAAGACCTACTAATCTACTATCTGTTTTGAATGCCCCATCAAAAGCAGCTGCTACAGTATTAGATTGTACAGCGTTAAAAATTAATCCGAAACTTACTGTTATTAATACAGAGAAAATAGCTCCAAGCCAGCGCTTATTTAAACCCTTTTCCATATAATACGCTGGGCCACCACGGAACGTATTCCCATCTTTCACTTTATAAATTTGCGCTAATGTGCTCTCGACAAATGCAGAAGCACCCCCAATTACCGCGATTAACCACATCCAAAATACTGCTCCTGGACCACCTGCTGAAATTGCAATAGCTACACCAGCTAAGTTACCAGTACCTACACGAGAAGCTGTACTCATACAAAAAGCCTGGAATGATGATACACCACTCTTCTCTTTTTGTGCTTTCCTCGTTTTCGAACTCGCCCCATCCCCAAGCAATCGAATCATTTCACCGAAGTAACGAACTTGGACAAATTTCACACGAAATGAAAAGTAAAGTCCTAACCCAATTAACATCGCAATAATGATATATGACCAAAGGACATTATTTATATCCCCAATTACCTTAGCTAAAAAATCCATAATTGCATTGCCCCCTCTTCCTAACAATAAGAAAATTATATTCTAAAAACTCTTAGTAATCAAGAACTTTATGTTAGGTTTTCTAACATAAGTAGGTTAACTTACTTAACACATGTGTTTTTTTACGCAAAATTATAACTAGTACGCACATTTATCCAATACTAAATCACTCATCCTATGCGACCAGCCATACCTTTAAGACAGTACGTTCCCTACAAATAATATGAGAAATGAACAAACAAAAATTATATTAACAATTACC
>NZ_MACE01000040.1 GCF_001883995.1 Bacillus paranthracis | reverse complement strand
CGAGCATCGAATTCAACTCGATGCTCGCCTTTTCATTTACACTGCTTTTTCTTTATCCGTTACCGCTGACTTATCCCAACACTCTGTATTCGTTAAACCAGAAATAGAATCTGCACGGAAGACTGGATCTTTTCCTTGTTTCTTTTGCCTTACATAGTCTGCCAATGCCGCATACGCAAATCGGCCAAGAAGTGTAATCGCAATTAAGTTTGTGATTACCATTAGACCCATAAATAAGTCTGCCATATTCCAAACAACTTGAAGCGTCGCAACAGAACCGAATAATACCATTCCCACTACCGCAATACGGTAAATTGTTAACCAAGTTTTACTTTGTTTAATGAATTCAATATTCGTTTCACCATAATAGTAGTTTCCTAAAAGTGAACTAAACGCAAATAAGAAAATAATAATCGCTAAGAAGCTACTTGCCCATGGGCCAATTTGTGAACTTAATGCATTTTGTGTTAGTTCAATACCTTCTAAATTCGTTGCTTTATATGCACCAGAACATAGTACGATAAATGCTGTTGATGTACATACTAAGAATGTATCTACTAATACGCCAATTGTTTGAATAAAACCTTGTTTTGCTGGATGCGTTACATCAGCTGTTGCTGCCGCGTTCGGCGCACTACCCATACCTGCTTCGTTCGCAAATAATCCGCGCTGAATACCATATTTCATCGCAGCACCGATACCGCCACCTACAGCTGAATCTAAACCGAATGCACCTTTAAAGATTTCTGTAAACACATCTGGTATTAAATAGAAGTTTTTAATGACCACGAAAATAGCTACCGCAATATAAATAAGCGCCATTGGCGGAACAATCATTTCCGACATACGTGCGATACTTTTTACACCACCAAAAATAATAACTGCAACTAATACAGCTAATACAATCCCAACAATATAACGTTCTAAACCAAATGCATTTTTAAACGCTAATGTAACTGTATTTGCTTGTACTGAGTTGAAAATTAAACCGTAACTAACTGTAATAAGGATAGAAAACCAAATTCCCATCCAACGTTTATTTAAACCTTTTTCCATATAATAAGCAGGACCACCACGGAAGCCACTGCCGTCTTTTACTTTATAAATTTGGGCAAGCGTACTTTCTACAAAACTTGAAGACGCCCCAATAATCGCAATAACCCACATCCAAAATACTGCTCCAGGTCCTCCCATAGAAATCGCTAAAGCTACCCCAGCTAAGTTACCGATACCAATACGGGCTGCTGAACTCATACAAAATGCTTGGAAAGAAGATACACTACCTTTTTTACGCGTCTTTCCAGTTAATCCATCACTCATTAATCGAATCATTTCCCCTAAATGAGTAATTTGTACGAATTTCAATTTAATAGAAAAATAAAGACCTAAACCAATTAACATTGCAATAAGAATATACGACCAAAGAATTGTATTCGTCGATGAAACGAATTGTTCCAAAATATTCATACAATTAACCCCTCCTTTTCTCCATAAAACGAATTATATTTAAAAAATATTTAAAAATCAACATTTTTCGACAATTTTCGATTTCCAAATATTAGAGGTTTCATGACTCCTCTTTTTAGCAAATGTACATACTAAAACAAAAAACAAATTCCTAAACAACCCATTGACAAAAATACCAACCTGTAACTATAATGATTACAACAGGTTGTAACAAACCTAATTACAATACATTCATTCACTTTCAGATATACACTTTAACAAAACACTTTGGAGGGATTTATTATGAAAATCGGAATTATCGGAGCAACTGGTAAAGCAGGAAGTCGTATTTTAAAAGAAGCATTGGATCGCGGACATGAAGTAACTGCAATCGTAAGAAACGCTGCAAAAATTACAGAAGACAATGTAAAAGTTTTAGAGAAAGATGTATTCTCTCTTACATCTAACGACCTAGAGGCATTCGATGTAGTTGTCAATGCATTCGGCGCTCCAGCAGGCGAAGAACACCTTCACGTAGATGCAGGAAACGTACTTATTGAAGCTATGAAAGGTGCACCAAATACAAAATTACTTGTAGTTGGCGGCGCTGGAAGCTTATTTGTAGACGAAGAGAAAACAACACGTGTATTTGAAACGCCAGGTTTCCCGAAAGAATACCTTGCAACAGCTCAAAACCAAGGTAAAAACTTAGAAATTCTGCAACAAACTAACGATATTACTTGGACATTCATCAGCCCTTCTGCACTATTCGCATTAGGAAAACGCACTGGTTCTTATACAGCTGGCAAAGACAATCTTCTTGTGAACGCAAAAGGTGATAGCTACGTAAGTTACGAAGACTTCGCAGTAGCAGCACTTGATGAAATCGAAAATCCAAAACACGTAAACGAACGCTTCACAGTTGTTTCTGAAGCTGAATAATAAAGAAAAGCTCGTAAAACATAGTGTTTTACGAGCTTTTTATTATTGTACTTGTTCTAAACCATTTGGAGTAATCTTGAAGGAAATCTCTTTAAATTTCTTCGCATCTCCTTTTCCAAGTAACTCACCAGTTTTATACCAACTTAAACGATCAGATTCTGCATGATACACTTTTATCGTATCCCCATACTGGAATGGCGTACCGTTTACTTGCTCAGCAAAATTCTTTGAAGTTTCTTGCCCTTCTGCTGTTACATGTTTTTTCTCGTTTCCATTTCCATCATAAATCGTAAGACCTATATACTGTTCATTTACAAAACGATAATGAATTGTATCATTTGTAAATGTTGCATGTAATTTCTTTTCATCATGATTTAACGTAACAATCGAACGCGTTACATTGGACACACCTTGATATACTATACTATCTCCATATGTAACTTCTACAGGAACTTCTGTCACTTTCTTATTTCCAAAGCGATCTTTCGTTTCTACTTTCGCTGTTTGTTTACTAATCTTCGATGTATCTAGCATCCCTACAAAACCTACTACTTCTCCACCTTTTACTTCAACAAACTTCTTCGCATCTAATGTTTCACTGTTTGTTCCGATTACCACTTTTTGTGGCAACGCTTTTACTTCTTGCTGCGCTCCCATTTGTTCAAAACCTTGCGTTGTCACTTTAAAGAACACTTCGTTAACACCATACTTCGCATCAATGAATTCATTCTTTTTATACACTTTAAAACGATCAAATTCTTTTTGATAAATTTTTACTATATCACCATATTCAAAAGCCATACCATTGAATTGCGCTGCAAATTCTTTTGTATTTTCAGATGCTTTTACTGTTACTTCTTTTTTCTCTTGCCCATCTTTATCATATACAGCCATCGCCATATACTTTTCATCTTTAAATGAAGTATGCATTGGACCTTCTGAATCTGTTGTACTGAATTTCTTTTCTTCATGATTTAATGTAACAATCGATTTAATATTCGTTCCGTCGTGCCATGTACCGAAGAACATAATGCTATCTCCGTAAATCACTTCTACTGGCACTTCTGTTATTTGCTTATTTCCGAAACGATCTTTCGTTTCTACTTTTACTGTTTGTTTACCGATTTTTGTTGTATTTGGTTTCTCCGCAAATCCAACTACTTCTCCGCCTTTTACTTCAACAAAGTTTTTCGCATCTAGCTTTTCAATTTCTGTTCCGACTACTACTGTTTGTGGCTTTGCTGTTACTTCTTGTAGCATGTCCATTCTCTCAAAACCTTTTTCTGTCACTTTGAAGAATAGTTCTTTCGTTCCTTGTTTCTCACCTTGACCAATAAGATTGTTATTTTGATACCATTTCAAACGATCTGGTTCCGCATGAAATACTTTCACTACATCTCCATACTCGAACTGCATACCATTCACTTGCTTCGCAAAGTCCTTTGAAGTTTCTTGCCCTTCTGCTGTTACATGTTTTTTCTCTTTTCCTTCTCCATCGTATAACGTCATTCCCATGTATAGCTCTTTATTAAAATATTTATGGATTTGACTATCCATATCAGTCGCATGGAATTTCTTATCATCATGCTTTAAAGTTACGATTGAAGCAATGTCATTGTTATATCCCACATATGCGATACTATCTCCATAAACCACTTCTACTGGCACTTCTGTTACTTGCTTATTTCCAAAACGATCTTTCGTTTCTACTTTTACTGTTTGTTTTCCGACTTTTGATGTAGTTGGTTTTTCTACAAAGCCAATTACTTCTCCATCTTTCACTTGAACAAAGTTTTTTGCGTCTAATGTTTCACTGTTTGTTCCGATTACTACTTTTTGTGGCAACGCCTTTACTTCTTGCTGGGCCCCCATTCGCTCAAAGCCCTTTTCTGTTACTTTAAATAATAATTCTTTCTCTACCTTTGCCTTACCTTGACCGATAAAGTCATTATTTTGATACCAATTAAAGCGATCTGATTCAGCGTGATACACTTTCACTACATCACCATACTCGAACTCTAACCCATTAATTGATTTCGCAAATTCTTCCGCATTTTCAACACCTTTTACTGTTGCTTTCTTTTTCTCATTTCCATTTTGGCCTAGTAATGAGAATTCAAAATACGTGTCTTCTTTAAAATAATAGTGTACTGGATTTGAATCGGCCATCGCACTAAACTTTTTCTGATCATGTTGCAGTGTTACGATGGATTTAATATTAGTATCATAATTAAGCCCTTTAAATACTAAACTATCACCATAACCAATATTCACTACAACAGGAATGAAATTCTTATTCCCTTTTTCATCCATAATCTCTACTTTTACAGTTTTTTCTCCAACTTCGGGCTTATCTTGCATAATTACGCCCGTTGTTTTGACACCCTTCCCTAAATTCTGTACGAGTTCTTTTGCCTTTTTCTCATCATATGTAGTACCAATTTCTACATTTTGGATTTTTGTATCATTCGGCTCACCGTATGGAACCTCATATAATCCAGTTTGTTTTTCACGAATTGGATTGCTGTCTGTAGATAACCATATTTCTTTTTCTAATTTCGGTAAATTTAATTTCTCTATCTTGTCTCTAGTATCATCATTTGGAGTTAATCCCCATTTTTCAAAGAAAGGAGTTAAATTTTGACCAGCCAGCTTTGATGTCATGTAAATAAACAACTGCTTTTTCTCTTCATCAGATTTAGGCATTTCTGTATTTTGTAACATACGATACATCTGATGTAGTTTCGGATAAAATTGATCTCCATATGCTAAGTGCAATTGCCAAAACATAACTAATTTCTCGAATTCATCCATCTTCTCTTGTGCATCTGTTTGACCTAAATAAGCAAAAGCTGCCTTGTAGCGTTCCTCTTCTTCCAGCCTCGTTTGATGACCGAACTTAGTTTGAACTGCTAAAGAGTAAATATTAACGGTTACCTCTCCCAGGTCTTCCCACTCCCAAGGTGCCTGCTGATGTAAATGCCCAACTTCATGCCAAGGTCCCCATCCATCAGTTTTTAACTCTTTACTGTCTAATACATACTTCATCGCATTCTTAACATAAGAAGTGCGGTAATAGTATGCATTCATCCAATCGCCCTCTTCTGGATATCTATTTTCAACAAATTGAACATAGTGTTTTGGCGCTTTCGCCACTCCTACACTCTCTTCAGATAATCCCGAAATCTTATTTTCTATGCGAATGATTTGATCATGCAGCTTCAATAATTCTGTTGGATCTGTATTTTTCATATAATCTTGTACAGCATCATAGCTTGATGTGATTAGGCTTCTTTCTCCTCTTAATTCCACTGCATATGGATTCTCATACTTTTTCAGCATTTCATCCCAATCTTTTTTCGTATGCTTTCCTAATATGAATAATGGAAAATGACTTCCACCATTAGTAACTTCAGCTGTGATATCACCTTGATTGTTTGGGTTATAGAAATACAGTATCCCGCCCACTGGAGATGATATTACATTTTCACCAGGTGTTAAATCAAATTCCTTAGGGTCTTCTTCATCATACGCATGTGTTCCTATAAAAGCTTTAATAGACTCATCACCTTTTATTTTAATTTTCATTTCTTCATTTGGCTTTGCATAAATCCCAGTTGGTTCATTTGCCGCTAGTTCCCAGTCCACCTTTAAACGATCTCGTTCCTCAGTGACATCACCTTTTCCAGGCACATAAAACGTCCTCTGCTCCAAACGACTCTCTTTGCTCTCTTCCAACTTCCCACCTTTAACCTCTTCCAAAGACGCTGCATATCCTTTTGATGCTTCAAAAGCTACTGGTGATAATAATGTGGATATGCATATACCAGCTACTAATACCCTACTCTTTTTCTTCTTCGACATAATCTGTGTCCCCTGTTCCTTTATTTAGAAAAACCATCCTATATATTTATTTAATGAAAAATCCTATTATTTTTATAAAAACATGTAATAAATAGACGAATACCTCGCGCACCTGTATCTATTACTACCGCATTTCCCTCCATGTATTCGCTTTCTTACTTTGTAAAATTTTTATGTAATATGTCCTCCTCACTTCTCTCTATTTGTGATGAGTTCTATTCGTACATAAAAAGAGAATAGCAAAAGATATCATTATAGTATTGTCATCTATACATCTAAAAATAAAAATAGCAATATAATCTTACATTTTCTTCATATATGACCATCTATAGGTAGTTTTTCCAACTGAATTGTACATGCTTTCTACTTTGTTTGATAGCCTTTTCAATTAGAATAATGTTACAATTTCGTGAATTTAATCAGTTAATCTTAACGTTCGGATTTTATTATATTTGAATATCTTTCACAACATAAAAACAATGTTTTATTTGGTTAATAATTATCTTAATATAATTTCATGTTTCATAGATAAAAAGCATTGGTGTTAACCAATGCTTTTTATCTTACCTTTTATATTGATTCGGTTTATGCGGTTCGTTTGGAGTATGTGGTTTATTATTATCATGACCATTTCCTTTTTTCCAACTCACTGATAACTCCGGACTTGTTTCTTCTTCACTGCGCTCAAGTAATACAACTGCATTTTGAATTGTTGGTGTACCTTTATGCGCAATGCCTTGTAGCTTCGTTAATTTCCCGATTACTTTAAAGCTAAATCCACCAGCTGGTGTTTGTTTCGGAACTAAAATGCGGAACTTTTCTCCTACATTAAATTCCGTTTTTGCTTCGCCTTTTTCATTTACAAATTTCGCTCCCGCTGGTGCACCTGTTGCTTGCACTTTATACGTTCCACTTTTTGCATTTGTTTCTACTGTATATAAGCCTGTTTCAAAGAAATCATTTTTCAATACTGCTTCTTGTTCTTCTGTAGGAGTTACACTCATTGTAATTTCTTGTAACTCTTCACTAGCACTTGCTTTTGCAACGATATCTTTCGTTACCTTTTCTACATTTTTATTGCGGAAATCTAAATCATTAATATCGATTTGTTTTAACGCATTCCATACTGCAAGCTGCGTTGCATAATGAGCTTCTCTCCAATCAGAAACACCTAATTCTTGCGGGCTCTTTTGTGGATATCCATTTAATAATACACGGTATACGTTAATATCCACTTTCCCCATTTCCGGTAAATCTTGACCGCTTGGAGATTTTAAATCTACATTTAAGCAAAAAGCAATTTTGCCATCTGCCGTTTTAATAAGCTCTGTTCGGATTGGTTTCTTCTTAGACTTACTGTAACTCCAATCCATTTGATACTTTGTATGGTCCATGACTTCTGCGAATGCTTTTTGAAACGGGAATAACACAAATAAAACACTTAAAAACATAACTAAAAGTTTGAACGATTGCTTTATATTCATGTTTACAGCCCCTTATAACAAACTTGATACTAAGTAGTATTTATTTAGAAACTATTTTTATGCACAAAAAAAGAGTGCTTTTACGCACTCTTCTTTCTTACCCTAATCTTAGAAATCGAAGTTATCAGGATCTGGACCAACGCGGTGATTTTGGTTTAACGCATCGATTTTTTCCATATCTTCTTTCGTTAATTCAAAGTTAAATACATCAGCGTTTGCAATGATGCGGTGTTCTTTCGTTGATTTCGGAATTGTAATTACTCCATTTTGAAGATCCCAACGTAAAATCACTTGCGCTGTTGTTTTGCCGTGTTTCTCAGCAATCTCTTGTAATGTTTCGTTATCTAATAATTGACCTTGCATTAATGGTGACCATGCTTCCATTTGAATACCTTGTTCTTTACAGAAAGCTTGTAGTTCTTTTTGTGTTAAACGAGGGTGGTATTCTACTTGGTTAATCATTGGTTTAATTTCTGCATCTTTCATTACATCTTGTAAGTGATGGATTTGGAAGTTACTTACACCAATTGCACGTACGCGCTTTTCTTTATAAAGTGTTTCTAACGCTCTCCACGTATCTTTATATTTTCCTTCTGAAGGCCAGTGAACAAGATATAAATCTAAATAATCTAGTCCTAATTTTTTTAGACTCTCTTCGTATGCAGCGATTGTTGTTTCATATCCTTGGTCTGCGTTCCACACTTTTGAAGTGATGAATAAATCTTCTCTTGAAATACCAGTTGCTTCGATACCTGCACGGATTCCTTCACCTACAGCTTTTTCATTTCCGTAAATTGCAGCTGTATCGATGCTGCGGTATCCTGCTTTAATCGCTGATTTTACAGCTTCTACAAGTTCTGGTCCTTCTTCTACTTTAAATACACCTAAACCGAACCAAGGCATTTCTACACCGTTATTTAATACTGCTTTACTTTGTAAGTTTTTCATTTTATTTTCTCTCCTTTTATTTTACTTGATCTCTTTTTTCTAATGTCATGCTCCACGCTGTTAAAATCACAGCGGCTACTACCATAAGACCGCCTACCCAAGCAGTATGGATTAATCCCAACGAATTCGTTACAAGGCCACCTATATAAGAACCTAAAGCGATTCCTCCGTTAAATGCGGCAATATTAATTGCTGAAGCAACATCAACCGCACTCGGAACAAAGCGCTCTGCCAATATAACTACATATACTTGTAGCCCTGGAACATTCATAAATGCGAATAGTCCCATGAAAATAATTGTGATTAATCCAGCTACTTTAAATGGCGCTGTAAATGTTAAAACAAATAATATAATCGCTTGAATTAAGAACATGTAAAATAGCGCTCGAATCGGATTATGATTCGATAATTTTCCGCCAACCATATTCCCTATCGCAATTGCAATTCCATACACTAATAAAATGATCGTAACGGTACTCGCTTCAAATCCTGTTACTTCTTGTAATAGGGGTGATAAATACGTAAATGTTACGAATGTACCGCCGTATCCAAGTGCAGTAATAATGAAAACAAGTAACAGTCTTCCATTTTTAATTAATTTGAATTGATCACGAAACGATACAGGTACACCATTTTTTAAATTAGATGGGACGAGTATACTGTTTGCGATAAAAGCAATAATTCCAATTACGACAATCGCCATAAATGACGCTCTCCAGCCAAATTGTTGACCGATAAACGTTCCAATTGGTACACCTGTAATAGTCGCAACTGTTAATCCAGTAAACATAATCGCAATGGCGCTAGCACGTTTATTCTCTGGGACGATTGCGGCCGCAATTGTAGATCCTATCGACATAAACACACCATGTGCAAACGCAGATACAACCCTTGCGATAATTAATATAGTGAAACTTGTTGCTACTGCCGCGATCCCATTACCAATAATGAAAATAACCATAATCCACATTAATAATGTCTTTCTCGACATACTAGCCGTTAGCGCTGTTAAAACAGGAGCCCCTACTGCCGCACCTAATGCATATAGGGAAACAGTTAAACCAGCTGTTGTAACAGAAACATTTAAATCTTTTGAAATAGATGGTAATAAACCGACACTAATAAACTCGGTCGTACCAATCCCGAACGCACTAATTGCTAGTGCTAATAAAGCAAACATACTTCTTCGATTCGTCTGAACTTCCGAAGATGGTACTGTATATGAACTCAATTGAATTCCTCCTTATTACAAGAAATCCAATCATAATAGTGCGATAAAAAGGCCCTTTTATCTTCTAAAAAAAATATTTAATCTCTACAAATGCTATTATGAATGGTTTCATTCTTTTTTTGAAGAACGCACTTTAAAGTACGATAGGCACCAAAAAGTAACATAGTCACTTTTCAGTACCGTACTACTCATTTGCCTCTTACATGTGCTATTATGAAACATATTTAACATGATAAAAAGTACGTACTTTAAAGTGCTATAGGTACTAAAAAGTAACATTTGTATGATTTAACTTATTTTACTCACAATGGGAGGGTTTCATATGAAGCAATACAATATTCCTGTAGAGGCAACTTTAGAAGTTATCGGCGGCAAATGGAAAGTTGTTATCCTTTGTCACTTAACGAAAGGTACAAAGAGAACGAGTGAATTAAAACGCTCAATGCCTGGTATTACACAAAAAATGTTAACACAACAATTACGTGAATTAGAAGACGACGGCGTTATTCAAAGAAAAGTATACAACCAAGTCCCACCAAAAGTAGAATATTCTCTTACTGATTACGGCTGGTCTTTAGAATCCATTCTTGATTCTCTTTGTTCTTGGGGCGAATGCCATCTTGAAAAAGAAGGTAAGACATCGATGCTAATTGCGGAAGGTGAATAATAGGAAAAAGGAAAAAACGAACATGAATTTGTTCATTTTTTCCTTTTTTTCTTATTATATATGTACATTTCTAATTGAAACAAAATATTTTATACGCTTTCATACCTTGTCAGTACTACGTTATACGCTCGATATGAAATAATTAGGAATCATTTTTATGTTAACATAGGTGTATATAGTATATAATATAGGATATATATTATATACACTTTCCGGTAACGGAGCTTTTCCATTATGCGGACAAGCCATATATCGGACAGTTCATAAATAATAAGTAAGACGTTATGGTTTTAGATTTATGTTTGCAGCTTACTTGCTGTCATAAATTTAAAGGCATTTTATTGTGTTTTGTGAAACTTTGTATAAAGTTTCGTAACCGTTTACTATCTTACTTATCAAAAATAAGAGTATTGCTATCGTAAAGGAGAATTGGAGATGCCAGAAACTATGACTCAAACAAAGCCAGAACAAGAAACTGTACAAATTTCTGCTAGCCAAGGACAACTTGATGTACTTGATCAGTTGTTAAAACCTGAGGTACAAGAATCATTAACAACACTAGTAGAACAGCTTCCAAAATTAACTGAGCTTGTTAACATTTTAACTAAGTCTTATGACTTCGCTCAAACTGTTGCTACTGATGAAGTATTAAAAAGCGACACTGTTGGTGCAATCACAGAGCTTGTAGAACCTGTAAAAGATACAGTGAAAAGCATGGCTGCCACTGCAATCGAAGCGAAAGATCGTGCTGACGAAAGCAACGAAGTTATCGGCCTATTCGGTCTTTTAAAATTACTAAAAGATCCACAAGCACAAAAAATGTTCCGCTTTGTGAACGCATATCTTCAAATTAGTGCAGAACGTAACAATAAATAAGTTAACTTATAACAACAATTAGTAAAGACGGGGGATATCATACTATGTCAAAACAAATTGTCATCTTAGGCGCTGGTTATGGCGGTCTTCTTGCCGCTTTAAACGTACGTAAATATTACAGCAAATCAGAAGCACAAGTTACAGTGATTAACCAATACCCAACACACCAAATCATCACTGAACTACACCGCCTTGCAGCTGGTAACGTGTCTGAGCAAGCAGTTGCAATGCCACTTACAAAGCTTTTCAAAGGTAAAGATATCGATCTAAAAATCGCAACAGTTGAGTCATTCTCAGTTGATAGCAAAGAAATCAAACTAGCTGGCGGCACTACTTTATCTTACGATGCACTTGTAGTTGCTTTAGGAAGTAAAACTGCTTACTTCGGTATTCCAGGACTAGAAGAAAACAGCATGGTATTAAAATCTGCTGCTGATGCAAACAAAATCTACAAACACGTTGAAGATCGTATTCGTGAATACGCGAAAACGAAAAACGAAGCTGATGCTACAATCGTAATCGGTGGTGGCGGATTAACTGGCGTTGAGCTAGTTGGTGAGCTTGCTGACATTATGCCTAAACTTGCAAAAAGCCACGGCGTAAATCCAAAAGAAGTGAAACTTCTTCTTGTTGAAGCAGGTCCAAAAATCCTTCCAGTATTACCAGACCACTTAATCGAACGTGCAACTACTAGCCTAGAAGCACGCGGCGTTACATTCTTAACTGGTCTTCCTGTAACAAACGTTGCTGGCAATGAAATTGACTTAAAAGACGGTCAAAAACTTGTTGCTAACACATTCGTTTGGACGGGCGGCGTTCAAGGTAACCCACTAATCGGTGAATCAGGTCTTGAAGTAAACCGTGGTCGTGCAACAGTTGATGCATACCTACAATCTACTTCTCACAAAAACGTATTCGTTGCTGGAGACAGCGCTGTTGTCTTCGCTCCAGACGGACGTCCATACCCACCAACTGCACAAATCGCTTGGCAAATGGGTGAGTTAATTGGATACAACTTATACGCAGCACTAGAAGGCAAAGCATTCGAAGAGTTCGCACCTGTAAACTCTGGAACACTTGCTAGTCTAGGACGTAAAGATGCTGTTGCTACAATCGGAGCAAGCAATACTCCACTTAAAGGCTTACCAGCATCATTAATGAAAGAAGCAAGTAACGTTCGTTACTTATCACACATTAAAGGTCTATTCAGCTTAGCTTACTAATCTGAATATAAGCCCGAATCATGCCCTGCATGGTTCGGGCTATTTTTATCCCACTTTAATGGGCAGTAAGACCCCCACCTCAAAATTCAGCGAAAGCAAAGCAGTTAGGTGGGGGATCAACTGCCCATAAAAGTCCGATTGGTTCAACTAATAATCAGCGGGGATGAGGAAACCCCCCACTGATTAAAGTTTCACTTTATCCGAAATTTTCTCTAACTTATTTATTCGGCAAAAAAAATATATACCCTTTAAATTTATCTAAATATACTGACTTTTTATAATGAAAGCTGTCCCGTTCGGAACAGCTCTTATTGTCGCTTTTTGTTGGTAAATCGATATATCGAGGAAATCGCCGATATATTCGGATTTACGCTGATATATTTCGAAAATCGCCGATATGTTTCGAGTTACGGTCGATATATTCAAAAAATCGCCGATATAATTTTTAAACCTTCTTCATTATCCTAACTTCACAAGGCTGTAGTTCTTCTTCCCTTTACGAATAATAATAAATCGTCCATCAAATGAATTCTCTACCGTAACATCCGTACCTACATCCGTTACTTTTTCGCCATTCATAGAAATAGCTCCGTTATTAATATCTTCACGCGCTTGTCGTCTAGATGGTTCAATTCCTAGATCAACTAGCCATTCTACGATGTTTTTCGTCTCTTTTGAAGACTGGAATGTTGGCATTTCTTTAAAGCCTTGCTCAATTTCATCAGCTGTTAACGATTTAATATCTCCGCTAAATAACGCTGCTGTAATTTTCACAGCTTGCAGCAATGCTTCCTCTCCATGAACGAATTTCGTCATTTCTTCCGCTAATACTTTTTGCGCTTCACGTTTATGAGGCTCTGTTTCTACCTTCACTGCCAATTCATCGATGCGCTCTTTCGTTAAGAATGTAAAGTATTTCAAGTATTTAACTACATCACGATCATCTGTATTCACCCAGAACTGGTAAAATTCAAATGGTGTTGTTTTTTCAGGATCAAGCCAAACTGCACCACCTGCTGATTTACCAAACTTCGTACCATCTGATTTCAATAATAACGGAATCGTCAATCCGAATACTTTTGCTTCGTGCCCTTCTAACTTACGAATTAAATCTAAGCCACTCGTAATATTTCCCCATTGGTCACTACCGCCAATTTGCAGTTGAACATCCTCTTTCGTGTATAAATGATGGAAGTCCATCGCTTGTAAGATTTGGTACGTAAATTCTGTGAAAGAAATTCCTGTATCTAAACGACTTGCTACGATGTCCTTTGCTAACATGCTATTAATGCTAAAGTTTTTCCCGTAATCACGTAAAAACTCAATAATATTTATTTCATGTGTCCAGTCGTAGTTATTTACCATCTTTACTTCGCTATTTCCGCCAAAATCAAATAGCTTTTTCATTTGCGCTGTTAATGCATCTACATTATGCTGAACTACTTCTAACGTTTGAAGTTGGCGTTCTGATTGACGTCCACTCGGATCACCAATTGTTCCTGTTGCTCCGCCAATTAAAATAACTGGATGATGGCCAGCTAACTGGAATCTTTTCATCATCATAAACGGAATCAAATGTCCGATATGCATACTATCACCAGTCGGATCAACTCCGCAGTATAGCGAAATCTTTTTCTCTTCTACTAGCTTACGTAAACCTTCTTCGTCAGTCTGTTGATTAATGGCGCCGCGCCATTCTAATTCATCAATAATGTTCATCTTTTGTCATCCCCTTTATTTTTTAAAAACAAAAAATCCCTATGTCTATGACATAGGGACGATGATTCACCGTGTTACCACCCAGTTTGTATAAATAGTATAGCTACTCATACCACTCTTAGCAATAATATCGATTGCCAATCCGCTTAGCATTACCTAAGATACTCCAGAGTGTAATTCGCAAATTTGTTTGTGCTAGGTTCCAGCATCCCCTAGCTCTCTCGTTAACAGTGACAAACTGCTACTGGGCTCTTTCAACGTATGTTATTTGTTAAATTATTAGCCATTATATTGAATTGAAAACAAATTGTCAACAATACCCAAATATTATTTTAAAATAATTCGCAGTTTCATACGTATATGTTATTCTTTATCTTCTCCAATAATCCTTACTTCACGCTCTAACTTCACGCCAAATTTCTCTTCAACTGTTTTTTGTACGAAGTGAATTAAATCAATGTAATCTTGTGCTGTTCCGTTATCAACATTCACCATAAATCCAGCATGTTTTAGAGAAACTTCCACTCCACCAATTCGCTTACCTTGTAACCCTGAGTCTTGAATCAATTTACCAGCAAAGTTATTTGGTGGGCGTTTAAATACACTACCACATGAAGGATATTCTAGAGGCTGTTTTGACTCACGTTTAAACGTTAAATCATCCATTTTTGCTTTAATTTCTTCATGTACACCTTCTTCAAGTTCAAATCTCGCTTCAAGAATAATGTAATGGTTGTTCGCAAATACACTCTTACGATATCCAAATTCAAATGCTTCTTTCGTCAAAGTACGTAGCTCTCCATCACCTGTCATTACGACAGCTTCTGTTAATACATACGAAATTTCACCGCCGTATGCACCTGCATTCATATATAATGCTCCGCCAACTGAACCTGGAATACCACAAGCAAACTCAAGCCCTGTTAAGTTATGTTCTAATGCAATACGTGATACATCAATAATTGCTGCACCGCACTGTGCTACAATCGTCGTTCCTGTTACAGTAACACCTTTAATATGAATTAAACTTACTGTAATCCCGCGAATTCCACCATCTTTAATAATAACATTCGATCCATTTCCTAAAAACGTAACTGGAATATTATATTTGTTCGCATATTTAATAACTTCTTGAATTTCATCATAATTTGTCGGCGCAACGAACACATCTGCTTTTCCACCAACTTTAATATGCGTATGATTCTTTAACATTTCATCTTGTTTCACATGACCTTCAGGCAATACCGTACTTAAATATTCATAAACCTCTTGCATATTCATTTTACGATTCCTCTATTTCTATATTCTTTTTATCCCGTTATACGGGCCCATAATATCCCCACATACATGAACGAACTTAAAGTGGTGGATACAGTGTACCCAAAATCAATTCGAGACACCTATTAACCTCTTAATTTATAAGAGGTGCCACTCATATTAAAATATATATTGCATAATAAAGCAACCCAAATGGGCTACTAAACTTGACATGTCATCAGAAAGACAACAATTTGTAAAATATATTACTTTTTCAAAACACTACCCTTCAGTATCTTACTATACCACACGAAAATAAAGTGGTATTTTTTTGTAATCTTTACTTTATTTTCATCAACAAAAAAGATGCTTTTACATAGGTAAAGGCATCTTTTTCATTACTTATTTTAAATTACTTTTCGTTCTCTTCTTTTTCTTTATCAAACCATAACAGTTCATCGTTATCCACTTCACCATTATAATTGATTAAGATTTCTTCTCCTGCTTTTATATCTTT
Source organism: Bacillus paranthracis (assembly GCF_001883995.1). Lineage (GTDB taxonomy): Bacteria > Bacillota > Bacilli > Bacillales > Bacillaceae_G > Bacillus_A > Bacillus_A paranthracis. The sequence continues at coordinate 9,145 of NZ_MACE01000040.1, read as the reverse complement.
ATAAGCATAGAAGTTAAATGTATGATTCTCAAAGACAATATCATACGTCGCATTCGGTGTATATGAATGATTGAATAACATGCCGTATCCTAAAAGGATTGCCGTATGATTAATCCCATACTCAAATGCGTAGTCAGCAAGTAATGTTTTCTCAATGTGTTCATGCTGTTCATTCGGATAAGAGATAACTGGCGCTGCGTGTATCAACTCACCTTTTTTAATATCACGAGTTGCAAATACACCTCTATTAAATTCTCCATCACTAAGTTCAGAAGTCTTAACTTCGATCATATACGTCACCTATTTAATTCTTTCTTTGAAGTATTTTAATTCCGCTATTAGCTGAATTTCATCTTCTTAAGCTTGGCAGAAAACGAGCAGAAAAGCAATTAAAATCCGAGCAAGTCTTCGTTTAAATGAAAAAAGGGCACAAACGTTGTGCCCTTTTTAAGTGATATTACTTTTCTAAAATATCTTCTAACAATTTCACTTGCTCGCTAACAGTATGTAATGTCTTCACAGATGTATCATTTCGATGTTTTTCTTCTTCCACACTTGCTAACACTTCTTCTGTAGCCGCAGAAGTTTGCTGGATTACATTGGAAGCATGTGTAACATCCTTTACGATATTCGTCGTTTTAACTTGGAAACTTTCTTGATGACCGACGATTTCTCTCATTACATCATTAATTTCATCAATAAATTTCCCTAAATCCGTTACATTTGTTAAAACACTTACTAGCATTTCATTACATTCTTCTTGTACTCTTTCTGATTTCTCTACTTGCACTTCTACCTTACTTGCTTGATTACTAAAATCCTTCAAAATCCCTTGAATTCTTCCCGCAGAACGATTCGATTCTTCGGCAAGCTTTAATACTTCATTCGCTACAATCGCAAATCCTTTTCCATGCTCACCTGCTCTTGCGGCTTCAATATTTGCATTTAAAGCTAGTAAACTCGTCTGACTTGAAATATTCGTTATTACATCTACAATCTCATTAATTTGCTTCGACTGCATCATTAAATCTCTAAATATAACTCCTGATTGTGAAACAACATCATTTAAACTTTTCATATTTGCTTCAAAGTTTCTTAAAGTATGTACACTACCCTTTGAAATTTCTAAGCTTTCATCAATACGAATCGATGCATTTCTTACTTGAGAAATGATTTGTTCAATATTTCCCTCCATATCATTCAATACTTCTACCGAACGATGCATCATCTCTGATTGTGATTGCGTACCAACCGCTACCTCTTCAAAAGCGAAATTAATTTCACTCATTGACTCCATCGATGTATTCATATTTTGTCTTAAATAATTGAAATTACGATCTAGTTTTACAACCGTTTCCTCAATAAGTCTTTGCGTTTCTTCTAATTCCTGAGCTTTTCTCATTACTTCTTGCTTCTCATCACTTAAACGAGCTAGCAAGTTAGAACCAATTTTCGTGACGCCCCACATAGCGATTGTTACGATTGCTAACAAGCTTGCGAAGTTTGCAGCTTCAGATGCAGCTGTATAAGCAAAAAATTGCTCTGGCCAATAACTACAAAGAATAAATGTGATTACAACTGCCACTCCGCCTAGAATTACAACGAGACGTTCACTTAAATAAATAAGTGAAACGGCTAGTGTAAAATAGACCATTTGAAATACAGCTGGGCTTTCATTAAAAGCTTGTACCATAATGAAAGACATCATAAGTAACATAAATGTCATGATATATTTATACGTCGTTTCCATGCTTTTTATAAAAGTAAGAAGTGTTCCAAATACAACGACAGAAATGCCACAAACCCAAAACGCGATTGCTCTCTCTGTAAAAATATATCCGTAATACCCAATTGCGATGATTCCAAGGAAGAAACTACAAATCGTAATAAACAGCAATAAATGATTTTTCTGTGATTCTTTCTCAAGGTTAGAAAAACAAGTTTTCTTTAACCATTCCATATATAGTCCCACCTTCTGCACTTAATTACTTCAGCTTAAATACCGCACTCACTGGGTTATGATCACTATTTTCAAACTTTAAATCTTTTCCTTGCACATTTACAATCTCAACATTCGGTGAAACGATAAAGCCATCAATAATCGTGACGAAGTTTTCACCTTCTACATATTTCTTCACATCGTCTCTCACCGTCATAACAGAAGGATCTACCGCCCATTTAAAGCCACCATCAGTAAAGTCCTTCGGTAACTCTACTAGCCACTCAGGACGCTCCTTCACAAACTTTGGATCACTTAATTGAACATCAGAAACTAATTGATTCCAATCTCCGCCCATTATTACGTAATCACCATTTTTATAATGCTTGTTCATATATTCTTTTAAAAACTCTACTTGCTGTTTTCTAATTTTCCCGCCTTCATCGTACGCAGACAAATGTAAGTTTACGAGTCTAACATGCTTTCCATTATTAACAGGGATTGTATGTTCAACAATCGCCCGATCTAAATCAAATAAACGCTTCGGCCAAGGCTCCATTCCAGGAAGCTGGAATCTCTTCGCTTCTTGAACAGTGTATTTAGAAAACGTACTTAACCCAGCCTCCGCATATCCCATTGGATTTGTTATTGGCACTGGAACCCATTTCGTATCGTAGTTCTTGCCAAATGACGAAACATAATCAGGTAATCCTTTTTTCAAAAATTCATGTTCATTCACATCAAATGATCGAAGTGATTTTATATCAACTTCTTGTAGTAGCGCAAAATCACTATTCTCATTTTGTAAAAACGAAAGCATATTCTTTAGGTTAACTTTCGTTTGCTCTTTACTACTTGAACCAGATCCCTTTCCCCCATCCATAAAGAAATCTTGCTCCTTATCTAATCCAGCATATCCAATATTAAATGTTGTAACTTTAAATTCATTTCCTGTCGCTAATACGCGCTCTTTATTATTTTCCACCTTCAAACTTACACTATCCGCAGGCTGTTCTTTAGTAAGTGTCATATACCCTAAAAAACCACCTACAACTCCCAATCCTACTAAAATACATATAAGTACTATTTTTAATAATTTCTTCAAATAAACGCCCCTTTTCTAAAACACATAACTTAATTATCTTTATTTTCAGTTAACTAAAACTGAATGACAGACATAAGAAATATTTTATCATATCAAAAACCTTATATCACTATATTTAGTTTATAAACAATAACTCTTGCTCTTACATTATCAAAAATACAAAATCCCCTAACTCCTTCACTGGAAATCAAGCGCAATGTTTAGTACACTATATGTAATAATCATAGGCGATGGAGTTCGCCATAAACGCTGCTTAGCTAATGACTCCTACCAGTATAACTACTGGTAGGAGTCTATTTTTTTGAGCAAGCTATTTAAAGAGGTGAGAAAATTGATTTATATTATCGTCGGCATTGCCGGTATATTAGGGGCCCTTTCTCGTTATTATTTAGGTCTTACGATTCATGAATCTTGGCATTATACATTTCCACTAGCTACATTACTGATTAACTTAGTCGGCTGCTTCTTATTAGCGTGGCTGACTACGTATATCGCTAAGCTCAACATCTTATCTTCAGATGTAATCACAGGCATCGGGACAGGATTCATTGGTTCTTTTACGACGTTTTCAACATTTAGTGTAGAAACTATTCAATTGATCAATCATTCCGAGTGGAGCATAGCCTTCTTATATGTATCATGCAGCATACTTGGTGGCCTCATTATGTCTGGACTTGGCTATACACTAGGTAATTTCTTACTTAAGAAACATCTTACGGAAGGTGATCACTTATGATGGAAGCTTTATTAGTCGCAACAGGGGGATTTTGCGGTGCGATTACGCGATTTGCAATTAGCAATTGGTTTAAAAAAAGAAATAAAACTTCCTTTCCAATTGCTACATTTCTCATTAATATAACAGGAGCGTTTTTACTCGGATATATAATTGGCAACGGAGTCACTACAGGTTGGCAATTATTATTAGGTACTGGATTTATGGGTGCATTCACAACATTTTCAACTTTTAAACTAGAATCTGTTCAGCTTCTCAATCGTAAAAGCTTTAGCATATTCCTTTTATATTTAAGCGCTACTTACATAGTTGGTATCCTCTTCGCATTCCTTGGAATGCAGCTAGGCGGAATATAAAAAAGAAAGCGACTCTTATCAGTCGCTTTCTTTCATAAGAAATAAGTCCCACCATATGGAATGGAAAAGAAACTAGCTGGATACACATCATAATTCACACTTTGCATCGGAAATTGTGAGTATGGCATATACTGTCCTTGCATCATTTGTGCCAAATATGCTTGTTGCTGCATTTGAATCGCTTGATTCATAGCATGAATGGTCTCCTGCGCCCCAGCGAGCGTAATAGCTGCTCCCACTTGTCTACCACTATAAAAATAATGATTCATTATGATTCAACTCACTTATTATTTTTCTTCCATATCGTATGTTTCTATTTCATGGTGAGTGTTTTATTTCAATTAACGAGTTCCCTACTATAGCTCTTCCAAACGGTTATTTTGTGCCAAAGTATGCCTTTTGGAACATACACATTCTTATCGCATTATGATAGTTACCGTCAACGAAAAACTCGTCTAACAGTTCACCTTCCACCATAAATCCAACCTTTTTATAAACATGTACAGCTTTTTCATTTTCCTTATCCACCACTAAATAAATCTTATGCATATTTAATACAGAAAAAGCATAATCCATCGCTAAACGCGTCGCTTCCGCTGCATAACCATATCCTTGATAATTTGGATCAATAATAATTTGGAATTCTGTTCTACGGTGAATATAATCGATTTCCACTAACTCGACTAATCCAACCATTTCATTGTCTTTTTCAACGATAAATCGGCGTTCGCTTTGATCATGTATATGTTTATCGTATAAGTCTTGTAGCTCCACAAATGCCTCATACGGCTCTTCAAACCAATACGACATAATATGTGCATTATTATTAAGTTCATGTACAAACTTTAAATCTTCTCGCTCTAATGGACGCAATTTCAATTCCTGATTCATTTCTATAACCTCCAAGTAAAAGAAACCTCTTCACTTAATTTCTCAATTTTTTTCAATTTCAAACGCCCTAATTTTATTGTAAACCTTTAAGTAACTTGAAGGTCAAGATGTAAAAAAGTAGTGCAAACTTATGTCTGCACTACTACTCTTTTCTCAAATCTCTCATATTTGATATGTATAAAGCAATAACTAAAACAAGAATCGCTCCTGCGTATAATAACGTCTCCATCGGTTCCTCATGAGACACAATAATCAATCGAATTAACGCCGTGATTCCGATATAAATGAAATAACGTAACGGGAAATGATAATTCGATTTAAAATACTTAATGATTAATGCTATGAACTCGAAGTATAAGAAATAGACAATGATACTTTCAACTAATTTATATGACGTATACTTCTTCGCTGAAAATATGTATTGAATAAAAGTAATCGTCTCATTAATTAAAAAGATAGATAAGACAATGGATAATATAATTAGCGCTATATTTAATATCCACTGTAAAACACTCGCGATAAAATAATCGATATTAAATTTCATTTTCTCATTAAACTCCCCTTCATATAAGTACTTATTCATTATAGCAAAATTATAATTGAAGGTGAGTTAAATCATATTTTCGTCCTTTATTAGCGCCGGTGTGTGGGATGTTCATTGTTTGGAGGAGTCTTTTGACAGTCGCACTCGATTGAACGTTAAGAAATTTCTTCAACTGCATATTTGTACAAGTGTCACCAATAAGAAGTACGTAATCTTTTAAAGCAAATTCATGCGCCACTTTAGAGATAGCTTTACAGTTCGAACAATACCAGCCTTTTTTCAATTTAAACATTGGTAGTACAGAACATACCTCACATTGTACACCGTGTAACAACTCTTCTTTTTTAATTTTAAATTGTTCAAGAATATTTTGCCGTAATGGAGCATGGTTGGCTACTATTTGACGAATAAGAATATCTACATTTTTTATAGCTTTTTTCTTATATTTACTCTCAAACCATTTGATTTTATTAGGTAAATTTGCACTGTGGATAATTGTATTAAGGAGATTATCATCTGAAGCTTTAATAATAGTTCGGGGGTTACTAATCACAACAAGTGATTCAATTGGAAAACGAGAAAATCCATTTAGACTTAACCATTTCCTAAGCTGTTCCTCTTGTCTTTTCACTTGTAGAATTGGATCTGGAAAGCCTTCTGAATTTCCCTCTGATATTCTAATAAGTTGATTAAACTTTGAATCAAATAGTAACGTACCTGCTATATTTTTTATTTCGAGGAAAAGAAGAAAATATGCTGAAATGATAATCGTATCAATTTGAAAATGGTAATTTTGATCAAACAACCTTATATCGTGCAAAATACGATATTTTTCCTCCGAGAGAAAACTTAGCGGATAATTAATAGCTTGTTCACCTTTATAACCAGCCTTATGCTTCGCTAAACTTTCTACAATCATATCTCGTTTCGGATGATGAGCTGGTAATCGCCTAAATAACGCTTCTAATTGCCGTAAATAAATCGGCATTTGCCGTTCTTTCACAATCATCTTTAGCCCTCCCCAAAATATATCGACGATTTTTCAAATATATCGACGATAACTCACAATATATCAACGATTTTTTCATTATATCGACGATTCGACATAGAATATCGACTTACCGACAAAAAACGACACAACATACACACATAAAATCCTATACACAGTATAGCATCACATCTAAAATCGCACTGTAAGCATAATATGAATCCGCCCATTTAATTACGTCGTTTTCAAAATGAGAGATTTACATTCACCTCATGTAAAAGATTTTTTTATAAATATGAAAATTTTTTAGGAATTAGTTTATCTTTTTTTAATGTTTTATTTAGAGGCAGTTTATACTCGAATATTAACATAATAAACATAGTAACTATTACTATAATCACAAACCGTACAACTTACATTTATAAAATGAGGAGACGATAAAAATGAATAAAAAAACGAAAGCACTATCATCTATATTGCTCGGACTCACAATCGCACTAACAGGGTGCGTTGGTACTAAAGCCGAAGAAAATCATAGTAAGCCGAAACAAGAACAAGCTGCTAAAGAAACAAAAAAGGAAAACAAGTTAACGAAAGGCCAAAAAATGGCTAACATTCTTAGCGACACAAATTGGCAAGGTACACGAGTATTAGATAAAGATAAAAATGACTTAACAAAAGAAAATGCAAACTTCATTGGTCTTGCAAAATATGATGCAAAGTCTGGAAGATATGAATTTTTTGATGCTAAAACAGGTGCAAGTCGTGGCGATAAAGGAACTTTCTTTATCACAAATGATGGGAAGAAGAGAATATTAATTTCAGAATCAATGAAATATCAAGCTGTTGTTGATATGACAAAGCTAAATAAGAATATATTTACTTATAAACGAATGGGGAAAGATGCTAACGGTAAAGATGTAGAAGTTTTCGTTGAACATGTTCCATATAAAGAAAAAGAGCTTTCTTTCACTGATCCGGACAAGCAGCTGAACACAACTACAGGCGATATCGTTAAAAACGTTGATGGAGATAAGATTTTAGGCGGAACCCTTTGGCACGGAACAAAAGTATTAGATGAAGCTGGTAATGATGTGACACAGTTTAATTCGAATTTTATAAGTCTAGCAAAATTCGATGACAAGTCTAATAAATATGAGTTCTTCAATAGCGAAACAGGCCAAAGCCGCGGTGACTATGGCTACTTCGATGTGTTGCACGAAAATAAAATAAGAGCTCATGTTTCACTTGGAAATAATAAATATGGTGCGGCTCTTGAACTTACTGAACTAAATAATAAGAAATTTACTTATAAAAGAACTGGTAAAGACCAAGCAGGGAAAGACATCACTGTATTTGTTGAACATGAACCTTATACAGGTGATATGAAACCACAATTTAGTTTTTAATTTGTTTGATTAAAAATCTATATTTGATATTTAGAACATGAAGAAGCATAAGCTGACCAAAACGGTCAGCTTATGCTTCTTTTTACAAAAAATAAAAAAACCACCAAATATGTATTGGTGGAGACGGTGGGAGTCGAACCCACGTCCAAAAATATCGGCACTTAAGCTTCTACGAGTGTAGTCGATATATTAACATTTCGCGAACTCTTCGGCCTATCGACAGGCTTCCAAGTTGCTAGTCTGGTTATTCTCTTCCTTTGTCCTCAGACGGCGAACTCCGGCGTAGTCCACTTAGTTTGAGTCCCTTACCCTACCACATGGACGATGGAGGGAGGAACCTTTAGTGCAATTAAGCAGCTAAAGAAAGATTGTTTTGTTTGCCAATTATAGGCTTTGACGTTTTAACGAGGCCGATCCCCTCGACTCGCAACCTAAGCTCGAACTATCCCTGTCGAATCCGTAACGTCCCCATGATAAAAATGGAGCATACGAAGAAAATTTCGTGATAGCTACTAAGAGCTGTTTTTCAATGTGCAACAATCTTACATAAGTTATTATAACATACGCGCGCCGTTTTACAAATGTAAATATCTGTATTACATCTTTTGGCGATCACGGAACGCGCGTGCAATTTCACGTTTTGCTTCTTTCTCTTTTAAATCGTGACGCTTATCATATTGTTTCTTACCTTTTGCTAAACCAAGTGCCATTTTCGCAAATCCATTTTTCAAATAGATTTTTAGTGGAACTAATGCATATCCTGTTTCTTTTGCAGCTCCTGCTAATTTATCAATTTCTTTTTTATGCAGAAGTAACTTTCTCGTGCGAAGCGGATCGTGGTTGAAACGATTCCCTTGTTCGTACGTACTAATATGCATATTATGAACCCATACTTCACCATTATGTACACGTGCAAACGCATCTTTCAAGTTCACGCGTCCAGCGCGAATCGACTTAATTTCCGTTCCTTGAAGGACAAGCCCTGCTTCGTATGTTTCTTCGATGAAATAATCATGAAATGCTTTTTTATTTTGTGCGATAACCTTACCTGAACCTTTTGGCATATAACGTCCCTCCTCTATTTTTACTATTGTAACAAATGTAAACAAAAAGCGAAAGTGGCTCGCTTAGAATCTTTGGACATTGGAACTCCCGACAGAGAAGCGCTTTTTGCTTCGTC
>NZ_MACE01000039.1 GCF_001883995.1 Bacillus paranthracis | reverse complement strand
GCTGGATTCCATAAAAAGCGAAAGTGGCTCGTTCTCCAGCCACTAAGAAAAAAGAAAAAGCCCCGCTTTTTATCAAAGCGAAGCCATCCTTTTCTTACTTACGCTTTTTCTTCTTCTTCTTGAATCCTGGTACGTTTTCGAAGAATGCTTTTTTCTTCTTGCCGTTACCATCTTTTTTCCCTGGTTGGCTAGCGGACGCGGATGCAGATCCTCTTCCTTTACCTTTGCCACCACGGTCAAATTTTCTACCTGTGCCACGTTCTCCGCCGCGCTCATTACTGCGTTCGCTACGTCCGCCGCGTTTCTTTCTGCCTGTTCTTGGCTGTTCAATCACGACTGGACGATCTTTGAACTTACGACGAGGCGTACCTTTCATGCCAACGATTTCAAAGTCGATTGCTCGCTCGTCTTTGTTTACGTTAATAACGCGAATTGTAATTTCGTCACCGATGCGGAATACGTTACCTGTACGTTCTCCGATCATTGCGAAATGCTGCTCATCATAACGATAGTAATCATCCGTTAAGTAGCTAACGTGTACAAGACCTTCAATTGTATTTGGAAGCTCTACGAATAAACCGAAGTTTGTTACAGAGCTAATCATACCGTCATACTCTTCGCCGATCTTATCAAGCATATATTCTGCTTTTTTCAGCTCGTCTGTTTCACGTTCTGCTTCAACTGCACGACGCTCCATATTAGAAGAGTGCTCTGCAATCTCAGGTAATTTTTCACGCCATTTTGCTTGTGTTTCATTGTCGACTTTACCGTTAATGATGTATTCACGAATTAATCGATGAACAATCGTATCTGGGTAACGACGAATTGGTGATGTGAAATGTGTGTAGAACTCAGTTGATAAACCAAAGTGACCTAAACTTTCTGCATCGTAACGCGCTTGCTTCATAGAACGAAGCATAACTGTTGAAATGACTACTTCTTCAGGCTGCCCTTGAACCATTTCAAGAATTTGTTGCAGCGCACGAGGATGTACTTCATTTGCACGTCCTTTTACTGCATATCCGAAGTTCGTTACAAACTCAAAGAAACGCTCTAGCTTATCTTCTTTCGGATCTTCATGGACACGGTACATGAATGGTACGTTCATCCAGTGGAAATGCTCTGCTACTGTTTCGTTTGCAACAAGCATAAATTCTTCAATTAACTTCTCTGATACAGAACGATCACGCATAACAACGTCTGTCGGTTTTCCTTCTTCATCTACTAATACTTTCGCTTCTTTAAAGTCAAAGTCGATTGCCCCGCGGCGCATACGTTTTTCACGTAAAATTTGTGCCAATTGGCCCATCTCTTTAAACATCGGTACGAGCGGCTCATAGCGTTTAATTAATTCTTCGTCCTCATCTTCTAAAATGCTTCTTACGTCAGCATACGTCATACGCTCTGTCGTTTTAATTACACTTTGGAAAATCTCGTGTTTAACAACGTCACCTAAATTATTGATTTCCATTTCACAAGATAACGTCAGACGGTCTACTTTCGGATTTAATGAACAAATACCGTTAGATAGACGGTGCGGAATCATCGGAATTACACGGTCAACAAGATATACACTCGTCGCTCTTTCCGCTGCTTCTACATCAATTGGAGAACCTTCTTGAACATAATGGCTTACATCCGCAATGTGAACGCCAAGCTTATAGTTACCGTTCTCAAGCTTCGTTACTGTAACAGCGTCATCTAAATCTTTCGCGTCTGCACCGTCAATCGTTACGATCATTTGGTCACGCAGGTCACGGCGATCTTTTAAATCTTCCTCTGAAATCGTTTCTGGTACACTGTTTGCGTGTTCCATCACTTCTTCAGGGAACGCTAAAGGTAAATGATGTTTATGAATAACAGATAAAATATCTACTCCTGGGTCATTTTTATGACCTAGAATTTGAACAACTTCACCTTCTGCACTTAAACGATTCTCTGGATAGCTCGTAATTTTCACAACTACTTTATGACCTTCTACAGCACCCATTGATGCGCTTTTCAATACGAAAATGTCACTTGTCCAGCGTTTATTGTCAGGTATAACAAATCCAAAGTTTTTCGATTCTGTATATGTACCAACTAATTCTTTCGTTCCGCGTTCTAAAATGCGTACAATGGAACCTTCTTGACGCGAACCACTCGATTGGGAACTAAGGCGTGCTAATACTGTATCGCCGTGAAGTGCACCGTTTAATTCTGTAGGCGGGATGAAAAGATCATCGTCTCCTGTTTTCTTCTCGTCTGGTACAACAAATGCAAAACCACGCGCATGTCCAATTAACTTACCACGTATTAAATTCATCTTTTCAGGAAGACCGTAACGGTTGCTACGAGTACGAATAACAAGTCCCTTTTCTTCCATCGTTACAAGTGCTTTTACGAAATCTTTAAAGCCCTCAGAACCTTCAATCCCAAATGCCTCTTCTAACTCTTGTATCGTTAGCGGTTTATACGCTTCTTCTCTCATAAATAATAACAACTTATCAATATGTTCTTGTATGATTTCTTCCAAGCAAAAATACCTCCTTTAAAACCTTATATTATTTAGTGTATCCGAAAGATAGGGGATGTATAAAGCGAAACTTCAATACTCCCCTTATGATTTTTACAGTTTTCACAAAAAATTCCTTATGAAAAAAAGAGGCAACTAGATCTTACCAATCTAGTTGCTCCAAGAAGTTATATACATCCTCATGTAGCTCGTCACGCTGCTTATCAAGTGTAATGACATGCGTAGAGTCTTCATACCATTTAATGTCTTTTAACGTTGATTCTACACCGTTATAAATAATGTTCGCACTATCTGTATTAATCATTTCATCATGACGCGCTTGTACAACAAATGTTGGTGCATAAATCATGTCCACATTGTTACGTACGTCAGCAATTAATTGTTGTAATGCTTTTAATGTATTCATCGGTGTCTTTTGGAATTCCAACATTTCTTGTTCGATTTGCTCTGGTGATTTTTGCTCACGCTTTTTATATTCGCGGGCATATGCCAATATACCTTGGTACATCGTTTCTTCACTCTTAATATACATTGGTGCACACATCGGCACTACACCTAAAACCGGTACTGTATAACCTAATTTTAGTGAAAATACTCCGCCAAGTGACAATCCAACGACAGCAATTTTCTCAAAACCTTTATCTTTTAAAAGCTGATATGCCTCCGTTACATCTTGCCACCAATCTTCAGGACCTGTATGAACAAGCTCTTCTGGTGGTACACCGTGCCCTTTATAAATTGGGGCATGACAAGTGTAGCCTTTCTTTTCTAAGAAACGCCCTAACATACGTACATCAGCTGAGTTTCCTGTGAATCCATGTAGTAATAAAACAGCGCGGTCTCCACCCTCAAATGTAAATGGTTTCGGAGATGCTAATTTCATCATGTACTTCTCCTCTTTCTCTTCTGTAATCTAGTCGTATTCTTTCTATATCTAGTGTACCATATTTATATTTCTATAATCTAATTAGAAACATCTTTCAAATGGCAAAACAAAAAAAGAAGAACCATTAGTACATCCTACTAACGCTCCTTCTTTCAATTCTATAAGTTTAAGTACGTAACACCAATTGTTAATGCGAAGAACAATACAGCTAAAACAATTGTAATACGGTTTAATACCGCTTCAATTCCACGTGCTTTTTGCTTACCAAATAATTGCTCTGCACCGCCTGAAATTGCACCTGAAAGGCCTGAGCTATTACTAGACTGCATAAGTACCATAACAATCATTAAAATCGATACAATAATAAGTAAAACGGATAATAACGTATGCACTTGGCGTACCTCCTACAAAGATTCAGTTATTGTAACTGTAGCATAAATTCTATAGAAAAGCGAGAGCTATAAGGTTGCTCTCGCTTTTCTTCTATTACATGAACATCATTGCAAATAGCGGCCCGAGCAAACATGTCAAAATGGCTGTTAATGTCATTGTTACCGATCCAATAACACCTTCATGTTCATTATTTTTCATCGCTCTCATCACGCCCATAATATGAGAAGCACATCCAAATCCGATACCTTTACCAACTGAGTTTGTAACGCGGCTCCATTTTAATAAAAGCGGGCCGGTAATCGTTCCAGTAATACCTGCAATAACAACGAAAGCTGCTGTTAATGACGGTACACCACCAACTTGCTCCGAAACACTCATCGCAACTGGCATTGTCACCGATTTTGGTAAAGAAGATAAAATTAAGCTTTTATCTGTTCCCATAAGTGACGCAATAGCAAAGTCACTTGCAATGGCAACTGTTGTACCTACTAATACACCACCGGCAATCGGTACAACATACTTTTGCAGAACGTGACGTTGTTTATAAAGAGGAATTGCAAATGCTACAACACCGGGTCCAAGTAGCTTTGCAATCCAGCCGCCACCACTTTCCATATAATGTTGATATGGTATATCAAGCACGATAAATAGGAAAGCCATTAATCCTGTTGCTACAAGCATTGGAATGGTGAATGGTGTTGGAAATAATTTATAGATTTTTTTAGATAATTGATATAATAGCACCGTAAAAAGAACCCAACCGATCCCGATTAATATTTGACTCATCGCGACTCTCTTTCCTTTCTATTCGCAAGATATTGTCCTGTATGTCCTGCGACAATAATGATTAAAAATGTACTCGCTACAACTGTAATGAAAAGAGAAATTCCTTTACTCATAAAAAAAGCACCGTAATTCATTAGGCCAAGCGTTGGCGGAATTAATAAAAACGGCATAATAGCAACGAGTGTTTCTGCTCCTAAATCGAACCATTTCACTGGAAGAACTTTTAGGCTAAGTAAAACAAGTAAGAGGAACATTCCAATCAAACTTCCTGGGATTGGAATATTTAACATTTCTTGTACCCAAGTTCCAACCATATAAAAAACGTAAAGAGCAGCAATTTGGACAAGAATCTTTGTAAATTTCATGTTCATCATCCCTCTTGTTTATACGATCTTCTGTTAATATCTTTATCATAGTATAAATTGTAAAAAGCTGCAATTTATCAACTTGACATCAAAAAACGCCTATGTTATACGCTTACAACCTTGATATGACTACATTTCTAAAAGAAAATTAAGTCAAAAACCTTGACCTAATATAAGAAGTTTTTATTTTCTGAATTTTAAAGGTTGTTATTTCAATAAAATAATCTTTTTACCTTTAAGCTTACATATATATAAACAAGATAGGTGGTGAACATATGCCCAAAAAAGTTCTTATTTTTTGTGATCCTGGCATTGATGATACGATGGCTCTCCTCTTAGCATTCTTTATCGATGAAATAGAAATCATCGGTATTGTTGCTGATTACGGCAATGTTCCAAAAGAGATGGCCGTACAAAATGCTCATTTTCTTAAGAATGAAACAAGGAATAGAAATATTAAGATATTCGGTGGTTCAGAACGCCCTCTTACTGGTGCCCCGCCTGCTTTTTTTACAGAAGTACACGGGAAACAAGGGCTTGGGCCAATTATCCCAAATGGGAATGTGACTAACGGAGAAATGGAGAATTTCTTTGAAGTGATTCCTCTTATTGAACAGTATAAAGATGAATTAATCATTGTAAGTTTAGGAAGACTTACCTCTCTAGCAATTTTATTTATCATGTGCAAACAGTTAATGAAACAAATTAAATCTTACTACGTAATGGGCGGTGCCTTTTTACATCCTGGTAATGTCACCCCTATTTCTGAAGCAAACTTTTATGGTGACCCTACTGCCGCTAATATAGTCCTTCAATCCTCACCTAACATGTACATCTATCCATTAAACGTCACCCAATATTCCATCATTACACCAGAAATGGCTGAATATATTGAAGCAAAAGGAAAAGCCCCACTCGTCAAACCGTTATTCGATCATTATTACTACGGCTATTATAAAAATGCTCTACCACATTTAAAGGGTAGCCCCTTCCATGACACAATGCCAATACTCGCTTTACTTGATAACTCTATGTTTACGTATCACAAATCCCCTATCGTTGTCATGACAGAATCCTCTGCACAAGGAGCAAGCATAGGGGAATTTCGTTCTTTAGTGAACCAAAAGCCATTTATTGATTGGCCGGGTCATCAAATTGCAATTGATTTTGATTATAACAGTTTCTTTAAACATTTCATGTCACTTATGACGGGGGAACAATTTTAGCATAAAAAAACAGACCGTGATTTCTCACGGTCTGTCGTTATTTTCTACAATTATCGTTTGATGTTGTAGAAAGATTTGATACCATCGTAAACAGCGATTTCGCCTAGTTCGTCTTCGATGCGTAATAATTGGTTGTACTTAGCAATACGGTCAGTACGGCTCATAGAACCAGTTTTGATTTGGCCAGCGTTAGTTGCAACTGCGATGTCAGCGATTGTAGCATCTTCAGTTTCACCAGAACGGTGAGATACAACTGCTGTGTAACCAGCACGTTTAGCCATTTCGATAGCTTCGAAAGTCTCAGTTAAAGTACCGATTTGGTTAACTTTAATTAAGATTGAGTTAGAGATACCTTTTTCGATACCTTCAGCAAGTTTTTGAGTGTTAGTTACGAATAAATCGTCACCAACTAATTGTACTTTGCTTCCAAGACGCTCAGTTAATAATTTGTGACCATCCCAGTCGTTTTCGTCTAAACCATCTTCGATAGAGATGATTGGGAAGTCTTTGCAAAGCTCTTCGTAGAAATCAACCATTTCTGCAGAAGTTAAGCCAGTACGGCCTTCGCCTGCAAGGTCATATTTACCAGTTTCTTTGTTGTAGAACTCAGAAGAAGCAACGTCCATTCCTAAGAATACGTTCTCGCCAGCTTTGTAACCAGCTTTTTCGATAGCTTCGATGATTACTTCTAATGCTTCACGGTTAGAACCAAGGTTTGGAGCGAATCCACCTTCGTCACCTACTGCAGTGTTAAGACCTTTGTCATGTAATACAGCTTTAAGTGCATGGAATACTTCAGCACCCATACGGATTGATTCTTTGAATGTTGGAGCACCAACTGGTAAGATCATGAACTCTTGGAAGTCTACGTTGTTATCAGCGTGAGAACCACCGTTGATGATGTTCATCATTGGAGTTGGTAATTGTTTTGCATTGAATCCACCAAGGTAACGGTATAATGGAAGACCTACGAAGTCAGCTGCTGCGTGAGCTACTGCCATAGATACACCAAGGATAGCGTTAGCGCCTAGTTTACCTTTGTTTGGAGTGCCATCTAATTCGATCATAGCACGGTCGATACCAGCTTGGTCAGTTACGTCGAAACCAACGATTTCTGGAGCGATAATTTCGTTAACGTTGTTTACTGCGTTAACAACACCTTTACCAAGGTAACGAGATTTGTCACCGTCACGTAATTCTACTGCTTCGTGTTCACCAGTAGATGCACCACTTGGTACGATAGCGCGTCCGAAAGCGCCGCTTTCTGTGTAAACTTCTACTTCTACAGTTGGGTTACCACGAGAGTCAAGGACTTCGCGAGCATAAACATCAATAATTGTTGACATAATAAATTCTCTCCTTTTTATATAAGCAAATTATTTAATAATTGTTTTACCTGTCATTTCTTTCGGTTGCTCAACACCAAGAAGTGTAAGCATAGTTGGAGCGATATCACCTAAGATACCACCTTCACGTAATTCTACGTCGTTCTTAGTAACAATGAAAGGAACCGGGTTAGTTGTATGAGCTGTCATTGGCTCTCCGTCAGAAGTTAATTCTTCGTCAGCATTACCATGGTCAGCAGTAATAAGTGCTACACCATCTTTTGCAAGAATCGCTTCTACAACTTTTCCTAAACATTCGTCAGTTGCTTCTACTGCTTTAATTGTTGGTTCCATCATCCCAGAATGGCCAACCATATCACAGTTCGCAAAGTTAAGAATGATAACATCATGTTTATCATTTTCGATTTCATTTACTAAAGCGTCCGTTACTTCGTAAATGCTCATTTCAGGTTTCAAGTCATACGTTGCAACCTTCGGTGAGTTAATTAAGATACGTTCTTCTCCTGGGAATTCAGCCTCACGACCACCGCTAAAGAAGAATGTAACGTGCGGATACTTTTCAGTTTCCGCGATGCGAAGTTGCTTTAATCCCGCTTGCGCAACAACTTCACCTAAAGTGTTATCAAGGTTCATTGGCTTGAATGCCACGTAACCATCTACTGTTTCACTAAAGTGTGTCATACATACGAATTCTGGAATGTGAGGTACTTTTTCACCACGATCGAACTCACGGAAGTCTTCGTTTGTAAATACACGAGCAATTTGAATTGCACGGTCTGGACGGAAGTTATAGAAGATAACTGCATCATCATCATTGATTGTTGCAACTGGCGTGTTATCTTCGTTAACAATTACAGACGGCAATACGAATTCATCGTAGATACCATTTGCATAAGAGTCTTCTACACACTCTTCTGCTGATTTATAAGTAGGTCCTTCACCATTCACCATAGCACGGTAACATTTTTCTACGCGATCCCAACGCTTGTCACGGTCCATGGAGTAATAACGACCAGAGATAGTCGCGAATTGTCCTACTCCTGTTTCTTTAATTACTTCATTTGTTGCATCGATATAGCTTTGTGCTGTTTTTGGTCCAACATCGCGGCCATCTAAGAATGCATGAATGTATACTTTCTCAACGCCTTCTTTAGCTGCTAAGCGAAGAAGAGCAAACATGTGGTTCATGTGACTGTGCACACCACCGTCAGAAAGTAAACCGAATAAATGAAGTGCAGTACCTTTTTCTTTTACGCTTTTAATTGCACTTTGGAACGTTTCGTTCTTATCGAACTCACCTTCACGAATTGCAACGTTTACGCGTGTTAAGCTTTGATATACAATGCGGCCAGCACCGATATTTAAGTGACCAACCTCAGAGTTACCCATTTGACCTTCTGGAAGACCTACTGCCTCGCCACAAGCTGTAAGCGTTGTGTGAGGGAATTTGTTCCAGTAACCATCAAAATTAGGTTTCTTAGCTTGTGCTACAGCATTCCCGTAAGTTTCTTCACGAAGTCCGAAACCGTCAAGAATAATTAGAGCTGTTGGCTTTCTCATTTTACCGCCTCCAGAAGACCTAAGAACGAAGCAGGCTCTAAGCTAGCACCGCCAACTAAAGCGCCGTCGATGTCAGATTGTGCCATGTACTCTTTAATGTTTTCTGGTTTTACGCTACCGCCGTATTGGATACGAACAGCTTCTGCAGCAGCTGGAGAAACAGCTTCTGCAACAACTTTACGGATGTGCGCACATACTTCGTTTGCATCTGCAGAAGAAGAAGATTTACCTGTACCGATAGCCCAGATTGGCTCATAAGCGATAACAGTTGCTTTAACTTGCTCTTCAGTTAAACCTGCAAGTGCTTTTGTCACTTGACCTGCTACTAGATCAAATGTTTTTCCGCTTTCGCGCTCTTCTAAAGTCTCACCACAACATACGATTGGTGTTAAACCATGTTCAAATGCTGCGATAGTCTTTTTGTTTACTGACTCATCTGTTTCAGCAAACATTTCACGACGCTCAGAGTGGCCAAGTACTACATAGCCAACTTTTAAGTCGCTAAGTGCTACTGGGCTAATTTCGCCAGTGAATGCACCATTTTTTTCGAAGTGCATGTTTTGTGCACCTACTTGTAAATCAGTTCCTTCAGTCGCTGCTACAAGGCGCTCTAAGAATAGAGCTGGAGAGCAAACTACTGCATCAACAGCTGAAGCTGCTGGGATTTGACCTTTAACTTCCTCTACGAAGCTAACTGCTTCAGATAGAGTTTTATTCATTTTCCAGTTACCTGCGATAATTGGTTTACGCATGCTTTGCACCGTCCTTTTTCTTTGGCTGCTACTTATTTGTCGTTAAGACAAACTACACCTGGAAGCTCTTTACCTTCCATGAATTCTAATGACGCACCGCCGCCAGTAGAAATGTGGCTCATTTTATCAGCCATACCGAATTTTTCAACAGCTGCTGCAGAGTCACCACCGCCGATAACAGAGTATGTACCTTCTGCATCTGCTAATGCTTGTCCTACTGCTTTTGTACCTTGTGAGAATGGAGTCATTTCGAATACACCCATTGGTCCATTCCATACAACAAGCTTAGAGTTTTTAATTACATCTGCATAAATTTCACGTGTTTTAGGACCGATGTCCACGCCTTCCCAGTTAGAAGGGATAGAATCGATATTAACGATTTTAGTTGTTGCAGTTTCAGAGAATTCCTCAGTGATTACAACATCAACTGGCATGTAGAAGTTTACGCCTTTTTCTTTTGCAAGTTGCATAAATTCTTTTGCTAGTTCGATCTTGTCGTCTTCACATAGAGATAGACCAATTTCATGACCTAAAGCTTTAACGAATGTGTAAGCAAGTCCGCCACCGATGATTAAGTTATCTACTTTGTCTAATAGATGACGAATTACACCGATTTTATCTTTTACTTTCGCCCCACCGATGATAGCTGTGAATGGACGATCTGGGTTAGAAAGTGCTTTTCCAAGAACATCTAACTCTTTTTCCATTAGTAAACCAGATACTGCTGGTAGGTAGTCCGCGATACCTGCTGTAGAAGCATGAGCACGGTGAGCTGCACCGAATGCATCGTTTACGAAGATGTCAGCAAGAGCTGCAAATTCTTTCGCAAGTTCTGCATCGTTCTTTTCTTCGCCCGCATAGAAACGTACGTTTTCAAGAACTAATACGTCGCCTTCGTTCATTGCTGCAACCATTTCTTGTGCAACTGGTCCGAATGCTTCGTCTGCTTTTTTAACATCTTTACCAAGAAGCTCGCCTAAACGTGCTGCTACTGGAGTAAGACGTAATTCTTCTACTACTTGACCTTTTGGACGGCCTAAGTGGCTTGCTAAAATAACTTTCGCACCTTGCTCTACTAAATATTGAATTGTAGGAAGAGCTGCACGGATACGAGTTTCATCTGTAATTTTGCCTTCTTTCATAGGTACGTTGAAGTCAACGCGGCAAAATACACGCTTACCTTTTAAATCTACGTCACGAATTGATTTTTTGTTCATTGGATTTCCCTCCGACTACTAGTTAGGATTGACAAAACCCACTCAAAAGCTTAACACATTTGCTTTTAAAACGAAAGAAGAGAGAGAGGGAACAAACCCTCTCCCTCGTTTTGTCATTGATAACTTATATAATTAAGAATTAAAGACCTTTTGAAGTCATGTAAGCTGCTAGGTCTACTACGCGGTTAGAGTAACCAGTTTCGTTATCGTACCAAGAAAGTACTTTAACCATGTTACCTTCCATTACCATTGTAGATAATGCATCGATTGTAGAAGAAGCTGTACATCCGTTATAGTCGATAGATACTAATGGCTCTTCGCTGTATCCAAGGATACCTTTTAATTCGCCTTCAGCTGCTGCTTTGAATGCTGCATTTACTTCTTCAACTGTTACTTCTTTGTCAAGTTCAACAACTAGGTCAACTAGAGAAACGTTAGCAGTTGGAACACGTACAGCGCCACCGTTTAATTTACCTTTAAGTTCTGGTAATACTAATGCTACTGCTTTAGCTGCACCAGTAGATGTTGGGATCATGTTTTCAGCTGCTGCACGAGCACGACGTAAATCTTTGTGTGGTAAGTCTAAGATTTGTTGGTCGTTAGTGTAAGAGTGAATTGTTGTCATCATTCCGCGTTTTACGCCGAATTTTTCGTTTAATACTTTAGCGAATGGAGCTAAGCAGTTTGTAGTACAAGAAGCGTTAGATACTACGTTGTGGCTAGCTGCATCGTATTGTTCGTGGTTAACACCCATAACTACAGTGATATCTTCGTCAGAAGCTGGAGCTGAGATGATAACTTTTTTAACTGATCCACCTAAGTGTTTTTCAGCGTCTGCTTTTTTAGTGAAACGGCCAGTAGATTCTACTACGATTTCTACTCCGTAGTCGCTCCATGGTAATTGTGCTGGGTCACGCTCAGCGATAACTTTAATTTCTTTACCGTTAACAACGATGCTGCTTTCGTTAGCAGATACTTCTGCGTTTAAAGTTCCGTGAACTGTGTCATATTTTAAAAGGTGAGCTAAAGTTTTAGCATCTGTTAAGTCGTTGATTGCTACTACTTCTACCTCTGGGTTGTTAAGTGCTGCGCGGAATACGTTACGTCCGATACGTCCAAATCCATTAATACCAATTTTAGTCATTTGAATTTCCTCCTTGGGGGATTATATTAAAGGGTAATACCCTTTGTTAACTGTTTTGCTGCACCTTCATCTGTAATTAGAATTGAAGTGTGCCCTTGTTTAATTACAGCCTGTATTGCCTTTGCCTTTGAAGAACCTCCAGCGACTGCAACAACGTGAGATACATTTTGTAAATCCTCTAGTTGCATACCAACTGTTCTTACTTTATGAACAACATTTCCTTGTTCATTAAAGTAGTAACCGAAAGCTTCGCCAACTGCTTCGCTTGCCTGAATCTTTAACCAATCTGCTTCTGAAGTATTTCTGCGACGTGCCATTGTTAACGCATCACCTATTCCATGAATGACGATATTGGAAGATCGAATCAACTCAAGAACTTCTTTCACGGAAGGCTCTGTCACAATAGACGCATATGCTTCGCTGCTAACATGGTCTGGAACATACAATAAGCGATAATTACTCATCGTATTTTGCGCCATTTTGGCACAAATGGTATTGGCTTCTAACTCGACGCCTTCTCCAATTCCACCACGTGCTGGGACAAATAGCATATGTAAATCTTTGCAATCAAGCTGCATCATGTCCGCAACAGCAGCTAGCGTAGTTCCTCCAGCCACAGCAACGATATTATTCGCTGTCAGACGGTCTTTTATACAAGTCACACAAGCACGGCCCATCTCCAGTTTGACCCAAGGTGATTCATCACTATCACCAGGGACAACGAAAACTTCATCCAAGTCTAATGTTTCCTTAAGTTGCTTTTCTAAAACCTTTAACCCGGAAATTTCTTTCATAAAGTCTTCCAAAGCAAGAACTAAAGCTGTTCCTTCTTCTGTCAAAGTCATTCCAGAAGAAGCGACGTGAACTAAGTTTTGTTCTTTCAAAACTTGAACTTCACTTCGCAATACTCGTTCTGTCATACCGAGACTTGCTGATAAATTTCTTCTTCCAATCGGCTGCATAAGCCTAATGTATTGAAGAATTTGCATTCTCGTTTGCATAACAGGTAGCAGATCAGGTAATAATTTTTTTGTGTTCTGAATCCATGAGCGCATATCTTTTCTCCTCACTACATCGGTTCATTTTCCCTCGTGGTCACTTTACGTCCCGTAGTGACATTTTGTGTCCCACATAGGTTAAAAAAATAATCCCTGCTACGTGTATTATTGTAACAGGAGATAGAAACTTATTCAACTCTTAACTGCATTCTTTATATAGTTTATTATGACACCTTTGTGAATGTTACCATATTCTACTTGTTTTCCGTCTATTTCTACAACCGGAATCATTAGATGATATTTTTCTAAAAGGTCATTATCTTCATATATATCTATTTCCTCAATTTGAAAAGAATATTCACATTGTACTTCCTGTAAAACTTGTTTCGCCTTCACGCAAAGGCCACAATCTTTTTTTGTATACAGTACAACTTTCATCTTCTTCACCTATCCGATTGTTTTTCGTAATGACGACGCTGGAATGTGCATTTGCTCTCTATACTTCGCCACTGTTCTTCGAGAAATAACGATTTCGTGCTCTTCTTCTAACAATTTTGAAATCTTTTGATCTGAAAGTGGCTTTTTCTTATTCTCTGCCTCAACAAGCGTTTGAATAAATTGTTTTACACGCTTTGTAGAGACTGCTTCATCTTCAGTAGTCGAAACGGCATTACTAAAGAACGATTTCATCTCAAATAAACCGTGTGGTGTTTGCACATATTTATTTCGCGTTGCGCGACTAATTGTCGATTCATGCACACTTAACTCTTCAGCTACTTCTTTTAAAGCAAGTGGCTTTAAATACTCCGGACCTTTCCAGAAGAAATCACGTTGTTTTTCCATAATAATGGTCATTACTTGCAAAAGCGTTTGTTTTCTCTGTTTCAAACTACGCATAATCCACTGCACATGCTGATACTTTTCTGAAACGTAAGATGCTACTTCACTTTCACTATTATTAAGAAGCGCACTATATTCAGAATGAATTTCAATTCTCGGCATATTTCTCTCATTCATTTGTAAAACGAGACGATCACCATCTTTTTTCACCGCCATATCAGGCACAATATAAAGTGGTTTATCAGAAGAAAACGCAAGACCTGGTTTCGGCTGTAATGACGTAATACAGTTCACCGCCGATTGCAATTCCTCATTACTACACTTCAACACTTGAACGAGCTTTCGCCAATCTTTCTTCACGAAATAAGCGAAATGGTCTTCTACAACCTCTTCTGCTAATCCATTCCGCCTTTGTAAGCGCTTCAATTGCAAAGTTAGACATTCCTGAATATTACGCGCTCCTACCCCTGCTGGCTCCAGTGATTGGACAAGCTCTACAGAGCGGTCAACTACATGAAGTGGTACGGAAAGAAGATTTGCTAACTCTTCGTTCGTCTCTTGTAAATACCCATTTCCATCCATGTTCATAATAATGAAAGAAGCTACTTTTCGCTCTTCTTCCTCTATTTTATAATACTGTATTTGATTTAATAAATGTTGCTGAATCGTTGTAGAATCCACACTGTAGATTTCCATCTGATTCTCGACTTGTTTGCTGGTACTTTTACTTGTGTTAGAGCTCTTTTTCTTCTCCCTCTCAAAACCACCTAACTCAATAAGGGGATTCTCTAACGATTGCTCATACAAAAACTCCGATAATTCTTGTACATTATACTGGAGCATTGTAATCGCTTGCCTTAACTCTTGTGTCATTGCCAAACGTAAGCTTTGTTCTTGTAAAAGACTTGCCTTCAAACTAATCTCCCCCTTGTTTCTATTGTACAATAAGTTTGGTAAAAGGAGAATGCTATCACAGACACCCATTCCAAAATATTATTAATTTATATGTATTAATGAGATTTACAACTTACAACCGAAATTTGAATAATATTGAAAGAAAATAATAACGGAATTAATTTATAATCAAGTACTAATAGTAAATCTTATTACCAGATATAACAAGAGGAAAATAAAAAAAGTCCTAACCTACAAAACGTAAGTTAGGACTTTTTGACGCGCCCAGAGGGATTCGAACCCCCGGCAGACGTGGTACCGGAAACCACCGCTCTATCCGACTGAGCTATGGGCGCATGATAATAGAAAACACTTCATTTTCTTCTCATAATAATAGCAATAAAATCCATCTAAATCAATAAAAATATCCCCGTAATCCTTTATGACGCTTAGTTATGAGTATATTAACAAAGCACCCACCCCTAAATTTTCCAATCATAAATTCACCCCAACTCACAAATTATAATCTTTGAATTGATATTCCAAAGGGGGCTTCATTCAATGACTGTAATTACGAAATTAAAACAAACTGTTTCTGGATTAAAAAGTGCACAAGCTAGCTTAGAGGGATTCGCTCTTGATACGGATAACCAACAAGCTAAGCAACTTTTCCAAACAGCTGCACAGCAAACACAAACGATTATCGATTCTTTAAACCCACGCGTTGAAGAAGTCCAACAAGAAGAACCACAATACTCACAGCAATAACGAATCAGTCTTGCTGTGAAATAGAAAAAGGATGATATGCAGTCATCCTTTTTCTATCACATTACATATTGCAATAGAAATGGAATGATAAATATGCAAAAACTCGGACTCATAACCGTATTATTTGCCCTTCTATTTAGCTCTTTTACCGGATGTGATAATAGTCCTTTAGATAAAAAAGTGAAAGAAGAAGCAAAACGAACGGAGAAAGAGAAAGGTCCAAAGTTAACAAAAACGAGTATGGAATCCTTTAATCAATCTATATCACAAGGAGCCAAGAAAAGAGCTCTCACTATGGATGAAATTATAAAAAGTACAGCAGTAAATTCAAATTTAGATCTCTACATAGCAGTTACACCTGAGCATCACGAAAGATTTGGATTAAAACCTCTCCGTAAGAAGCTCCAAAAGCAGCTAAGTGATGAGCACCCCACTTTCGATGTTCGTGTAAGTACAGATAAAAAAATCTTTATGTTACTTGAAAAGCTTGAAAGAAAAATTAAGGAAAAGAAGGTATCTAAAGATGAAATTAATAAACAATTAAAATTCATTGGTAAAAAAATGGAGTCTAACACTTAACGCTTTTTAAAAGAAAAGGAAGGTTTGCAATGTCTAGTAAAGATAAAAACTTAACCCCTGTGCAACAGGAATATAAAAAATTCGAGCAAGAACGCGAACCGAAGCGTCCTGTCTTAAAAAACTGTATAAAAGCCTTTTTCGTTGGTGGTTTCATTTGCCTAATTGGGCAACTCATTTCTACTTTTTATATTACGTATTTCGATTTCACTGAACGCTCAGCAGGGAATCCAACAGTAGCAACTCTTATTTTCATCTCGATGTTACTAACTGGGTTCGGCGTATATGATCGTCTCGGTCAATTTGCAGGTGCTGGGACAGCTGTACCTGTCACTGGATTTGGTAACTCTGTTGTCGCCGCATGTATCGAGCACCGGACGGAAGGGTTTGTCCTTGGCGTTGGCGGTAACATGTTTAAATTAGCCGGCTCCGTTATTTTATTTGGTGTATTTTCAGCTTTCGTCATCGCACTTATTAAAACGATTCTCGTTCAATGGGGAGGGCTATAAATGTTACAAGGACACCGAACGTGGGTATTTGAAAACAAACCAGTTATTATTTCGACAGGAGTCGTCGGCGGGCCGTTTGAAGCAAAAGGAAAAATCCCCGAAGACTTCGATATCCTTCATGAAGATTTATGGCTCGGACAAGATTCCTATGAAAAAGCACATAAAATTTTGTTCGAAGAAGCTTGTAGCCGCGCCACTGAAAAAGCAGAACTTCGTAAAGACGATATCCAATTTGTACTCGCAGGAGATTTAATTAATCAAATTACCCCTACAAGTTTTGCTTGCCGTACACTGGGCACTCCTTATCTCGGACTATTCGGCGCTTGTTCTACTTCTATGGAAGGTTTAGCACTTGGGGCGAGTATCGTAAATGCAAAAGGCGCAAAATATTTATTAACTGGGGCATCAAGCCATAACACCGCTGTAGAAAAACAGTTCCGCTACCCTACTGAATATGGTGGACAAAAGCCACCTACCGCGCAGTGGACAGTAACTGGAGCAGGAGCCGCTATTTTAAGTGATACTGGAAACGGCCCTAGGGTAACATCAGCCACAATCGGAAAAGTGGTTGATATGGGATTAACCGATCCGTTTAATATGGGAGGCGCAATGGCTCCAGCCGCCGTCGATACAATTGAGGCCCACCTACGCGAACGCCAAATCGACGCCTCTTACTACGATTTAATCGTAACCGGTGACCTCGGACATGTCGGCCGCGAAATTGCTTATGACTTATTACATAAACACGGAACGAAAGTAACGAGCGAACAGTTTCAAGATTGCGGGCTGCTCATTTATAGAGAAGGGCAACCTGTCATAGCTGGGGCTAGTGGACCAGGATGTTCCGCAACAGTCGTGTACGGTCATTTATTAAACAGAATGAAAAGAGGAGAGTTCAAAAAAATACTTGTCGTTGCGACAGGCGCTTTACTATCTCCACTTACATTCCAACAAGAAGAAACGATTCCGTGCATCGCTCACGCCGTTTCAATTGAATTCGGAGGTGCAACGCAATGATTTTTTTCTGGGCTTTCGTCATTGGCGGACTCATATGTGTAATTGGCCAACTTATGTTTGATGTCGGCAAACTAACACCCGCTCATACAATGGCAACACTCGTTGTTGCTGGAGCTATATTAGATGGATTTAATTTGTATGAACCATTAATTGACTTCGCTGGAGCTGGGGCAACCGTACCTATTACAAGCTTTGGTAATGCCCTCGTTCACGGCGCAATGGAAGAAGCCGCAAAACATGGCATCGTTGGCGTTATTACCGGCATGTTTAAAGTAACAAGCGCCGGTGTATCCGCAGCTATTATTTTCGGCTTCATCGGAGCATTGTTATTCAAACCGAAAGGATAAGGAGTGTTTGTATGACTGTTATCGCTAGCGTAAAAACCTGTCTCGCTAGTGTAAGGGGCGCTCAAGCAAGTTTAAGTTCCCTTTCACTAAATTCACAGGATGAAGAAACAAAACGTGTATTTCACGAATGCATGCTAGAAATGGACAGCATCATCGCTGATTTACAAAATAGAGTTTCAGTATTAGAACGTGAAGAACCTCAATATAAAGGGTTTTAAGTAGACTGGAGGAAATGACTATGTCTCACCTGCCGGAATGGACACTTGTCATTCTTCGCTCTGTATTCATATTAATTATTTTATTCGCTATTACGAAATGGTTAGGGAAAAGACAAATCTCTCAGCTCTCCTTCTTTGAATACATAGCCGGAATGACAATCGGTGACATCGCTGCCCAAGTATCTACAGGGCTCGATTCAAAATTTTTTCACGGCGTCTTTGCGATACTCATTTTCGCTGTGGTACCTTTTTTAACAGGAATCCTCTCTTTAAAGAACAAAACAGCTCGGGACTTCTTTGAAGGGAAATCTACCGTATTAATAAAAGACGGAAAGATACTCGAAGACAACTTAAAGAAAGAAAAATATACAAGTGATGAATTACTGGAACTTCTCCGTGGAAAAGGTGCTTTCAGCGTAGCTGATGTTGAATTTGCTGTCTTAGAACCGAGCGGAGAATTAAATGTATTATTAAAGAAAGATTCCCAGCCACTTACAGCAAAAGACATCGGTTTAAAAGTAGCAAACGAAAAAGAACCACAAACTGTTATTATGGATGGCAATGTCTTAGATGAACCGCTATCCGCAAGTGGACATAACCGCGCTTGGCTACATGCTGAACTAGAAAAGCTCGGTGTTGTTATTGAAAATGTCTTTCTCGGTCAAGTTGATTCATACGGACAACTGACTATCGACATTTATAATGACAAACTACAAATGCCTTCTCCTCAAAACAAACCTTTATTATTAGCATCATTAAAAAAATGTCATGCTGATCTTGAACTATTTTCCTTAGAAACAAAGTCGAAATCAGCGAGCGAAATGTATAGTAAAAACGCGAAACAAATCGAAAAGATTTTAAATAAAGTAACCTATCTTTTAAAAGAATAGATATCGAAAGAACGCTTCAGTCAAAAGGCGTTCTTTTCTTTTTTTCTACAGTTTTTATAACGTTTAAATTTATGTAATTCGGTTATGATGTTGAAGATACATAAGCAGGGAATTTCAAAAACATAGCGAATATTTCATGGTACAACTACATATTTTTTTGATTTAAAGTGGTTTCGTTTGACCTTTATTGACCATAATTGTATTATAAGACTAAGAAAGCTTTATAAGGAGGAAATAACAGATGAATTTAATTCCTACAGTAATTGAACAAACAAATCGTGGAGAACGCGCTTACGATATTTACTCTCGACTATTAAAAGACCGCATCATTATGCTTGGTAGCGCAATTGATGACAACGTAGCTAACTCAATCGTTTCCCAGCTTTTATTCTTGGAATCTCAAGATCCAGAAAAAGATATTCACATCTACATCAACAGCCCTGGTGGTTCTATCACAGCAGGTATGGCAATTTACGATACAATGCAGTTTATTAAACCGCAAGTATCAACAATCTGTATCGGTATGGCTGCATCTATGGGTGCATTCTTACTTGCAGCAGGTGAAAAAGGAAAACGTTATGCACTTCCAAACAGTGAAGTAATGATTCACCAACCACTTGGTGGTGCACAAGGTCAAGCGACTGAAATCGAAATCGCTGCTAAACGTATTCTATTCTTACGTGAAAAACTAAACCAAATTCTTGCTGACCGCACAGGTCAACCACTTGAAGTGCTACAACGCGACACAGACCGCGACAACTTCATGACAGCAGAAAAAGCTTTAGAATACGGTTTAATCGATAAGATCTTTACAAATCGTTAATACTTAAAAGCGGAAGCGGCTTATTTAGAGTCGCTGGAGCTGGATACATAAAAAAGCGCCTATTACAGGGCGCTTTTTTATAGTTAAATCTCCGCACGAACATACCCCACTCAGTATCCCTCTAAATATATCGGCGATTTTTCAAATATATCGACCGTAACTCCAATTATATCGGCGATTATTTTAATATATCGACGTTTCGACACAACTTATCGACTTACCGACAATTCTCGACAAGAACGCACATCCCACATACCCCCACCAACAAGCCCCAAACAACAAAAAAGCTATCGCACATGCGCGATAGCTTCTTATTGTACATATGCAGCTAATGCCTCTAAAGCCTCTTCTGCATCTGAACCTTCTGTTGTAATTGTTATCATGCTACCAGTTCCAATTGCTAAGCTCATAATCCCCATTATGCTCTTTGCATTTACTGTCTTCCCATCTTTTTCGATGAAAATATCTGCATGAAAGCGATTGGCCTCTTGTACAAACAACGCAGCCGGACGTGCTTGTAAACCGTTTTTTAATGAAACCTGAACTCTTTTTTGAACCACAGCTCCATTTCCCCTTTAACCTCTTATTTTTTTGCTACCGTTTCCCCCGCGCGTAATTTCTCTGCAATATCATCAATTTTACGCAAACGATGATTAATACCCGATTTACTAATTTTCCCCCCGGATACCATCTCACCTAACTCTTTCAATGTTACATCTTGATAATCTCTTCGTAATTGCGCAATTTCTCGTAGTTTATCCGGCAATATATCAAGACCAACCGTCTCATCAATATAACGGATATTTTCAATCTGCCTTAGCGCTGCACCAATTGTTTTATTTAAATTAGCTGTTTCGCAGTTCACTAAGCGATTTACAGAATTACGCATATCACGTACGATTCGAATGTCTTCAAATCTTAAAAGTGCATTATGAGCACCTATAATATTTAAAAACTCTGTAATCTTTTCTGCTTCTTTCAAATACGTAATGTACCCTTTTCTTCTTTCCAACGTCTTACTATTTAAATCAAATCCGTTCATCAGTTCACATATAGCATCATTATGTTCCTTATATAACGAAAAGATCTCTAAATGATAAGATGATGTTTCTGGGTTATTTACTGAACCACCTGCTAAAAATGCACCGCGTAAATACGATCGTTTACAACATTTCTTCTCAATTAATTCTTGTGATATATTTCGAATAAATGAAAAGTCGTCTCGAACGATATGAAGATCAGCTAATATTTCGCGTGACTTCTCAACAAGCCTTACGATATATACATTGTTTTTCTTCAATCGCATTTTTTTACGAACAAGTAATTCTACCGTCACGTCATATCCTTTTTTCAAAAGCGTATAAATCCTTCTTGCAATTGCCGCATTTTCCGTTTGAATATCGATTGATAGACGACGATTTGAAAAAGAAAGCGATCCGTTCATGCGAAGTAACGCTGATAATTCTGCTTTCTCACAGCATTCCTTCATCTCCAGATTCGTCAACTCTTTCTTTGTTTCTGATGCAAATGACACAGTCAACACCTCCTTATACGATTATTGTGGAACAAAAATCTTGTCCTATATGAAATGAGGAGCGTTACCTCAAACGAGGCAACGCACATCTACAACAGTGAATATAAAATAGAAGCTAGTTTTAATGTATCGTGTCTTACAACACGGTCATCATACTTCGCTAATTGATCTTGAATCACATTAATATTATTTTCAGTAAAACGCTCTTCATCTACTACAACTGGCGCTGACATTTCTTCCTCATATAACTGACGTAATTCACAAGGAATATCACGGTTATTTACAATTGCAGTATCGATAAATGGTTCACCTAAATGATCATGTAACGCCTGCACATGATCAAACGCAGTATATCCCATCGTTTCACCAGCTTGCGTCATAACATTACACACATATACCTTCTTCGCCTTTGCAGCAAGAACAGCGTCCCCAATTTTGTTAACAACTAAATTCGGTAATATACTCGTATACAAACTTCCTGGACCGAAAACAAGTAAATCAGCTCGTTTAATTTCAGTCAACGTTTCATGTAACGGCTCTACATCTTCTGGAGTTAAAAAGACACGGTTAATTTTCTTTCCGAAATAAGGAATCTTTGATTCACCTGTTACAATTTCTCCGTCTTCTAGTTCCGCATGTAGTACTGCACTTTGATTCGCTGCTGGTAATACACGTCCTCTAACATTTAAAACTTTACTCGTTTCTGTAATAGCATGGAAGAAGTCTCCTGTAATCGAGGTCATACCTGCCAATAATAAATTTCCTAACGCATGACCTTTCAGCCCATCTCCCGTTGTGAAACGATGCTGAAATAAAGCTTCCACCAGTGGCTCTACATCTGATAACGCAACAAGTACGTTACGAATGTCACCTGGGGGTGGAATTTCTAGCTCATCACGTAATCTACCTGAACTGCCACCATCATCAGCGATTGTAACAACTGCTGTAATATCAACCGGATATTGTTTTAATCCTCGTAATAAAACAGAAAGTCCAGTTCCGCCTCCCATGATGACAATTTTAGGTTTTCTCTCTTTTTTCATCCCTTAATGGCCCTTTCTCTTCTCCACATCACGATGAGATACATGAACACTATACTCTGGTTTCAAATGTTTCCCAAGGTATTCTGTAAGCGTAACAGAACGATGCTGTCCACCTGTACATCCAATTGCAATTACAAGTTGACTCTTGCCTTCTCTTTTATAATGAGGCAGCATGAAAGTGATAAGATCAGTCAATTTCTCTAAAAACTTATGCGTCTCATTAAATTTCAGCACATACGATGAAACTTCCTCATCTAGTCCTGTTAATGGCTTCATATGTGGAATGTAATATGGATTTGGTAAAAAACGAACATCAAATACTAAATCGGCATCAATTGGAATACCGTACTTAAATCCAAATGACATAACATTTACACGAAATGCTTGCTCAGTTTCAGTTGAAAATAGGTGAACAATTTTTTCACGTAATTCTTTCGGTTTTAAATCAGATGTATCAAGCACAATATTCGCGCGTGCCTTCATATCTGTTAATAAATTACGCTCTGCTTCGATTCCCTTTAACGGCAGACCAGTTGGTGCAAGTGGATGCGAGCGTCTCGTTTCTTTATAACGAGTTACAAGTGTGCTATCTTTCGCATCTAAGAATAAAATATGAGGAATAATCCATGTACGTTCTGATAAATCATCAAGCGCTTCCCATAAATGTTCAAAAAACTCTCGGCCACGTAAATCAATACCAAGTGCTACTTTATTCATTTTTCCTTTTGAATCCGCCATAAGCTCAATAAACTTTGGCAATAACATCGGTGGTAAATTATCTACACAGAAATATCCTAAATCTTCAAAACTTTGTAAAGCTACTGTCTTTCCAGCTCCAGACATTCCTGTAATAATTACCATTTTTATATCATTATTCTCTGTCATCGTATCCTCTCCTTGACGGTTTAACTCGGATCTAATCGATATGAAAGCAACTCAAAATCTGGGGTATATACAAATGTACCGTAGATTATGCCATTTCCTTTAATTAAATAATCAATAATGTGATAATCTCCTGGTGCCATTGCTAAATCATCAATTTTATCAAATGTATGCCAACCAATGATGCCTTCTTCGCTCTCTAGTTTGTTTTCTCCTGCAAAATCTGTCGCTAAAAAGGAGAACATCATCCATTCAGAAACAACTTTATCACCTTCTTGGATGACAAAGGTGAAGACCCCCTTTAACGCTGGGTTCTTTAAATAAATACCTGTTTCTTCACGATACTCGCGAACAACGGAATCTCTTACAGTCTCACCACGCTCCATTTTCCCGCCTGGTGCAACCCACCAATTCCGGCGAGGTTTTTGGAGTAAGAGTACTTCATTATCTCTAATTAACACACAGTTTGTCACTCTTTGCATGTTTCTTCACCTCAGCTACTTGCAGCAAATTTCTCACTGCATACTCATTTCATTATACTATCAAAAACAGTTTGCTACAACGAAGGAGCCAGTCCCCCTTTCGCTAAACACTGCTACTCAACAATTTTAAAAAAGCTTTTTATAACAAGCAATGTAAATGCCTGGACTTTCAATATATAGCATGAAAAATCCCCTTAACGACTTTTATCGCCAAGGGGACTCCAGCCCTTATTTCTTACCGAAATAAGTAACAATCGCAAATCCTAAAATAAAGGTAATAATTGAACTTATAATTGAAAATCCTCCAGTTGGAATACCAGGGAACACAATTACAATCGAACCGATAACTAGTCCAATAATTGCCGCAAATGTCATACTTTTATATCGATCTAATAAGAAACTAATTCCTTTACTACTTACAACGAACCCTACCATAACGCCAGCACCAATAACTGCAATTAAAGGTAAGTTGAGTGTAGTTAAAGCATTAATTGCTGTCGGATATACACCAATAATTAATAAAATAAACGATCCGCTAATTCCAGGAAGTAACATCGCCATACTAGCCATCCATCCTGCGAAAAATAAACCAATTGCATTTAAAATTGTTAACGTCGTAATTGGATCTGCTGTCTTATCTGGTTTAAAGAAAGCTGTGATGGCAACAAGAATTGCTGCAACGATTAATAAAACAATGTGCTTACCTTTAAACGACGACTTTGCATCAGCTTCTCTCATTAACATCGGTAATATACTAATAATTAAACCGAGGAAGAAAAATTGAGTCGGTTCATAATGATTTGCAAGTAAATATTTAATAACGTGACTTAACGTTAAAAACGCTGCTGCCACACCAGCTGCAAGTGGAATTAAAAATCCTAAATGTTTTTTCCATTCACGACTAAAGAATCCACTAATTGCCGCAAGCAATTGTTCATAAATCCCTAACACAACAGCGATTGTACCGCCGCTCACACCAGGAATTAAATCACTAACGCCCATACAAAATCCACGATATATATTACGCCATTCCATACTGAATAAATTCCTCATTTCTTATAGTGATTTTTTCCGTAAAGTCCAGTATATCAATAAGAAAGCTTATAATCCCAATATTTTTTGACAAAACTTTGACATTTTCACACAAAAAAAGAAGAAAGCTCCTATCGGTAGCTTTCTTCTCAAAAGGTATATTATCCCTTATTTTTCTGATACAGTTTTTAGTTCTTCTAATAATTCTTCTACGTAATGTTGTGCACTTTGTGCTGCAATACTACCATCACCTGTTGCAGTTACAATTTGACGTAGCATTTTTTCACGAACATCACCAGCTGCGAAAATACCAGGAACTTTCGTTTCCATACGCTCGTTTGTTTCAAGGTAACCATTTTCATTTGTAATACCTAGTTCAACAAATGGTTTTGATAGTGGTAACATACCGATGTATACGAATACGCCGTCAGTTTTGACTTCTTTCTCTTCTCCACTGTTTACATCTACAAGTGTTACACTTCCTACTTTACCATTTGCTTCGTTAATTTCTTTTATCGTGTGGTTCCAAATAAAGTCTACTTTTTCGTTTTGGAAAGCACGATCTTGTAAAATTTTCTGTGCGCGAAGCGTGTCACGACGGTGAACGATCGTTACTTTTGATGCGAAGCGTGTTAAGAACACACCCTCTTCAACAGCAGAATCTCCGCCGCCAATAACTACAAGTTCTTTCCCTTTAAAGAATGCGCCATCACATACCGCACAATATGATACACCGCGGCCGCCAAGTTCTGTTTCACCTGGTACACCAATTTTTTTATACTCTGCACCACTTGCAACGATAATTGCACGTGCTTTATATTCTTTTTTACCAGCAATAATTGTTTTGTATTCTTTACCATCGATGACTTCTTTCACATCACCGTATGCATATTCAGCACCAAATTTCTTCGCATGCTCGAACATTTTATTTGATAAGTCTGGTCCTAAAATAGACTCATAACCTGGGTAGTTTTCTACATCTTCTGTATTTGCCATTTGCCCGCCTGGAATACCACGCTCAAGCATTAATGTGCTTAAATTCGCACGAGATGTATATACTGCAGCTGTCATACCAGCTGGTCCTGCACCAATAATAATGACATCATAAATTTTTTCTTCTGACACACTATTCACTCCTATCCATTCCTACACAATTAAGTTACCCTCATTATACTGTTCGCATCATTTTTTTCCCAATGATTTGCTTATCTATGTGTGCGTACGCTTAACAGCTTGCACATACTTTCGAACAGTCGCTACAGATACATTATACACATCTCCGAGCTCCGACTGTGTCATCTTATTTCCTTGTTCACTGCGTACGATATATTCAACCGCAGCTGACCAGCCGTATACATTTGTAAAAACTGCCCCAGATGTATATAAACGTATAAACGTACAAAACCAAAATTGTAAACACTCTTCGATTAATTCATCATCTTTTTTCGTATAATTGTATAAAGCATCCGCGATTCGCGCGCACTGTTCAAATTGCTGTAAATCAGCTGGAATACTCTTATGGCTATTCAGTAAAAAGAAATACTTTGCAAGTTGCGATACGATTGGAACACCATTCTTCGCCTGCGTTACATCAAAGAAGAATCCAACCTTCTCCGGCGTTGATAATTCATTCATTAAATATAAAGCTAGCATTTGTTCCTCTAGCGTCGCACTTTGCTGGAATGATTTTCGTAATTCTTCCAATAACACATTTTGTCCTTCATCCGCTAAATTCAATGCATTCCACGGTTCTTTTCCCTTTTTATCAGGGTGCAATTCTACAACATGTTGCCACATTTTTTCAGCTACTTGCTGATCTTTCACCATATACGCAGAATATGCAAACCAATAATAGAAACTAACGTCTCCTTCGTATCCTTGACGCTTTAATAATTTGAACCATTTATATGCAGGCTCGAAATGACCAATTGTTGCAAGTGTCGTCCCAAGTTTCAAACGATGTTCAAACGAAATCGGATATACCGAAACTAACTGAGCAGCTAACACCTCTACTTGTTTATGCTCTCCAATTGAATATAGAAAAATAAGTGTATTACAAAGCGCATGTATATTACCAGGATTTTTCTCTAAAATCATTTCCGTTAATTTCAGCGCCTTATCTACATTACCAGATTGAAAATGCGCAATAGCTAAATTATTATGCCCCGACCAAAATTCCGGATAGTCTTTCGTAACAATTTCTAATGTAGCAATTGCTTCTTCCAATTGTCCGTTACGAATATAACGATTGGCTTCTTCCTGCATAACAATTAAATCATCTTCATCCTCAATCTCTTCCGCACCCATCGCTTCTTCTTCCATAATTTCAAGTAATTCTAATGTATCTTCAACAAATTCCTTCTCTTCTGCAACTTCTAAATAGCGATCCGCATACTTCTTCGCCTGCTGAAATAGACCCATATACGCATAATTATTTGCAATAAAATAATAACACTGTTCAAGTTCTGGATTAGATCTAACAAGCTTAAAGAAGGTTTGATTCGACTCTTGATATTCACCAGCCTCAGATAATACTGTTGCTAATTGACATAAAATAAACGGCTCCTTCTCGCTTTGTGCCGCTCTTCGAAAATATTTAATTGCATCTTGCAATTTTTGTCCTTTGTAAGCCCTCATCCCTTTTTTATAAAAGAAGTCCGCTAATTGATTAAAAGAGATAACTTGTCCGTTCTCCTTATATATTCTTTGATTTTTCCCCATATATCCTCCAGTTTTTTGTTTTCTTCGTTCACACATTCTTCTATCTATAAGTATAAACGATTCCGTAAAAAACAAAACAGTATATTATACTCAATTATTTCCTTTTTATTCATTAAAAAAGAAGAGAAATGTTACATTTCTAGTATGAACCTTCTCTAGCCTCCATTTGCTCTTTCGTATAAATAACACGCATTGGATTCCCACCCACGAAAGCACCGCCTGGCACATCTTTATGAACAAGTGTGCCAGCTGAAACAATCGCGCCATCCCCAATTTTCACACCTGGTAATATAGTCGTATTTGCCCCGATCATCACTTCGTTTCCAATAACGATTTCCCCAAGTCGATATTCGCGAATTAAATATTCGTGCGCTAAAAGCGTCGTGTTATAGCCAATAATCGAATTATCTCCCACAGTTATCTTTTCCGGGAACATAATATCCGGCATTACCATAAGCGCAAACGATGTTTTCTTTCCTACTTTCATCCGCAAAAAGGTGCGGTATAACCAATTCTTGACCGATAAAAAAGGTGTATAACGTGCAATTTGGATAATCATAAAGTTTTTCATTACCTTCCAAAAAGACACTGTTTTATACACGTTCCATAATGAATTTTCTCCTGAAACAGGATAGCGCGTTGTCCGTCGCACTTCACTCGCTCCTCTACTTATCTTTACGAACGATTCATGTCGGACAAAATCGGCAATAAATCACTCATTTTATCTAGCATAAAGTCTGGCTTGTAAGCCTCTAAATACGCTCTACCTTTCAATGTCCATGAAACCGCAGCTGTTTTCGTACCCGCATTTTGTCCGCCAACAATATCATGATGATTATCCCCAACCATCAATGCTTCTTCCGGTTTCGCATCTAATAACTGAAGCGCTTTTTGAAGTGGCTCTGGATGTGGTTTCACATGCTCGACATCATCAATTGTCACAACAACATCAAAAAACTCATCAAGCTTCGATAACTTTAATCCCATCTCAACAGTTTGTCGTGCTTTCGTTGTAACAATACCAACTTTATAACCTTGCTTCTTCAACTCTTGAACTGTTTCATATACAGTTTCATATTCTTCTACTAATTCATCATGATGATCATGGTTAAATTGACGATAGCTCGTAATTAACTCTTCAACCTTACTTTCGTCAATCTTGCTGAAAGTGTCATGTAAAGATGGACCGATAAATGGCAATACATCCTCACGCTTATATTGATTTGGATAATATGTATGTAAAGTATGTAAAAAAGAAGAAATAATAAGTTCATTTGTATTAATTAACGTTCCATCTAAATCAAATAACACTGTATTTATTTTCATTGCCTTAGTCCTTTCTCTTTCCTGAATATGAAAGAAGCAGCATCTTATAATAAGATGCTACTTTTCTCTAATTTTCTAAATATCTTTTATCAGCTTGCCCCATTTTTCGTCTCACAATAATGAAAATAATAGAAATAACAACAAGTCCAATTGACATTACTTGTGCAATACGAAGTGGCCCTAGCATTAAACTATCTGTACGTAAACCTTCTACGAAGAAGCGTCCTATTGAATACCAAATTAAATATGTGAAGAATAATTCCCCACGGCGCAAGTTCACTTTTCGTAACGCTAGTAATAAAATGACACCTGCAAAATTCCATAATGATTCATATAAAAACGTCGGATGGTAGTATACACCATCAATATACATTTGATTAATAATAAAATCCGGTAAATGAAGGCCTTCTAAAAACTGTCTCGTTACTTCATCACCATGCGCCTCTTGGTTCATAAAGTTTCCCCATCGGCCAATTGCTTGTCCCAGTAAAATACTTGGTGCAGCAATATCCGCCAACTTCCAGAATGAAACTCCGCGACGTTTCGCAAAAAGAATCCCTGTAATAACAGCCCCGATTAAGCCACCATGAATCGCCAAACCACCTTGACGAATATTAATAATTTGACTCGGGTTTTGCGCGTAATATTCCCATTCAAAAATAACATAGTACATTCTCGCAAATAGAATAGCGATCGGTACTGCAATTAATACAAGGTCAACAAATGTATCTTTTGGAATACCTAGCCTTTCTCCTTCACGAGTTGCTAGCCAAAGACCTAATAGCACACCTGTACCGATAATAATCCCGTACCAATAAACAGGAAACGGTCCAAGTTGGATAGCTACGCGGTCAAGCTGTGGTACAGAACCTAACAGCATATGTATGACCTCCCTCTCCAATGTTTACTCCTGATTTCCTAACTCAATCGCACTCATTAATCGTTCTGAGAACTGCTGTGCTGCATTGACTCCCATACGTTTTAAACGGAAGTTCATCGCTGCCACTTCAATAATAACAGCTAAGTTTCGACCAGGACGAACTGGAAGTGTAATCTTCGTAAGTTCTGTATCAATAATCTTCATCTTCTCTTCATCAAGACCTAAGCGATCATAATTTTTCTTTTGATCCCAAATTTCAAGATTAATAACAAGTGTAATACGCTTATAATTTCGCACTGCTCCTGCACCGAATAACGTCATAACGTTAATAATGCCTAGGCCACGAATTTCTAATAAATGCTCAATTAAATCTGGTGAGCTTCCGACTAACATGTCTTCATCTTCTTGACGAATTTCTACACTATCATCCGCAACAAGGCGATGACCACGTTTTACAAGTTCAAGAGCTGTCTCACTCTTACCGACACCACTTTGCCCTGTAATTAAAACACCAACGCCGTAAATATCTACTAACACACCATGAACGGCAGTTGTTGGCGCTAACTTACCTTCTAAATAATTTGTTAAACGACTTGATAGTCTTGTTGTCGTTTGAGAAGAACGTAATAAAGGCATGCCTGATTCACGTGATGCTTGCAGTAACTCATCTGGTACATCTTGATTACGAGTTACAATAATACATGGCGTCTCCTCAGTACAAAGCGCTTTCATTCTCTCTTGTTTTTGATCTGACGTTAACGTGTCAAAGAATGTAAGCTCCGTCTTTCCAAGAAGCTGCACGCGATCAGCTGGATAATATGTAAAAAATCCTGCCATTTCAATTCCAGGTCGTGATAAATCACTTGTATCAATTGGACGATGAATTCCTTCTTCACCACTTATTAACTCCAATTGAAATTGTTCAATCAAATCTTTTGTCCTTACTTTTGGCATATGTATAAACCTCCACTCCGCTGCGGGTTCAGTCTCATTTGATGTAAAATTCCATTCTACCGGATATTGTACCATTTTTTTCTGGAAACAAGAAATACGGTTTCTAATAAATAGAAAAAAACATTTCATACATATCATGAAATGTTTTTCTTTTTGTCATTTTCTCTTTTTTTCATATAAAGGTTCCACAATTGCCTTTTCAATAATCATATTAAAAATTGAAATACAAATTGCCGCAACGATCGCTACACCGAAACCTGATATATTAAATGCGTCTCCTAATAATGAATCTGCTATTTTTAACGTAATCGCATTAATAACAATTAAGAAGAAACCGAAAGTTACAACAGTAATTGGTAGCGTAATTAAAATTAAAAACGGTTTTACGAACACATTTAAAACAGCCAAAATAATACTCGCAATAATTGCAGTTTGTATATTTGCTACGTAAAACGCGTCTGGTGCAATCCCTTTTAAAAGTCCCGATACAGCGATTAACACAACGCTATTTACAAGAAGTGATACAATCCATCTCATTTTCTTACACATCCTTTTAAACATATATCTTTCATCATACGCTAATAGATAATAAACGCAAGTATGATACGAACACTTATATCAACTTATTCTACTCTTCATACTTGTATACCTACTAACACTTCTTTGCGAAATAAGGCCCACACCATCTATGCTCATGCGTTTTCACAAAGGTCCAAGTGAAATCTTTATCTACAATGTAAATATCGCCTTTATACATATCATCCATACTTAATAAACTTGCATCTTTTATTAGTAGTACATCATCACAGTGTTGATAGATGATGTAGCACTCCTTTTTCACTTCATTATGAAACGCGTTTTCCGCTTCTTCTCCCTCTAAACACTTCTTTTTCCTCATCACTTACATGATTTTCAAAGTTATCCTCCCAGCGCTTGCGAAAACATACACCCCAACTTTGAAACTCTCTCACCTTCATATTTTTCTTTCTTAAAACATCTATAAACTCCATGTTCTCCCCCTATGAACGAAAAACCGAGTGTCATTGCCACTCGGTTTTTCATAATACCTTATTGTGATAGTTCTACTTCTTTTATCTTCTCTTTCATTCTTGCTTTATCACGATTTAAAATCTCTTTTAAATACTTACCCGTATACGAGCGCTCTTCTTTCACTACTTGCTCTGGCGTTCCGGAAGCAACGATTTGTCCACCTTTGTCTCCGCCCTCCGGTCCAAGGTCAACGATATAATCCGCTGTTTTTATCACATCTAAATTATGTTCAATTACAAGAACCGTCTCACCACTCTCAACAAGACGTTGCAACACTTCTAGAAGACGTGCAATATCATGAGCATGTAAACCAGTCGTTGGCTCGTCTAAAATGTATAGTGTACGTCCTGTAGAACGACGATGCAATTCAGAAGCTAATTTCACACGCTGTGCTTCACCACCAGATAACGTCGTAGCTGGTTGCCCTAATTTCATATAACCAAGTCCAACATCTACAAGCGTTTGAAGTTTACGCTTAATTTTTGGGATATTAGCGAAGAACTCTACTCCGTCTTCAATCGTCATCCCCAACACTTCAGAAATATTTTTATCTTTATATTTCACTTCTAACGTTTCACGGTTGTAACGTTTACCGTGACAAACTTCACACGGCACATATACGTCTGGTAAGAAGTGCATTTCGATTTTTATAATTCCATCGCCACGGCACGCTTCACAACGTCCACCTTTTACATTAAAGCTGAAACGTCCTTTTTGATATCCGCGTACTTTCGCTTCATTCGTTTGAGCAAACACATCACGAATATCATCAAACACACCTGTATAAGTCGCTGGGTTAGAACGTGGTGTACGTCCAATTGGCGATTGATCAATATCGATTACTTTATCTAAATGCTCAAGACCTTTAATTTCTTTATGAGTACCCGGCTTCGCTTTCGCTTTATATAACTTTTGCGCTAACGATTTATATAGTACTTCATTAATCATCGTACTTTTACCAGAACCAGATACACCCGTTACCGCTACAAACGTACCAAGCGGGAATGACATTTTCGCGTTCTTTAAGTTATTCTCCTTTGCACCGACAATTTCCACTTTTCGTCCGTCACCTTTACGTCTTTCAAGTGGAACTGGAATAAACTCTTTACCGCTTAAATACTTCCCTGTTAGCGAATTCTCATCTTGCATCACTTCAGCTGGTGTACCTGCTGATACGACTTGTCCACCGTGAATACCTGCGCCAGGCCCGATATCAAGTAAATAATCAGCTGCCATCATCGTATCTTCATCATGCTCAACAACAATTAACGTATTACCTAAATCACGCATTTCTTGCAATGTACGAATAAGACGATCGTTATCGCGCTGATGCAAACCGATAGAAGGCTCATCAAGAATGTAAAGTACGCCAGTAAGACGAGAACCAATTTGCGTTGCTAAACGAATACGTTGCGCCTCACCACCTGATAAAGTTCCTGCGGCACGACTTAACGTTAAATAATCTAAACCGACGTTCACTAAGAACCCAACGCGCTCCTGAATTTCTCTTAAAATTAAATGAGCAATTTTTTGTTGTTTCTCTGTTAGCTCCACACTTGAGAAGAATTCCTGTACTTCTTGAACAGAATATTTCGTTACATCAGCAAT
This sequence comes from Bacillus paranthracis, assembly GCF_001883995.1. Lineage (GTDB taxonomy): Bacteria > Bacillota > Bacilli > Bacillales > Bacillaceae_G > Bacillus_A > Bacillus_A paranthracis. Next base: position 66,226 of record NZ_MACE01000039.1, on the reverse strand, counting down.
CGTTTTTCCGCCAACGAAAACAGCTAAACTCTCAGGCTTTAAACGTCCACCTTTACACTTCGGACAAGCTTGCTCTGCCATATACTTTTCCATTTGCTCACGAACGTAATCCGAACTCGTTTCACGATAACGACGTTCAATATTTGGAATAACACCTTCAAATAAAATCTCATTTTCCTTTACTTGACCAAATTCATTCACATAACGGAAATAAACTTTCTCTTCTCCGCTTCCGTACAACACTTTATCAAACAAATCTTTCGGTATATCTTTCACAGGCACATCCATATCAACGCCGTAATGATTACATACAGATTGTAAAAGTTGTGGGTAATATTGTGAACTTGTCGGCTCCCAAGGCGCAATCGCATGTTCATTTAATGATAAATCCCAGTTCGGAATAACAAGTTCTAAATCTACCTCTAACTTTGAACCAAGCCCATCACAAGAAGGACATGCCCCGAAAGGACTATTGAATGAGAACATACGCGGTTCTAATTCTCCAATTGAAAAACCACAATGCGGACAAGCATGATGTTCACTAAATAGAAGTTCCTCTTCTCCCATAACATCGATTAACACTCGTCCCCCGCCAAGCTTTAATGCACTTTCAAGAGAATCTGCAAGACGGCTTGCGATCCCTTCTTTTACAACAATACGGTCTATTACAACTTCAATGGAATGCTTCTTATTTTTATCTAACGCAATATCTTCAGACACATCAAGCATTTCACCATCAACACGTACACGAACATATCCTTGCTTCTTAATATCTTCAAGCACTTTCACATGTGCACCTTTACGACCAGAAACGATAGGAGCTAGCACTTGTAATTTCGTACGTTCAGGATATTCAAGTACACGGTCTACCATCTGCTCTACTGTTTGTGACGTAATTTCAATGCCATGATTCGGACAAATCGGTGTACCAATTCGCGCAAATAATAAACGTAAATAATCATAAATCTCCGTTACCGTTCCAACAGTTGAACGCGGATTACGACTCGTCGTTTTTTGATCAATTGAAATTGCTGGTGACAATCCTTCAATCGTATCTACATCCGGTTTATCCATTTGCCCTAAAAATTGGCGTGCATACGCAGATAACGATTCTACGTATCTGCGCTGCCCTTCTGCATAAATCGTATCAAATGCTAATGATGATTTCCCCGAACCAGACAATCCCGTTACAACGACAAGCTGATTTCTCGGAATGGTTACATCAATATTTTTTAAGTTATGTGCTCTAGCACCTTTTACAACAATAAAATCCTTGCTCTTACTCACTCTTTTCACCCTTCCGCTTTTAATTCTAATAGTAAATCTCTTAATTCAGCTGCACGCTCGAAGTCTAACGCTTTTGCTGCTTCTTTCATTTCTGCTTCCATCTTCGCAATTGTCTTTTCACGCTCTTTTTTCGTCATCTTCTTAGCTGGCGTTGCTTCATATGTTTCCGGCTCTTCAGCAGCTGTCGTTGCACGGATTACATCACGCACACCTTTTTGAATCGTTTTCGGCGTAATACCATGCTCTTCATTGTAAGCTTCTTGTATACTACGACGACGCTTCGTTTCTTCAATCGCAATTCCCATCGATCTCGTTATACGATCTGCGTACATAATAACGCGGCCGTTTTCATTACGTGCTGCACGGCCAATTGTTTGAATTAATGAACGTTCTGAACGCAAGAATCCTTCCTTATCAGCATCTAAAATCGCTACAAGGGATACTTCTGGAATATCTAATCCTTCTCGCAATAAGTTAATACCAACGAGAACATCAAACTTACCAAGGCGAAGATCTCGTATAATTTCAATACGTTCTAACGTTTTCACTTCAGAATGCAGGTAATTCACCTTAATTCCTACATCTTTTAAGTAGTCTGTTAAATCCTCTGACATCTTCTTCGTTAAAGTCGTAATTAATACACGTTCATTTTTTGCAATGCGATCTTGAATTTCTCCTAATAAATCGTCAATTTGCCCTTCAATTGGTCGTATATCAATTGGCGGATCTAAAAGCCCTGTTGGACGAATAATTTGTTCTATTACTTCTGGCGACTGCTCTAATTCATACGGTCCTGGCGTTGCTGAAACGTAAATAACTTGATTCGTTTTCTCTTCAAACTCATCAAAAGTAAGCGGTCTATTATCTAAAGCTGATGGCAGACGGAATCCATGATCCACAAGTACTTGCTTACGCGCTTGGTCCCCGTTATACATCGCTCTTACTTGCGGCACTGATACGTGCGACTCATCCATAACAATTAAGAAATCTTCCGGGAAATAGTCTAATAACGTATACGGCGTTGCCCCCGCTGGACGAAGTGTTAAATGACGGGAATAGTTTTCAATACCTGAACAAAAACCCATCTCACGCATCATTTCTAAATCATAACGTGTACGCTGCTCTATACGCTGCGCTTCTAACAACTTGCCGTTATCATTTAATTCCTTTAAACGCTCTTCTAGTTCTTTTTCGATATTTTCAATAGCGACCTTCATCTTTTCTTCACGTGTAACGAAGTGAGATGCTGGGAAGATTGCTACATGATCACGTTCTGCTAATACTTCCCCCGTTAAAGCATTTACTTCGCGAATACGATCAATTTCATCGCCAAAAAACTCAATTCGAATACAATGCTCGTCAAGTGATGCCGGGAAGATTTCAACTACATCTCCGCGCACACGGAATGTACCACGCTTGAAATCAATATCATTACGACCATACTGCACATCAACAAGTTCACGAAGCAATTGATTGCGATCCTTTTCCATACCAACTCGAAGTGAAACAACTAACTCGCGGTATTCTTCTGGAGAACCTAAACCATATATACACGAAACACTCGCAACGATAATTACATCATCCCGTTCAAATAATGCAGACGTTGCCGAGTGACGCAATTTATCAATTTCATCATTAATCTGTGCGTCTTTTTCAATAAACGTATCTGTTTGCGGCACATACGCTTCTGGTTGATAATAATCGTAATAACTAACAAAATATTCAACTGCATTATTCGGGAAAAAGTCTTTCAACTCACTATATAACTGTCCTGCTAACGTTTTATTGTGAGCCATGACAAGTGTTGGCTTTTGCACTTCTTTAATGACATTTGAAATCGTAAATGTCTTACCCGTTCCTGTTGCTCCAAGCAACACTTGCTTTTTCTTTCCGCTATTAATTCCCTCTACAAGCTTCTCTATAGCTACCGGCTGATCACCTTGTGGGGAATACGCTGAGACAATTTCAAATTGACGTTCCAAGAAAATCCGACCTCCTCATAAAAATCTGTATTATTATTTTACCACGAATGCCCATAAAAAACCTAAAAAAACGAACAGATATTCGGTAAAGTTTTCGACAATATATATAGAAAAAGGAAGGAGAGTACACTTCCTTCCTTATCAAATCTTCTTCCGCATGAGCAAACAGTAAGCACCACACTGATTAAGATTCCACTTCATTTAAAATCCGCTCTTTTTCCTACTGTCATCCTCTCCTATACAAACTATCGGTATACTAAAAAAGCTACTTTCCTCTAAGAAAGTAGCTTCTCTTTCCCCTTCTCCTTCTTCGGAAAAAGAACATATGAAAATGAAATAACTGTATCCACTAAAAGTATAATCGCCCAAACTTGGCTAACCCGACTCGCTGCTTTATTTAAAACAATTCCCGTTTCTAACCAATTACGCCATTGTTCAACCGGGGCAAGACCGTACAGAAAGAAAAAGAAAATATGCACAACAACAAACAAACTAAGGTGCAATACCCAATTTTTCATTTCCTGTTTCGCATAAGCCATACCTGTTAATTCTACCTGTTCTTCTATAATAGGCGCCGGCTCATTCCGCCATTTCGCAACTAATTTTTGCGCAAATATATCAAGCTTCTTCAAATCCTTTTTCCCGTAGAAGACTGCATACAATAAAATGATTACAGTAATGATTTGAAAGTTAGAAAACTTTCCTGTTTGATAATAGTCCACTACCCCTAAAGTTAAAATAAACACTTCATTTACGAGTAGCACAATTCCCATAATAAAACTCGCCTTTTTCAAACGAAATCCGTAACGGAGTAAAAAGAAACCGATAGCCGCTAACCAAAATACAATTTCTGCCCCAATTAAAAAATACCAACGATATTCTGCGAGTATACTCATTTAGCCCTCTCCTTTTCATCATAGATACGAAAAGCTTCATCCATATATAGTAAAAGTTCTTCTTCAATCGGATACAGGCTCATTTTCTGTGAATCTTCCTTCGATTTTCTAACTTCCCATAACTTATCTAAAAACGCTTCATCACCATTAGCCATTTCTAAACATTTCTGCATTAATTTCTTCGTTGCCCCTTGTACCTCATCACTAGCTACTTCTTTACCGTCTTTCATAAAAGTACGGAATTGCTTTAATAAATCTACCCATTCTAAAACATTCGTATCTTCCTTACTCATGTTTGGTAAATTATGAAGCAATTTTTGTTCTTCCTTTGAAAACACTTCATTTTGAAATATTTCACGTATACGAGAAGACTGCTTCGAAAGCTGAATCAGTTCAAACATAACTTTCCAATCGAGTTCTCCTTCCACATCTACCGAATAAACAACTGCTTGTAAAACACTCTCCATTCGATTAAATTTCTTTTGTTCTTCTTGTACAAACCGAAGTTGTTTTTCAAGCGAATTTTTTAAATCTAGCTCACCTTTTACTAACATATTCGCAGTTTCTTTTAATGAAAATCCCATTTCCTTTAAAAACAAAATTTGTTGCAAACGAATAACGTCCGCTTCACTATATAACCGATGTCCACCCTCTGTTTTACCACTCGGCTTTAATAAATCTATTTGATCATAATAACGTAATGTACGTACCGTAACCCCTGTTTCTCTCGTCAATTGTTGAATTGAAATCACTACCATCACCTCTTCTCCTTCATTATAAAAGATGACGTTACGTAACTTTCAAGTGTTTTGTAAAAAAAATACAAAAGGCTGTTTATACGCTTCGTATAAACAGCCTTTACGGAAATAACCCCTTTTGCACAGCACGACCACAAAATAAAATAAGTGCCCCAACAACAACACTCGTTGCTGTTTTATGATAATGAGCTGAAACTAATAAATAATACGATAAACCTACAGTACCAAGCATAATACAAATACTCGGCACTGGATTATGAGAGAAGTTCTGCATTCCCCAAAACAAAGCAAAAATAGCCGTAGCGACACATAATACCGGTAATCCCATCCCAGTTCCCCTTTTTCTATCTATTCCTTGTTGCTAACACGCTCGTCGATGCCATACTTATTAATAGACCAAAAATAGCAATATATAATAACTCATTTACATGTACTACTGGCCTGTCTAAATACTTATTTACACAAAGATACATAATGAACAAGAAAACGAAGCTTGTCATACTAATCGTAAAATATGACTTCATCTTATTCACAACTCGCTCATCAATCGACGGTATTCCCTCTTCTTTCAAACGCTTCTGTTCTCTATATTCCGCAATGCCATATAAAATGACTAGTGCTACATTCGATATGAAAATAGTTCTCCATGAAATACTTAACATTATTAAACTCGCATTTAAAATAAGCTCCGCTAAAAATAAACTTCCTATAAACCTTATAACATCTTGCTTACTCATACATGATCCGCCTCTTTTTGATTTCTATACTTCCACTTCGGCCAATAGTTCACAAGAAAATACACCCACTGTCCTAGTACAAATAAAACAAACGGCATACCAGCACTTCCGTAAACAATTAAATTGTACAAACTCCATATGGCTAAACTAATCGCTAAAAACAACCCTAAATATTTAAACGCTTTATCTGACTGAAATCTCTCAAACTCATCCTGCATTTTTCATTCCTCCTATCACTATGCTCGTTTGCCTACCATAACTCCTATGATGAGACTACCCGCAAATAAGGAACTACATATCAGAAATATTTCTTGCACTGGTATAACAGCCCTGCCTATTGCTTTACTCGCAACAATATAAACAATAAGCAATAGAAACGCGAATACAAATGAGATATTTACATATTTTTTTATATTTTCATTTACTCGTTCATCTATATCTGGAAGTTCTTCTTTTCTGTACTTACGATTTTTGTAATTTGTATACAACACTAGAAATACAATCGCTAAAATATTACTACATACGAGCGGTAAAATTGGTATAGCCGGATTCATAATATGAACTATAACGTCTCCCAAAAACAATCCAAAAGTCGCACCGATCAATAGCTTTTTCGTATCGTTCATTTTTCCTCCCCTTACTCTAGCGTAAATATTTCTTCCACCTTCACTCCAAAATATTTGGCAATTTTTAAGGATAACTCTAGACTCGGGTTGTAATGATGGTTTTCAATCGCCACGATTGTCTGCCGCGTCACCTGCATCGCCTTTGCCATTTCAACTTGCGTTATATGATGTTGCTTTCTTAATTCTTTAATTTTATTTTTCACACCCATAGGCTCCACCTTCAAAAGTAAAGATATCTTTACTTAAATTATAAATATTTTCCAGTTATAAGTAAAGATATCTTTACAAATTTTAGAAAAATATTTCACTGAACATCTTTTCTAACAAAGTACAGAGGGAATTAAATTTATATCAGCGATTTCCTAAATATATCAGCGCAACTGAAATTATATCGGCGATTCCCCAAATATATCAGCGCAACTCCATTTATATCGGCGATTTTTTCAATATATCGACTTACCGACAAATACCGACATCCGTAGCACTATAAACATAAGAAAGAAGCTGTCCCAAAATATCTTTTGGAACAGCTTCTTCTTCCTACTACATAAATCCTAATGCATATACAAGAACATATCCAAGCACCGATAAGCAAACCGAGCCAATTAGCCCTGCCACGAATGCTTTGCTTCCTAACTTCCGGAACGTTTTAAACTCTACATTTAAGCCAAGCCCCGCCATCGCCATTGCGATAAGCATATAAGCGATGACTACAATATATCCCGCAACAACTTCTGGAATCACGCCAAGAGAATGCACCGCACTCATCGCTAAAAATCCGAAAATGAACCACGGAATTGGAAGGTCGCGCCATGATCTTTTTTCCTTGCTTCCCTCACTCTTACCAAACCATAATCCAATTAAAATCGCTACTGGTACAAGCATTGCAACGCGCGTTAACTTCACGATAACTGCGATGTCTACAGCCGTACTTCCTCCTGGCGCCGCAGCTGCTATGACATGAGCGATTTCATGCAGCGTCGCACCCGAGAATACACCGTAGCCGTACGGAGAAAAGCCAAGCACTGGATATAATAACGTATAAATAAGCGTAAATATCGTACCTAAAATAGCAATGATTGCAGCCCCAACTGCCGTTTCATCATCTTTTGCTTTCACTTGCGGCGCAATTGCCACGACCGCTGCCGCGCCACAAATCGCTGTTCCGCATGCTGTTAAAATTCCAAGCTTCTTCTCTACTTTAAATACTTTCGTTAGTCCGTATACAACGAAAATCGTAAATGTAATAACAACCGCTGCGATGACCAATACTTTCGGTCCCGCCTTCGCAATATCAACAAGATTTAATCGCATTCCAAGTAAGATGATCCCAAAGCGCAGCAACTTCTTACTCGCAAAGTTCGTCCCCGCAATTGCTTCATGAGGGACTCCAATTGTCGCACGCCAAACCATCCCAATTAGAATAGCAATTACTAATTGTCCCATAATATTTAAAAATGGAAGCTCCGCTAAATATTTCGCCACAATTGCGATTAATAGTGTAATCCCAATCCCTTGCGAAAATCCAAAACGCTTCTTCTTTTGTATAACAAGTGTCTGTTCCACTTTGAACCACTCCAATAATCATATTGGAACATGCATGTTCTTTCTACTTACATTATAAGAGAGTTTCTATAATAAGTTTAATACCAATACCAAATCTCTATCATCAGAAATACTTATGATAAGATGATAGAAAAAGAAAGGAGCCGATTATATGAACGTAGATATTTTAAAAATTTTTGTTACTGTCGTTGAGCAGAAACATTTCTCCCGTGCAGCAGAATTATTAAACCTTTCACAGCCTGGCGTAAGTATGCACATTCGCAACTTAGAAAACGAATTTGGAACTACACTCATTCAGCGATCCCCGAAGCACGTTCAAGTGACCGAGGCCGGAAACATATTATATATACACGCAAAGCAAATGCTCTCTCTTTATGAAGATGCCAAACAAGAAATTAATGAACTACATAACGTTGTAACAGGAACGCTTCGCATCGGTGCTAGTTTTACAATTGGCGAATACTTACTTCCAAAAATACTCGCTAATTATGCCAATGAAAATCCACGCGTCGAAGTTCATACCCTTATTTCAAATACAGAAGACGTTTTGCAAAGCCTTCGCTCTAATCAAATTGATATCGGCTTAGTAGAAGGTCAAGTTGTATACGCCGACGTTGACGTTGAAACGTTTATGCAAGATGAAATGAAACTCGTCGTCCCGCCAAACCATCCACTACTCCGCACAAATGAAATAAATGAAAGGACACTCCAAGATCAAGTATGGGTATTAAGAGAAAGTGGTTCTGGTACACGTGCCTATAGTGACCGTTTTATTCATCAACACCATTTAAAACTAAAGCGTTCCTTTACATTCAGCAGTATTCAAAGCGTGAAGGAAGCGGTGAGTGCTGGGCTTGGCATCGCTATCCTTTCTGATTGGACTGTACGGAAAGAGCTACTGGCAAAAGAACTATTCCACGTCGAAGTTCCAGATGAACAACTCATCCGTCCATTCTCCATCGTGCGCGGCAAATATTTTATTCCGTCTAAAGCTATTCAAGTGTTTCTAAATCATGTAAATTCTTTTGCGAAAAAACAGCATTGACCTTCACATTAGTGTGAAGGTTTACAATACATGTAGAAGGAGTGAAACGTATTGCGAATCGGGGAGTTATCAAAAGAAACTGGCGTTAGCGAAAGATCACTAAGACATTACGAAGAAAAGGGATTACTTCCTTCGAAGCGCCTCGCAAATGGCTATCGTGATTTTGACGAAAGTGCCATCGAAAAAGTGGAGCTTATTCAAATGTACTTACAAATTGGCTTGAATTTAGAAGAGACGGCAAGGATGCTGCGCTGCCTTGAAATTGAACCGCACTTATACGACAATCCGTGCAGCAGCATCCTTACGCTTTATGAAGATAAACTTAATGAAGTAACAAAGCAAATCTCATTGCTTTCCAATATTCAAACGAATTTGCAAAAACACGTTTCACTCCTAAAACAAGCAAAAGAAAAGGAATGATTACATGTTTGTTATACACGGCAGTTCAAGACAAAATGGAAATACGGAAGCTTTAACACATATGATGGTTGATGGAATTGAAACAGAACAAATTTATTTACGTGATCACACAGTCTATCCTATTACAGACCAGCGTCATGATGCTGAAGGATTCCAACCTGTAGATGATGACTACGAGCAGTTAACGAAACGCATGTTAGAGCACGACACAATTATCTTTGCTACACCATTATATTGGTACGGGATGAGCGGTCATATGAAAAACTTCGTCGATCGCTGGTCACAAAGCTTGCGTAATACATCCCTTCATTTCAAAGAAAAAATGAAAGGTAAAAAAATGTACGTTGTCATCGTTGGCGGCGATAATCCAAAACTAAAAGCATTACCGCTTATCTCCCAGTTCCAATACATCTTTGATTTTGTTGGTTCATCATTTGAAGGTTATATTATTGGGGATGCGAATGGGTTAGATGAAATCCAAAATGATGCTGAGGCTATAGCTAAGGCACAAGTTTATAATAACGAATTCAAAAATCACAAGCTGAAATAAGTTTGACAAACTATTTAGACTTAGCAACGCAAGAAGAATTAGAAAGCATGTTACAAGAATATCCTGGCACTATACTTTTCATTAGCCATGACCGTGCCTTTATTCGCTCTGTGGCAGACCATATTCTAAAAGTAGACGAGAGTGAACCTAGAGTATTCCACGGCAATTACGAGCAATACACCAAGAGAACAACCGAGGATTCTGTAAATGTTACTGAACAAGAATTGTTACGATTACAAACAAAATTAACAGAAATCATCGGCCGAATTTCCATACAAAATCATCACGATGACATCACATCTCTCGAACAAGAATACGAAACATTATTAGTTCAAATCCGGAAATGTAAAGAAGCGCTCTAATGTCTTCCCTATATATCGACGGGACCTGCCGCATTTCCCAAGAAATATTGAATCTTCGACATAGCATATAAAAAGCCGTGCATCAGCACGGCTTTTTACTTCAGATACGAACAGCAGTCCCGCTCACAGCAACCATTAGCATCCCTTCGCGAACTACTTCGTAATCCACATCGATACCAACGATGGCATTCGCATTTTTTTGTCTTGCGAGAGTTTTCATCTCTTCCATTGCGATGTCACGTGCTTCTTTCAATTTGCTTTCGTAAGCGCCTGAGCGACCACCGACAACGTCACGGACAGAAGCAAAAAGGTCACGAACGATATTCGCCCCCATAATCGCTTCTCCATTCACGATATCGACATAATCAATAATTTCTTTCCCTTGAATTGTAGAAGTTGTTGTTACAATCATACCGTGTAGCCTCCCATATAAGATTTCCACTTACTTATGGTGCGCTAATTCGGCAAAAATTATATTTACGAACTAAACTGCGCTTCGTATAATCTACTGTATCCTCCGCCTTGCTCAATTAATTCATCATGCGAACCTTGTTCTGCAATCCCATCTTTATTTACAACGACGATGCGATCTGCATTTTTAATCGTTGCAAGTCTATGAGCGATAACTAATGTTGTACGACCGACAGATAGTTCAGCAAGTGATTTTTGAATCGCAAGTTCCGTCTCTGTATCTAATGCGGAAGTCGCTTCATCTAATATTAAAATTGGCGGGTTTTTCAAGAACATACGAGCAATCGCTAAACGCTGCTTCTGTCCGCCTGAAAGTTTCACGCCGCGCTCACCGATAACAGTATCTAAACCGTCTGGTTGTGAGTAAATTAAATCTTCTAATTGAGCTCTCTTTACCGCCTGCCAAATTTCAGCCTCTGATGCTTTTAAATTTCCGTAAGCAATATTTTCACGAATCGTTCCTGAGAATAAGAACACATCTTGCTGCACAATTCCGATTTGCTTACGAAGTGAAGATAACGTCATATCTTTCGTATCAATACCATCAATTTGAATCGATCCAGATGATTGCTCATAAAAACGTGGTAATAGGCTACATAACGTCGTTTTCCCAGCTCCAGATGGTCCAACGAACGCAACCGTTTCACCTGCGTGGATTTTCAAACTAATATCATTTAAAATCGGTTCTTTATTTTCATATCCGAACGTAATGTTGTTATATTGAATATCACCGTGTACATGTTTTACTTCCATTGCATCTTTAGAGTCCACAATATCTGGCTCTGTTTCAAGAAGCTCTACATATCTTTTAAAACCGGCGATCCCTTTCGGATAGCTTTCGATTACCGCATTAATTTTTTCAATTGGACGGAAGAAAATATTCGTTAATAGAACGAATCCGATAAATCCACCGTACGTTAATTCTCCTTGCAGAACAAACCATGTACCGCATATTAAGACGAAGAGCGTTACGAGACGCATAAGCATATAACTAATTGACGAATTTAGCGCCATAATTTTATACGCCATTAATTTCGTTGTACGGAAACGAGCATTATTAACAGCAAATTGCTCTTTCTCAAACTTTTCATTTCCGAATGCTTGTACAACGCGAATACCACCAACGTTGTTCTCAATACATGCATTGAAATCAGCAACATCTGAGAATAAACGTCTAAATGTACCTGTCATTTTTTTATTGAAGTAAAGTGCTAACCATAATAAGAATGGAATGACGAAGAACGTTAATAGCGCTAACTTCCAGTTGATCATCATCATAAATGAAAATGCCCCAACTAAAGTCATTACGGCGATAAATAAATCTTCTGGCCCGTGGTGAGCAATTTCCCCAATCTCCATTAAATCGTTTGTAAGGCGTGAAATTAAATGACCTGTTTTATTATTATCAAAAAATCTGAATGATAGCTTTTGAATATGATCAAATAATTTCTGCCTCATATCTGTTTCAATGTTAACACCAAGCATATGTCCCCAATATGTAACGACATATTGTAAGCCTGCATTTAACATATAAACTGCGAGTAAACCGAAACAAGCCCATAAAATAAGCGTCCAGTTTTGCCCTGGCAATAACTTATCAATAAATTGATTTACGATAAGCGGGAAGCCGAGTTCTAATAATCCTGCGACGACCGCACAAGAAAAGTCGAGTATAAATAAACCTTTATACGGTTTATAGTAAGAAAAAAATTTACGTAGCATATCTTCCCTCCATTTTCCAAAATTAAAAAGACTCCCTAAATGATAACTATTATCAAATAATTATTCAAGTTATCCGTCTATGAAACTGAAAATAAGCTTTGCGATAGTTGTCGTTTTTGGCCGGAAAGTCGATATATTCGAATAATCGCCGATATATTTCGAGTTGCGCTGATATATTTGCAAAATCGCCGATATATTTCAAGTTGCGCTGATATATTTGCAAAATCGCCGATATAAATTTCATGTACTATAACTACCGCCCTGCTTACACAAAAAAGGCATCACCACAAGATGATACCTTTTCTTCTATTACATCGCTTCCGAATCCCACTCATGCTCCTGCTGAACAAACACAATACCTAATTCGTGATGTCCACCAGCGTATAATGCCGTTTGAGCAAGGCGAAGTTCTCCATTTGTATCTAAAACTTCTAACTTACAAAATGCTCCTGTCGTCTTCGTTTGAAGCGCATCATAAAATTCCTCAGCACTTCTTGGAATGACTCCATTTACTTTCGTAATCATTTCTCCAGGCAGTAAATTCAGCTCTGCTCCAATTGTATTTGGAATTGTATCTAGTACAACGAGTCCATCATTACGTGCAGCGAAGTACGCTGGTCTTGTTTCATCCGCAATTTTCTCTTGCATGGAAATTGTAAAACGTCCAAGCATTGCAACGCCCATTGCAATAATGGCAAGTACGTGCCACCAATAACTTGCGATTCCTAAAACAAGCACAAGTCCTGCTAATCCGTACACACGTCTTCCTGTAAATAATAAAGCTTCCGTCGGCTCATAACTTCTAATCCTTCTCATAAATCCAATTAAAAATGGAACGAGGAATAGAGAATATGTATGTGAACCGATTGAAACGACAGGCCACCATGAAATAAACTGCGTTACTGCGTCACCTGGTACAAGAATAAAAATAGGAACGATCCATAAACGCTTTGATTCGTGTAAACCAATCTTTAATCCGCGCTTACCCTTCCTAATCTTCGGCGTCGAATATCCTACTGCATTTTTAGAAATCAACAAGCCCTCTACAACGAGCATGATGCCTAGCAAAATAGCAAGGGATACGATTGTATTCTCTTCACCTTCTCCAAGCTGTAAGAAAGAAACTGGTAGCTTAGAAGATAATAGAACACATACAATCGCGATACTAAACGTATAAGCCGCTGATAAATATCGATACATAGCAGTTAATCCAAATAGTAACGTCCAAAGTAAAATGGCCCATAAGCTCGCCTTAGAAACAACAAGTCCGAGCCCAATCGTAATGATAGATACGATTAATCCGTATTTAACTCCCGCCAATAAAGATGTTCGCAGTTCAAACCAAATATCATAAACTTTAAAAGAAAAATCTTTTCGTTCTCGTAACATACGTAAGTATCCAACGAAGATACTACTTATTAGAAATACATAGACAGCAGGGTGTAAGAAAAAACGTCCAACTGCCCGCATTATTTCAAAAATCCACGCCTCCACGAACCCATTCACCACCATTTATATCATTCTTTCTTTTTATATTATCATAACTGGACAAACGTTTGTTTAACACAAAAAAATACAGGCAGCAAACCGCCTGTATTTCTTTTTATCCCACTTTAATGGGCAGTAAGCCTCCCACCTCAAAATTCAGCGAAAACAAAGAATTTAGGTGGGGAGTCAACTGTCCATAAAAGTCCGATTGGTGAGGGCTGATAATCAGCGGGGGATGAAGCCCCCCACTGATTAAAGTTTCACTTTACTTCGCCATTAATTTTAATGCTGACTGTAATTGTAGATCATTTTCTCCAGAACGGATTTTTTCAATAATTTTCGTTTGAATCGCCTCAGCTGTCTTTTTATCGAGCTGTCCTGTCGCTTCCATCTTATTCGCATTTTGGAATGCTTTCAGTGCTGATTCTGTCTCTTTACTAAAGTAGCCATCTTCACGTCCTGGTACATACCCTAAACTCTTAAGCATTTCTTGGGCATGTTTTACTTGTACATCATTTGCATTGTATGAAAGTGTCTTTTCAATTTGAATTGGTGTCGCATGATAATAATCTGGTTGTTTCACTTCTACAGTTGGCTTGATTCCTTTTTTATGAATCCAGTTTCCATCCGGTGTTAACCATTTGAACATCGTTAATTTGATGTTGCTGCCATCTTTAAATGGAACAGCTTGCTGAACAGTACCTTTGCCAAACGTTTTTTCACCAATTAAATCGTATCCTTCTCCCTCTTTTAGCGCACCCGCTAAAATCTCTGAAGCAGAAGCACTTCCATTATCAATTAATACTGAAATCGGATATGGCTTTCTCTCTTTTAGTTCCGTAGAGAATTTCTTCTTCTCACCATTTCTTTGCTCTACTTGTAGCATCGGCTTTTTATCCGTCATAATTTCTCCTAGTATCTCTTCTACACTATTTAAGTAGCCACCTGGATTACCACGTACGTCAATAACTAAGCCTTTTATGTTTTTCTTCTCTAACTCTTTTAACTGATCCTTAAATTCTTTCGCTGTATTTTCAGCAAAAGAAGTGATTTGCATATAACCGATATCTTTTCCACTCTCTTGTTTCACAGAGCTAAACACTGTGAAGATTGGAATTTTTTCACGCTTAATTTTAAATACAATCGGATCAGCTACTCCTGCACGCTTAATTTCAATCGCAACAGTCGTTCCTTTTTTACCACGAATCTTTAATACTGCTTCTTCACGTGATAAATCTTTCACACTATTTCCATCTACAGATAAAATTTGGTCATTCGGTTTAATTCCAATCTTTTCTGCTGGTGAGCCTTTAATTGGAGATACGATAATAAGCTTACCGTCCGTTTTGTTCACCTCAGCCCCAATCCCTTCTAACTCGGGATCAAGTGATTCACTAAACTGTTTAGCCGTTTCTTTATCCATATACGTGGAATAAGGGTCCTTCAGCGTAGACAACATGCCTTGTATTGCACCTTCGACTAATTTTTCATCTTTCACGTCTTCCACATAACGTGAATCAATTAGTGCATACGCCTCATTAATTTTTGCCAAATTCCCTTGCGCAGTGCTAGCGTTTCCATTCGAAATTGTTTGCGTTACTTCTGCTGGGTTAACCCCAAATAAAGACATACCCGCAAACATTCCGCCAGCACCAATTAAAAATGCAACAACCATTCCAATAATTGCAACTCTACGTTTCAATGCGGAATTCCCCTTTCCAAAACACACAGGTGGTGTAGCAAAAGGCATCACACAGTGTGTGATGCCTTTACCTATTTCTACTATATGATAAGCTTGTACGAATTATGTTTGCAACTTTTTATACTTTTAAGAAGCGACGAATTGACATTACACTTCCCCACATACCGATTAAAGCCCCGATTAACACTAGTAAACCAGCTAATTGGAATACGAATGGACTGTATGGTAGAAGTTCGAAAATTGTTCCGCCAAGTTTTTCGTTAAACACACCTTGCAACGAATTATACGTAACTAGAATTAAGCCAATTGGAATAATTGATCCTAATACTCCTAGGAATAATCCCTCTAATAAGAACGGCCAACGAATAAACCAGTTTGTTGCACCTACAAGTTTCATAATTTCGATTTCTGTACTACGAGCATAAATTGTAATTTTAATTGTATTAGAGATTAAGAACATCGCTGTGAATAAAAGACCAGCAATTAACACAATCCCGATGTTACGACCAGTTTTTACAGTATCAAATAATCGTTCAACTTGCCCTTTTCCGTACTGAACATTACTTACAAACTGCATTTTTTCAATCTTTTTCGCAATTGTTGCTGTATCTGTTGGTTCTTTTGCTTTTACAACGAATACGTTTTTAAGTGGGTTATCTTGTTCAAATAACTCAAATGTCTTTCCGCTATCGCCTAAACTTTTAATTAAACGTTTTAACTCTTCTTCTTTAGAAGAATATTTAATAGAGTCTACTTTTGCAATCTTACTCATATCATCTTCTAATTTCTTTTGGTCAGCTTCTTTTGCTGCTGGATCAATGTGTACACGAATTTCTACATCTTGCTCTACTTTCGTCGCAAAATGGTTCATATTCATAATCGCTGTTAAAAAGACACCTACAAGTAATAATGTAACTGTTACCGCACTAACAGAAGCAAACGTCATCCATCCGTTACGTGATAGATTCTTTACACCTTCTCGCAAATGTCGACTAAGGGTCTTAGCCTTCATATCCGTATCCTCCCTCCATCTCATCTCGAACAATTTTTCCGCCTTCAATCGCGATTACACGATGACGGATTGTATTTACGATATCTGCGTTATGTGTCGCCATAACGATCGTTGTACCACGCTCATTAATGCGCGTGAAAATCTTCATAATATCAAGAGCTGTTTCAATATCTAAGTTACCTGTTGGCTCATCGGCAATTACAACCTTTGGTCTATTAACAATTGCTCTCGCAATCGCAACACGTTGCTGCTCCCCGCCTGAAAGTTCGCTTGGAAGTGCGTCTGCACGATCTTCAAGACCTACAAGACCTAACACTTCTGTTACACGCTCACGAATTGCATCTGGCTCTTCTTCAATTACTTCTAAGGCAAACGCAACATTCTCATATACCGTTAATTTAGGTAGTAATTTAAAGTCTTGGAAAATCACGCCTAATTGACGACGGAAATATGGAACGTCTCTTTCTGCTAATGACTCGATAGTAAGACCATTTACATTAATTGATCCTGTAGATGGCTTCTCTTCACGATACATCATTTTAATAAATGTAGATTTTCCGGCTCCACTCGGTCCAACTACGTATACAAACTCGCCTTGTTTAATGTTAACTGTGAGACCAGCAATGGCTTTCATACCATTCGGGTACTCCTTATAAACATTCGTCATTTTTATCATTATTTATCACCCAATACTTAATGATTTTTTTCGAAATACTTTTCTGTACATTTGAAAATAAAAGCTAAACCTTTATTCTCTTTTAAACCACTCTTGTTGAAGGTAGTCTACTTATACTCTTTTTCTAAGCAATACTACTCTATGTAATATATTTCAGCAAAATTCTACAAACCTCATTGTAACATCAAACGGTTTCCAGTTTGGATACATTTTTGTTACAGTTATGTTACATTCCAAAAAAAGGGAAACGAGTTGATTATATGAATCAACTCGTCCATTTTACCCCTTTTTATTTATGTTCAGCTAACCACTCAGCTACTTTTTTCGCATCTTCACCTTGAATAAGTCCTGGCGACATTGAACCGCGACCTTTTTTAATAATTTCTTCGATATCTGCAGCGTCGTACTTCCCGCCTACTTTTCTTAAATCAGGTCCAGTTGCTCCTGATAAATCTGTTGCGTGACACCCAGCACAACTTCTTTGGAAAATTTGTTCTGCACTGTCTGTACTTGCAGACTGGTTCGAAGACTTACTCTCTTCTTTATTTCCACACGCTCCTAAAGCAAAAACGACTGATGTTCCTAGCGCAATAGCCAATAATTTCTTTTTCACTTCTATCGCTCCCCATTGTTGATATTCTTTTCATTCCTAACACACTCATTTTCATTATAAGCATTATCTTTATATAGAAAAACTAAGGTGTATTTCATATTCTTCAAAAATAAAGTGAGAACCCTAATGATATAAAGCTTTTATAAGTTGTTTCAATTCTGTGAACAACTTATAAACTTCTATAAAGGATTCTTTTTGAACGGGAATTTAGAAAAATTCTGTAGAAAACCTTACTCTATTGCCAATCTGTTTTACTATTTTCTACTTTTTACAAAACAATATACAACATTGTATGCTACATATAATCCCATCAAAAAGAGAAGTTGTCGTTTCCAACTTCTCTTCCTCTGTACTTCATCCATATAAATAAAATAGCACTCTTTATGTCCTCTATATCCTCAACGTGCGCCAACAATTTTGTTGGCTTTTTTTCACTTAGCTTATTAGATGCGAGAACGTAAGTAAGCATCAATAAACGGATCAATTTCTCCATCCATAACTGCTTGCACATTACCGACCTCAGTATTTGTACGGTGGTCTTTCACAAGAGAATATGGGTGGAATACGTAAGAACGGATTTGGCTACCCCATCCGATTTCTTTTTGTTCTCCGCGAATTTCATCTAACTCCGCTTGTTGCTCTTCTAATTTCTTTTGATATAATTTCGCTTTTAACATCTTCATCGCGTGCTCACGGTTTTTAATTTGAGAACGCTCTGACTGACACGTTACAACCGTATTTGTCGGTGTATGCGTAATACGAACTGCTGAATCTGTCGTATTGACGTGCTGTCCACCCGCTCCACTTGCACGATACGTATCAATTTTCAAGTCTTCTGTACGTATTTCAATTTCAACTTCATCATTGAATTCAGGTACAACTTCACAAGATACGAACGATGTATGACGACGGCCTGAAGAATCGAATGGTGAAATACGTACAAGACGATGTACACCTTTCTCAGCTTTTAAGTAACCGTAAGCGTTATGACCCTTAATTAATAAAGTAACGCTCTTAATACCAGCTTCATCACCTGGTAAGTAGTCAACAGTTTCTACTTTAAACCCACGTTTTTCAGCCCAACGTGTGTACATACGTAATAACATAGAACCCCAGTCTTGTGACTCTGTTCCACCTGCACCTGGGTGTAATTCTAAAATGGCGTTATTTTTATCATAAGGATCGCTAAGTAGTAACTGCAGCTCATACTCATTCATTTCTTGAATTAAGCCTTTTACTTCTGATTCAAGCTCCTCATGTAAATCTTCATCATACTCTTCTTTTAAAAGTTCATGCGTTATTTCTAAATTTTCGAATGTCTCATCTAACTGACGGAAACTCCCAACCATATCTTTTAACGCATTTGCTTCGTTAATGACAGCTTGTGCGCCTTGTTGATCATCCCAAAATCCTGCGCCCATCATTTTCTCTTCTAATTCTGAAATTTGTTTCTCCTTAGTAGGGAGGTCAAAGAGACCCCCTAAAAGCCGCTAATCTCTTAGCCATTTTCTCTAATTCCTGTCTAATTTCTACTAATTCCATTTCCTTCACCTCTATGTAATTGCTGTTACTTTCGTATGAAAACAAGGGAAACTCTCTCCACTTATGACGGAGAGAGTTTAATCCTTCTTAATTATACATTTTTGATGCAAAAGTTTGCAAAGCAGCCTGGGCTACCGCCCTATATTACTTCCCGATACCACAGCAGTTTTTATATTTTTTACCGCTACCACATTTACATAAATCGTTGCGGCCCACTTGGTCACCTTTTACAACTGGTTTTTTCTTCGCTTCTTCGCCATCGCTAGATGGGTGAACAGCTTCACCTTGAACAACTTCTTGACGCTCTAAGTTTTGTTCAATTTCAGCTTTCATAATGTAACGAGAAATTTCCTCTTCAATAGAAGCAATCATTGATTCGAACATTGCGAACCCTTCCATTTGATACTCACGAAGTGGATCAATTTGACCGTAAGCACGTAAATGAATACCTTCACGAAGGTGATCCATCGCATCGATATGCTCTGTCCATTTCGTATCTACAACACGGAATACAACAACTTTTTCGAACTCACGCATTTGCTCTTCTGGCATAAGCTTTTCCTTGTCATTGTAACGCTCTATTAATTTCGCGATAATTGGCTCGCTCATTTCCTCTGGAGCAAGGCGACGTAATTCTTCTTCTTTCACATCTCCTTCTTGCAGAAGGTTTGTATTTAAGTAGTCAACAAGACCTTTAATGTTCCAATCTTCTTCAATTTCCTCTTGTGTATGAAGTGCAACCGCACGCTCTACTGTAGATTTCATCATACCTTCAATAATACCGCGTAAGTTCTCAGACTCCATTACCTCTTGACGCTGTTTGTAAATAACTTCACGTTGCTGACGAAGTACATCATCATATTGTAGTAACTGCTTACGTGCATCATAGTTATTTCCTTCTACACGTTTTTGCGCAGATTCTACTGCACGAGAAACCATTTTACTTTCGATTGGCTGAGAATCATCCATACCAAGGCGATCCATCATCGCTTTCATATTATCTGAACCAAATCGACGCATTAGTTCATCTTCCATTGATAAGTAGAACTGCGTAACACCTGGGTCCCCTTGACGACCAGCACGACCACGTAACTGGTTATCAATACGACGACTTTCGTGACGCTCTGTACCGATAACGGCTAAACCAACGTTTTTCACATCGTCTCCAAGCTTAATATCTGTACCACGACCTGCCATGTTCGTCGCAATCGTTACAGCGCCTTTTATACCTGCTTCTGCAATGATATCCGCTTCACGCGCATGGTTTTTCGCATTTAAGATGTTATGACGTACACCTTTACGCGTTAACATTTTTGAAATAAGTTCTGACGTTTCGATCGCAACTGTACCGACAAGAACTGGTTGCCCTTGTTTATGACGATTTACAATATCCTCAACAACAGCATTAAATTTACCTTCCATTGATTTGAAGATTAAGTCTGCACGGTCATCACGAATAATCGGTTTGTTCGTTGGAATTACGATAACGTTCATATTATAAATGTTACGGAATTCCTCTTCCTCTGTTTTCGCTGTACCAGTCATACCAGATAACTTTTCGTACATACGGAAGTAGTTCTGGAATGTAATTGTCGCAAGCGTCATACTTTCATTTTGAATTTCTACGCCTTCTTTTGCCTCGATAGCTTGGTGTAACCCTTCGCTATAACGACGACCTTTCATAAGACGACCAGTAAATTGGTCTACAATTACGATTTCGCCTTCTTGTACAACATAATCTGTATCACGATGCATAACAACGTGCGCACGAAGTGCCTGATTAATATGGTGAAGAAGCGCTACATGTTTTAAATCAAATAAGTTTTCAATATGGAAAGCTTTCTCCGCTTTCGTAATACCATCTTCTGTTAACATTACATTTTTCGTCTTCACATCAAATGAATAATCTTTTTCATTTTCTAACGTACGAACGAATGCATTTGCAAACATGTACAGCTCTGTTGATTTTTGAGCTTGTCCAGAAATAATAAGTGGCGTACGCGCTTCATCGACTAAGATAGAATCGACTTCATCGATAATAGCAAAGTGCAGTGGGCGTTGAACGCACTGCTCTTTATATAAAACCATGTTGTCACGTAAGTAATCGAATCCAAGCTCATTATTTGTGCTATACGTAATATCAGCAGCATAAGCCTCTTGTTTCTCTTCGCGTGACATACTGTTTAAATTAATTCCTACTGTTAATCCTAGGAACTCATGAAGTTGTCCCATTTCGCTCGCATCACGTTGTGCTAAGTATTCATTGACTGTAACAACGTGAACACCTTTTCCTGTTAAAGCATTTAAATATACAGGTAATGTAGATGTTAACGTTTTACCTTCACCCGTTTTCATCTCAGAGATATTCCCTTCATGTAAGGCAATACCACCCATTAACTGTACACCATACGGACGCATTCCAAGAACACGAGTCGCAGCTTCACGAACAACCGCAAAAGCTTCAGGTAGTAGATCATCTACTGTTTCACCTTTTGTTAGACGTTCTTTAAATTCAAGCGTCTTCCCTTTTAATTGTTCATCAGTTAATGGCTTAATAGATGGCTCTAATGCATCAATTTGCTCAACTGTCTTCTGCATACGTTTAATTTGGCGTTGATTTACATCAAATACCTTTTTTAAAATACCGATCATAGGAAATACGCTCCTCTTTTTATTAAAATAAAACTTCCGATTGTTTTTTCTTTTTCTCTATTACAATCAGTCGTTATAAAAATCAAATGTATGTTATGCCAATTTTTCTCCTAATTAAAAAAACTAAAATGTATATACCTAATGATAATTGTAACACTTGTCTTATAACTATGACAACAATCGGCAAAATGTCGGGCCTTATATTCAAAAAAAGTTTTTATTTTATTTGTTACGTTCCTTTTCTCTGTCTCGCTATTTCAATTTCACGTTACAAATTTCGTATTAAATCTAAGTCCTATTCTTTCAAGTTTCCTTTTAAAGAACATGACTACCAGAAATTCCTTAATAAAATCTAAATCGACAATTACAAAAAGCCGGAAACTTCGCAGGTGTAGCATCCATGGGTACTTACACCTGCAAAAAAACTCCGACTTTAAAAAATATTGTTATGTTGCAAGATCTACAAACAACATTAAAATATAGCTGTATCAATCATAAATTTTATTAATTTATCGGTATTTCTAATTCATGATATTTCCCTTCCTTATCCTTTATACACGAAATGAATTTCACTTTAGTTGATTCATTTGAAAAGTTTTTATAATTTTTATAAGGGTCATCTCCTATAAAATAATTTGTCCCTATATACCCTCGTACTGTTTTACCAGCAGGTATTACAGGATCAAACTGATATTTTTTAGGTAATTCCATTGAATAAGGGATTACATTATAAAACTCACCTATTTTAGAATAAAACATTGTATCGGAAATAGACTTATTACTAAGCAAGTTAATATCTCGATTTGTTGTATTTGTAATATCTAAAGGTAAAACATACGTCACTACTTCACGGTCTTCATAGGGATCATAAACTTTTGTAGGATCAAGAGGATTAAGTGCATGAAACGTAACTCCTTGCCCATCTTCAAAAGTTCTATTAGATAAAAACTCATCTTTTACCACTTTATAAGATTCATTATTAAGATTTAATGTTTTAAATCTTAATAAACTAGCAAATATACATAGCAACAGACACAATCCAACGCTTATTAAGACATATTTTCTTGCCACTCTTAATCTACCAACTTTCCATTATTAACATGTACAATACGATCTACCATTTCATTATCTAGAACATGCACATCATGACTGGCTACAACAATAGTCGTTCCCTTGGCTTTTTCTACTTTCAAAATATCTAAAACATCTTTTATCCCATCACTATCTAAAGCATTCGTTGGCTCGTCTAATAACAGTAATTTTGGTTGTTCCATTAAAGCTTGCGCTATCCCTAAACGTTGTTTCATACCTAAAGAGTATCTTTTATACTTTCTCTTATCTGTTTTATCAAGTCCAACCCTTTGAATAATATTATAAATCTCCTCATCGGAGATTTTATTGTTAATCGATGATAAAAATTTCAAGTTCTGAAAACCAGTATACCCTGGAATAAAACTTGGATATTCAATCAATATTCCCATAGAATCCGGAAATTGCTTTTGTTTTCCAATTATTTCATTATCTATATAAACAACTCCAGAATTCAAACGCATTAACCCTGAGATAGCGCGTAAAATCATCGTTTTACCAGAGCCATTATGCCCCTTCAAAACTAAAAATTCGCCTTTTTTTACTGACAAACTAATATTATCTAACACAATATTTCCTTTTAATCTTTTCGTCATACATTCACATTTAATATAATTGTCCATAAATTATTCACCTATCACATCTAGTTTTTTAAAACAAAAACTACCTAATAAAATCATTACAACAACAATTACTACTCCGATTAAAAGTAACTCATGCCATTGAATAGATTGATTATTACCTAAAGTCAATTGAATTGAGCTGTGATCAACAAAATACCAACGATTTGGCATAACAAAAGAGCCTAAAAAATAAATACTATGAAAGAAAATAGACAAAAATAGGTATAACAACATTAGTACAAAAACAATAGTTATTGGTATATAAAATGTTAAAAACTCAAAAATCAAAGCTAATAAAAAGCTTATAATAATTTGAATTAGCATAGTACCTACTATCTTATAAGAAAATTGACTATATACATTTGAAAAAGAATGCCCGCCAAAAGTAAGCAAATAATAAACAGTAAACCAAATCAAATACATAACAATCCAAATACTAATTATGTAAAAAAACAAAGATAGTATTTTCGTTAACCAAAGAAAATGCTTCTTCTTAACACGAGGAAATAAATAAACACCATTCTGCTGAATATCTGAAAAAGCAAACTTCCCTACTAGCAACAAAGGAGTAATTTGAAAAAATATCCAATAAAACGGGATAGAAAATCGCCCCTCCTTATAAAAATAAGATAAATCCACAAAGTCTACTCCATGAAAAAATCGATAAAAGGTAACATCTACTAATACAGGTTCTTTACCATTACTCAGAGGCTGATTGTATAAAAAGGTAACTACAATCATAGCGTAAATTAAGAATAAAAAAGCCATTATCTTGACGGAATCTCTAAACCTTACATATAAATCTCTTTTTAACAAATGATATAAAATCATAATGTAAACTAGATCACCTCTGTCTCATCATTCATAGCAATATAACTTTTTTTAGATAAAATCCATACACTTATAAAAAAGATAAAAAAACATCCAAATAAGCGTATAAGTAAACCAGTAGCATCTTCAAACACATTTATATAAAAAGCATTTGTAAATAAAAATCCATGTAATATAAATCTATCTAATAAAACGGCAGTAATCATACATATTATTACAAGTAAACTAGGTAAAAATAATTGCAACAAAGCACTTATCATACATATAAAAATAGTCGCAAATAATTGAATGCAAAATAATAATGGATAATTCACAGAAATACTATTTACAGCCATCATATTTGACATCAAAAATAACTGTAAAATCATACTCCCAGCGAAAAAACAAACGAAAACGAATAGTTTCAAATAATATATAGAAACTAATTTCCATGCATTATTCACTCGGTAAACTACATAAATACTAAAAAAACTCGACATAGAATATACAGAAAAAACGATTGTTAAAGGAATAAATATGGTCGACAAATTATAAAACGACATAACCTTATACAGGGTTTCCAATTCGTTCATTTTCTCTTTTACAATTCCAGATTCAAAATAATTGAACAAGCAACCAATGATACTAGCATTAAGTAAAAAGAGAATACTTAACCAAATATATTTCATCCTTATAGTTTCTTTCATTACATTATAAAAGAACATGCTTCCTACTCCCCCGTAAATAAAGAACTACAGAACAAAACCAAATACATAACAGCACACTAAGAAAAATTTGTAATTCAAAAAAGCCGAAGTCTTTAATTAAATAATCTTTAGGATTGAGAATTCCCTTTCCAATACCAAGCCAAAAAATATGTAAAATAAATGGCACTAAATAAATAAAATAAACTCGTTTTATAAAAAATGACACTGATAAAGCCAAACTTGAAAAAACCGCACCGTATAAACCATTTAAAAATACATACATAAGAAAATATAAAGTCGGATACTCATAATAAACCGTATGAAATTGAGCTGTTGGTGAAACAGTAGCAGCCATATAATTTAATATCGGATGCGGAGCAACTGTCGGATAAGTCATCACATATAAATAAAAATGAAATAGTAAAGGGACACTTATAATAAAAAAAGATACAATAAAATTAATAAAATAAAGTAATCTAAAATAATGACGCGTTCCCATCTTAGAAATGACAGGATAAATAAATCCATAATTTTTATCAATTCTATAAATCCCAGCTACAGCCATTGCGGAAAGCATAGGAAATATAAGTAAATAAAACTCACTATAAAACGATAATCTATTAAAATATAAAATATTAGATAAATATGGGGATACCTTTATGATCCCAGCATCATTAAATCCTTTCGTTGTTACACACATAGAAATATATTGAGCAATGACAATTACTAACATAATAAATAAAGACAACCAAAACATCCTACCTTTTAAAATCCTTCCTAAAAAGTAACTCATCTACAGCTCCTCCATAAACCATTAATGAAATTTAAATCTTTTTTAACATGAACATTTGATCCGCAACACCATAACATTTATTTTCTTTATTTAACCAGATGTAACGAAAAGAAACATTTACTCTCTCACCTTCAAATTTAGGAAACTCAACTTCATACTGATAAACATCATTTGTACCTTTTCTTTTTACACTCTTAACTTCTTGTTTCCACTCAATTACTTTTCCATCAGTTTGTTCAATCCGCCCCAAAAGATACGCTGGTTTTTTCTTGTTCGTAACACCCGTTAAAAAAACATAATAATTTTCTGGTATAACTCCTGACTTTAAATTTTTATCTGAAAGCCTATCTTTTATTGCAATATCATTTCTATCTATTTGCCCTTGAAAGAAATCATCACCAGTTTCATTTTCCAAAAATACTTGTTCAAAAACAGTATTTTTATTAATTTCTTTCAACTGAATACTTTTCAAATTATCTTTTTCCGTTAAAGTATCTTCAATATTTACAATAGGTTCATCTACTTTCTTATGGCAAGAAGCTAATAAACAAATAATCAATATAAAACAACAGAATAAAATATATTTTGAAATAAGCTTCATTGCAGCACCTCCTATTCAAAAAATGAAATAGTAGAAAAAGTCGTATAATCCAGATGACGAACTAGACGACTTTTTCTAACGTTACACAATAAATGATTTTAATTTATAATTTCTAAATCAATATTCAGTGTAAGGTCCACTAGGTCTTACACTATCAGGACTCCAAGCAGTAGGATAAGCATTATTTTCTCTAGAATAACCACCGAATCTCACAGGTACATTTTTCCCATAGTTTTCATATGCGTAATTTTGGAAAAGATACGTTTTACCTGGTCGCACCGTTCCTTCATGCTTACCTGACTCACCTGAAACATTTACCCAATCTCTATCACCTTTACCTTTATTTTTATCCGCTTCTGTCCAAACATTGAAAGAACCACCGCCCTTCTCACTGCTCTTCACACGCATATACATAGAAGTAGGTGTCTCTTTAGGACGTGCGTTAGTAAAATCATATGCACTCCAAAGTCTAAAGGTAAATTCTACATGATCATCCCTTGTATCAGCATTAGCTGGTTCGGTTAAAACGAAAGTACTAGCTAAAATACCTAAAGATAAAACAGATCCAAGCATAAAACGACTTTTTTTCTTAATACTCACTAAAAGCACCTCCGATAATTTGTAGCATTATACTAATCTTATTTTTTCACCGAGGGAATAAATAAAATCTCTATAACGCAATATAACAATAACAATCTCTCGATGTACTCTCAATAGCATTCAGAAAACTTAATGTTATATTTATAATGGTAAACATTTTGACAAATTAACAAAAATAATAATACACTCCTAGCAAAAAATTACTTATAGAGATAACTACTTACCTATGCCTGTTCCAAATCATAAAGAGTAACTCACCTTTCGAAAAACAAAAACTAAAATATAAAAAAAGCGCAGCCATTTCGGCTACGCTTTTGAATTATTATTTAGTTTCAATTAAACCATATTTCCCATCTTTACGGCCATATACAACGTTAGTTTCATTTGTATCAGCATTTGTGAAGACGAAGAAATTATGTCCTAGCATATCCATTTGTAGGATTGCCTCTTCAACGTCCATCGGTTTTAAATCGAATCGTTTTGTACGTACAAGTTCTAGTTCATCCTCTTCTACCTCATCCAGAACAGCTACTGCTTCTGGAAGGATAAAGTTCGTTTTCATAGAACCTTTCTCACGTAACTTACGATTTACTTTTGTTTTATGTTTACGAATTTGTCGCTCAAGTTTATCAACTACTAAATCGATAGCAGCGTACATATCGCTATTAGTTTCTTCTGCACGAAGTAATAAATCAGTAAATGGAATTGTTACCTCGACACGTTGCTTGTCAGAGTATACTTTTAAATTAACTTTAATCTCTGGGAATGTATCAAAATAACGCTCTAACTTACTTAGTTTTTTCTCTACATATTCCTTTAATGCTGGAGTTACTTCAATATTTTCACCACGAATGTTGAATTTCATAGATGAATTCCTCCTTTCAAGCCTATGTACTATAATTTCGACACCGGCTTAAAAACTCCTTCTAACTTTTTTAAAAAAATTAGTGGAATTGCGATTTTTTTATCGTTTTTTGTTGAAATGAAAAGATGCATCGTTTCTATCTTTATTTTATCCTATTAACATCGTGAATAACGAATATAACTGTGGACAATTCGTTACAGAAAAGAAACAACTTTTTGACAACTCATTTTATAACAAAAACCCCTTGCAAAAAAACAAGAGGTTCTACCATATATATAACGTTGCCACAAGCGCAGCTTTCTCTTCCCAAAAACAATATACCTACAGTTTTACAACATTAGCTGCTTGCGGTCCACGTGCTCCCTCTACAATATCAAACTCAACTTGTTGCCCTTCTTCCAATGACTTATATCCATCTTGTTGAATAGCAGAAAAATGAACAAACACATCATCACCGTCTTCACGCTCAATAAACCCAAATCCCTTTTCTGCATTGAACCATTTTACTCTTCCTTGCATGTTCATTCCATTCCCTTCACTCTAAAAATCAGGGCATTTGCCCCATAATTTCACTATAACGAATGACAACTTACGAAGTCAAAGAAGACTTATCGTCTTTTTATTATCTCTTTCGACAGTTACAGATCAACTTCTACAGAGCGTCAAACTAGAAACTTCGCTTGCTCCTTTATCATAGAAAAGACTTCCAATTTGTCTCACTGTAATTCCTGTCGTATATACATCATCAACAAGTAAAATATGTTGACCATGAAACATCTCTTCTCTCTGAAAATAAAAAGGATTACTTCCCGAAAGCCTTTCTTTACGCGACTTCTTACTTTGCTTTTCTGTTTCCTTCCTTCTTAATGATGAATAAAAATTTTTGACAGGCAAACAAGCTGCTAATAACTCTGCTTGATTAAAACCTCGTTCATATTCCCGTTCCCTACTAAGCGGAACAGCAATAACGGTTGAAACGTCCGTAAAATACTTTTGAAATAACTCCCGAAAAGATTGATAAAAAATACGAACTAACTCCGCATCACCTCGAAACTTAAATTGCGCTAGTATACCTTTCATATCATCATTGTACACGTACAACGAACGATTTTTAAAAGGACGATATCCTTCCTCATTCCTCCATCTTACACAGTCCATGCAAATGTCATTTTCTTTATATCGAGTAGGTAAGTCATCTAAAGGACGACCACAATCCATGCAAATTCCTCCTATAATATAGGAAAGTTTTTGCTCACATCTATCACATACATATTTTTTGGGGGACTTTACAAAAAAGGTGTACCAACTAACTGTTTCCACCATATACTCATCACAAAGTAAACAATGCATTAATCGATCAATCCTTGTTCTTTCGCATTTTTGTTCATACTTTGAATATGTTTTTTCGCGCGTACCATTGCCTCTGTCTTACCGTAATGAAAATACATAACCTCACCATATGGCTCTTCAAAACTACGCCCCGCTCGGCCTGCAATTTGTACGAGCGCACTCTCTGAAAAAATTTCTTCTTCAGCTCCTAACACAGCCACTTGTAAGTTCTTCACAGTTACTCCTCTTTCTAAAATTGTCGTTGTAACTAATAACGGAATGTCTCCCTTTCTGAAAGATGCTACTTTTTCTTTTCTCATCGAATCTTCTGCATGCACGCCATCGATTCTATTATCCAACCCTTTCAACAACTGACTTATTTCTTCTATATATCGCACATGAGGAACAAATAAAAAAATAGGATACTTTTTGTTTAAGTTCATTTTTAACCATTGTAGTAACACGCGAGGAATTTTTTTATGATGGAGGCTTTTCTTCCAATTTCCGCACCAACTAAATAGAGGAACTGGTAACGGGTGACGATGGTATCTTCCTGACACAATAACACCTTTTTGTTTCCCCTTTCTGAAATTACGCTTCCATTTTTCATCAGGGGTTGCAGTTAAATAAATACGCGCTGCTTTCTCTTTCATTGCTTGCCTAACTGCATACTGTAACATTTGATCTGCATGATACGGGAAGGCATCAATCTCATCTACAATCATCACATGAAACGCTCTATAGTAACGTAACAGTTGGTGAGTCGTTGCAACGACTAACGCTGCATCTTTTTTATGATCTACACTCCCTCCGTATAAAGCAGCTACAGTTATACTTGGAAACACTTCTTGTAATCTCGGCGCTAATTCCAGTACAACGTCAGTCCTTGGCGTTGCGATACAAACTCTTTCTCCTTTTTGGAGCGCCTCTTCTATACCGTAAAATAACATTTCTGTTTTTCCAGCCCCGCACACAGCCCAAATAAAAAAAGATTCTTTCTGCTTAATCGCTTCTATAACTCCTTGCGCCGCCAACTCCTGACCAATCGATAAAGCCCCATTCCACTGTAATGGATTTAGCTCCCTGTCTCCGTTTCTTTCATGAATCCCGCGAACAAGTACAGCACATTCACTAACTCTCCCCATCGTGATACACTTCCGGCAATACGCGCATGCTTTACCGCACCTTTTACATAAAAATGATGCAAATAGCCGCTGCTCTATATTTCCGCAGCGCTGACATATATATTTAGAAGCCTTCTTCGTTATACCTTGTACACATACAACCTCTCCCTTCTTTTTCAAATCACTTAATTCTCTCCGTAAATCTGAAGAGAGTTCTTCTAATAGCAACTGTTTTCCAGCAAGCATTAGCACTCACCTCCAGCATTACTATAAACCTTTCTTATAATCTCGTAAAAACGCAAAAAAGCCGATAACCTACTTATAAAATAATAAGCTATCGACTTTATACACATGTTTTATTCGATTATAAATCCTAGAATCTACCGTATCCTAAGAAATGTTTTTGGTTGTAGCTACTGCTTAAGCTAGCATAAGCAATACCTTTATCACCAGCATGAATCATTTGGCCATTACCAACGTAAATACCGATGTGAGATGGGCCTGGTTTATAAGTACCTTGGAAGAATACTAAATCTCCAGGTTGTGGGCTACTTACTTTAGAAACTGAGTTCCAGTAACCTGCAACGTCTTGACGACCTACACCGAATACGTAAGAAATGAATCCACTACAGTCAAAACCACCGTTTGATGGAGATGCACTTCCCCAAACATATGGTAAGCCTAAGTATTGTTGCGCTTTACCAATTACGCCAGGAGCTGGAGCTGGGCCTGGTGTCGGTTCTGGTTTTTTATCTTCTTTTTTAGGTGCTTCTTTTTTAGGCTCTTCCTTTTTAGGTTCTTCTTTTTGAGCTTGTCCACCGTTGTTTGCTGGTGCCGCTGGCTGAGCTGGTGCCGCTTGTGCTGGTTGAGCTTGCGCATCTTTAGCAGCTTGCTCTGCTTGTTTTTGAGCAGCAGCCTCTTGTGCAGCTTTTTCTTGCGCTTCTTGTTCAGCAATACGTTGTAATTGTAATGCTTGTTTTTCAAGATCTTTCAATTGACTTTCCGTACTTGTCATTGAAGTTACAACTGTATCCATTTTACCGCTTAAATCGTTTACTGCTGCTGCTTTTTTCGCTTTTTCAGCGTCAAGTTCTTTTTTAGCAGTTTCAATTTGAGCTTGTGCTTCTTTTAATTCTTTTTGCTTTGTTTTTACCGTTTCAACATCTTTTTTCACGTTCGCTTGATCTTCTTGTTGTGTTTTCATGATATCTTCGTCAGACTCAAGAATTTTAGAAACAGAAGTTAAACGATCAACTAAATCTGCAACGTTTTTAGAGTTTACAAGAACTTCTGTTACAACGTTTGTGTTTGGTTGCTCTTGAAGTGCAACTAAACGTTTTCTTAATAACTCTTCACGTTTTGCAATTTTCGTTTGTAATTCTGCAATATCTTTATTTTTCTTTTCGATTAATTGCTCAGTGTCCGCAACTTTTTTCGTTGTTTCATCAAGCTTTGCAGCATTCTCTTGAACAGACTTATCTAAACCTTGAATTGTTTTATTTAAGTCATTCATTTGTTTTTGTAATTCATCACGTTCTTGTTGTTGTTTATGTAAAGTGTCATTTTGTGTATTAATTTGTGATTTCACGTCAGAAATTTTATCTTCTGCAAATACATTTGGTGTTAGTCCTGAAAACATTAACCCTGCCACTAATGCGCAAGATGCCATTTTTAGCTTTTTCATTTTATTTTTTACACCGCTTTCTTTTTTCTTTTTCCGTATATAACCTATAAAATTTATACCATAATTCGGGATTTTTTTTGCTAATGTTACGCTTTTGTAAAACAAATGTAATATTATATGTAACTCTATCGCAAAATATGCATATTTTTGTATATATGTGTAGAGTTTTAAAAGTTTTTTTAAGCAAAGAAAAAAACGCAAGGTTTCCCTTACGTTTTATTAAATATACTAATACGGATGAAATCAAAACGTTATTTCATCCATTTCTCAGCCCAATTTTGGACTTCATCCATAACACTTTCTAA
The DNA here is from genome assembly GCF_001883995.1 of Bacillus paranthracis. Taxonomy (GTDB): domain Bacteria; phylum Bacillota; class Bacilli; order Bacillales; family Bacillaceae_G; genus Bacillus_A; species Bacillus_A paranthracis. Next base: position 33,589 of record NZ_MACE01000039.1, on the reverse strand, counting down.
CGCTTTTCCCTTGTCCGTTAAGCCATACTCGATTCGAACTGGTACTTCTGGATAAACATTACGAACTACAATGCCTTCGCTTTCCAATTCCTTTAAACGCTCTGATAACATACGATCGCTCATATTCGGTATAATATCTGCGATTTCTCTAAAACGTTTTGACTCTTCCAGCAAAGATTTAATAATTAAGCCAGTCCACTTCTTACTAAGCAAAGTAAAAGCTGACTCAAACTTTGGACATAAACAAGAATTATGCTCCATATGTTTCACCTCTCTTCTATTATAATATAGTTTCTTGTAAAAAGTAAGTTATAAAACTTTCCTCGTTATTTTATTTTTCGTACATTTTACCATTTCCAAATATTAACTTGTCAACTTCACGTAAAATATCCGTAAAAAAACCCTCTTCCGAAAGAGAGCTTTTTATATCTTTATTACTTCGTATACCATCCAAGACCTAGTGCACCTTCACCTAAATGCGTTCCAATTACAGCACCGAAATAACCTGTACGGATTGTAACATGAGGATATTTTGCTTCTAATTCTGCCTTCCATTCATTCGCTTCCTCTTCACGTTGTGCATGAATGATAACTGCTTCCATAGGTACACCTTTACTTGCTTGCTCATCAAAAATTTCAATGATACGTTTTAACGCTTTTTTACGCGTACGAATCTTTTCAAACGGGATAATGATTTTGTCTCTAAAATATAAAACCGGCTTTACTTGTAACAGACTACCGATGAAAGCTTGCGCACTATTTAATCGGCCTCCACGTTGTAAATGGTGTAAATCATCTACTACAAAATAAGCGTCCATCGTTTTCTTCATTTCATCAAAACGGGCGATAATCTCTTTTGGATCCTTCCCTTCGCTTGCTAGCTTTGCACCTTCACGCACGTAGAATCCTTGTACTTCACAACTAATTTCAGAGTCGTACGTATATACATCAATACCCTCTACCATTTGACCAGCTGTCGTTGAAGTTTGATATGTACCACTAATCCCACTTGAAAGATGAATGCTAATAACTGCATCATAATCCTTAGATAATTCTTCATATAGCTCAACAAACTTTCCGATTGCTGGTTGAGAAGTTTTTGGAAGTTCTTCTTGCTCACGTACTTTTACATAAAAATCATCTGCTGAAATTTCAGCTTCTTCTTGATAAGATTCCGTTCCAAACACAACGTTTAATGGAATCATATATATATTGAGTTCATCACGAATATGCTTCGGTATATATGCTGTACTATCAGTAACAATAGCTGTTTTCATTTTCGTACCTGCCTTATAAAAAAGTTTTTATTTCCTAATTTTACACGAAAACTAAAAATGGTGCATCCATACATGAAAATGCGGGTTTGAAATTATACTCATCATCTCGACAAATTACAACAAAAAGGTAAAACACTCACCAAAAATTTCAGCTTATTTATAAAAAATGTTTGAATATAAAAACGCCCGCTTTTAAAATGTAAAGTACTAGTCATTTTGATGGATAGGAGCGTATACAAGTGTTATTACAATATTTAACAATAAAAGACTACGGTGAACACGAAATTGTTATTCAAAAATCAAGATTCATCTGTTATGTTAGTCGTGCTACAACCGAAGAAGAGGCTCAAGAATTCATACAAAAAATCAAAAAACAAAACTGGAATGCAACACATAATTGTTCTGCTTATTTAATTGGCGAACAAGATCAAATTCAAAAAGCAAATGATGATGGTGAACCTAGCGGTACAGCTGGCGTACCTATGTTAGAGGTACTAAAAAAACGCGGTTTAAAAGATACCGTCGTTGTCGTTACCCGCTATTTTGGTGGCATCAAACTGGGCGCTGGTGGATTAATTCGCGCATATGGAAAATGTACAAGCGAAGGCATTAATCATGTCGGTGTTGTCGAGCGAAAATTAATGCGTGTTATGCAGACCGAAATTGATTACACATTACTTGGTAAAATTGAAAATGAATTACGCAATTCAAAATATGCCATTAAAGATATACATTACCTCGAAAATGTCACATTTGATACGTATGTAGAAGAAGATGGAAAACAACCATTCACGGATTGGATGATTGAATTAACAAATGGGAAATGTACAATTACAGAAGGAGATATGTTGTACTTAGAACAAGATGTTATCTAAGAATAAATACTGTATCGCCTTTAAAGATTAATGTAGTGAATTACTTTCCTACAAATGAACTAAGGAGATTATATATGGAAGAACGTTATTATCATCTCCAAAATAGCAGAATAAAAAAGAAACGAAGAAGAAAGTTTTTCTACTTCCTTATTTTCTTATTTTTATTTGGTAGTGTAGGACTTTATATATTAAATTCCTACTCTTCTCTCATGGGGATGTATAGTGGTTTTACTCGTGAAAAATCGGATTTGAGAACCGAAGATGTAGAAATTACAAAGGAGCCTTTTACACTCCTTATTATGGGTATAGAAGATTATGCAACAGACGGCCAAAATGGTCGTACAGATTCATTAATGTTTGCGACAGTCAATCCGAAAACGCAAAAGATTTCGCTTATGAGTATTCCTCGGGATAGTCGCGTTCCAATTGTCGGAAAGAATAAAGAGGACAAAATTAACGCTGCGCATGCTTACGGCGGAGAAGAAATGGCAATCAAAACTGTCGAAGGTTTTCTAAAAGTGCCTGTCGACCATTATCTTAAAATTGATTTCCAAGGCTTTAAAGGTATTGTTGATGCTGTTGGCGGTGTTACTGTTGATGTCCCCTTCGATTTTTGGGAGCGTTCAGACGTGGATTACTACAAAAAAATCGAATTTAAGCAAGGACAACAAGAATTAAATGGTGAAGAAGCACTCGCTTACGTTCGTATGCGAAAGCAAGATCCGAATGGTGACTATGGCCGGGCTGCTAGACAAAGACAATTACTAGCTGCTGTTGCTCAAAAACTAAATTCCACCTCTACCGTATTTAAAATTAAAGATTTGACAGCAGTCGTTGGAAAATATATAAAAACTGACATTCCTATTTCTGATGGCCTTGCTCTTTACAAGAAACTTTCTGGGTTTGATCCTTCCACAATACAAACACTCAAACTTGAAGGAGAAGACAAAAAAATAGGTGGTATTTATTACTTCCTTCCAGATCCAAACGGTGTTGAGGCAGTACGTAACGAAATTAAAAAAGAACTAGGAGAAAAGGTAACCACGCAAGAAAATTCAACAACAAAAACGGAATCCACTCCTTCTTCAAATTCGAACTCTAACGAGAAAGCAAAGAAAGAAACGAATCAGAATCAGAACAAAACACCAACTGATCCCCCTCCTTCTACGAATGCTCATGCAGAGTGGATTATGAGAAATCAGCAATAAAACAGCCAAATCGCATGCGATTTGGCTGTTTTTTTATTTATTAAAATGTTTTAAGATTGCTTCTACAATACGCTCTGATGCACGGCCATCACCGTACGGATTAGATGCTTTTGACATCTTATCATGAGCTTCTTTGTCTGATAACAACTCATCAGCAAGACTAAAGATTGTCTCTTCGTCTGTTCCCGCTAATTTCAACGTACCTGCTTCAATACCTTCTGGACGCTCTGTTGTATCACGAAGAACAAGAACCGGTACACCTAATGACGGAGCTTCCTCTTGTACACCACCAGAATCAGTTAGCATTAAGTATGAACGAGCTGCAACATTGTGGAAATCAATTACATCTAGCGGCTCAATTAAATGAATGCGGCCATGATCGCCTAAAATATCATTTGCAGTTTCACGAACAACAGGGTTCATATGAACAGGATACACAACTTGTACGTCTTCATGCTTATCAACAAGACGCTTAATTGCACGGAACATATTACGCATTGGCTCTCCTAGGTTTTCACGACGGTGAGCTGTCATAAGTACAAGACGATCACTTCCAAGTTTCTCTAGTACAGGATGACTATATGTTTCTTTTACAGTCGTTTTTAGTGCGTCAATCGCTGTATTTCCTGTTATGAAAATACGTGATTCATCTTTATTTTCTTTCTGTAAGTTCGTCGCTGATTTTGCTGTAGGTGAGAAATGAAGATCTGCCATTACACCTGTTAATTGACGATTCATCTCTTCTGGGTATGGAGAATATTTATCCCATGTACGAAGTCCTGCCTCGACATGACCTACTGGAATTTGATTATAGAAAGCAGCTAAGCTTGCGATAAACGTTGTCGTCGTATCACCATGTACAAGTACGATATCCGGCTTTGCTTCTTTCATTACTTTATCCAAACCTTCTAAACCACGCGTTGTAATATCGATTAAAGTTTGGCGATCCTTCATAATATTCAAATCGAAATCTGGTGTAATTCCAAAGATACTTAATACTTGGTCTAACATTTGACGATGTTGTGCTGTTACAGTCACAATCGATTCAATTTTCTCTGGATGCTTTTGCAACTCTAATACAAGAGGTGCCATTTTAATTGCTTCTGGACGTGTCCCGAAAATTGTCATTACTTTTAAACGTTCAGTCATTTCATTGCCTCTTTTCTTTCACTAGTTACAAATCCTATTATGACATATAAGAATATACATGAATACATACCTTTTTAACGAATAACGGAAAAATCCCTCTTATGAATACTTTCTCTTCCAACAGAATAATAATCTATTCCTTGTTTCTTAACATCCTCATTAGTATAACAATTTCTTCCATCAAATAAAATAGGTTCTCTCATAAGTTGTACGTACTTTCCTAACGGATACGTTCGGATAGCCTCCCATTCTGTCACGATAAAAGCCGCACTCGCTCCTCTAATCGATTCATCTATACATTCGCTATATTGTATAGCCTCTCCAAAGATATTTTTCATATTTTGAATCGCCTTCGGGTCATATAGCACTATGTCTGCACCTATATTCATTAATTCTTGTATCATAATAAGGGACGGTGCGTCTCTTATATCATCTGTATTCGGTTTAAATGCTGCTCCCAGCACTGCAATTCGCTTCTTGTTCATATTTATTACTTTCTTCGCTTTCTCAATCAATAATAGCTGTTGTTTATTATTTACTTCAATGACGGCTTTTAACAAACGAAAATCATGTGCCACATTCCCTGCAATTTGCACAAGCGCTTTCGTATCTTTCGGAAAACACGATCCCCCGTAACCAATGCCCGCATTTAAAAAAGACGACCCAATTCTCTTATCCATTCCCATTCCTTTTGCAACATCTAATACATTAGCTCCTACCTTCTCACATATATTTGAAATTTCATTGATAAAACTAATTTTTGTCGCTAAAAAGGCATTCGATGCGTATTTAATCATCTCTGCACTTTTTATATCTGTAACATACGTTTGCAAATGTAATTTACTATATAAATTCTCAACTTTTCGCGCCGCTTCCTCATTATCAGCTCCAATTACAATACGATCTCCCTGAAAAAAATCGTAAATCCCTGAACCCTCCCGTAAAAATTCGGGATTCGATACAATATGTAATTCATGCCTATTTTGTAATGTCTCCTCAATCCATCCCCTCATAGCACCATTCGTCCCTACAGGAACAGTACTTTTTGTAACAACAATAATGTCTTTAGTCGCATATGTTCCAATATCAAAACATGCATTTTGAATATATGTTAAATCTGCTGTCCCATCTAATAACGATGGCGTTCCAACTGCAATAAATATAAATTCTGCATCATGAAATGCTTCTTCTTTACTTGTTGTAAAAGTTAAACGATTATTCTCACACGCATCATGTATTAATTCATATAAGCCAACTTCATAAATAGGCAGATCCCCTTGTTTTATCCGTTCAATTTTCTCATCATTTATATCAAAACATGTAACCGAATGTCCCAATACTGCCAATCCTACTCCTGTAATCAATCCAACGTATCCGGTACCTATTATCGTAATTTTCATTTCCTTTTCGCACAGGAATATACAATAGAAAATATACGAATACATAGAATTTCCCCTGTGCTTCCCCCTCTCACATTAAAAATGAGAAAACTTTTTTACTTCTTTATTATATGAATTGCTTTCTTCATTCTTTTTTAAGTTTTTGTAAAATTAAATATTGTCCATAAAACAAATAGAAATTTTACCGAGATTAAAGCTGCACGTTCAGACTTGAAAATTCCCACATTTTAACACGGAACTTACTCATTTCTACGTGTAACACTTATAATATTGAAATAAAATTATTCGCTATTAAAGAGAAAGAGAAAATGTCATATTCCAAAGCCCAATACGATTAACCTTCTCAAACGATTCAACATTCTGTATACCATTGTCATATATTCTATCTGCTTCCATTTACCATAAAACGAAAAAAAGATTGAATTCTAATCTTTTTGTGATACCATATGTTATGAGCCTGTAAATAAACATCATAATTTTCAGATAAATATATTAAAAAAAATTACGTTAGACTATAAAAGGGTGGGGTATTAATGGACTCACAAGTGATTTATGCCATTTTGGCATCTTTCATCACTGTACTCGTCGTTACTCCTTTAGTTATTAAGTTAGCTTTTAAAATAGGAGCAACAGATAAGCCAAACGCGCGTAAAGTGCACCAAAAGATTATGCCTCGTCTTGGCGGGTTAGCAATATTTATTGGTGTGGCTGTTGGATTTGTTGTCGGTGGCTTATATGAACAAAGAATGTTATCGATAACGCTAGGTGCGATTATCATTGTAATCATCGGTATTTTAGATGATATGTACGAGTTATCTGCGAAGGTAAAATTCGGTGGACAACTATTAGTTGCCATTATGATTGTAAAAAGTGGATTATTAGTGCAAGTATTATATATTCCAATCCTCGGGGATACTGAACTTGGATGGCTTGCTTACCCAATTACAGTATTTTGGATTGTAGGTATTACAAATGCAATCAACTTAATTGACGGCTTAGATGGATTATCCGCTGGTATTTCATCTATCGTACTGGCAACGCTAGCATACATGGCCTTCACTAGCCCATGGGGTACTGGAACGGCTATCATTTTACCGCTAGCACTAATTGCACTTGCAAGTACAATTGGATTTTTATTCTACAACTTCCATCCAGCAAAAATTTTCATGGGAGATACAGGAGCACTATTTTTAGGATACTGTATTTCTGTTATATCGTTACTTGGATTATACAAAAGTGTAACGTTATTCAGCTTTATCGTTCCAGTTATCATTTTAGGCGTACCTGTATTTGATACGGCATTTGCAATTATCCGTCGTATCGTAAATAAAAAACCTATTTCAGCACCAGATAAATCGCATTTACATCACCGTTTACTTGCAATGGGCTTCTCACATCGCAAAACGGTACTAATTATATACGCGTTTGGTATCTTCTTTAGCGTAAATGCTATTATTTTTACTAGTGCAACATTATGGTTATCCATTATTCTTCTTTTCGTTTTAATCTTCTTTACAGAAATTATTGCTGAAGTAATTGGACTTGTACATGAACGTTACAAACCACTTATTTCCTTTTATAAAAAAGTGAAAAAACGCGAAGACTAATTGTAGTATAGCCTTTACTATTATGAAATATTCAAATAGCATCCTCTTTCTTATAAGAGGATGCTATTTTTTATTCATTATTTTACATTTCCAAAATATAGCTTGTTTGAGAGTTCCACTATTGGAGAAAGATATACATAATAAGAAAAGGATTATATTTTCTTTTTTACATCTTGATTGTCAAACTGAGGGTGAATGTTATGATCAAGCGAGTATTTCAATACATTATTTTATTTTTAACGATTACTATGTACGCGTCATCTCATGCAGGAGCGACTACCATTCCCCCTGCTGAACATCATCCAAATACCGAAACTACCTCTTCTACCAAAAAAATCGCGTACTTAACATTTGATGACGGACCAAACAAATATACTACGCAAATTTTAAACATCTTAAAAGAAAAGAACGGAAAAGCAACTTTCTTTGTTATTGGTGGAAAAGTGCCACATTATAAAAAGACAATGCAACGATTAATTAAAGACGGACATTATATCGGGCTTCACAGTATGTCACATGATGTAAAACGCCTTTACACCGGTGATCCATCTGCTTTAATTACAGAGATGGAACAAACACAAAGCATCGTTCAGCAAGTTACAAAATTAAATTCACATCTCGTTCGTGTCCCGTATGGTAGCATGCCTTATTTAAAAAAAAATTACCGTGATGCACTTGTATCAGCCCAGTATAAAATGTGGGATTGGACAATCGATACATACGACTGGAAAAGCTATGATAACCCTTCTGCCATACTAGAAAGGGTACGTAATCAGAGCGATGAACAAGTCGAAGTAATTTTAATGCATGATTCGAGTGTAACCGTACAAATACTGCCACAAGTAATTGATTACTTACAGTCACAAGGATACAAGCTTCTTCCCTATAATCCATCTTCTCATCTCGAAGTAAACTTTTGGAAAGACACAAGATTGTAACAGCTTTAGTGCCTATGTGCTAAAGCTGTTTTATTTTTCTCTTCCCACCCTTCCCATTTTTGTGTAAAATTTTAAATAGTGATGAAGTTTCGAGGTGAATAGAAATGAAACGAATAGATCTCATTTTTAACGCAATACAAAAAAGCAATTATACAGAAGGTGTAACTGCATCAGAACTCGCTACCCTGTTGCAGCTAGATCGAGCCAATGTAAGTAGCGACTTAAACAAACTCGTAAAAGATAAACGTTTATTAAAAACAAATACGCGTCCTGTTCGTTTTTATATAGAAACGAACACTTCGTTGGAAACGCATTCAAAAGAAGCAACTTCATTAGATACATTTGCAGTTGAAAATACGAGCCTTAAAATCGCAATCGAAAAAGCGAAAGCTTCTATTCTCTATCCTCCAAACGGTATGCATACTTTACTGCTCGGAGAAACAGGCGTCGGAAAATCCATGTTTGCTTCTTTAATGCACGAATATGCAATTGAAGTTGAACAGCTTCCTAAAAATGCACCATTTATCGTCTTTAACTGTGCTGATTATGCAAACAACCCACAGCTACTACTCGGGCAATTATTTGGGATTAAAAAAGGAGCGTATACAGGGGCAAGTGATCAAAAAGGGTTAATTGAAAAAGCACATGAAGGGATCCTTTTCTTAGATGAGGTACATCGCCTTCCTCCAGAGGGACAAGAAATGCTTTTCACCTTTATTGACCGCGGAGTATATCGCCGCCTTGGAGAAACAGAAAACGAACGTAAAGCACAAGTATTGATCATTACTGCAACAACAGAAGAACCAAATTCATTTTTATTAAAAACATTTACAAGACGTATACCAATGACTGTCACGCTGCCACCACTTCGTGAGCGTACACATAAAGAACGTTTTGCTTTACTGCAACTATTTTTCACAAATGAAGCAATTCGCTTGCGAAAAGAAATTCACGTTAGCCCGAATGCAATGCGTGCTTTCGTCTTTTACAATTGTCCTAATAACATCGGCCAATTAAAAACGGATGTACAAATTGCCTGTGCGAAAGCCTATTCTGACTTCGTGACAAAGAAACGTGATTCTGTCTATGTTTCAAGCACAGACTTACCTTGGTATATGAAAGAAGGACTATTCATTGAAAGAAAGAGCCGTCATCTATACCAAATACCGAATGAAACATTTATATTTACAGGTGATGAAGGTTGGAGTAATCATAAAATAGAAAATGAAAAACAGTCTTCTATTTACGATTATATTGACTATAAATATGAAGAACTTCAAGCTCGTGGTATTGAAGAGGAAGAATTAGAATTACTAATAGAAAATGATATTCAAAGCTTTTTCGTACAATATTTTAACCAAATGTCAAAAAAGACAAGTCATGAAAATGTTTTTAAAATTGTAGATCGTAATATCGTTTCCGTTTGTGAAAAAATTGCTGAACTTGCTGAAAAACATTTATCCAAAACGTTCGATGAAAAAGTATTTCTCGCTTTAAGTTTACATGTACAGACAACTCTACAACGTTTACAGGCCGGAAAACAAATTCATCACCCGCAATTAAATCAAATTCGTACGAAATATAAAGAAGCTTTTTCCGTAGCTATGCAATGCATTCAACTACTGGAAGACGAATTACAAATAACAATGCCTATCGATGAAGCAGGCTTTTTAACAATGTTCTTCGTTGTTGATCCAATTCCTGCCTCACAAACAGAAGTAAAAGTATTAATATTAGCGCACGGCAACGGCATAGCAACAGAAATGGCAAACGTCGCAAATGAACTGCTCGGCATTGACGAAGTAACCGGTATCGATATGCCGTTACATGAATCGCCGAAAGATTTCTTAGAGCGTGTGAAAGTGTATATGAAAACACTCCAAAATGTAAACGGGCTTCTCTTACTCGTTGATATGGGATCTCTCGCTTATATTGGTGATATATTAGAAACTGAGTTCAAAATTCCAGTGCGTGTTCTTTCCATGACAAGCACTCCACATGCACTAGAAGCGGCTCGAAAAGCTCAGCTTGGCTACTCGTTAGATGCATTATATGAAACGGTGAAGAACTTAACACCGTTTTACTTAAACGTACAAGAAGAAAAGAAAAAACCACTATCACCAATGAAATCTGTTATTTTGACAGCTTGTTTAACTGGGGAAGGCAGTGCTTTAGCTATTCAAAAAATGTTGGAGAACTATTTGCGATTTGACAAAGACTTAATTGAAATCATTCCGATTAGTATCGTCCATGAAAAAGATTTAACGAAAATGATTGAGAACATAAAAAAAGAGCGGAATATCATTTGTATTGTTACGAATTTTGATGTGCAAGTGCCATGCTTAACGTATCATTTCCAAGACATTGTAAACTACACAGCGATTCAGCCAATTCAAGAATTAATTACGTATGAAGAAACATATGCAAAAATGGCTGATATCCTGGAACAACAAATGCAGCGTAACGACGGAGCATTACTTATCAAAACAATTCGTTACGCATTAAATACAATTCAAGAATTAATTTCCTTACAGCTAACTCCTGACAGTTTAATGGGTGTTATTCTGCATATGAGCTGTATGGTTGACCGTCTTCAAAAGGGAGAAAGCCTTCTCCCTCATCCAGATAAAGAGAAACGAAGACAAGATGAATACTGGATGTATATGAAAGTAAAAAAGGCATTGCAGCCAATTGAAAATACATTTGAAATACAAATACCTGATGACGAAGTGTTTTATGTTATGGACTTCTTCATTAAAAATCAGCCTCTAAAAAATTAATCGTGGCAGTTTTTTAGTATATCGATCTTAACTCAGATTTTATCAGCGATTTTCAAAATATATCAGCGCAACTCGAGTTTTATCAGCGATTTTCAAAATATATCAGCGCAACTCAGGTTTTATCGGCGATTTTCAAAATATATCAGCGCAACTCGAGTTTTATCAGCGATTTTTCTAATATATCGATTTACCGTCAATAATCGCTAAAATTCGCACCTTATAACAGAAAAGGCTGTTCAATATGAACAGCCTTTTTGCTACTTCTTTACTTTCCTAATTCTCCCCCTTATTTCACCCTTCTTATGGGACTTCGTATAAACATTTACATATACATTCGCCTGAATAATTTCTTGCAGTAAGCTATCAAACGCTCGCCCCTGTAAAGGCCCTTCAAAATCCCCCACATTAACTACACCAGTGACGACTCCTTCATTAACACTAATACCTTGCTTTAATGGACCAAATAAACTTAAAACAATTGGACCAATTTGATTTGCTTTCCCTAAATGAATTTGGCATGATGTAACTTTTTCGATGTTTTTCAATATGACCCGATATTGCAACTTCTTTAAATCCTCACTAAATATAAACTCTGCTACGCCATAAGCTTCTGTATTTACAGGAGGTATTTCCCTCTTACCTGTTAACCTCGCAAAGAAATGTGTTGTCATACGGGCATTCTCCTTATATAAATTTCCCAGCACTACTTCTACTACTTTATGGTTTATACATAATCATTTATGACTTTTTCAAGTGTTAATTACGAAGAAAAGATTCACATAATCTTTACACTAGAATCGTTCCTTTTTCTTTACTACCTCTTGTATAATGCACTTAGAAAAACATTCTAGGAGGTCGTTTTGGAAAATAACAAATACACTTTTCACACATTATTAGAGATTTTTCTCGTCTCATTTAAATTAGGACTTACTTCGTTTGGTGGCCCCGTCGCCCATCTCGGCTATTTCCACCACGAATATGTACAAAAAAGAAAATGGATGGATGAACGAATCTATGGAGATTTAGTAGCACTATGTCAATTCCTCCCTGGTCCTGCTAGCAGCCAAGTCGGTATGGGCGTTGGATTATTAAGAGGCGGGGTATTCGGAGCTATTATTTCATGGATTGGGTTCACTTTACCGTCTGTGCTTGTTTTAGTTTTCTTCGCCTCATTCCTTAATCAGTTCGACCTTGGAAGTACTGGCTGGATTCATGGGCTAAAACTTGTAGCAGTCGCTATTGTCGCTCATGCAATATGGGGAATGGCGCAAAAATTAACGCCAGACCGAAATCGTGCGACGATTGCAATTGCAACTGCCTCAATCGCCCTATTATGGCCAAGTAGCTGGACACAAGTCACTCTCATTATCATATCTGGCTTTATCGGCTGGCTTTTATATCGCAACGAACCAATTAGTCAATCTCAACATATAAAAGTACCTATTTCAAAAAAGATAGCAGTTTCTTGTCTCGTCTTATTCTTCGGACTATTACTACTGCTACCAATATTAAGACCGTTCTCTTATTACATCGCTTTATTTGATAGTTTCTATCGCTCTGGCGCACTTGTATTTGGAGGCGGACACGTCGTCCTCCCCCTTCTTGAAGGTGAGTTCGTACAAAACGGAATGATGACGAAAGAACAATTCCTAGCTGGATACGGATTAACACAAGCAATGCCAGGACCACTATTTACATTCGCCTCTTATATAGGAGCAGTGTTAAACGGGACGCTTGGTGCCATACTTGCAACAATTGCGATCTTTCTTCCTGCTTTCTTACTCGTTATTGGTGTTTTACCCTTTTGGGACAGTGTGAGAAAAATATCTTTCATACAAGGCGCACTACTTGGAGTCAATGCGGCCGTTGTCGGTATTTTATTAGCAGCTTTTTATGACCCGATTTGGACAAGCACGATTATGAACGCTGTAGATTTTGTTTTTGCATCTCTTCTATTTTGCTTGCTCGCTTTTTGGAAAACACCACCTTGGGTTATCGTTATACTTGGAGCCTTTGGCGGATATATTCTATCCATTTTGTAAATAAAAAAAGACGGCATAATGTAGCCGTCTTTTTTCTATTAAAACTTTACAAGCTCTATTCCTTCAGGCAACTCACTCTCTGTTAAAATACGCAATTCTTTCACGCGATCCATTACGTAAGAAGAACGCTTCACAAGCTCTGGGTCAATATAAGCTGGATGAACCATAATTTCTACCGTTTGTTCACCTTGTACTCTTTCTTTTAACTTCACGAAGTAATCTTCCGTCACACCATCTGCGTAAAAATCACTGTAAAATACGTCAGAAAATGGGCGTACTGCTCGCTCTTCCTCACAACGACGGATCGGAACATTATATGTAGCCGCTAATCTCTCAAGAACATCGTGCAAAACCGGTAATCCGTGCACATGGTGATGACTATCTAAATGAGTTGGCGTTAATCCGTAAGATAAGAATTTCTCAATTTGAGCAGTCCATTCTCGCTCGACTTCCTCTGGATTTACTTTCCCTTCCCATACGATGCTTTGTTTATGAAACAATCCATCGCTACTTACAAGTGACGGTACATCTCCAAGAAGCGGTTTCCCTGCCGTTAATACGAGATGTACGCCTACCCCTAACGTTTTATACTCTTTTGCTAAGCGTACCGCATGCTCTGTTCCTGGCATATTCATCATCATCGTCGTTGAATTTACAAGTCCATTTATATGTCCATCAATAATGCCGTAATTTGTACCTTCTGTAAGACCGAAATCATCTGCATTTACAATTAACTTAATCATTGTAATACCTCCTAATAGGATAAAAAAAAGCGGGCTAAATAGCGCCGCTTTTATTTCTCTACCTTTTTGAAGAACTGCGGAAGATATTCTTTATGCGCTTCCAACATTTCATCTAAAATTTGTTTTGCCACTTTATCTGATGGTACAAGTGGGTTAATTGTCATAGCAAGCAGCGCTTTATGATAATCCCCTGTAACAGCAGCTTCAATTGTTGTGCGCTCGAATGATTTAATTTGTTGTACTAAACCGCGAACTGGTACCGGAAGATCTCCAACTGCAATTGGTTTTGGACCTTCTTTCGTAATAATACAGTTCACTTCAACAGCCGAATCATGTGGCAAGCTTGCAATTGTTCCGTTGTTTCGTGTATTAACAGGCTGGATATCACCTTTATTATTATAAATAGACGTAATTAAGCTACATGCTGCGTCACTATAATAAGCGCCTCCACGTTTTTCTAATTGTGGTGGTTTAATATCTAAATTCGGGTCTTTATATAACTCGAATAAATCATCTTCTAATTGTTTTACTACTTCTGCACGTGTACCTTTTTCAACCGAAGCTTCTTTCTCTTCTTCTAGCATTTCACGTGTTTTGTAGTAGTAACGATGGTATGGACATGGAATTGCACGAAGGCCGCGAATAAAGTCTGGCTCCCAGTTAAGCGCAGCGATATTTTCCATCGTAATTTGCTTTTCTGGATCTGTTACAAGTTCTAACACACGATCCATTACACTTACGCCATCCAAATATACATCTAGTCCGTATACCATATGGTTTAAACCTGCGAAGTCAACGTGTACACGACTTGCATCTACCTCAAGTAATCTCGCAAGGCCCATACGGATTCCGATTGGAACGTTACATAGACCAACTACTCTTTGAATATTTGTATAACGAAGAACAGCTTCTGTTACCATACCAGCTGGATTTGCAAAGTTAATTAACCATGCATTCGGACAAAGCTCCTCCATATCCTTACAAATATCTAAAATAACAGGAATCGTTCTCAATGCTTTGAATAAACCACCAGGACCATTCGTTTCCTGACCGATTACATCATATTTTAACGGGATTGCTTCATCTTTTGCGCGAGCTTCTAATAAACCTACGCGAAGCTGCGTCGTTACGAAGTCAGCATCTTTTAATGCTTCGCGACGATCAAGCGTTAAATGTACCTCAATTGGTAAACCAGATTTTTTTACCATACGTTTCGCTAAGTTACCAACGATTTCTAACTTTTCTTTTCCTGCCTCAATATCTACTAACCAAATTTCACGAACAGGAAGCTCATCATAACGTTTAATAAATCCTTCAATTAACTCTGGTGTATAACTAGATCCACCGCCGATTGTAGCAATTTTAATTCCAGTCATGCTTTATTCCCCTTTCGCTTCAAGCTTTTTATAAAGATCGATAAACTCTGCTGCTAATTCTTTTACTGTAATCGCATTCATTAAATGATCTTGTGCGTGAATTAAAAGAACACTAATCTCTGTTTTTTCTCCTCTTGCTTCTGATTGTATGAGCTCTGTCTGGAAATGATGCGCTTCATTAATCGCTTCTTTCGCCTTTACCATCGCTTCATCAGCCTCTGCCATTTTCCCCTGTTTGGCAAATTGAAGTGCCTCCATCGCAAAGCTTCGTGCATTACCACTATTTAAAATCAATTGGAATGGAATTTGTTCTGCTGTAGTCATCATAATTACCGCCCTCTCTATTATCGTTCAACCGACTTACATACCCCTTCAGTTTGAACATTTCTATTAAAATATTAATTTATGAATGATAGTTTGGTGTTCTTGTAGATGGATCTCATCTTTTTGAACATGATATAAAAGTTAGTTGTTCTGACGAGCTATAAAAACTCGTCAGAACAATACTTTTTAAAGTGATACTGAATTGTCATTTCCTTTTGTTTCAGCTTTTGCAGCTTGTACATAAGTACGGTCACACATTAATACAAATGGATAGTAAATTACTACCGCAATTGCAAAGTTCACTACTTGTAATGCTGCACCAGCAATGCTTCCGCCCGCTACAAGATAACCACTAAAGATTGGTGGCATTGTCCATGGAACTAAAGCAACTGTTTTTGGTACCCATCCTAAAGAGATTGCTGTATAAGAAGTAATAACTAATACCACTGGTGTAAGTACAAATGGAATAATTAATGCTGGATTTAATACAATTGGTGTACCGAAAATAACTGGTTCGTTAATATTGAAGAAACCAGGTCCGATAGATACGCGACCTACACCGCGAAGCTGCGCACTTTTTGCAACAAGCATTACTGCAACTAAGAATGCTAATGTTGCGCCAGATCCACCAATGTACACGTATACATCAAAGAATGGCTTTGTGAAAATATGCGGTACATCATATGCAGACATACCACCATCAAATAGTTTCATGTTTTTTTCTAACGCTGGCAAATAGATTGGGTCAATAATACCCCCAATAATATTCGGACCATGTAATCCGAAGAACCATAATACGTGAATAAGCAACGCTATAATAATGGCACTTGGCAATGTACCTGCTAAACCTTGTAATGGTACTTGAATTGTTTCAAATACGAATTTATGAATACTTGTTCCTGCTAATTTTACTGCTAATTGAATGCCTGCTGTTACGATTAAAATAACGAATGCTGGAACTAATGCTGCAAATGATTTCATTACTGCTGGTGGAACACCATCAGGCATTTTAATTGTAATATCTCTTTGAACAAAGAATCTAAATGCCTCAGTTACAAGAAGAGCCACTATGATAGAAACGAATAGACCTTGTGCCCCTGTCCAAGCTAAATCAATACCACCTTCTTTTGGCGTTGTCGGAGAAATAATAATTAATGCACCGAATGTAATAATTGCTGCTGACAACGCATCTACGCCGTAAGATTTTGCTAAATTATAACTGATTCCAACTGCGACTATGAGGGCAAGTATAGCAAAGGAACCAGTCCACATACCGCCACCGACGTCTTTCCAAACTTCCCCGAATGCACCTTTCATAAATTTTTGGAATGCATCCACTGGTAAGTTATTAATAAGTACTGCAAATGATCCAACTAAAATAAGAGGCATAACTGCGATAAATCCATCACGGATCGCAACTAAGTGGCGCTGCGATCCAATTCTACCTGCGATAGGAACTAAATATTTCTCCATAAATGCAATAAACTTTTGCATTTCGCTTCCCCCCTAATTATTTTTTTAGTGTTAATGCGTGATCTAAAACTGCTTCTCCATTCATCATGCCGTAGTGCATTGGATTGATAACGTCGATTCCAACGTTTTTCTCATCAGCAAGCGTTTTCATTGAAGACAGCATGTAACGAACTTGTGGTCCTAGTAATAATACATCTGCTTGATCGATATTTGTTTTTACTGCATCCCCAGATACAGCCCAAATCTTTCCTTCTAGACCGCGAGCTTTTGCAGCCGCTTCCATTTTTGTAACTAGTAAACTTGTAGACATCCCTGCTGAGCAACATAATAAAATATTCATTTGAAAATCCCCCTTGTGTAGTATAAAAAATTTATATTTTATTTATTTTTCTTTACGCTATTTATTAATGCAATTAGCGTGCCAACTTTTTAAAACCACTAAAATCAGCACTTTTTCGACTATTTTCTTTGTGTGTTAACGCTTTCAATTAGTGTGTCGATCAAAAAACACACAGTGTGTTATAAAACAACACGCTTTTAACACATAACTGTATGAAAATAGATTAGTGTTTAGTTGTCTAGTTGTGTTTAAAACAAAAAAAACACTAAAAAATTTTTTAGCGTGAAAATCTATTAAAAAAACTCCTCTATCTATTGTCCAAGCAAACTCTACTAAATCACATAGAATAGAGTAAAGTAACACAATTCGAAAGGGGATTCCTATGCCAAAACATAGAAAACAAAGCAAAATAAAGATTTATAGAATAATAAGCTATAAAAAAGACAAACGTTCTGAATTAGACTCTAACAAATTTGAACTAGAACAGCAGGAAATAGAAAATAAGCAGGACAAACAGGATAAACAGGACAAGCAAGCACAAACGGAAAATGTAGTCATAGTACCCACGGATTCACACAACCTAGATATATGGGATGAAATTTCTTTAAAAGAAATACAAGCTGGTGAACATACAAGTTTATTGAATGAAAAAAGCAATTATCAAAATATTCATTTGCTACAAGTAAGCGATATCCGTTTATATTTGGACAAGCAATTACAATTTAGTTCCGTTGATGAACAAATTTATCATGAAGCTCTTGTGCATCCAATTATGTCAAAAGTAATTGATCCAAAACGTGTTCTCATATTAGGTGGTGGCGATGGCCTTGCCCTGCGAGAAGTTTTGAAATATGAAACTGTGCTACATGTAGACCTTGTTGATTTAGATGAGGCAATGATTAATATGGCACGTAATGTTCCAGAAATAGTATCTTTAAACAACAATTCATTTTTGGATAGTCGCGTGAATGTGCACGTATGTGATGCGAAAGAATTTCTAAATTCTCCTTCATCCTTATACGATGTAATTATTATTGATTTTCCTGATCCAGCAACAGAGATTTTAAGTACTTTATATACAAGCGAACTTTTTGCTCGGATAGCTACATTCTTAACAGAAGGCGGAGCATTCGTCTGCCAATCTAATTCACCAGCTGATGCACCTCTAGTATATTGGAGTATCGGTAACACAATTGAACATGCGGGATTAACTGTGAAAAGTTATCATACAATCGTTCCGTCTTTCGGAACTGACTGGGGATTTCATATTGCCGCTAATTCTGCCTATGTACTCGATCAAATTGAGCAATTATATGTAGTGCCAACACCTCGAACATTACCTTCTCTTCTTTCTCCTTTATTTCAATTTAGAGAAGAACATTTAGAACAACGTAATCTCGCTCTTTTAAACTCAGAATCGAATCTTGTCCTACATCAATGTTACAAACAGGAAATGGAATTTTAACAACATTATAGTAAGGAGCGCTACCTTATGGAATATTCTACTTTCGGTAAGCATATAATAGTAGATTTATGGGGAGTGGATTTTTCCCTATTAGATGATATTTACTTTTTAGAACATCATTTAGTTCACGCTGCTGATCAATCTGGTGCCCACGTTTTAAACGTAAGTACAAAAGAATTTCATCCGCATGGCGTTACTGTTTTAGTTTTACTATCAGAAAGCCACCTTTCTATTCACACTTATCCAGAAAAAAACTTTGCAGCCATCGACTGTTATACGTGCGGTACAACCGTTGAACCGCAAATAGCAATTGATTATATCGTAAGTATATTGAAACCAAATGAGATGCATATAAAAAAGCTAATCCGTGGTATAGGGGAGATTGTTACTGTCGATTAAATATCACTCTTACTCATTTGTAAGAAGGAGGATTGTAAATACCATCAGTGGAACACATATTCCACTGATGGTACAGACACATACATAAAAAACCTTGCATACGCAAGGTTCATTCAGCTACCGACATCTTCTTATATAATTCTACAAATTCACTCGCTAATTCCTTCACCGTAATTGCATTCATTAAATGATCTTGTGCGTGCACCATCAGAAGGGTAACTTCGGTCTTTTCACCACCAGCTTCTTTCTGTATGAGATCCGTTTGTACACGGTGTGCCTCTTTTAATTCCTCTAACGCTTCTTGTAATTTCGCTTCTGCTTCTGTAAACTCTCCACGCTTCGCGCAATCAATTGCTTCCATTGAACAACTTCTCGCATTTCCCCCATGCAAGATTAAGTGAAAGGCCTTCGTTTCTATCGTATCCATTTTAGTTCTTTACTCCCCCTTTTCTTCCGCCACTTTTTGTTTATCCCATATTTTTAAGAACGGTAAATAAATGAAGAATGCAAGCGCAAAGTTAACAAGTTGTAAAACAACACCTGAAATTTTCCCACCTGATCCTAAATATCCACTAAATAGAATTGGTGTCGTCCAAGGAACAGCAGCACCGCTCGGACGAGCAACTAATCCCCATTCCATTGCAAAGTAAGAAACAATTGTTAACACAACTGGAACCAATATAAATGGAATTAATAAAATTGGATTCATGACAATCGGCATCCCAAAAGTTACCATCTCATTAATATTAAATATACCAGGCGCAATTGACAATCTACCTATACTTTTTAATTGCTGACTTCGGGCAAATAATAACATTCCTACAACTAAAGCAAGCGTTGCACCAGATCCGCCCATATAAATCCATAAATCAAAAAACTGTGCAGTAATCGTATTTGGTATATCTTGCCCTGCTTGGTAAGCAATTCGGTTTTGATCCATTAACGACAACCAAACGGGACTCATTACACCACCAACAATAGTAGCTCCATGAATTCCACATGACCAAAGAACATGAACGAGAATAACAGCTATTATTGCGCCCCAAAGACTAGCACCAAGTACACTAAGTGGTTCCTGTAAAATTTGCCCTACAATATTATGGATACTGCCAAAAGAAGTATTTTCTATAATTAAGCGTAAAAGCCAAATAACCGTTACAACAATAAATCCTGGAACAAGCGCGGCAAATGAACGTGTCACAGCTGGCGGAACTGTCTCTGGCATCTTTATAATTATCTTTTTTTGTACAATAAACCGATAAAGTTCAGTAGATATAAGTGCAATAATCATTGCTACAAATAACCCTTGGCTTCCCATTAATACAGCTGGGATAGCACCTTCTACAAGTACACTCTCTTTTGTACTTGGTATAATATATGCAACTTGAAATGGTGTCGCAAGTAAAAACGTCACAAGCGACAATGCCCCGGATGCTAAAGCGTCCACTTTATAATATTCTCCAAGTCTGTAAGCGATTCCAAAAACAGCTATTAAAGCCATTATATTAAAAGTTGCACTAACTGGATACCCCAAAGCCCTCTGCCAATTCTCCCCAAACAAACCTGCCATAAAATCATTATAACCTGGTATTGGTAAAGCACTAATGATGAGGAAAAATGATCCTATAATTAAGAATGGCATCGTCAATACAAGTCCATCACGAATTGCTAGCAAATGCCTCTGCTCTGCAACCTTTCCTGCTACCGGCATTACATATTTCTCTAAAAACCGTATCATCTATCCCACTCTCCTCATGGTTTCATTGACAAAGCTGCTTGCAAGATAGCTTCCCCATTACAAAGTCCGTAATGAACGGATTGAATGACATCAACAGGTACCCCTTTCTCCTTACATAATTCCTTCATTTTCGGTAATAAATAACGTACTTGTGGCCCAAGTAAAAGTACATCGGCTTTATCAATATGGCTATTTACTTCAGAACCTGATACAGCCCAAATCTTTACCTCTATTCCTCTTTCCTCTGCTGCTTTCTCCATTTTAGTAACAATCAAACTGGAAGACATTCCCGCTGCACAGCAAAGCAAAATATTCATCTCGCTTCCCTCCCCCTTCTTCTCAACCTAAATGATGGCGCATCCCTTACCACAACTAGGTTACAAATATATATGTCTAGATTTCCTGCTGTATGCCGAGCTTAAAAACAAAAATTTCTCGGTTTTCACGCTATTCCATCTATCCGTATTCTCCTAGTAAAGAGGACTTTAACTCGCTATAATAATTCAGTATGATTTTTTTAATTGATAGGAGGATATATTTATGAAGGCATATCGCTTTCCACTTATTTTATTATCTTCTATCCTAATTGGTGGTTTCATTGGTTATTTCATGGGTGCCGATGCAGTTGCTTTAAAGCCGCTTGGTGACATTTTCTTAAACTTAATGTTTACGATTGTTGTACCGTTAGTGTTCTTTAGCATCGCGTCATCTATTGCTAATATGGATGGATTAAAACGTTTCGGTAAAATTATGTCTAGTATGGCTGGGACTTTCTTATTTACAAGTATTTTAGCTGCTATTTTTATGATTATTGTCGTGAAAGTATTCCCGCCAGCACAAGGTGTTGTATTAGAACTAACCCAACCTGACAAAGCTGAAAAAGCAGTTAGTGTTGCAGATCAAATCGTCGGTATTCTAACAGTATCTGACTTCTCGAAGTTACTATCTCGTGAAAATATGTTAGCTCTTATTTTCTTCTCTATTTTAATGGGGATTGCAACTTCAGCAGTTGGTGAAAAAGGAAAACCATTCGCTACATTCTTACAAGCTGGTGCAGAAATTTCAATGAAAGTCGTATCTTTCATTATGTACTACGCTCCAATCGGACTTGCTGCTTACTTCGCAGCATTAGTTGGTGAATTCGGACCACAGCTTCTTGGAACTTACTTCCGAGCAGCAATGGTATACTATCCAGCGTCTCTTATTTACTTCTTTGTATTCTTTACGTTCTATGCATACCTTGCAGGTCGCAAGCAAGGTGTACAAGTATTTTGGAAGAACATGGTCTCTCCTACAGTTACATCTCTTGCAACTTGTAGTAGTGCCGCAAGTATTCCAGCGAACTTAGAAGCAACGAAGAAAATGGGTATCTCTTCTGACGTTCGTGAAACAGTTGTCCTTCTTGGATCTACACTTCATAAAGACGGCTCTGTTTTAGGCGGCGTATTAAAAATTGCTTTCTTATTCGGTATTTTCAACATGGAATTCGAAGGACCGAAAACATTAGCAATCGCACTTGTTGTTTCTCTATTAGTAGGAACAGTAATGGGCGCTATTCCAGGCGGCGGTATGATTGGTGAAATGTTAATCGTTTCTTTATATGGCTTCCCGCCAGAAGCATTGCCAATTATCGCAGCAATCAGTACAATCATTGATCCTCCTGCAACGATGTTAAACGTAACAGCAGATAACGCTTGTGCCGTAATGACAGCTCGCCTTGTAGAAGGTAAGAACTGGATCAAAAACAAATTTGCTTAATAGTTAGAAAGAGGATGCTCGTTTTGAGCATCCTCTTTTTGTCGTTATTTGTTGATAAGTCGATATCCCTTGTCGAAACGTCGATATATTGAAAAAATCGTTGATATATTTGAAGTTATGAACGATATATCCGAAAAATCGTCGATATAATCTATTCCGCCACAAATTTGTTAAAATCTTCACAAATATTCCACATCCATTATTCATTCTCCGTACTATAATCATGTATGGAAAAGGAGATGGACCTAATGACACAAAGCGCACCTGAATTTAAAGTTCTGCAAAGCATTGCATTTCTTGCTGTCGTTTTGCAAAGTTCGTTATTATATACAATGAATCAAGGAAATGTCTTACTTGAGCAATCCCTCATTATGGGCATGCTATTTAACCTTGCAAAATTTTCAGCACCTGCATTCATATTTATCGTCGGCTTCCACTTAATTCGTCACTATACAAAGCAATTAGTATACAAAGAATATATTTCTGAAAAAGCCGCACATTTACTCATTCCTTATCTCTTCTGGTCTATTCTTTACTTATTAACAACAAACGATATGATTACACTACAAAGCGGAATAAAAAGTTTATTACTCGGAACAGCCGCACCTCACCTTTGGTACGTGATTATGATGTTCCAAATTCACCTATTGTTCCCTTTGCTGTGCACACTATTTTATTGGTTTCAAAAACGAACAGAAAATAAAAAAGACATATATAAATATATGACTATCTTTGCTTGTTTATATTTCCTCTTAATGTGGTATTCTTCGCACTACATTTTTAATGGAGAGAAATTGACTAGCTCAACAATTTTACATTATACAGACCGTTCCTTCTTCTTCTACTCGTTCTATTTCGTCATGGGAGGAATCGCTGCTGTAGCACTAAAAACGTGGCGTACATTTGTTATGAAACATATCCCGCTTATCACAATATTATTTTTCGTCTTATTTTTATTCATCAATTATGAGTTATTTAGTTTTTACGGAGCAAACTCTATTCATTTAACCGTTTCGACTTATTTAAAACCGTCTATGTTTTTATATATCGTATGCGAAATTATCATACTTTACGTGCTTTCTATTACAATCGTACAGAGACGCGGTTTCTTATATAAAGCTTTACGATTTATCGGGAATTACACATATGGTGCTTATTTAGCTCACTTTTTCTTCTTGCAACTATGTACAAAGTTTCTTTCTCTATTCACACTGCAAGAAAACACAATATTATATAGCCTATTATTATTTACAATAACAGCCACAATCTCGATTTCAGCAATGGTCATATGCAGTGCACTACCATTTCATACATGGATTACAGGACCTTCTCCTAGGGCAAATATGAGATGGGCGAAGATTGTACTTCGGAAAAATCACGAAAAGGTATTCAAACCATATCTTTGATATAATAGAATTCCATACACGAAAAGAAAGTAGGACACACCTATGATTAATCAAATTGGACAAATTATGTTATATGTAAATAATCAAGATGAAGCCATGCAATTTTGGACTGAGACAGTAGGATTCCAAATTATTGCGGAAGAAAATAACGGACAAGGTTTTCGCTGGATTGAAATTGCACCGTCAAAAGAAGCAGGAACAAGCATCGTTCTTCACGATAAAGAGTTAATTGCAAAGATGCAACCTGAATTAAACTTAGGTACTCCTTCACTTATGTTCTTCTCTAACAACTTAGATCAACTATATAAAGATCTTTCTGAGAAAAACGTTACTGTTGGACAAGTTGTAGATTTACCTACTGGCAGAGCTTTTAACTTTGCTGATAATGAAAACAATTACTTTGCGGTAATGGAACGCAAATAAAAAAGAAGCTATCCGAAAAAGTCGGATAGCTTCTTTCATTTTAAGAAACTTGTTCTGCATTCGTTTCCCTATGTTGTATATGGCTCGTGATCCAAGCAATTCCACCAGCAACAACGAGATAGCATAACAATATTAAAATTTGCATTTGTAATTGCGACCAATCTCCTAAAGAAATCACATCTTGCAATCCTCTAAGAGAATGGGACATTGGGAGAAATTGTCCAATCTTGCTAAGAACAGCTATATTTAATTCTCCTGGGAAAGTCCCACCGCTCGTCGCTAATTGCAAGACGAGAAGCGTTACCGCTAAGAACTTTCCAACAAGACCAAATACCGTTACTAACATAAGAATAAACGTCATGAACGTAAAGGAAATAACGATACTTGATAAAACAAAGAGTGGCACACTTGCAACTTCTAATTTCATAACTCCTAGCACAACTACATCTACAAGCAATGCTTGAATAAGTCCAATTACATATACTAAGCCTAATTTGTTAATAAAATGTACTGTTCCACTTACTTTCATATTTTGTCTACGGCCAAGCGGTAAAATATTCGACGCCATAATTCCGCCAACATAAAATGCAAGTGATAAGAAATATGGTGCAATACCTGAACCGTAATTAGGCACGTCAGAAACTGTTGACTTCACTAATTGAACTGGCTCTGAGAACATCGTATTGCGTGCATCATCATTGCGAACATCCGCTATCTTCTCTGCGCCCTCTCCCAATTTCGTAGAAAGTTCTTTCGCACCATCGTCAAGTTTAACAAGTCCGTTCGTTAACTGATCAGCACCATGATTCAGCTCTGTTCCCCCGCTCGCAAGTTGATTTACACCTTCTTGTAATGATGTAAACCCAGTTCCCCATTTCGTAAATCCACTAGCTAAATTTGTAGCACCATCTGCTATCTTTTTCGTTCCAGCAGTAGCTTCATTTAACTTAACTCCGAATGTATTCATACCTTCTTCAACCTTATGCTGACCATCTGCAAGCTTCTGTGCACCTTGTGTCAATTGTTTCTGACTATTATTTAAAGTGTTTGTTGCTTGAGCTAATCCATTAGAAGTAGCGATAATCTTTTGAAAAGCAGGGTCTTGCTGCACCTCTGGATGACTTTTCACGTACTCTTCTAATTGTTGTTTTACACTATTTGCTGCATTGTCCGCTTTCACTTGCCCGTCAGCAAGTTTCTCACTTCCGTTCACCCATTCATTTGTACCAGCACTTAATTCACTAACCCCTGATTGTAAGTTTTTTTCACCTTGTGCTAATAACTCCATACCACTATGAAGGGATTTTGCCCCTTCACTCAGCTCATTCGCTCCATCAGTTAAAGCTGATTGACTAGAAGCAAGTTTTTCACTTCCCTCTTTCACTTTTGATGTCCCGTCACTTAAACGATGAATACCATCTGCAAGCTGATTTGCCCCATTTCTTGCATCTGTCGTTCCTTCATGTAACTTCCCAGCACCATTACTTGCATCACTCAACCCTTGTGCTAAGTCTTGAAACTTTGAAAAGACACCTTCTGTATAAGATTTCGTAATACTATTTGAAATTTTTGTTTTCATATTTTCAACAGCTGTCGTTCCAATTTGCGCTGCTACAAAGTTTTTACCCGGATTTACTTTGTACTGCAATTGTGCTGGTTCTGGTTTTTCATCCATAAGTGTACTTACCTTTTTAGAGAAATCGGCTGGAATCGTAACAACCATATAATACTTATCTTCTTTTAGCCCTTCCTCAGCATTTTTTTCTGATACGAAATGAAAAGCCAGTTCCTTATTCTCTTTTAAATTTTTTACAAAATCGTCTCCTGCATGAATTGTTTTCTCATCCATTGCAGCACCCTTATCTAAATTTACAATCGCAACAGGTAATTTATCTAATTTTCCGTATGGATCCCAATATCCAGCTAAAAAGAACCCTGAATAAATTAAAGGAACGATTAACAAAAAAATTAAAGCGATACGCCCATGTTTATGGTGCCACATCGCTTTCCAATCTTTAAATACAAGTTGAATTCCTTTCATGAAACATACTCCTTCTCCGAATTTCACACCATTAGAATGGTTTAACAGATTTACTATACACGTCCATTTCCATACTGTATAATACATCTTTAATTATCAATCCATTCCTTTTGGTCTATAGAAAGGAGAGTCAAAATGGAACTTCTTCAACTAAAATACTTTCAAACAGTTGCACGATTAGAGCATATGACAAAAGCCGCTGAAGAATTGCATATCGCACAGCCTTCGCTCAGCAAAACAATTGCTAGATTAGAAAAGGACTTGGGCGTTCCGTTATTTGACCGCCAAGGGCGACAAATTACATTAAACTCTTTCGGGAAAGTATTTTTAAAACGAGTAGAGCGCATTTTTCATGAATTAAGTGAAGGCGAACGAGAAATTAAAAATTTAGCTGACTTACAACAAAGCTCTATTACGTTGGCTGTTTCTATTCCAAGAATATTACCCGAACTAATTGGTTCTTTTTTACTAGAACATCCTAACGTTCGATTCCAACAATTTCTCGCATCTACTCCTTCTATGAAACGACAACTAGATAATATAGAAATTGACTTTTGCATTTCTTCTGTGCCAATTGAAGGCGAAGAGATTATTTGGGAACCACTTATTACAGAAGAAATTTTCTTAGTCGTCCCTTCAGGGCACCGTTTATCAGAACGTGAAAGTGTATATTTGCATGAAGTAAAAGACGAACCGTTCATTAGTATGAACACTGGTTACGGATTTCGGCACTTAACAGATGAATTTTGTAAAGAAGCTGGCTTCACTCCACATATTGCTTTTGAAGTAGATGAACCAACCGTGATTAGCGACCTGATTAAGCAAGGCCTCGGCATCGCCTTTGTCCCAAGTTTAACTTTATTAAAAAACTCTACTTTAGCATTAAATAAGTTACGTATTATTGAACCAAATTGTGAGCGAACGATTGGGTTAAGCTGGTCAAAAAAACGTTACTTATCGAAAACTGCTCAGAAATTCCGTGAATTCGTAATTGATTACTTCTCCAATATTAGGACTTAAAATGATATTAAACAATAAAAGATGCCATCCCCATAGGGTGGCACCTTTTATTTTTCACTCTTCTCTAATTCTATTTCAGCTAAAAGCGGCAAAACATTATCAAAAATATGCGTATTGTTATTTTCGCCTGTTACATATCCACCGTAGTATCTACTAAATACGTTGTCATTTCGGAATGTGGCCATATGATCATATAATTCCTTTGCGAAATTTGTATCACCTGTTTGTAGTACGTACAAAATCGTTAATCCGTAAGCGGCTGGCGATTCATAATTCACAGTTTGTTTTCCCGTTTCTAAATTGTAACGACCGTATAGCTTTCCATCCTCCTGGAATTTCTTCTTTATAAATTCCAAATAAGCATCTGATGAAAGACCACCTAAACTACGATGATATGCAACGTATGATTGGTCAATCAGATTCACTTCTTTGTCGTACGTAAATGTACCATCTGCTTTATACTCTTTCGGGAATGCCCATCCATGCCTTGGATAATCCGCTAAAAATTGAACGACTTCCTCATATTGCTGAGCAGAAACTTTTCCATACTTTTTCATATAGGAGAATGCATGCGGATTTACATATGACGTTGTTGCAAAATCATTTTGTTTCCTTGCATCTGCATCATAATAATCAACATAATAATTATCTTTCTTATTATAACGAATTACAGCATCACTCAATTGATCTGCCAAGTTTTTATAGCGCTCTTCCTTGTACATTTCATAAGCGCGATATAACTGTTCTATAATACGAAGATCATCAATAAGTGCATTTGTAGCTGACTGCATTTCTCCCTTTTCAGAGATTTTCCATAAAACAATTTGGTTCTTATGTACAAAGTTATTTTGAATAACCTTAACTTGTTCATCGAATAACGCTTGATCGTCTTTATCGAGTGTATATTGCAGCCATAGTCCTGCTGATTCCGATAAAGCTTCACGGCCTTTCGCTTCACCAGTACCTGCTTTTGTATCCTCTAAACGATATGTAGCAAGCGTCCCATTTTCATTCACCATATGTCTTAAAATAAAATGTTCCGTACGGTTTCCTTGCAAAGCTGACCAAAATACAATTCCACCTAAAGCGATTAAAAGAATAACGCCAATCACTATATATATACGTTTCCGCAAACTTTTCACCTCCCTAGTAAGGCTATCCTTAATTTTACCAGAACATACGTAAATGTAAAAAAGACAATCTAATAGATTGTCTCCCGTTCCTTTATCCCTCACAAGCCTCTTTAGAAGGTCTATATAGCGATTCTACGAGTCGATCATACTCACTACGCGTAATCTCTTTATTATACAGCTTCAATAATAAATCTCTATGCTCTTTTGAAAATGCCATCTTTTTAATGACTTCAGGATACATAAAACATCCTCTCCATTTCACATAAACTTCTTCACTCCAAAAACAGAACTTATGTTCGCATAAAAGATTATAAAATATTCCTCACTAAAAAACAAACAAAATATTAACTTCTTTCTATTTAGAATATTCAAACATTATATTACCATATCCACTTTTTAAATACATATATATTTTTGGTAGTTTTTTTGAATAAATCTTCCAATTCAATCAGAAAATAATGGCAAAAAAGAAGAGGAGTTTACATATGGATACGGTAACATTAGCAAGAGCATTTTTCGGTTCTTCACTAGCATTCCACATTATCTTCGCAACACTTGGTGTCGGACTTTCATTAATGATTTTTATAAGTGAAATACTCTATCACTGGAAGAAAGATTCCGACTACGCCATTATGGCGAAAAGATGGACAAAGGCTTTTGCCATCCTTCTCGGTGTAGCAATTCCAACTGGAACAATCGTTGGTGTGCAAATCTCACTGCTTTGGCCTGGTTTTGCCAAAATTGTTGGGCAGGTTATTTCTGTTCCCTTTCAAATTGAGATTTTCGCCTTCTTTTTAGAGGCTTTGTTCATGTCCATTTATGTATATGCAGCTGACAAACTACCTCCATTCATGAGATTAATCTCGCTATTCTTCGTCATGATTGGTGCCACGGCATCCGCCGTGCTTATTACATCGGCAAATACATGGATGAATACACCCGCGGGCTTTTCAATGGGACCAGATGGATCAGTTTTTAACGTTGATCCGTGGAAAGCTTTCTTTAATCCGAGTTTTGGCACGAGCGCATTCCACGTTGTGATTACAGCCTACGCAACTGGAGCTGCCGTCATTGCCTCTATCGCCGGATTTAAATTATTAAAGAAGAATGTAAGTGAACGTGAAGTGGCATATCATAAAAAAGGACTACTGTTAGGACTCGTCGTGACATTTATTACAGGCGCTACGATGTGGCTTTCGGGACACGAATCGGCAATTGCTTTACATAAGCATTCCCCTGAAAAACTGGCATCTGCTGAAGCTTTATTTGAAACGACATCACATGCACCGTTATCAATTGGCGGCGTTGTAGATCCTAACACACTTGAACTAAACTATGCACTAGAAATTCCGAACATGCTTAGCCTACTAGTAGGACTAGACCCTAACACTGTCGTAAAAGGACTAAAGGAATTTCCACAAGAAACATGGCCACCATTTTACACGCATACACTGTTCAATTTAATGGTTGGCACTGCTGCCTTTACCTTTGCAGTTGCAGCAATTGCCCTCTTATATTGGTACTTTGTTTACCGAAAAAAAGAAACAGAGCTACCGAAGTGGCTTCTTTGGGGAGCTGCCGCATGTGGACCAGTTATGATGCTCGGCATTGAATTTGGGTGGATTTTCAGCTGTAGCGGTCGTCAGCCATGGACCATTTACGGTATGCAACGTACAGTCGACGCTTCTACACGCGCTGATTTTGTCGGTCCTTTATTTATTCTATTCATCATTTTATATATTGGACTCGGTATTTTAACAGTTTTTGTACTACGGACATTCTTTAAGAAACATCCGCTTACAAATGATTTACATCACGAAGGAGGCGATTCTCGTGCATGAGGAAAGTATTGCAATCATCATCTTATGGGCTCTTATTTTCGTATACAGTATATTAGGGTCCATCGATTTTGGAGCAGGTTTTTGGGGCATGGTATACGCAAAACATCCAACGCTAGCTGCCAAGCTTGCCAACCGATACTTATCACCGACTTGGGAAGTAACAAATACATTTCTCGTCTTTGTCGTTGTCGCTTTTCTTGGCTTCTTTCCGAAAGCCGCTTTTACCCTAGCAACGGTAATGTTCGTACCCGTTATGTTAATTCTAGTACTCGTGGCAATTCGCAGTACATTTATGGTATTTGCTTATTCCCTGCCGAAGTACCAACACCTTCTTCGTATTATTTCAGGTATTACAGGACTCTTAATTCCAGCCCTATTAATTACCGTTTTACCTGTTACAGAAGGTGCCTATATTACAATGTCTGAAGGAAAAGAAGTACTCCTATATGGAAAACTTCTTTCTAGTCCTGTTATTTATTGTTATATGCTCTTCGGACTAACTTCGGAACTATTTCTTTCCTCTCTCTTTCTTGCTGATTTTGCGAGAGAACAAGGTTCAGAAGATGCATATAGAATTTATAGAAGAAACGCGATTATCCTTGGTCCTGCAACGCTCGTTACGGCGATTATTGCCCTCGTTGTAATGGATCCGGAAACACACTGGCTTATGCAAGGGCTAATAAAGCAATTCACATGGTTTACAGTTTCTATCGTTTTATTCATTATCGGATACTCTTCTCTTTGGTGGACAAACAAGAAGTATGACACACTAGGATACCCTCGCATCGCTGTTTTAGCAGTCGTCGCTCAATATGCATTTGCAAGTTATGCTTACGGCGTTGCGCATTTACCGTATATTATTTATCCTGATGTAACTGTATTTACAAGCTTTACAACGGTCGAAACATTCTATGCATTGCTTATTCTATATGCAATTGGGATTGCAATTTTATTACCAGGATTTATTTTCTTCTGGAATTTATTCTTGAAGGATCGAACTTTTTTGAAGGAAAAATAATATTGTAGGGCCTGTTCCAAAAGGTATTTTGGGGTGGGCTCCTTTTGTCATGTTTTGTCGATAAGTCGATATAATTTAAAAATCGCTGATATATTTTGAGTTGCGCCGATATATTTCAATAATCGCTGATATATTTTGAGTTGCGCCGATATATCTCCATAATCGCCCATATAAATTTCATTTACTATCTTACTGCCCCCTTAATTTCTAGACTCCTCTCACAATAGTTATTTCACTAAGAGAGATACTTGTCCCATAACTTGAAAAACACATATTTATTGCACTCCGTTATACGTCTAGTTCTTCTTATTTTTTGCTGAATATACTACCAATACAAACCTTAAGACAAGCTACATTACTTTAAGGAAAAGTAGAAAGGTAGGTAAAATATGAGCATTGAAATATGGATTACTATTATTGTATTCTTCTTAACAATGATTGTTATCTTTTGGCGACCTCGTGGTTTAAATGAGGCGTGGCCGGCAGCAATTGGCGCTGGCATTATCCTGATTACTGGACTTGTATCAAAACCAGACGTCATGGACATTATTAGTAAAATTGGCGGTGCCTCCATAACAATATTAGCGACCATCGTTATGGCGGTTATATTAGAAAGCTTCGGCTTCTTCCACTGGTCCGCAGCGAAACTTGCAAACCTAGCAAAAGGCTCCGGGCGCCGCTTATACTGGTATATTCAATTATTATGTTTTCTTATGACTCTTTTATTTAATAACGACGGTAGTATTTTAATTACAACGCCAATTTTAATTCTTCTCCTAAAAAATCTTCAATTAAAACCGCATCAACAAATCCCTTATTTATTAAGCGGTGCTTTAATCGCTACTGCATCTAGTGCACCAATTGGTGTAAGTAATATCGTAAACTTAATCGCATTAAATATCGTGAATATGACTCTTTATATGCATACTGCTATGATGTTTGTACCTGCAACATTAGGACTATTGTTTATGTCATGGCTTATGTATACGGTTTTGAAGAAAAAACTTCCGAAAAAATTGCCTGTTTCTTCATATGATATTGAAGAAATATTCTTCACGAAAAACTTTCATCCGTTAAAAGGAAAAAATTCAGTTGATACGAAACAAAAACGGACAAGGTTCATGCTAAAAGTATTAGGCTTCGTCTTCCTTATGCGCTGTCTTCTATTCGTTGCATCCTTCTTATCCATCCCAATCGAGATTGTTGCCGTACTCGGTTCACTCGTTCTTCTTATTTGGAGATGGTACTACTTACGAACGAACCCTGTCGACATTTTGAAAAAGACACCTTGGCACATTTTGATTTTTGCTTTCTCTATGTATGTCATTATTTACGGGCTCCACAACGCAGGATTAACAGCAGCGCTTGTCCAATGGCTTGAACCAGTTGTAAGTCAACATCTGCTTTATGCTAGCTTTGCAATGGGTGGACTCGTTTCTCTCCTCTCCAATGTCTTCAATAATCACCCTGCACTTATGATTGGGACCATTACGTTAACAGAAATGGGATTAGATCCAGTCACATTAAAAACTATCTATCTCGCAAATATCATTGGTAGTGACATCGGTTCACTATTATTACCAATCGGTACGCTAGCTTCTCTCATTTGGATGTATATCCTGAAACAAAACAAAATTAAAGTAAAATGGAAAGACTATTTAAGTGTATCCCTTATCGTTATTCCACTCACAACAGTCGTTACATTATTCCTCTTATTCTACTGGGTACATCTCTTCTTCGCCTTATAAAGTGAAACTTTAATCAGCCCTAACTAATCGGGCTTTTACGGGCAGTTGCCCCCCACCTAACTTCTTT
>NZ_MACE01000038.1 GCF_001883995.1 Bacillus paranthracis | reverse complement strand
GAATAAACAACAGAAGCCCGCTTTGCTACCGTCTTAGCAAAGCGGGCTTCTTCTATATTTAAGTTAGGTACTACAGTGTGATCAATCAAGTAAAGAGGTGTAACGTGTTATTGGTATAAATGACTACCTGTTTCTTTAAATTCTTTCGCTTTCTCTTTCATTCCTTTTTCAATTGCTTCTGTCGTTTCTAAATCATTTTCTTTTGCATATTCCCGAATATCATGTGAAATTCTCATACTACAAAACTTCGGTCCACACATGGAACAGAAATGAGCCGTTTTCGCACCTTCTGCTGGCAACGTTTCATCGTGATACTCCATCGCGCGTTCAGGATCTAAAGATAAATTAAATTGATCGCGCCAACGGAATTCAAAACGAGCTTTTGAAAGTGCATCATCACGCTGATGAGCCGTTTTGTGCCCTTTCGCCAGATCAGCTGCATGCGCAGCGATTTTGTACGTAATAACACCTTCGCGTACATCATCTTTATTCGGTAAACCTAAATGTTCTTTCGGCGTTACATAACAAAGCATCGCTGTTCCAAACCAGCCAATCATCGCAGCTCCAATTGCGGATGTAATATGGTCATAACCTGGTGCAATATCTGTCGTTAACGGTCCAAGTGTATAGAATGGTGCGCCCTGGCAAATATCAAGCTCTTTCTCCATATTTTCTTTAATTAAATGCATCGGTACATGCCCAGGCCCTTCAATCATAACTTGCACATCATGTTTCCAAGCAATCTTCGTTAATTCACCAAGTGTTTCAAGCTCAGAGAACTGCGCTTCGTCATTTGCATCTGCAATCGAACCTGGACGTAATCCATCTCCAAGAGAGAACGAAACATCATACTGCTTCATAATTTCACAAATCTCTTCAAAATGAGTGTATAGGAAGTTTTCTTTATGATGGTATAAACACCACTGCGCCATAATTGAACCACCGCGCGAAACGATACCTGTCGTACGGTTTGCAGTAATCGGAATGTAACGAAGTAATACGCCAGCGTGAATTGTAAAGTAATCAACGCCTTGCTCCGCTTGCTCAATTAACGTATCACGATACACTTCCCACGTTAAATCTTCTGCAATTCCGTTTACTTTTTCAAGCGCTTGATAGATTGGTACAGTTCCAACTGGTACAGGTGCGTTACGAATAATCCACTCGCGCGTCGTATGAATGTTTTTACCTGTAGATAAATCCATAATCGTATCTGCACCCCAGCGAGTAGCCCACGTCATCTTCTCTACTTCTTCTGCAATAGAAGAAGATACAGCAGAGTTTCCGATATTTGCATTCACCTTCACGTGGAAATTACGTCCAATAATCATCGGCTCTGCTTCAGGATGGTTAATATTCGCTGGTAAAATAGCGCGACCTTCCGCAATTTCCTTACGAACAAACTCAGGTTCTACCCCTTCACGAATCGCAACATATTCCATCTCAGACGTAATGATGCCATTACGTGCATAATGCATTTGCGTAACATTTGCACCTTGCTTCGCTCTAAGTGGTTTACGATCCATTTGCGGGAAAACAGGTGTATGTTTCGAAGCCACCTTCACACCGTCATCCTCTGGTTTCACTTCGCGCCCTTCGTATGCTTCTACATCATTACGCTCCAGTATCCAAGAGTGGCGTGGCGTTGGAATCCCCTTTTCCAGCTCCACTTTATACGCGGGATCCGTATAAGGACCGCTCGTATCATATACGCGAATTGGCGGATTCGGAACGCCGTTTGTATCGCTTTGTTCAATCTCACGCATCGGCACCTTCATACCTTCTCGTGGTCCATCCACATACACTTTCTTACTTCCTGGTAAACTCGATTTCAATTCAATTTGCTCAGCTGAAACAGACTGTTTCATAACCTTTGTTGCCCCCCTGTACGTGACAAGGACGAGATATGGCCAGCGTATGCCAAAATAAAAAGAGCCAGGTCCATAAAAAAATAAGGACCTGGCTCATAAAGACATCATTATGTAAAGCCGTTAACTTCCCTACGCTGGTACGAGCCAGATCAGGTCCAAAGGGTTAAGAAGTTCACGCGCTTCTCTCTCAGCCTACGCATACGTTAGGCACCCCTAGTTTATCACTGATTTAATTTTCAATACTTTCTCATCATACACGATAATCTGAAAAATGCAAAGTTTATTTCTTTTGTTGTTTATGGAATCATCCACGTTAAATAATATGCCTGTACATACGTCATAATACCAACAATAATTACGAAGAATAAACTATGCTTCACTGTAAACCGGAATAAATCTGATTCTTTTCCAGCAAGTCCAACTGCTGCACAAGCAATGGCAATCGATTGCGGAGAAATCATTTTCCCGGTTACACCGCCCGTTGTATTCGCTGCAACGAGAAGTACTTCAGATACACCGACTTGCTGCGCTGTAATTGCTTGTAAATTTGAAAATAATGCATTCGCTGAAGTATCAGACCCTGTTAAGAATACACCAATCCATCCTAAGAATGGTGAGAAGAACGGGAATAGTCCGCCAGTTCCTGCTAGTGCTAACGCTAGTGTAGAAGATAGCCCAGAATAGTTTGCGATAAATGCAAATCCTAATACGAATCCAATAGATAGAATTGGCATTTTAAGTTCACTTAAAGTTTCTTTAAATGTTACCACTGCATCTTTTACACTCATTTTCAAAATAAACATGGAAATGAGACAAGCAATTAAAATTGCTGTTCCCGTTGCTGATAATACATCAAACTTCAAAATTGCCTCGTAAGGCGTCGCTTTATTTACAATAGGCTCTGCTTTCATTACTAAATTGTGCAAGCCTGGAATTTCAAACTTAAATACAAGGCTTTCTAACGCGCCTCCTGGAGCAAATAATGCTTTAAAGAAACTTTGACTCCAAATGACTACCATAACCGTTAATACGATAAATGGAGACCATGCCTTTACTACTTTTCCTAACGTTAATTTCGGCATCGATGCCGCTGTTGTTGCAGCTACTTCTCTATTTGCTTGCCCTGATTGATAAATTTCTTTTGGTTGCCATACTTTTAAGAACAGCGCTAAACTAACTAAACTTACAAGTGCCGACGTAATATCCGGAAGTTCTGGTCCTAAGAATGTCGCTGTTATGAACTGCGTAATTGCAAATGAGCTACCTGCTACAAGTAAAGCAGGCCACGTTTGTCTTACTCCTTTCAACCCGTCCATTAAAAATACGATAAAGAATGGAACAAATAATGATAAGAACGGTAATTGATGTCCAGCCATTTGTCCAATTTTATGTGGATCAATACCTGTTACTTGTCCAGCAACTGTAATCGGAATACCCATCGCTCCGAACGCTACTGGTGCTGTGTTTGCAATTAAACAAAGACCTGCCGCATATAAAGGATTTAGCCCAAGGCCTGCAAGAAGCGCTGCCGTAATCGCTACTGGTGCACCGAATCCCGCTGCCCCTTCTAAAAATGCTCCGAATGAAAAACCGATTAAAATAACGAGTAAACGATGGTCATTCGTAATGGATAATACAGATGCACGAATCACATCGAATTGACCTGTTTTCACAGATATTTTATATAAAAATACCGACATAATGATAATCCAAGCAATTGGCCATAGTCCGTATAAAAAACCATATCCAGTCGCTGCCATTGCCATCGTGAACGGCATCTTATAAGCGAATAATGCCACTAAAATTGTAAGTACAACTGTAATAAATCCTGCCACATACCCCTTCATGCGGAAAACTGCTAAAGCTAAGAAAAAAAAGATAATCGGAATAAGTGCGACCGCCGCCGAAATCCAAATGTTTCCGAACGGATCATAAACTTGTGTCCATGTGTTCATTGTTCTCTCCCCCTAAAGAATCCCCTTTTAAGTAGAATAACCTCATCAATAGACTATCAGGTCATCATACCTTTAAGTCTAAAAATAAAAAACGTTTAAGAAAACGTTTTCAATAACTTTCATTTATACTGTACCATAACAATTTCCATTTAAAAAGATTTTTTTGAAAATTTTATCATTTAACAAAAAAATCTTACAAAACCGTCATGTTCTTGTAATGTTCATCGATAGAAAGCTTGCCAAAACTATTGCATAATAATAGTATAACAACGGACATTATTTATGAGGTGATATATATGAATGGAAACAAAATATTAGCAGCTTTATCATACTTTAGTGTATTATTTGCCCCTATCTTATTCCCTATTATTGTGTGGATTGTAGGCGATGCTGAAACGAAACCACATGCAAAACGTGCTCTATGGACACACATTATCCCAAGTATCGCTACATTCATTGGCGTAACTATTTTAGGAATTATGGGTCTTGGATCTGATCAACCGGATGTAACACTGGGCATCGGTACAATGATTGTCTTATGTATTTGCGGAATCATTAGCTTATACTACTTCATTTGGAACATCGTGAAAGGTATTAAAGTACTGAAAGCTTAATCTCTTTTTAAACAAACGTTTGATTAAAAAGAAAAACCGTCCCAAAATACCTTTTTGGGACGGTTTTTTTATCTTCTGCGTTTCTTCTTTTTTCTCATCATTTTCTTGCGGCGCGTATTCACTTTATCCGCTATAATGTGAAGCGTGCTTGCCACAACAATTCCCATTACGAACGTTACAATTTCAACCTCATGTTCCTTCGCAATTTCTATTAAATTCCCGTCAAGCGCGATTACATTTAATAGGAATAAAAACGGAGAAAACACAATTAACATGTATGCAATACGAATCACATCACCAAGTATAATTGTGTGTGTAAAGAAGGAGCGATGCGGCATTACCTTCTTATACGGATACCAAAATATACGCAGGAATCCCCATTTATTATACGCATTACTATACGTATCTAAATCCGGTGTTAAAAATGTAGTACCTACTAAAAAGCCAATTGCAAAAGTTAATAAAAAATCAAAATTTGTTAGTCCATACGAAAAGAGCAGAAACAAAACAACCGGAAGGGATATTAAGTTTATTTTCGTATGCGTTCTTCCTGACGGCATAATGCACTTCCTCGCTTACGTTTGCCCTGTCACCATGTGACAGTTCTCACCTATTGATCTAATTTCTGATCGATAAAGGATGTGTCTATATCCGAACCAAACCATTCTGCCAACTTCACTCGTGCTTTATCTTTTACATCATCATCGACGTATAACGACGCTTGTAATAACGCAGCCATTAACGCCCCTAAATCATCCGTATAACCAATTCCAGCAACGAAATCTGGAATCGCATCAATCGGTGCAATAAAATAAGCAAGTGCCCCAATTACAATAATTTTCACTCGTTTTGGAACATCTGGTTTCTGCAAAACGTAAAACAGCAATAAACTTGCATAAATGACCGACTGTCCTGCCTGCTTTGCGACATGTTTTACCTTCTTCCAAAATGCTTCAACTGAAAATTTTTGCTCCATGTAAAAGCCTCCCTATTTTTTAAAAGAAATAAGCTACAATATGTTTTCAGTAAAAGTTCATCAAAATTACACATAATCTATCAATGAACTTTCATTGTAACAAACAAACCTAAAAAGAACAAGTGTTCGTTAATTTTTACATACTTCCCTTCATATAATAGGTTTCTAGATAACCACTTACCCATTGTCATTTCTTATTTCTCAACAAGAAATTTTTCACTTTCACTTAACATTCTGCTCTACCTTTGTTATATTTTCTAGTTGACGGACATATAAACGAATGTTAAAGTTTTCTCTGGTAGTGACAAATCTTATACAAAAAATGTAAAATGTTATAGTGTTTCTCAGAAATGAATTTTGTTGTATAATACAGAAATGACGTTATGCTTATGAGTAACACAAGAAACTAAAAGGGTATGCATAGTTATAGTCGTATATGGGTGAATATAGAACCTCTAATTATGGCCAAGAAAACTATGTATTTTTTATTTTAGCATTTTTCGCTCCAAAATCGACCAAGCCTGATAGAGAAAGGGTGGAAATGAATGAAAGAAACCTTGAAATCACAATTTCAAAATGTGCGTTTCACTGTATTCGTAGCTTTAGCCTTATGGTTGAAGACATATCTTATTACACGCACAAGCTTTGATTTAAAACTTGAATCTTTCATGCAAGAATTCATTTTATTCCTTAGCCCATTAGCAGCATCATTACTGCTTGTTGGTCTTGCATTATTTGCAAAAGGGAAAAAACGTAACTATATAGCACTTGGAATTAATTTTATTTTAACAATCGTTCTTGTTGGTAACGTAATGTTCTACGGATTCTACAATGACTTCGTTACTTTACCAGTACTAGGACAAACATCCAACTTCGGAAGTTTAGGTTCTAGTGTAAAAGAATTGTTTAACTACAAAATTATCCTTGCATTTGCTGATATTATCGTATTCTTCATTTTATTGAAGAAGATGAAGAATTTTGCACCGACAGAACGTGTAGCACGCCCAATGCGTTCCCTATACTTCGTGTCAACAATTGCTATTTTCTTCGCAAACTTAGGACTGGCAGAAGCTGAGCGTCCAGAACTATTAACACGTTCATTCGACCGTGTTATGCTTGTTAAAAACTTAGGTTTATATGTACATCAAGTGTATGATCTTGGCTTACAAGCAAAATCAAGTTCACAAAAAGCATTTGCTGACGGTAGTAAGTTACAGGAAACAGAGAACTACGTAAAAACAACGCAAAGCAAACCAGATCCAAATATGTTTGGTACTGCAAAAGGGAAGAACGTAATTGTTGTCTCTCTTGAGTCATTACAAACATTCTTAATTGGTGCAACAGTTAACGGACAAGAAGTTACACCATTCTTAAACCAATTTACGAAAGAAAGTTATTACTTTGATAACTTCTTCCATCAAACTGGGCAAGGAAAAACATCTGATGCTGAATTCTTAGTAGATACTTCAATGTATCCACTAGACCGTGGTGCTGTATTCTTCACACACGGTAACAACGAATATACAGCAACTCCAGAAATTTTACGCCAGCAAGGATACTACACTGCAGTATTCCACGCAAACAACGCAACATTCTGGAACCGTAACATTATGTATCCGGCACTTGGTTATGATCGTTACTACAACGAGCTTGACTACAAGATTACGCCAGAAACGAAATTAAACTGGGGATTAAAAGATATCGAATACTTTGATCAGTCAGTCGATATGTTAAAACAAGTGAAGCAACCGTTCTATACTCGCTTCCTTACTTTAACAAACCATTACCCGTTCACTTATGATGACAATACAAAATTAATTGATGAATACAATTCTGGTGATGGTGTATTTGACCGTTACATGGTAACAGCTCGCTACTTAGACGAAGCAATGAAACACTTTATTGAGCGTCTAAAAGCAGAAGGTATTTACGATAACTCAGTTATCGTATTCTACGGTGACCACTACGGTATTTCTGAAAACCATAACCGTGCAATGGCACAGTTCTTAGGAAAAGAAGAAATTACTGCATTTGACCATATGAACTTACAAAAAACACCGATGTTTATTCACGTTCCAGGTCAAAAAGAAGGTAAAACAATTTCAAAACCAACTGGTGAAATTGACATTAAACCAACTATTCTAAACTTACTTGGTGTAGACTCTACGAATGACGTTCGATTCGGTCATGACGTATTCTCACCTGATAATAAAGGCTTCGTTGTTCTTCGTGATGGTAGCTTCGTTACAGATAAGTACATGTACACGAACAGTACATTCTACGACCGCGCTACTGGCGAAGTTGTACAACTGCCAAAAGAGGAATCTCAACCACTTATTGATCGTGCCCAAAATGAATTGAACATGTCTGACAAAATCATTGAGGGTGACTTACTTCGCTTCTCTGAAAGCAACAAGATCAAAACTGGTGAAGTAAAGACAGCTATTAAAGAAGAAAAGAAGAGCGCTGAGTAATCTCAGCCTCTTTTTTTATATTTCTCCATACAATTACTTATATTCATTAACTTTAACATTACATAACCTTTACCAAATATTCATATAAAATTAATGAAGTATCTCTATAATAAAATATGTAAACGAGGTTCTATATATTTCTTATCTCTCATCTGTAATAAGATCCCTTAAAGAAATATGTGAATCGTTTATTTCTACTTTCTTATAATTGTCTTTCAATATGTTTTGTTTCCATACACAAAACATTCAATAAGACGATGTCCCTATGAAAGATAGCTACCCTCCTTGTGCAGCATTCCATAAGAATGTTGCTTTTTTTTATTTAAAAGCAGGATTCTTATTTCTTATTTTCGAATTTGTATATACGAAATGCTGTAAATCACTACCACTTCTCTACCATTTACAAATACATATACGTCATATGTAAAGAATTACTCACATAAAAATTAGTATTGTGACTTCTTTACTTACGAAAGGATGGGATCGAAATTGGCATATGAAAGATTTGTACTTTGGAATAATGCAGTTATTGATACAACGAAACAGAAAACGTACATAGACCTTGAAGAGAGAGGCTTGCAGTTTGGGGATGGTGTCTACGAGGTTATTCGTCTATATAAAGGGAACTTTCACTTATTAGATCCGCATATCACAAGATTATATCGCTCCATGGAAGAAATAGAATTAACACTCCCTTTCTCAAAAGCGGAACTGATTACCCTACTTTATAAACTAATCGAAAATAATAATTTCCACGAAGATGGAACGATTTATTTGCAAGTATCTCGTGGTGTACAAGCTCGTACCCATACGTTCTCATATGACGTCCCTCCAACAATCTATGCCTATATTACAAAGAAAGAAAGACCAGCGTTATGGATTGAATATGGTGTACGTGCCATATCAGAACCGGATACGCGTTGGCTACGCTGTGATATTAAATCATTAAATTTATTACCAAATATATTAGCTAATACGAAAGCGGAACGAAAAGGTTGTAAAGAGGCCCTTTTCGTACGAAATGGTACTGTAACTGAGGGAAGCCACTCTAACTTCTTTCTAATTAAAAACGGAACTCTTTACACACATCCAGCTAATCACCTTATTTTAAACGGCATTATTCGTCAATATGTCCTTTCTTTAGCGAAAACCCTTCGTATTCCAGTACAAGAAGAGCTTTTCAGCGTTCGTGATGTTTATCAAGCGGATGAATGCTTTTTTACAGGAACGACGATTGAAATTTTGCCGATGACTCATCTTGATGGAACCGCAATCCAAGATGGTCAAGTTGGCCCTATCACTAAAATGCTGCAACGATCATTTTCTCAGAGTTTGTTACAATCCAATATGTCATCTTCTTAAACACGAATAATTTCTATCCTTTCTACATTCAATATATGTATTTAAATGGAAATCAAGGTATAGATTTATGCCTTGATTTTTTCTTGTAATCTTTTTGTCATATTCAGATTCCCGCATAAGTCTTGACAGTAATCGACATGCTCTTTAGAATTTTTAACAGTTGGTAAATATTTCTTCACTACATTACAGACAGAAAGGAATCGACAAATTATGAAAAAATACCTTGCCGGTCTTGCGGCAGTGTCTGTAGCAGGAGGAGCAGCACCTACACTTGATAGTGTTCAAGCTGCCCCTGAACAAAATACACAAAAAGCTGCTACAACTGTCCAAGCTTCTGCATCAAACAGCTCATCTTATACGGTAAACGCTAGCGTATTACATGTTCGTGCAGGATCAAGTACTTCTCACGACATCATCTCGCGCGTTTATAACGGTCAATCATTAAACGTGATTGGCGAAGAAAATGGTTGGTTCAAAATTAACATGAATGGACAAACAGGCTTTGTTAGTGGCGAATTTGTATCAAAAAATGGTGCAAGCAATTCCAATGTAAGTACAACAGGCGGAAACAATAAAGTTACTGCTGATGTATTACGTGTACGTACTGCTCCTAACACTTCTAGTTCTGTTTCAGGACGTGTATATGCAGGACAAACATTAAACGTAATTGGCCAAGAAAATGGTTGGGTGAAAATCAACCATAATGGACAAGTTGGCTATGTAAGTGGCGAATTCGTATCTGGTGTTTCTGCTAATGCAGGTTCTTCAAACAACA
Source organism: Bacillus paranthracis (assembly GCF_001883995.1). Lineage (GTDB taxonomy): Bacteria > Bacillota > Bacilli > Bacillales > Bacillaceae_G > Bacillus_A > Bacillus_A paranthracis. Next base: position 75,190 of record NZ_MACE01000038.1, on the reverse strand, counting down.
ATACGAATAATAATAACCAAGAATCTGTAAAACCAACAAGCGGAAACTATACAGTAAATGTATCTTCCCTTCGTGTTCGTACAGGTCCTAGCACTTCTCACACAACTGTAGGTTCTGTTACAAAAGGACAAGTCGTACAAGTTGTTGGCGAAGTTCAAGATTGGTTCAAAATCAATTATGCAGGACAAGCAGCTTACGTAAGTAAAGACTACGTAACAAAAGGTGGTTCTAGCGATAACGTTACACAAGGAAACAACCAAGATAACAAACAAGAACAAAATAATAATGTAACTGTTCAAACTGGCGGTACTTACGTTGTTAACGCAACATCTCTACGCGTACGTACAGGCCCTGCTACTTACCATAGCGTAATTGGTGGCGTATTAAATGGTACGACATTAAACGTAATTGGCTCTGAAGGTAGCTGGTTTAAAGTTAACTATCAAGGAAAAACAGGCTACGTTAGTAGCGAATTCATGAAATTCGTTAAAGGTGGCACTACTACTCCTGAGCAACCAAAACAACCTGAACAACCTAATCAAGGTGCAATTGGTGACTACTACATTAATGCTTCTGCCTTAAATGTACGTAGTGGTGAAGGTACAAATTATAGAATCATAGGCGCACTTCCACAAGGACAGAAGGTTCAAGTAATCTCTGAAAACTCTGGATGGAGCAAAATTAACTACAACGGTCAAACTGGTTATATCGGAACACGTTACCTTTCTAAAACACCAGTTGGCGGCGCAGTAGATAATAAGCCTAACAACAATCAAAATAACAATCAAAACAATAACAACAATACAGGTAATAATAGCGGCAACAGTTCTTCTATACTTGCATATGCAAAAGGAATGCAAGGCGTACCATACGTTTGGGGCGGAACTTCTGCTAACGGTGTGGACTGCAGTGGCTACATCTACCACGTATTTAAGAAATTTGGTCATAACATTAGCCGTCAAAGTGTTGCGGGATATTGGGGTAGCCTACCACAAACTTCAAATCCACAACCAGGCGACTTAATTTATTTCCAAAACACTTATAAATCGGGTCCTTCTCACATGGGTATTTACCTTGGGGGCGGATCATTTATCCAAGCTGGAGACAAAGGTGTAGCAATCGCTTCATTAAGCAATTCTTATTGGAGTAAGCACTTCTTAGGTTATACGAAAGCACCTTAAGTTATATTTTTAGAGCCTTCTAGATTACTAGAAGGCTCTTTTTAATGTGTATAACCTATTTCCCTAAAAAAATAATGTATCTATTTTCCTATTTCATACACTATATTCTACAATAATGATCCATAACGTTATCATAATGTATATTTTCACATAAAAAACATAACCTATTTCATGTCTAATCATTTTATATGTGTTTTTTTGAAGAATTTTCTTTTTATTTAAACTTTTCGTTAGACGTTTGACCTCTGATGTCCATTATGATAAGTTACTTAAGATGTTATATTTGCAGAAGTATAGACAACTGTTTTATACATTTTTTTACTATGAGGAAGGAGCATACACTGCATGAATCTTTTATGGGGAATTGGCGGCGTGATTGGAGTATTAGCAATCGCTTTCTTACTATCTTCCAACCGCAAAGCTATTAATTGGCGCACAATTTTAATCGCGCTAGCATTACAAATGTCATTTTCATTTATCGTATTACGATGGGATGCCGGAAAAGCAGGTTTAAAACACGCTGCAGATGGCGTTCAAGGATTAATTAATTTTTCTTACGAGGGAATTAAGTTCGTTGCTGGGGATTTAGTCAACGCAAAAGGACCTTGGGGATTTATCTTCGTTATTCAAGCACTACTTCCAATCGTATTTATTAGTTCATTAGTAGCAATCTTATATCATTTCGGTATTATGCAGAAATTTGTTAGTATCATTGGTGGCGGGTTAAGTAAACTTCTTGGAACTTCTAAAGCAGAAAGTTTAAACTCAGTAACAACTGTATTTTTAGGACAAACTGAAGCTCCAATCTTAATCAAACCTTACTTAGCACGTTTAACAAATAGTGAATTCTTCGCTATTATGGTAAGCGGTATGACAGCTGTTGCTGGATCAGTTCTTGTCGGCTATGCAGCAATGGGTATTCCGTTAGAACACTTATTAGCAGCAGCAATTATGGCAGCTCCATCAAGTCTATTAATTGCAAAACTAATTATGCCAGAAACAGAAAAAGTAGATAATAACGTTGAACTTTCTACAGAGCGTGAAGATGCAAACGTTATTGATGCAGCAGCACGTGGTGCATCAGAAGGTATGCAACTTGTTATTAACGTAGCAGCAATGTTAATGGCTTTCATCGCATTAATCGCTTTATTAAATGGCCTATTAGGATGGATTGGCTCTTGGTTCGATATTAAACTTAGCCTTGATTTAATCTTCGGTTACTTACTATCACCATTTGCAATTTTAATCGGGGTTTCTCCTGGTGAAGCCGTACAAGCAGCAAGCTTTATCGGTCAAAAACTTGCAATCAACGAATTCGTTGCATACGCAAACTTAGGACCACATATGGCAGAGTTCTCTGCAAAAACAAATCTAATTTTAACATTCGCAATCTGTGGATTCGCAAACTTCTCTTCTATCGCAATTCAATTAGGTGTAACAGGAACATTAGCTCCTACTCGCCGTAAACAAATTGCACAATTAGGGATTAAAGCAGTTATCGCTGGTACACTAGCTAACTTCTTAAACGCAGCAGTTGCAGGTATGATGTTCTTATAAAATAAAGCAAGTCCCCTCTTTCTAAAGAGGGGACTTTTTATTTTCTTAGTATATATTAAATACTTTATGCCGAAATATAAAAACATTATGATACAATAATTATCAAGGCTGTTTATTTTTTCTTACAAAAGAGGGATACTACTTATTGTTGCTCTCTCAAAAAGAATATAGTCATCCGGTCTATTTCTTAATAATTGCGCATACTACAAGTATCCTTGTATGAATTATCTTTAAGGAGGAAAGTTTTGTGAAAGATAACTTCTATAAAGTCCTCTCTATGTGGATTTTACAAATTTTATTTTATTTTACAACTGTACATGTAACGCAATATGAGCATGCTCTCATTTTTACAATTATATATGTAATTGTTAATGTACTATTTCTATTTTTGCCTGATAAAACTGCATTTGTTTTCTTCATATTAGGAACCATTATTTCGGTATTCTACCTGTTCTACCAAGCATGGCTTTACTTATGGAGTACATCAGAACAATGGGAATACATTATTACTCACTTCCTAATGGCAGCAAATTTCTTCATTGTATATATCTCCACTCATCTATTAAAGAAGGTTATTCATGAAAATAAAGAATTAACCGAACGTGTGAGAACGTTAGAACAATACATCGGAGAATCGAAATTATTAACAAGACAAGAATTTGAGAGACGACAAGCATTATTAATCAATGCAATGAATCGTCGTAATGAAACAGGCGTTATGATTTATTTTGATTTCACTTCCTTTAGTAAATATACGAAGGAAAGTGTTATGGACCGTGTAGCTTCCTTATTAATTGAAACGGTAAGAGCTGACTTCGACCTTGTTGCTGAGTATGATAACAACACATTAGTCACTTTATTACAAAATACAAATGAAGCGGGTGCTGATATTGTAATGAACCGTCTACAGCCTAAAATGGAAAAATGGCTTGCAGATGAGGCTATTCAAGACATCAAGATTAAACGAGAACAAATCGCTACAAAAGGACCGAAGTTATTATGATGACACTCGTTATACTTCTTTTATTCCTTCTATTTTGCGTACTCGTTTTTTGGATCAGCATCACATTTTCAATTAAGTATGTACTTATTTTTACAGCCTTTCTATTCTCTGGCTTACTCGTTTACTATTCTTTCTTAACACTCGCAGGTTTAGTTCACCGAAGTAGGAAACAAAAAGATCGTACGCTAGAACATTACCCAAGCGTCGATATTTTAATACCAGCTCACAATGAAGGCGTCGTTATTAAGGATACTTTAGAGGCGATGGCAAAGATTGAATATCCAGGCAAACTAACTGTTTATTTATTAAACGATAACTCGCAAGATGAGACACCTGAAATTGGTGACGATTTTGACAAAGCTTATGCTCATATTCGTCACATTCGTGTTCCACCTGGTGAACCAAAAGGAAAATCACGTGTATTAAACTATGGCCTTAGTATTTCAGATGGTGAATACTTCTGTGTTTATGATGCAGATAACCAGCCTGAACCACATGCACTGCGAATGCTTGTAGAACACGCTGAAACAACCGAGGATGCTGTTGGAGCTGTTGGGCATGTTCGTACTGTAAATGAAAAAAGAAACTGGCTAACACGAATGATTTCGTTAGAATTTCAAATCTTCCAGCTCCTTATGCAATCCGGACGCTGGTTACTATTCCAAACAGGTTCACTAACAGGAACAAACATGCTTCTTCGTCGCGCTGCATTAGAAGAGCTTGGCGGCTATGACCCTTATGCAATTGCTGAAGATGCTGAATTAACATTACGAATTACACAAAAAGGCTATCTCCTGCCAATCGTTCCAGAGTCAATTACATGGGAACAAGAACCTGAGCATTTAAAAATCCTTATTAAGCAGCGTACACGTTGGCTTCAAGGGAACTTGTACATTTTAGAAAAAATGTTTTCTTCATTAAGTTTCTTTAAAGGAAAACTGCTCGTCCATTCTTTACAACAAGTTTTAGTGTATGTTGTATTTTGGTTATTCTTAATCATTTCGAACGTTTGGTTTGTAATTGGGTTACTCGGGATATTCCAAATTCAATATAGCATTCCACTACTATTTATGTGGTATGTCGCATATGTTACATATGTTTCTCAATTATTTAGTGCCCAGAGTGTGGAACGAACCTTTACACCAACTAATATTTTTATTAGTGTGATCATGTACTTTACGTACGCACAGCTCTTTACGTACTTATTCATTCGTAGCTTAATTTTATACTTACGTGCAAAGAGCAAGAAACAAGTCATTGGCTGGGATAAAACTGTTCGATTCAAAAAAGATAAATAATAAAAATAAGCACAGAGCGCCGTATGCTCTGTGCTTATTTATTGCCGTATAAAATATATATCAGACAATACCCCTTAGCTGAAAGTAATTTCACGTCCATCCCCCAACGAACGATCGACCTTCATTTATATACGAAAAAGTGATTGCTATTTTTGTAGAACCAATTGCTTCTCTTGTTGCTCTTTACGCGTTTCAGTCTTAGGTTCCGTGCTTTCTTGGACACTACGATGTGCCACACGTTTCAAACAAATATGCTTCCACTTTCTTTCGTAACGTTTCATTATTCTAGATGTCCCCCTTGAATACGCTTTAAAACTATTTGAAATCGCTTACAGGAAATAATATAGCACATATATATAAACGTGACAACACATTTCCGACAATTTTTTGTCAAAAATACGAATAGAATTTGCAAAACATCGAACATTGTCGAAATATATCGATTTTCATTCGTATAAAAGGCATATTACTAATATAGTAAAGTATTTTATTTCCCTTACTTGCAGTTCAAGTTCCTTCTATATAAAAAAGAGCTGATACATAATCAGCTCTTTTTCCTTCTATTATTTATGACGCTTCATACGCCCTTCTTTTTGTAACTCTTTAAATAAGGCTGCCATCATAAAGAAAATAACGAAGACGAATGGGAATGCTGCAATGATAGCTGCCGTTTGTAAGGCCTCTAAGCCACCTACATATAATAAAATAGAAGCTAAGGCTGCTAAAACGATACCCCAGATCATTTTAATGCGGTTTGGCGGATTTAAACTACCATGTGTCGTTAACATTCCTAAAACGAATGTCGCTGAATCTGCAGATGTAATAAAGAATGTAGAAATAAGAAGAATAGCTAGAACAGATAAAGCCGATCCAAAGCTTCCCATCTGGTCAAACATAGCGAATAACCCTACTTCTGTTCCCATCTCTTTCACTTTTTCAAAAATATGTGCATCACCGAACAGCTCCATATGAATACCAGTTCCGCCGAAAACAGAGAACCAAAGGGCACCAATTACGGTCGGTACGAGTAACACACCGATAACAAACTCACGAATGGTACGTCCTCGTGAAACACGAGCAATAAATGTACCTACGAATGGTGACCATGCAATCCACCATGCCCAATAGAAAATTGTCCACGATTGAATCCATTGGTTTCCACCTTCATCTAATGGACTTAATCGGAAACTCATGCTTGGTAATTCCTGAATGTAAGCACCAATTGTTGAGGTGAAGTAATTCATAATAAAGTTTGTTGGACCTGCAAATAATACAATAATCATAAGTGCAAATGCCAAAATAATATTCGTATTACTTAAATATTTAATTCCTTTATCAAGACCTGTTTGCGCAGATAACATAAATAACACTGTTACGATTGCAATAATAACTAACTGAGTCGTTAATGAATTCGGGATGGATGTTAAATAACTAACACCACCGGCAATTTGTTTTGCACCAAGACCTAATGATGTTGCCACGCCAAACACAGTCGCGAAAACAGCTAACACATCAAATAAATGAGCGATACGTCCATGGTCCCCGCCTTTAAATAACGGTCCTACTGTCGCACTAATTGTACTTGCTTTTCCTTTTCTAAAAGTAAAGTAAGCAATACAAAGCGCTACAAATGCATATAGTCCCCAAGGATGTAATCCCCAATGGAAAAATGAAAAACGCAGTGCAAGACGTGCACTTTCCTCAGTTGCACTCTCTCCAAACGGAGGTGCATACAAATGGTTTAATGGTTCCGCAACGCCCCAGAAGACTAAGCCGATACCCATACCAGCACTAAATAACATAGCAAACCATGTCATATAACTATAATCAGGCTCGTCATCATCTTTACCTAAACGAATAGAACCGTATTTCGAAACAATTAAAAAGATAGACACACCTAAAATAATAGAAACAGAAATAATATAGAACCATCCAAACTTACTAACTAATGCAGTTTGAATTGCGGTTGTTACATTTCCTAGGCTACCTTTTCCCATAATAGATTCGGGAATAATCCCCCAAAGTGTAAATGCAATACATAATGTTAATGAAACGATGAATGTTTTTGTCAGTTTCCTCATCAAATCCCCCTTCGTAGGTTTCACTTTTGTAAATAACATAAATTCCGATATGTAAAATCGGATAGAAAACTATGATTTTTGTGGTGTTTTTCTTACTTTCACCTTCACCAATTCGAATTCTTATGGACAGCCTTACCTTCCGTATAACCTTTTTCACTCTGCAAGAGCTATAAGATCGAAATACTGCTGTCAAATTGTGCGAGAAAAATGCGGATGGGAATATATTTCCCCAAAAAAAGGTGTGTTACAGATGTAAAAAAGGGCATTTTTCTTCCTTGCAACCCTTTCTTTTTGTAACAATTATGCGGTTTTTTTGCTAGTATATAGCACGTGTTTATAATTTCACAAATGAAATGTTTATGTTTATATAACTATATTACCCATAAAACGGTAAAATACTCAAGGAATGTAATTGTTTAGTAAACATCATGTAACACTCCTGTAATATTTTTATTTACGTCGAAAACAATATGTTGTATTAAATATTTTGAATATAAGTAGAAACCTACTAATCATATAGAATGAAAAACGCTTTCCTATATTTTTTGTTATATTACAGCATGTTAACGACTTATTACGAATGGTTTGTAATTGTGTGTTTTCCCCAAATCCGAAAAAATCTGTTGCTATAATGAGGACACGAAAACAAACGCAATGGAGGCTATCATGAAAAAATTAATTGGTATAGCAACAGCAGCAGTTTTTGGTCTTGGGATTTTCACATCATCTGCTAATGCAGAAACTGTTGTAACAACAGACGTACTAAATGTACGCGAAAACCCTACTACTGAATCAAAAGTTGTCGGTAAATTACTAAACGGTAATAAAATAGATGTTCAAAATACAGAGAACGGATGGTCAAAAATCACTTTAGATGGTAAAGACGCATTCGTAAGTGCAGAGTTCACTAAAAGCATCTACTACGTAACAGCTAACGTATTAAACGTACGTGCTGAAGCGAACACAAACTCAGAAATTCTTGGGACGCTTAAGAAAGATGATATGATTGAAACAACGAACCAAGTACAAAATGAGTGGTTACAATTCGAATATAACGGAAAAACAGCTTATGTTCACGTTCCTTTCTTAACAGGTACAGCACCTGTTATTGAGAAACAAGAACAACCTGCTCCTGCTAAAGCTGTAGCACCAGCTAAAGCACCTGCAGCACAAGCAAAACAAGCTGCTAAGCCTGTTGTAAAAGCTGCTGAAACTAGCACACCTTCTGGTGGTCGTGAGTTAACAGTTGTAGCTACAGCATATACAGCTCATCCGAGCGAAAACGGTGGCACATATGGCGGCCGTGTATTAACTGCAATGGGTCATGACTTAACAGCGAACCCAAACATGAAAATGATCGCTGTTGATCCGAAAGTAATCCCATTAGGATCTAAAGTATGGGTAGAAGGTTACGGAGAAGCTATCGCTGGAGATACTGGCGGTGCAATTAAAGGTAACCGTATCGACATCCTACTTGGATCAGATAGCGCTGCTCAAAAATGGGGCCGCAAAACTGTTAAAGTGAAAATTTTAAAATAACCAATGACTGCTGAAGCCAGTTCTCCTTGTTGAGAGCTGGCTTTTATTTTTTTATAATACATATAAGGAGGTTATATCCATGAATGTACAAGCAAAAGTAGACTGGATCGGTACACCAAAACCGTATATATATAAAGATGAAGTAACATATGACGCTACTTCTATTGATTTTTCACTCGCTGGCGACGACAATCGCTATAAATTAATTGTGCTCAAGTCTGAAGAAAATACACATTACAAATTTGTCCAATATGGAGTCAAACCCGGCTCACAAAAGCCATTCCCTATCGACATTCCATTCGAACAAAATATGTTACCAATCATAGAGCAAATATTACATGATCCGTATGTACAAGCGATATTAAAAGAAACGCGCTTCTAATCGAAAAAAGACTATCTCAATCATGAGATAGTCTTTTGCATTAATGAGTTGGACCAGATACTTCCTCTGATTTCAACGTATTATTCGCTCCAAGAGAATGGTACAATATCTTTCCATTTCCATTCACAGTAACGATATGATCATTATTAAAGCTTTTGAACTTCACAGAGCCATCACCGTAACGAATATGATACTCTTCATATGTCGTTACTTTATATTTCGTAGCACTTTGACGCTCTACATTACGAATTTCCATTGTTAATAAATCTTCTGTAATTCCTTTTTTGTGTAAATACTGTATATAATCACGGTCTTCCTTGTACGATTTCCCGCTCTTATCATAATTATTTTCAATTAGGCTAAAATCATTTAATGAAATCGCACGTACATTATCATAAATATGATTTCGTACAAAGTCACCAACAGCCGAACTTGATGTTTCTTTCGGGAATTTTAAGTAATACGTGCTCTGGTCTCCGATTTTAACACTTTCAGATTTCATCACACCAAAATCAGTAGTTTTCTCTAAATGTACTTCTACTGTTTCATCTGTGGATACAGGACCAAGCTTATAACTTCCATAGCTTAATTTTCCACGTTTTTTTCCATTCACAAATACAGTTGCATCATTTTCATCAGAAGAAATGGTTACATAATTTCCTTCTAATGATAATGTCACATCCACTTTCGCCTCTTTTTCATCTGCCAAGTCCACTTCTTTTTCTGTTTCTAACTCAGTTAGTTCCGTCTTCGCTTTTGCCTTTACAACGTAAGAACCAGGGAAATATGGACCAACTTCTTTTGAAGTTTTATCACTTGATAACTCTGTCTCTTTCTTATCATTCACATATATTTCAGCGCTTTTCGCAGTTGTGCTTACATTCATATAATAAGATTTCATATTAAATTTATATTTCGGATATAAGAACCATTCTTTACCGTCTTCTATAATTTGACCATCTTTAAATGATGCTTTATCACTTGCTAGTTTTTGATCTACTGTCTCTCTTTGTAAATAAGATAGCAGTTCTTTATTATAAGAAGGATTTTCTTTTAAATAACGGATATATCCTTTAATATCGTCAACTTTCACTTTCAAACTCGGATCATCTACTTTTACAAACTCATCAATTGCATTCGCATCTTTCTTTTGGAATGCTTCAATCATAGCATTGACCTGCTTTTCTTTCGAAAACTTGCTTGCTCCAAATTTATACGCACCAAACAATATAGCAAAGATAACAACAAAGCCTATAAGTAACATTATATTTTTCTTACTTTTCACTGGCTTTATTTCTCGTTGTACTTCTGAACGAGAAGAAGTTGCCTGATCAGCAATTACATCTACCTTACTTCCACACTCGGAACAAAAGTTCAAATGATCTGCAACTTGTTTATTACATTTCCCACAAAACTTCAAATGGCTCTCCCCCTTATTTTTTCCCTAACTTCATACCGGCGAATGTTAATGCGTAAGAAAGAAGAAAACTACCTACAATTAAATACAGCGCGCTACTTTGAATAGAAAACAATGGACCGGAAATCCCAGCAAATTCTTTCATCACTTCTTTACTCCCTGAGGCCTCAACATGAATTTTGGCCAATCCATTTACACAAAGCATCATCACAGTATACACCACACTAAACACAGCGATAGTTACGTACATATTTTTCATCGGATATTGAGCCAATTTCATTCCAGCTCTAAATAGTAAAATACATGGTAATAAAATTAATAACCCCCACCAGTGCATATAGGAATTAAAGTCATCAATTTCTTTTACTCGTTGAAGATTAGCTCCGTTAGCAATTTCCAAATCTTTTAATGACGTACCATTTATTGATATTCCTGACGTATAAGATAAATGCAATGGCCCTTTTTCCATTGCGTATCTTCTCATTTCTCTATCCATATCTCCCCATTCAATTGCTGTTGGAGCAAAGTGAGCCATATTCCACATGTATGGTGTTGCTTCTAATGAAATGAATGTTTTATATGTTTTCTCTGGAAAATCAATTGGTCCCACTGACTTTGAACTGCTAAATAAAATTGTAATAAGTATAATACCAAATGTAATAAGCAATCCTTTTAATACAGTTACCACACTATAATAAATAGATGTTGCATATGGAATACTTCGACTTATAGAAGATAATAGACGGTGTGGCCCGGCTTGAATACACATACCAATAAAGGTAAATAATAAACCAAATATAATGCCATACAATAAACTACTAACATGTGAATAACCAATACTGATTGTCATCGTTTTATAGAATTGAGAAATTGTCGTAGAAGAACCTGCAATAAAGCTAACAATACACAAGAAAATTCCATATACGATACCGATGACACTCGATGTTAGTAACTTCTCACGCCAAATAGCAGAAGGGTTGCTTTTCTCTACAAAGAATCCAATTCCACCTAATATAAGTGCCGGAATTGCTAACAAGATGAACAATGGGAAATGAAGGATAAATGACATCGTATATGCTCCGCTCCCACTAACTTCAAGGCCTATTAAATGATACATTAAAATTAATGGTGCTATGCCAATGAAAGATTGATTAACAGTAGTCTCATTCAGCATACCGTCCATCTTTGTGAGCATCGTTCTCACTAGATCGTTAATCGCCGCATCGACAACTAAGCTACCAATCCAACCGGCTATAAACATACATGCAATTGCAAGCCCACCACCAAGTAAACCCTTTTTCAAAGTGCTTCCAGATGGACTTACATGCAATTGTAAACCTTCGTCTGGTAATCTCGTTTTCATTTCTTTTTTTATAATACCTAATAAGGAATCCCCGCATTTCTCACAATATGTAGCGGTCCCTTTACTTTCCACTCCACAAGTTCGGCAATACTTTGAGTCTTTCGGTGCTAACATAACTTCACTTTCTACACTACCTGTACTTGATCCATCATGTGTACAATAATTCGCTACATCCGATTGTTCTAAACCACAAGTTTTACAATACATGTTCCTCACTCCTTACTTTGCTTCATACCACAAACTGGACAGAATGTAGCCTCTGTTGCAATTTGTTCACCACATGAAGTACATGATTCATTTTCATCATTTTTTGATTGAAGGAGTAACTCATTTTCTTTCCCACACTGTCCACAAAACTTATCATTTACTGATAAGGGACCGCCACAGCTACATTGCCCTTTCTGTCCTTGATTCTGTAAATTAGCTATTTGCTTACGCGTATTATAAATAGCTACATCCAGCTCTTGTACTGGTTCTATAATATTTTTTAACACATCTACTCGAACTTCATCATTGCGGAGTTGCATATAGGCCATTTGACCAAGTTCCAGCAAAATTTCCGTTTTCGCCTGTAGTTTCTCTTGCGTAATTTTCTTTAATTGCGCAACCTCTTGAGCTACTTGTAATTTCATCTTCCCTTGCTCGATTCCCTCTTGCAATTTGTTCATACCGCTACCAAACTTCGATTGTAAATCTGACAAAACCTAATCCCTCCATAAATATATAGTAATATACAAAATTAACATTTTATATATTACCATGATTTTCAAGTAATGTAATCTAAATTTCATTTTTTCTGTTTTGAGCATTTTTTGTTTATAATGGTAAAGGAAAGAAATATGTGTACGGAGGAATATTATGCTGCAACACTCAATTACGAAAGATGAAATTATGATGATTGCGAATGAGTTCGTTCAAGGACTAGATCCACAGCAAACAGCTGATCAGGAACATGTCGCTACAGCTCGGCACCTATATCGTAGTGGTGTTGTCTACAACGTTGACTTTGATGGCTATACGCTATCAGGAACTGTAGATGCTGAAGGCAGCGTATATAGCGTCCATATCCCGATTCGTAACGTCGCTGAAAGCTATTGCGATTGCTTCGCACCAACGCAGTGTGAGCATATGCTCGCTGTGTTACTATCGGCAGCATCTAGTTTCGGGCAAGTAGGAGATGTATTAACTTTATTCAAAAATAATACGAAACCTTCCCTTCCTCCTATTCGAACTGCAAGACAAGTATTGCAATCATCAGCTTTTGAAGAAACGGATTATAAAAGTTGGCAATCATATTTTGATAACGAATATGATTCATTTAAAAAAGAACAAGCTCGGCTTACTTATAAACAAATGTATTTTCTTATGAGTATTTTTACGGACTTCTATACGAAACTCGAGCGGAAAGCCCCGCGTATCGTTGTAATACATGAGTTGTTCAGGCTACATGCAGCGCTTTATTGCTTTCAAAAATTATTAGAAGAAATTCAGAACTTTGAAGCAAATAAAACGTATTCTTATCATCAGCCTGTTAACGTCGTTCGCTTATTTGTAGATAAAGTGGAATCCATCGTTCGGGACTTACAATCAGAATCGATTCCTTCAGAGTCTAAATCAATTCTACAGGAAACAGCTCGTCTCGTTCACGAAGTATTCTTCTCCACCGATGCCTATACGCAAGAGAGGTTCTTTATTTATCGTCACATATGGAGTGAACTGTTACACAATAACGAGCAACTACAAGAAGAAGAAAAACGAATCGATACGAAAATGAATCCACTTTCCAAAGCATTAGCATCTTCTCATCTACTCTTTTTAAATGACGAAGATCGATTAGCGATGGACTTACTAAAGAAACAACCTGCTTCTGTTGTAAGTCTGTACTTCTATTGGTTAGAGGAATTATTAAATGCAATGAAATGGGATCGTGCGAAAAACTGGCTTTCCTTTACGTATAAACAAGTGAAGAAAACGATACATGAGCACGAAAATACAATTTTCATAAAAGATATCGTTCGCTTATTCGTCATCATGTATGAAACATATGCAACCCATACAAATGAACAAGCAGGACTCGAAATGATTTTGCAAGAGCTATTACCATATAGTTTCGCAAACTATGAACAATACGTACTGGCGAAAAAGCAGTATCGCACATGGACGGAACTTCAGCTCTTACACGGTTTTGAAGCAATTGAACTTTTGAAAGAACCGCTGAAAGATATTGAGAAGGAAGCACCAGAAGCAGCCCTTCCTCTTTATCACCTTGCTGCTACCGAAGCTATTGAAGAGCGAAATCGCAAATCATATAGACGTGCAGTTCGTTACTTAAAGAAATTACGTACATTATATAAACGATTAAAGCGTACCGATGAATGGGATGCTTTCATTATTCATATCGCAAACTTACATTCACGTCTGCGTGCACTACAAGAGGAATTACGGAAAGGAAAATTAATCGATGATCAATCAAACTGAAGTAACAATTAGGCTCCAGCACGTTAGTCACGGTTGGTTCCTTTGGGGAGAAGATGATAGCGGTACTCCATTATCCGTAACAAGTTGGAAACGAAATGCATTTACATGGCACTCCACTTCCTTCTACGGCACGTTTCTAAAAGAAGCAAGCTTTGAAGGAAGACAAGGTGTTATGCTAACAAACGCACAAGCATTTGAATACATCGCGAATAAACCGATGAACTCCTTTGCCCGTATTCAAATGAACGGCCCTATTACAGCACTTACGGAAGATGCGAACGAATTGTGGGATGCCTTCACAAGCGGTAGCTTCGTACCTGATATGGAGCGCTGGCCTAAACAACCATCTTGGAAAGTTCAAAATACTCCAATCGAAGATGAAACATTGGCATCTCTTTTCTCGGCTGCAGTAAATGAAAGCATATTACAAGATAACCGTTCAAATGACGGATGGGAAGATGCAAAGAGACTTTATGAACATTACGACTTTACGAAAAGACAATTAGACGCAGCACTACATGAAGAAGATTGGCTTCGAAAAATTGGTTACATTGAAGATGACCTTCCCTTTACAATCGGACTACGACTACAAGAGCCGCAAGAAGAATTTGAAATGTGGAAGCTTGAAACAATTGTTACACCAAAGCGCGGGGCACATCGCATATATGTATATGAAAGTATCGATTCTTTACCAAAACGATGGCACGATTATGAAGAACGTATTCTTGAAACACAAGAAGGATTCAGTAAGCTCGTACCGTGGTTAAAAGAAGGGGATACATTCCGAAGTGAACTCTTTGAAACAGAAGCGTGGAACTTCTTAACAGAAGCAAGTAACGAATTACTCGCCGCAGGTATTACAATCTTATTACCATCGTGGTGGCAAAATTTAAAAGCGACAAAACCAAAATTACGTGTGCAACTGAAGCAAAATGCTACGCAAACGCAATCTTTCTTCGGTATGAATACACTCGTTAACTTTGACTGGCGCATTTCAACGAACGGCATTGATTTATCAGAAAGCGAATTTTTTGAACTCGTTGAACAAAACAAACGGTTATTCAATATAAATGGTCAATGGATGCGACTAGATCCAGCCTTTATTGAAGAAGTACGAAAGCTCATGAACCGTGCTGATAAGTATGGACTTGAAATGAAAGATGTCCTTCAGCAACATTTATCAAACACTGCTGAAACAGAAATTGTAGAAGAGGATAGTCCATTTAACGATATTGAAATTGAACTAGATGGATATTATGAAGATCTATTCCAAAAACTATTGCACATTGGAGATATTCCAAAAGTAGATGTCCCTTCTTCACTAAACGCAACACTCCGTCCGTATCAACAACATGGCATTGAGTGGTTATTATATTTAAGAAAGCTTGGATTCGGTGCATTATTAGCTGACGACATGGGACTTGGAAAAAGTATTCAAACGATCACTTACTTACTATATATAAAAGAAAACAATCTCCAAACAGGTCCTGCCTTAATCGTGGCACCGACATCTGTTCTTGGAAATTGGCAAAAAGAATTTGAGCGTTTCGCACCGAATTTACGCGTTCAGTTACATTATGGAAGTAATAGGGCGAAAGGAGAATCATTTAAAGACTTCCTTCAATCAGCAGATGTTGTATTAACGTCTTATGCATTAGCTCAGCTTGATGAGGAAGAACTTAGTACGTTATGCTGGGATGCTGTTATTTTGGATGAAGCACAAAATATTAAAAACCCACACACGAAACAGTCTAAAGCAGTGCGAAACTTACAAGCAAATCACAAAATCGCATTAACTGGAACACCGATGGAAAACCGCCTTGCCGAGCTTTGGTCTATTTTCGACTTCATTAATCATGGATACCTTGGCAGCTTAGGACAATTCCAGCGCCGCTTCGTCTCACCAATTGAAAAGGACCGTGACGAAGGAAAAATCCAACAAGTTCAACGTTTTATCTCGCCGTTTTTACTGCGTCGTACGAAGAAAGATCAAACAGTCGCATTAAACTTACCAGATAAACAAGAACAGAAAGCTTACTGTCCACTAACTGGTGAACAAGCTTCCTTATATGAACAACTTGTTCAAGATACATTGCAAAATGTAGAAGGATTAAGCGGAATTGAACGACGCGGATTTATATTACTCATGCTGAACAAACTTAAACAAATTTGTAATCACCCAGCTCTTTATTTAAAAGAAACAGAACCGAAAGACATTATCGAACGTTCCATGAAAACGAGCACGCTCATGGAACTTATTGAAAATATAAAAGATCAAAATGAAAGTTGTTTAATCTTCACGCAATACATCGGTATGGGGAACATGCTAAAAGATGTGTTAGAAAAACATTTCGGTCAGCGCGTCCTCTTCTTAAACGGTAGTGTACCGAAGAAAGAACGTGACAAAATGATCGAACAGTTCCAAAACGGAACGTATGACATCTTCATTTTATCGTTAAAAGCAGGTGGTACAGGGTTAAACTTAACAGCTGCCAACCATGTCATTCACTACGATCGTTGGTGGAATCCAGCGGTAGAAAATCAAGCAACAGATCGTGCATATCGTATTGGTCAAAAGCGTTTCGTTCACGTTCATAAACTGATTACAACGGGGACACTTGAAGAGAAAATCGATGAAATGTTAGAAAGAAAACAGTCATTAAACAACGCCGTCATTACAAGCGATAGTTGGATGACAGAACTATCTACAGATGAGCTAAAAGAATTACTTGGTGTATAAACAAAAGGAGCTAATCTTTTCGAGATTAGCTCCTTTTTCTATTCCAAAACCAATTACTTATTATAATACCTGTTAATCCGCCGCACGTATCCAGTAATGAATCTTGCCACATCGGTGTACGATCGCCCGTAAACCATTGATGAATTTCATCAAATGTTGCATATCCCGCAACGAAAAGGAGAGCGTATATAAAACACCTTTTTCTCGAACAACCTGATCGATGAAAAGCGTAATACGTCAATGAACCGAGCATAAAGAACACCATAAAATGAGCACCTTTACGAAGGAAAAACTCAATAAATCCGCCTACACCTTTATTTGCAATACTAACAGGTGTACCACCGCCGTAATCGATAGATACCCATGAAAAATGCTCTTTCACAAACTCCACATTTACATATTGTTCAATATCCGAACGCATATCCTGCTTTTTATACGGTTGTGCCGAGGAATAGAAAATCAGCCCCATCCATAGTAAAACAGGAATCCAAAATAACCATTTACGATTCATTCTTCCGAAACCCCTCTCTTATTCTTTTAAGAGTACCAAAAAAAAGAATAAATTTCACGCCAAAACATGACATTTGCATCCTATTTATATAGTGAAAGGGGGTGATAAACATGGCAGTCGAAACAATCGTAATGGATTTAACTTTACGTCTCGTCTTAAACAATGGATTAGATAAGAATGGAAAAACAGTTTTTAAGAACAAACAATTTAAGCGCGTAAAAACAAACGCAAACTTAGAGAAAGTACAAACCGTAGCTCGTGCTCTAGCTTCTCTACAAGCATCACCACTTCACGCTGTACAACTTGTTAGCACATCAGATCTTTCTAACCTTTAAGGTGGCAATGTAATCAGTGGGGATGTCCCCACTGATTACAGATAAATAAAAAGGAGGAAACAACGTATGCAAGTACTAGAATTAATTTTCGCGAAAGAAGATGGAAAAACAGTTGTCTTTTCTATCGAGAAGCCGATCACACCTATTGATGCACAAGTCGTAAATCAAGTAATGGATACGATCCTTGCCTCATCTGTATTTTCATCAATTAATGAAAATACCCGAAAAAAAGGAGCTCGTCTCGTAGAAAAGACTGTATCTGAAGTTCCTATTACCTTATAGACAAAAAGACGAATCTGCATCATTTTGCAGATTCGTCTTTTTTCTTCGGCATTTCAATTGGAATAAAGATTTTTGAAAAACCGACGCATACATATTTATAATGTTCTCCGCCGATATCAAATTCCGTCTTATATGTTGAGAAGAATATATAATCATCTCGCTTCGTATAATGATCGATTAATAATCCAACTTGCGGCTCAACATATTTTTTCGCCAACTTCTTACCAGCCGATGCTAAATCGCCAAGGAGACCCTCTTCATTTTCCTTTTGAACTTCATCTAGCTTCTTACTTACATCATTACGTTTCATAAACTGCTTTGCTGCCCAATCTGTATATTCACCTTTACTCGGATTACTATTTGCTAAATATACTAGAAGAACAACAACTAGAGCCATAATAATATACCTTTTCTTCATACTATCTCACCGCCTACTCTTTTCTATTTTCATATATATGTACAAGCGATGCAAATTAGAAAGACTATCATCTATTGATTGTAAACGAATAGCCAAAATTTACAATATGAAATAAAAGATTAACAATCAATTTACTTAATTCGTATATAATTATATTGAGAATTGTTATCATTTATAAAGGGGGAATTAAATTTATGAATGACGAAAATGCTATTATTATTTCTAATTCAACAATGATGTTAGAACCTTGCAAGCACCCTTCTTATTACACAAAAGTGATCGACAGTAGTGGGAACCATCTTTACTCCTGTCAAACCGCTCTCCAGCTCATAAAAAAATCTTGTTTAACCAATGTTCACTCTACTTATCAAGGCAGGCGGAAAGCAGTTCAAACAAACTTTCATTTCAAACAAAATGTCCCGATTCCAATTAATCATCGAGAATATATTTGTGCTTTCCCAACAGAGTCTCCTTCTTCTCCAAACTGTATATGGCTGTTTTATAACCATATAGATGACATAGAGTTTTTCAAAAAAAGTAAAAAAGCTACCATTCATTTTTCAAATGGCACAACTACAACTATACATATCAGTCCCCATAAGTTAAAACAACAATTATTAAAAGCTGGATATGTATTATCACGTATGAACATGCAAGATTCACTACAATTTAAAAACCTCTTATTACATTTACTACCTTAACAAAATAAGTAGAATGGAAAGCAATATCCCTTGCCTTCCATTCTTATGATACTATTTATCCTCTTAAGCTATTTCGCATTTTCTCAAGCGCCTGCCGATATATCCACCTCACTTGATAATAGGTCATCTCTGTCTCTAAAGCGATTTCCCCCATCGTCTTTCCTACAAAAAAACGTTCAAAAATAATATACTTCTCCTTCTCATCTAATACACTCATAAAATCCTTCACTTTCATTTCAATATCTTCAAAACGAAAGATATCCTCATACTCTCCTACACATACACACTTTTCTTGCACTGTGAATTCTTTTTTCAACCTCTCTAATATATAACCACGTACCGTTACAACTGCATATGCAGGAAAACTCCCTTTCTCCGCATCAAACTTTTCATACGCATGCCAAAGACCGATTAACCCACATTGATAATACTCTTCATAATCTTGATAAATCCCTAACTTCTTTATTTGATTTACGATCATTCCCTCATACAAAACAACTGCCTCTTTAAAAGTCGCTGGCTTCACACAGTACCCACTTCTAAAAGGTATACCTCTTTGTTATTCCGCCGGTACCTCCACAATATAAAAATAAAGAGGGGAATTCACTATGAGTAATTTTAAATAGTATCGCTGAAATTTGAAATTACAATGGGTAGAATTTGAAATTTTGTTGGTGCTATTTGAAATAGGGGTAAAAATAAAAAAGGTGACTCCGAAGAGCCACCTTTTTTAACAAATATATTATGCACCAATGCCAGCTAAACCTTTTACAACACCTAATGCAACTGTTAGAACGAAGAAAATTACAATTAATGTTGTAGCTTGTTTCTTACTTAAGCCAGCTACAATATGTAACCCTAGTCCCGTTAGAACTAAACTCCAAATATTGAAAATTTCAATTGAAGAGCCAATTCCATGTAACACTGTTCCTTTTTCAAATAAAGGAGCTAAACTTGTATAAACATCAACACCATTTCCATCAAATACAAAACCTAATGCTACATTTAACAATCCGCCGATATAATAAACAAGGTTAGCATATAAGTAAATAGATAATATCTTCATGTACGGAGTATCATTGCTCATAAACATCATAATAATTTTATAAAAACCTGCTGCAATAAATAGGCCTATAGGCGTACCTAACACACCAACAAGTGCTCCTCCACCAAGGGTAAATCCTTTTACCATTGCCCCTGCTTCACCATTCAATTCTTTTGCCAATTCTGGCGTATTAATTAATGTTAAGTATGCTGCACCTGTTGCCATAATCGTTCCCAATAAAATAAATAAGACAAATGCGCCCCAGACCGGACTTTTCATCTTCATTCTCTCAAACTGTTCACCTGGAGAAGTAATCATTCCAAATAATGATGGCTTTTTTGAACCTACATCTTGCGTATTAATATTTGCTTCCATTATAACGCCTCCTTCTATTTATATAACCCGTTCTAACGGGCGGTTCACTTCCTCATATAGAGGCTACGAACCGCCCACTAGAACGGTAGTGTATAGTTCTACTACACTAGTAATTACTCATAACGTAATGCTTCAATTGGATCTAATTTCGCAGCTTTGTTTGCTGGAATTAATCCGAAAATAATGCCGAGTGTCATCGAGAATAATACGCCGCCAACGACAACTTCCCATGAAACAAGAGGTGGCCATTTTGCGAACGTGGAAACGATATATGCTCCGCCATATCCAAGACCAATTCCGATCAAACCACCTAGAAGTGTTAACATAACTGCTTCAATTAAAAACTGTAATAAAATTTTACTACGCGTTGCCCCAAGTGCTTTACGTATCCCAATTTCGCGCGTACGCTCCGTTACAGATACGAGCATAATGTTCATAACGCCAATACCACCAACGACTAATGAAATACCCGCGATACCACCGATAATCATCGTCATAATATTAGTTACCTTAGAAACATTTTCTTGGAATTCTTTTAAGTTTACCAGTTCATATTTACCTGGAATTTCACTTGGCTTACGACTATTTAATACATCAACAGCCTGTTTCCCAGCTGCTTCTAAATCATCTACATTTTTAGCTTGAATTGCGATGTTTTGAATCTCATCTGTCCCGTATAAAACAGGCCATAACGTAAGAGGGATTAGCGCTTCTTCCATTTCAAATCCCATAAACTCATTATCAGAGGTATACACACCAACAATTTGCATTGGCTGCCCCTTCATCTCAATAATTTGTCCAACTGGGTTTACGTCCTTAAATAACGTTTCTTCAGTTTTTGTACTAATCATCACAACGTTATTTGCATGAGTAATATCTGATTCACTTAAAGTACGTCCCTTTACGACCTTTACTTTATTAACTGCAAAATATTCATTATCAAGACCAATAACATTCAGATTTGCCTTTTTATCATTTACGTCAAGCACCTCTGAATTCCGGTTTGTCGTAATAACGTGTGAAACATCTTTCACTTGTTTTACTTCCAAAATATCCTCTTCCGTTAACTTTGGCATTTCAAATCCACCCATAGCAAACTCATCATTAATATCTGGTTGAAATTGAATTGGCATAAGATTATTACCACCAGAACCTGCGAATTTCGACTTCAGCATTGCTTCCCCGCCTTGCCCAATCGCAACGACAGTAATAATGGAACCAACACCGATAATAATACCGAGCATCGTAAGAGCTGAACGCAGTTTATGAGCTAAAATAGAAGAGAGGGCAATTTTTATACTATCTAGTAAACTCATACCGCACACCTTCTATCTTCTGTAATTTTCCCATCTCGCAGTACAATGCGTCGGGAAGAATACGCTGCTACTTCCTCTTCATGCGTAACCATAACAATCGTCGTACCTTCCGCATTAAGCTTCGTGAAAATATCCATAACTTGCTCACCAGACTTCGTATCAAGTGCACCAGTCGGCTCATCGGCCATAATGAACGTTGGATTATTCGCGATCGCTCTTGCAATTGCGACACGCTGCTTCTGTCCACCTGACAATTCGTTCGGTAAATGATGCACGCGGTCTGCTAATCCGACTTTACCAAGCGCCTCTAAAGCACGCTTGCGACGTTCTGCTTTCTTTATGCCACCATATACGAGCGGAAGCTCAACATTTTCGACTGCTGAAAGACGCGGCAGCAAATTAAAGTGCTGAAACACAAAACCGATATATTCATTACGAATTAAAGCAAGCTTTGACTCGTCTGCTGTTAAGATATTCACATCATTGAGCATATATTCGCCTTCTGTTGGACGATCTAAGCAACCGATAATATTCATAAGCGTTGATTTACCAGAACCAGACGGTCCCATAATCGAAACGAACTCGCCGCTCTGAATCGTTAAACTAATACCGTGCAAAATCGGCACTGCCAATTTTCCTTGATAATACGTTTTAGCAATATGGTTTAACGTAATCATTTCTCTTTCACTTCCATTCCGTCATACACATCGTCGGAAGGATTTTTAACCACCTTTTGCCCCACTGTTACGCCTTCAGTAATCTCTGTCCAGTCTCCATCAGTAGAACCTTTTTTCACATTTTGTTTACGAAGCTTTCCTTTATCCTCAACATAAACAAATGCATCATCGTCTTTTTCTACGATACTCTTAGTCGGAACAGCAACCATCTTCTTATTCTCTAAATTTACTTGCAGAGAAACGTGATAACCTGGAGATAAACCATCTTGACTATCTAGACTTGCTTTATATGTATATTGAGACATATTTTGAGTCGCTTCACCCATACCGCCAGCTTGCGCCATCTCTGCACTCGTTGGGAATTCGCTTACCTCTGTAATTTTACCTGTCCACTTCTTCTTATTATTTGCTTTCGCAGTTACAGTAAATGTTTGATCCTTTTGAATTTGTGATTTTTGAAGCTCCGTTAACGTACCTTGAATTTGGAATGGATCTTTAGAAGCCACTTGTAAAAATGCTTTCCCTTGACCACCTAACGCTTGAGATGAACTTTGCGCCGCATCCTTATCTAACTTTTGAACGACACCAGCAAAATTACTATAAATCGTAAGCTCTTTCTGCTTTTTACTTAATTCTTCTTTCTGCAACTTCCCTTTTTCTTTCTCAAGATCCGTTGTCTTTTGTGCTATCTCTAACTCACTTACTTGCTCTTCCATCGGATCTGTTACTTCTTTCCCAGCTCCGCTATCTTTCGCTTTCTTAATTTCTTTCTTCAGCGAATCAATTTTCTTCTTCCCTTGATCATAACGCATATCTGCCATCTTCTGATCAAGCTCAGCTTGTTTCATTTGAAGATTAATCTCTTCATTATCATAAGAGAATAACTTCGCACCTTTTTCAACCTCTTGTCCTTCTTTTACCTGAATATCTTTCACTTTTCCTTTAGTCGGATCCGCATAAAAACTTTCAATATTCCCAGGTTTCACCTGACCAGAAATTAACTTCGTATTATTCAGCTTACGCTCCGTTACCTTCTCGAAACTTACTGCATCAGCAGACGTTGATGCCCCCTTCTTCTTACCTTGCATAACAAAAATATTAACTGCTGCTACAATAACAATTAGTGCAATAACCCCGATAATAATCCATTTCTTCTTCTTGTTTGGAGTACGAACCGTATTTGGTACCATATTCTCGCTCCTTTTTATAACTTAATAGTTTAATATAAAAATTGTATAAAACTTTCTGAAAATGAATTACATATTATTACATTCTTTTTACAAAGTTTTACACATCCATTTATATTGTAACAAAAATTCCAATGATTAGAAATATGACATTATGTCTTTTAAGATAGATTTAAGGAAAGATTATCTTAATATAAGAAAAGCTATCCAAAATAATAATTGGATAGCTTTTCAAACAAAATATTACGCTGCTTTAGGCGCTTTGCTTTCATGTCCACGTTGAACAATGAACAAGAAGATCGTTGATAAAATAGCACCTGTTAATAGTAAGATGAAGCAACCATCCCAGCCAGAACGATCAACAATAACACCAATTGCTGCGTTTGCTACAAGACTTCCACCTACGTAACCGAACAGACCACACATACCAACTGTCGTACCTACTGCAAATTTCGGTACTAATTCCATCGCACTTAAACCGATTAAGAATTGTGGTACATAAATTAAACAACCGATAATAGAAACTGCAATACTTACAACAAGTATGCTAGTTGCTTGCCAATATACAAACGTACCAATAACAACTCCGACCATACTAATGATACATAATGGCATACGTTTTCCTTTAAATAATTTATCACTTAAAAGACCAACGATTAATGAACTTGGAATTGCCATACCTTCAAAGATTGCGTACGCCGCATGTGCTTCATTTTTTGAGAAACCTTTAACTGTCGTTAAATAAAGTGGAACCCAGTTAATAACGCCGAAACGAATTAAATAAACGAATGCATTTGCAATACATAAGAACCATACAAATTTATTTTTCACTACATACTTCATTAAAATTTCTTTTGGTGACATCTTGTTAGCATGATCTGCTTTTTCAAGATTTTCATAGTCATTACGATACTCATCAATTGGAGGCAGACCTTCTGATTCCGGTGTATCCTTCGCATTAATCCAAACAAGAACTGCAATTACCATTGCGATAATCGCTGGGAAAATAAACACGCCGCCTTGCCAATGGTTTTCACCAAAAATACCTACACCAATTCCGACAAGTGGTGGCACAAGCATTCCACCAACGTTATGTGAAATATTCCAAAGACCTGTTTTCGTACCACGTTCTTTCTTCGAGAACCATTTCGTCATAACGATACTACAAGGAGGTGCACCCATACCTTGTACAATACCATTCACAACAAGTAATGTAACGATCATCCCAAATGAAGATGCAAAACCGAAGCAAATATTTACAAGCCCTGATAAGAATAAACCGACTGCGATAAAGCGCTGGGCGAAAGCTTTATCTGATAAATTCCCCATAAAGAACTTACTAAATCCATAAACAATTGCCATTACTGAACCTAGTAGACCAATTTGAGCTGTACTAAAACCATATTCTTGTACTAAATACGTACTTGATAACGTAAAGTTACTACGAACTAAATAATAAGCAGCATATCCAACTGAAATTCCGATTAACACACGAATACGTAGTAATCGATATACACGGTCGATCATATCCGCAGGCAATCTTTCAATTGCAGGTGCTGGCTTGAGCCATTTAAACATATTCTTTCGTCTCCTTTTCTCACTTCTGAGAGAGACGTTGTCTATTCCATATCTCGATTATTCCACTATTTGATATATGTTGGTTCGTTCTTCTAACCGGCTGTCCTTCTATTTCTTTCTCGTTCTTCGCAAACATCGTTGGTACGCCAAACGAAACCTTTTCTAAAATGTGACCCGCTTCTTCTGATAAACAATAATCAATAAATAAATCCGCAATAATACCATTCGGTGCACGCTTTAGTTTCGAAATCGCATTAACAGATAGCCCTGTTTGCTCAGGTACGATACTTACAACTGGAAAGCCTTGTTTTTGAAGCATTCTCTGATCTCCCATGAAATTGATGCCTATCATATACTCACCACTCGCAACAAGCTCTACTGGCATGTAACCATTCACCGTTACTTCACCAACTTGCCCTGCAAAGTTCTTAACATATTCTTTCGCTTCCTCTTCATCTACAGTATCAATAAGTGATTGAAAAAACGTATATGCTGTTCCTGAAACATTTGGATCTGGCATAACAATCTTTCCCTTATATACTGGATTTAATAAATCTTGCCACCTTGATGGATAAGGAAGTCCGAGCGGGGCTAATTCTTCGTTCCACCGCTCTTTATTGATTGCAATTGCCAGCTTCTCTACTTCATAACCGTACCAATAACCATCTTTATCTTTCACAGTTTTTGAAATACGGTTCGCATGCTGACTCGTAACAGGAATAGATAGATTTTTTTGCTTCATCATTTGATGCGCGTCTACCGTACCGCCAATAATAATATCCGCTTTCGGATTTCCAGCTTCCTCTTCTACCCTCCGAAGAAGCTCTTCTGTCGAAAGACGAATAAATTCATACGTACAGCCGCGTGGTTTACAAAATGATGAAAGCAACGCTTCCCCAACTTCCTCGCGAGCCGCTACATACGCAACAAGATGACGATCATTCAAAATAGGGAGACCACTTTTATTATATTTAATAGAGGTCGTATCTCGAGAGCAACTAGACATCGCTCCTCCAATTACTAGCAAAAAGAAGAAAAAGGCTATCTTTCTCATGACACATTCTCCTTTACAAATACATTTGCGAGGGAGCTTTTCATATACATGACATTCCCATTATTATCACCGAGATATTGCACAACAAAATACGATGGATACACAGAAATAGTAAGAATGTCTTCACGCTCATTCTTTATACGCTTACCAGTTTTATAAGCGGTAATATAAGCGATCGGTTCATTCTGTGATTGTAATAATTTCTGGATTTCTCCGTAATCTGTAATTTGCTTTGCATACCGAATCGAATCAAGTATGTGCGTAACATTCACCGCACGTTCTACATCACCTTGACGTACTATGACATCCTGTGCTGACGCAAAAAAATCATGAATACGTTCTGGTGTGTAATACAGGCTTAACAAATACGTTTGAAATGCTGAAATCATTGGATCCGTACCATTCTTTCCGTACATATCAGCCCCGTACTGGAACAAGTCACCTACTGCAAAAGTACGCTTCTGTCCATTCAAGTACGTTACTTCTCCAGTAAATACTTGTTCTTGGTCCTTAGCTTCTCTCGGTTCTATTCTAATTCGATCAAAGAATGAAACAATCGTATGCAAACGAACTTCATCCGTTATAACAATTTCTCCCCACTTTTCATGCCTAACTTTCATTTCAGTAGGCAGGGATTCATTCACTTTTTGTAAAACAGCTTGTTTGTCATTCACGATTGTGATTCGATTATATATTTGCTTCTCCATCACATAAAACAAAATAAGAGAAACAATTATACAAAGGACAAACATAAGAATTTGAAATGATAGCCTTTTCATTTCTGCCTACCTCCAAGATAAAAAAACGTTGTTTCGAAAATACCGCATAATTGTTTCATAAATGTATCATTTAACCGCTTTCAAGTTTTTTATGTCTTCCATCCGTCTCGGAAGCAAAAATGTAATAAATATGGTAGTACCTACCTCTTCACTACTCTCAATCCGCATACTTCCGCCCTGCTTATTCATAATCTCCTGACAAATATACAAACCGTAACCATTCCCGTAACTAGAAGAAAGTACCTTCCCTTCTGGCGATTCATTCCACTCTGCCAGCACCCCTTCATCGATTCCAATGCCATCATCATGAACAAACACCTTTGCCTCACGTTCATTTACAATGACATTCATACGAATTTGCGTAGCGTCGCTATATTTTATCGCATTATCAAGCACATTTAAGAAGATCTGTTTCGTCTTATCGAAATCCGCAACAACATATACATCTGTTAACTCATTAATAACTTCAATCTCAAACTTCTGCAGACGAGGTTTCACGATTGAAACTGCTTCTTCGGCTAACTCCTTTATATTCACAACTGTAGGTGATATTTCAAACGTACTCGTACCGTACTTTGAAGACTTAAGTAATTCCTCTACAAGTGATAATAAACGCTCACTTTCTACAGCTACATAACGCAAGCTCTCCTGTACATCTTCCTTCGCCTTTAACTTCGGAATTAAATCCACATAGCCAATAATCGCCGTTAGCGGTGTTTTTAGCTCATGCGTAATACGGTCTAAGAAATCTTTCTGCTTCTCTTTCTCTTCCTTCAATTGCTTAATATGTAGTTCAATCCCATCAGCCATCGCATTAAAAGACGCTGAAAGCTGCGCAATTTCCACATATTCATTTAACTCAATCTTACTTTTATAATCACCATTCGCAAGCCGGTGCGCCATTTGTCTTAACTGATCAATCGGCTTATGAAGAGACTTTGCCAAACGAATTGCAAAGAAAATACCTGCAGCTACGAGACAAAGAGACGTCATTAAAAACGTCCAACCAACATTTGTTAAAACTTCCTTCTCACCCGTTAACTCATTTATAAAACGAACACTACCAATGACATCGTTTCCATAATAAACCGGGCTTGAAAACAAAAGAATTGGAGCTGGGTCTCCCTCTTCAAACACATAAGATTTCTTTCCCTTCAAGGAACTCTCGATATCAATATTCCGATGAAGAAGCGCTCCCTTTTGCGTATCCGCCACAACATCCCCATTCTTCCCGATCATCTGTACACGGACATCCATGCGCTTCGCTAAATACGAAGCAATTAAAAGTGAATTCGGACCGAGCGTCTCGACCTCTGCTTCCTTCTCTAAATAATTCATCGTATAAATTTGTGCTTCTACACTTAACTTTTCTAAAGAATTTGCCGCGTTATGATACATATTCTTTTCTAACGTAATATAAACAACTGCGTACAAAAGAACAAAAATCGGAATTAACAGCCCAACGATTCCAAACACCATATTTCTTTTTAAAGACATACTATCACCACTTAACAATCCAGTTTATAGCCAACGCCATAAATTGTCTTAATATATTCCCCGCTACTCCCGAGCTTCTTTCGCAGTCTTTGCACCATAATATCAACCGCTCTCGTATTTCCGATATACTCAAATCCCCATACTTTCTCAAGTAACTCATCTCTCATAAATACACGCTGCGGATTTGAAACAAACAACTGACATAAATTAAACTCTCTGTACGTTAACTGAATTTCTTGTCCACTCACATGCACTTTTCTTTCCTTAGGACAAATCGTTATCTCTCCCGCCCCAATTACTTCATGGCTTACCGTTACCTCTTTCTTCTTCACGCGGCGCGTCATATTCTTAACCCGAAGAATAAGCTCCGCATAATTAAACGGCTTCGTCACGTAATCATCTGCACCAAGCTGCAAACCGAGCAATTTATCATTCATCTGACTCTTCGCAGTTAACATAAGCACTGGAATATCCCGATCCTTCTCACGGAACAAACGAAGCAACTCATACCCATCTGTATCTGGAAGCATAACATCCAAAATCAAAACATCCGGCCCTTCATTCCATCTCTCTAAAGCTTCTCTCCCGTCAGCCGCCGTAAGCACTTCATATCCTTCCATCTCAAGCTGCATCCGAATCAAATTACGAATACTCGACTCATCATCCACTACAAGTATCTTCATTATTCTCCTCCTTCCATCCTGTATTATAGTACAGTTTAGTATAGCAAAAATCTTATAAAAAAAGAGAGGGTATTGTCGAACATATATTGAACGACAATACCCCTCTTTCACTTATTATATTTTATTTCTCATACCCATTAGGTTTCTTCTGATGCCAATTCCAAGCATGCTCAATGATTGTCTTCACATTTACATACTGAGGGTCCCAACCTAACTTCTCTTTCGCTTTCTGAGAAGAAGCAACTAAACGTGCTGGATCTCCCGCACGACGCGGCGCTATTTCAGCAGGAATTTCATGATTTGTAACTTCACGAACTGCATCAACGATTTCTTTTACGCTGAAACCATTACCATTTCCTAAGTTATAGAAATCACTTTCTCCGCCGTTCTGCAAGTCTTTAAGACCTAAGAAGTGAGCCGCTACTAAATCTTCAACATGAATATAATCACGGATACAAGTACCGTCTGGTGTATTATAATCATCACCAAACATCATAATCTTCTCACGTTGACCTAACGCCACTTGCAATACAAGAGGAATTAAATGTGTCTCCGGACGGTGATCTTCCCCGATAATACCATTTGGAGTTGCACCAGCCACGTTAAAGTATCTGAAAATCTTATAACGTAAATTAGAAGCTTGGCTATACCAATGAAGCATCTTCTCGATTGCTAACTTCGTTTCTCCATACGTATTCGTTGGATTTGTCATCGTTTCCTCAGTAATAAGGTCTACATCTACCTCACCATACGTCGCCGCAGTAGAAGAGAAAATAAACTTATCTACCTTAAACTCATCCATTACCTCTAATAAACAAAGTGCACCATACACGTTATTATTATAATATTGAAGAGGCTTCTCCATACTAACTCCAACTAAAGAATCAGCTGCGAAATGCATAACCGCCTCAATATTTTCTTGTGTAAACACATCTCTTAAAAATGCTTTATCACGAAGGTCGCCATTATAAAACTTTGCACCTTCCGTAATTGCATCCTCATGACCCGTTTGTAAGTTATCTACTACTACTACAGATAAACCTTCGTCTACTAATTTTTTCACAGCGTGCGAACCGATGTATCCAGCTCCGCCGCAAATTAGGATTGAACTCATTGTCTTCCTCCTACTATATATTAGGATTTCTTATTCACTCTCTTATTATAAAAGGTATACGATTGCTCGTATACCTTTTGTGTACCTTTATTACTTAGCAACGAAATAATCCGTTACATATTGTGCCCAAACTTCGTGACCTTTAGCACTTGGGAAACCGAACTCTTCTGTTAAGTACGGCAAGACAGCTTTCGTTGATGCATCAGGCCATGCTCCCCAATGATCCACATATGTATAACCATTTTGCGTCGCAAATTGCTTTAACGCCTCAATTGCTTTTGGATAATTCTTCGCACCATACACTGGGTTTGATGGCTGAATCATAATTGTAGCACCCTTCGCGCTAGTAGAAAGTGCTTGTACAAACTTCTGTGTACTCGCAACAGAGTTTCCATTACCAGTTTTACCATTGTCAGTAATAAATGGTGGTTCAAATAAAATCACATCTGGATTTTCCTTCGCAATCTCTTTATCACGTTTATTTACAATTAACTCGTCTGTACTTTCACCCTTATATTCCTTTACAGTCACATTCCATAAACCTTTACCATAAGCAGTCTCTAAATTAGCCGTTAACTTAGCTGCCCAAGCACCTTTTTCAGATGAAGAAGCTTCATCACCAACAATAACAAGATTTACTGCCTTTTTCTCCTCAGCAGCTTTCTTTAACTTCTCTTTCACTTCATCTGGTAAATTCTTTGCATATGCTTCATTAAAAGATGACTTTGCATCTTGTTTTTTCTCTGCTTTCTTCGCTCCACTATCTTTCACTTCAGACTTCGTTTTCGTTACTTCACTCGTCTGTCCCGTCGCATTCGCAATCTTCTTATTCCAATATAATTTACCGCTCACAACCGAAGCGACAAACAATACAAAAATAACTAGGACAAGTACTGCTTTCTTATTCATCGATTCACCTCATCTATTATTCTCACAACATATAATACTAATATAAATTCACGCAAAAATAAACCCAACTCCTACCAAAGGAGTTGGGTTATTACATATTACTTAGTCACTTCAAGATGCGTTCTTAACTTATTCGTAATATCTTGTTTCGCTGCATCTGGAACGTAATAGTACCAAATACCATCAGCGGCTTTGTGGCCGTCCCCTGGGATTTGGATTTCTTCACTATTCTCCATGCAGTCTTTATAGTTCTTTTGAATATCAAACATTTGATCCTGAGTTAAACTTGTTTTAACGTTTTTCTCAATCGCTTTTAACACATCACCGTAATTTGCTAGAGAAGATACGCTTGCACCTTTTTTAATTACAGCTTGGATAACTTGACGTTGGCGCATTTGACGGCCGAAGTCACCGCGTGGATCTTCGTAACGCATACGAGTATATTTTAAAGCTGTTTCACCATTTAAATGGATATTACCTTTAGCAAAATGTGATCCCCTTGATGTAAATTCCAAATCATTATTTACATCAACACCACCAACAGCATCTACAATATCTTTGAATCCAGCCATGTTTACCTCAATATAATGATCCACTGGTACATTAAGAAAATTCTCTACTGTTTTTACAGACATATCGATGCCACCGAAAGCATAAGCGTGGTTGATTTTATCTTTTTTACCTTTACCAACAATTTCAGTATAAGAATCACGTGGAATACTTGTAATTTTCATCGATTTTTTTTGGGGATTTAAAGTAAATAACATAAGTGAATCTGATCTACCTGTTCCATTATCTTCTTGGTCTACACCCATAAGTAAAATAGATATAGGTTTATTATCTGCAATCTCTACTTTCTTATCTCGTTTATCAGACTTATCACGATCCAAAGGCTTATGCACTGCATTTAACGCATTAGACACATTAGAATATACTGTATATGCATATACACCACCAGCAATAACAAGAACACCAATGATACCTAAAATCCAAAATAGAATCTTTTTCTTCATCGTTTTTCCTTCTTTCGGGTAACAATTTCAACATTATAAATTTCATTCCATATAATACTATACGGATATACACATAACTTGTAAATGACTTGTAAACTAAATACTACTCTAATATTTCATTAGTAGAAGACATACATGTTTATATATCAAGAATTTAAAAATAAATTCTCATAATCATTCACTATTTTTTCCCACGAATATTCATGAATAATTCGATTCTTAGCTTTGTTACTTAACTTATCAATTTCATCTTCAGAATAAGCCTCTACTTCTTGAATTAAATTAGCTAAAGCGCCGTCTTCTTTAGAGAAATAAACCGCACCTTCTTCGCCAACTTCTTTATTGAATACTACATCCAAAAGCAGATTCAATTTCGTAGACGCTAACGCCTCTAATAATGATGGGTTTGTCCCACCCACTTCATGTCCATGGAAATAAGCAAATGCATCTTCACGAATTTTTCTTAGCAAATCTTGGTCATATACAGTACCAACGAATTTAATACGTGGATCTTTATTAAAATTCGTTTTTGCTAATAATTCTTGATAAAATTGATTTTCTTCAACATTAGAAATGATAACAAAATCCTTTTTTGAATTAGATTTCATAAATTCACGAACCATTAATTCATAGTTATTCTCTGGAACAAAACGACCAACTACCAAATAATATTCATTCACAGCTACATCATGTTTCTTATACCATTCAATTAATGTGCTATCATCCGCTTTTAAAGAAGAAGTTTTAACATCCGCACCATAGGCAATAAATGTTGTCTTTGGTTCATGCTTTTTATAATCTT
Source organism: Bacillus paranthracis (assembly GCF_001883995.1). Taxonomy (GTDB): domain Bacteria; phylum Bacillota; class Bacilli; order Bacillales; family Bacillaceae_G; genus Bacillus_A; species Bacillus_A paranthracis. The sequence continues at coordinate 41,875 of NZ_MACE01000038.1, read as the reverse complement.
TTTGTATATAAGACTCAATACCTTTAGAATCACATACCAGTAAATCAGCATGTTTGACCATTAGATTTTCAGATATTTTCCAATAAGCTCTAATAGCTGGACTCCATTTACTTCTTTTCCATTCGTGACCATCTGGATTTACAAAGACTTGAACACCCATTTTTTCTAACTTCTTTTTATAGAAAGAGAAAAATGGACCAATACGACATGCGAGTATATATACAATACAGTTTTTAAGATTATTTTTTTTTATATAACTAATACACTCTCTTAAACTCAATATATCATACGCTACAGCTTTCGCACTCCCAATTTCAGGGGTCTTCACGTTGAAACATCTCGCCTTATTATGCTGAAATTCTTCATTGTTATCTGCTAAGCAAGATACATGATACTGAATATTTTCACTTTGCTTACGTTCTGTTAAATACTCTACAAATGTTTCAAATCCCCCATACTTTGCTGGAATTCCTTTCGATCCAATAATAAATACGTGTTTCATCTATTCTTCTCCCGCTCTTACCTCTTGATACAGGTTTATTATTTCTTTAGTATGTTGCTCCATTAGATGAGGAAAATCCAATTTCAATAGATTTTCATTTACATAATCTAACAATGAAGTATCATCAAGAATCATTGATAATTTATCAATAAAATCATGCTTATTTACTTTATATATAAAGCCAGTTTCTCCATCTTGTACTAAGTCCTTGAAACCCACATATTCAGAGACCATGACTGGAATGCCATACGATTGTGCTTCTAACCCAATAAATCCAAAGGTTTCCTTACAAACACTAGGAATAATTAGTAAATCAACTTCACTAAAAATATCTTTTAATTGACTATAATTATATCGGCCATAAAAGGTATAATATTCAGGATTATATGTGTCTGGATCATTTACAAAATCACCATAAACTCCTAGGTGCCAATTAGTATATCCCTTTTCCTTTAAAGAATCCAATTGATTTTTTAAAGAATAAAATCCTTTATAGGTATCTATGGGTCCTAAATATCCTAACTTAACTACTTCATTTCCTTTTTGTTTAACTTTACGCTCTTGACGATAATCAGAAATGTCTTGATGACTAATAGGGACTATCTTCCCATTCACATCAAGATATTTTTCAAATTGCTCTTTTGCTATAGAACTATTGAAATGGAAGTAATCTACTAATTTGAATATGGTTAAATAATAATCGCGTAATTCTATATAATGCGTCGCTAAATTCACATCTATTTCTTCGACTTCTCGTTCCACACTAGTAGCTACAGTATTATTTTTAGTTTGATTCTTTTTAATTTTTCTAAGCGATTTTACGATACTACTATCTTTTAAATAACGATATGGATACGATTGCATCACATGAACCATTGGAAGACTTAATGCATTCACATTACATTCTATACAGCTTTTCCCATCATCAAAATCATTACAAATGTTTCCTTTTGAGTCCATCAAATTTACTTTTGGACAAAGACCAAAATAATCATGTGTAGTAAATATAATTTTTATATTTAATCTCTTTGCCGTTTCAAAAAATTCTTTGTGTATCCCCATCAAGGTATGTACATGAATTACCTCTGGTTTTAATTCTATTAAAAATTCCTCATATACCTTATGATCTATTTCCTTCATAAAATGTTCAGGTTGATTAATCCCATTTAATAAAGGAATCGGTAAAGGGTTTACTAATTCATATACCGATATACTTCCATATGATTTATTTTTCTTAATAGCTGTCCTTTTCGAAAAGGTAAATTTACCCGGATACAAAAGAAATACTTGATGCTCTTGTCCTTGTGAATGCATTAAATCTACTGAGTATTTTGTTAACCCACCCGTGCGATACGGTGGTAATCCCAGTGAAATATGCAATATTTTCAATTTGTACTCTCCTTAGTTTCGCCATGGGATTATAAATTTTCCATGTTATTATTTATAAAAAAATGAAGGTAATAAAATCTATCACCTTCACCTCAAAATCATTCTATTGAATGATACTTAATATTAATAGCCTCTATTGCTTATAGATTTGTATATTGTTTCGCAAAATAGCTCTTGTATTCACCCGATACAATTGCTTTCCACCATTCTTCATTATCTAAATACCACTGGATTGTTTGAGCAATTCCTGTTTCAAATGTGTAAGTTGGTTTCCAACCTAATTCCTCTAGTTTTGTTGGATCAATTGCGTAACGCTTATCGTGACCTAGTCGATCTTGAACAAACTCGATTAGTTCTTCCGATTTGCCAAGTGTACTAATAATAGTTTTTACTACTTCTAAATTTGTACGCTCATTATGTCCACCAACATTATAAACCTCTCCATTTGCACCCTCATGCATAACTAAATCAATTGCAGCACAATGATCAATAACGTGTAACCAGTCGCGAATATTTTTACCGTCCCCATATACAGGAACCTTTTCATCATTTAATACACGTGAAATTGTTAATGGAATCAATTTTTCTGGGAAATGGAATGGTCCATAATTGTTTGAGCAGCGTGTAATATTAATTGGTAAACCGAATGTCTCATGATATGCTCGAACTAATAAGTCAGAAGAAGCTTTACTTGCACTATATGGGCTATTTGGTTGTAAAGGTGTATCTTCTGTGAAGAATGTAGTTGGATCAAAATCTAATTCGCCGTATACTTCATCTGTTGATACGTGAACAAATTTAGTAATGCCATACTCTTTTGCTGCATCTAATAACACTTGTGTCCCTAATACATTTGTGCTAATAAATACTTCAGGTTCAGTAATTGAACGGTCGACATGACTTTCTGCAGCAAAATGAACAACATAGTCGAATTTTTCTTGTTCAAATAGTTGTGTTACCGCTTGACGGTCTACGATATCAACCTTAGCAAATGAATAGTTATCTTTATTCTCAATATCTTTATGTTTTGTTAAATCTCCCGCATATGTTAGTACGTCTAAATTAACAATATGGTATTGAGGATATTTATTTACCATATACTGAACAAAGTTCCCCCCAATAAAGCCTGCGCCACCTGTTACTAATACTTTCTTTTTTTCCAACTTATTTCACCTCTTGTTGTAATTGTGTAATATAATGTTTTATTGCTTTCTTCCAATCTTGTAATGGCTCAAATCCATTATCAATTAATTTCTGCTTCGACATACGTGAATTTTTAGGACGTACTGCGCGAGTAGGATACTCTTCTGTTGTAATACTATTTACTTTTACATCTTGTCCTGCAATCTCAAAAATTTCTTGTGCAAATTCAGCCCAACTGCAGAAACCTTCATTTGTAGCATGATATGTACCATATTTCTCTGTTACGACCATATCAACTAACAAACGAGCTAAGTCATATGTGTAAGTTGGTGATCCTATTTGATCTCCCACAACGTTCAGTTCATTACGTGTTTCGCCTAAACGAAGCATTGTTTTAATAAAGTTATTTCCATTAATACCGAACACCCATGAAATACGCACAATAAAGTTGCTATCTATTAGGCTTCTAACTACTTTTTCTCCCTCATACTTTGTTAAACCATAGTATCCAACCGGATTAGGTGCGTCAGTTTCTACAAATGCATGAGTTCCTTCTCCATCAAATACATAATCCGTACTAATATAAACAAATTTAGCATTTAATTTTTTTGCTGCTGTAGCAAGGTATTTTGTACCTTCTACATTCACATTCCAACAAAGTTCTTTATCATCTTCAGATTTATCAACAGCCGTATATGCTGCACAATGAATAATTGCATCTGGTTTTACTTTATCTACAAATTCATAAACCGCAGCTTCGTTTGTAATATCTAAATCTTCTATTCCAATACCTTGCATTTCTAGTCCTTGCTTCTCTCCACGTTTTACTACGTCATATCCAAGCTGACCATTATAACCGGTTACTAAAATTTTCATTTTTTTTACTCCCCGTATACAAAGTTAGTTTCTGCTTCTTTTAATGAAGGTGCTTTTTCATCTTTTTCAGATAACACTGGTTGAATTTCCATTGGCCACTCAACACCAATTTCAGCGTCGTTCCAAACAATGCCTCGATCACACTCCGGAGCATATAATTCATCAACCTTATACTGAACCTCAACATCGTCTGTTAATGTCATAAATCCATGTGCAAATCCTTTTGGAACTAATAACTGTTTTTTATTTTCTGCACTTAGCTCAATACCGAACCATTGACCGTATGTAGGACTTCCCTTACGAATGTCGACCGCTACATCAAAGATTGATCCACGTGTACAACGTACAAGCTTAGTTTGTGCTTTAGGATTTAACTGATAGTGTAAACCACGAAGTGTTCCTTTTGTTGCAGAAAAGGATTGATTGTCTTGTACAAATTGCAGATCAATTCCAGCTTCTTTCATTGCCTTATCGCTATAAGTTTCCATAAACCAACCACGATGATCTCCAAATACTTTTGGCTCAATTACTTTTACACCTAACAAATTTGTATCTAAAACTTTCATTACGTTCACTCCAAATTAGTATTTAATACTACCGTTTGCTACTTTTAATAAATATTGACCATAGCCATTTTTAGCGCACTGATTACCTGATTCAATTAAAGTTTCTTTATTAATCCAACCATTAATAAAACCAATTTCTTCAAGTGCTGCAATTTTAATTCCTTGATGGTCTTCAACTGTTTTGACAAAGTTTGTTGCATCCACAAGACTTTGATGTGTACCTGTATCCAACCATGTGTAACCACGGCCTAATAATTCAACTTCTAACTCACCATTATTTAAATATGCTTCATTTATAGATGTAATTTCTAATTCTCCACGTGCCGATGGTTTAACATTTTTCGCAATTTCAACTACACGATTATCATAGAAATATAAACCAGTAATTGCGTAATTTGATTTTGGCTCTTTCGGTTTTTCTTCTACACTCAATACTTTCCCGTTTTCATCGAATTCAACTACACCAAAACGCTCTGGATCATGTACATGATAACCAAACACTGTAGCTCCACTTTCTTTCTGAGCTGCACGCTGTAACATTTTGCGCATTCCGCTACCATAATAAATGTTGTCCCCTAGCACCATCGCTACAGAATCATCACCAATAAATTCTTCACCAATAATAAATGCTTGTGCTAATCCATCTGGACTTGGTTGTACTTTATATTGAAGAGAAATACCAAATTGAGATCCATCTCCTAACAAAGATTCAAAACGTGGTGTATCCTCTGGTGTTGAAATAATTAAAATTTCACGAATTCCCGCTAACATCAGTGTAGATAGTGGGTAATAAATCATTGGTTTATCGTATATAGGTAACAATTGTTTACTTGTTACCATTGTTAATGGATATAATCTCGTTCCACTTCCACCTGCTAAAATAATGCCCTTCATATAACTCTCATACTCCTTTTCATTATAAACAAATGAGGAATGAATCTAATTAGAAACATTCCTCATTACCTCCAATATATTTAATTATTGACAGAACTTTTTTAATACTACTATATTAATTTAAAATTGATATAGTAATAAATTCTATCTTACAACATTAGTCTATTAATGACATATTATTGCTCCTTGTACTTAGCTGCAATTTCATATTCAACATATAAATTAAATGCTAAACCTGTTAAACATAGAATAATAATTTGAACTTCAGCTTCCTGAAAACTAGGCAAAAAGAAATAAGAAGCACTTACTACAATCCAACTATAAAATACACTTTTTATAAATGAAGACTCTTCTTCTCTTAAAAAAGTAAACCTTTTCTTAAACGTCCATAGGATCGACATGTTGAATATAAGAAATACGAACAAACCTATTATTCCTAGCTCATATGCTATTAAAAAATATGAACTTTCTACATTAAGAAATTCACCTGTTAACGCGGATGCCTTGGGCCCAGCTATACCTAAGCCAATACCAAATGGATTATTTGCAATAAAGTTAATCCCTTCAACCCAAGAATTCCAATGTCCTAATGATGAAGAATCCTCTAAAGTTATTGTCTTTATCAAATAACTTACAATAGTATTATCAGGATTTGCAATTAACACTATAAAGAAAAGTAAACAACCTAGTGTTGCTATAAAAACAATGATCATAAATATATTTTTTTTCTTCTCTAACAATACATATATAATTATACACATGATTAGCCCTAACCAGGCACTCCGTGAAAATGTTTCTATTAAAGAAATACATTGTATCGTTAAAAATGTATAATATAACCATTTATATTTGAAATAATTTCTAAAATACACTGCAATAATTATACTAATTCCAACAAATACACCATAGTTATTAGGAGCTGCCAACGTCCCCATAGCCCTTTGGAAAGTATGCCCAGCAATAAAATATGCTGGATCCAAGCGTCCATTATTTCCATAGCCATTTTCAAATAAAAATTTAGTTCCAAGAATATTTGCTTGAAATAAGGCCCATATCGCTAAAAGAAATGAGAATATCAGGAATAATTTTAAGAAATTAAGCAATTTTTGTCTATCGAACTTCAAGTTATAAGCTGCGAATAAAATTAAAAACGGCTCATAATCATACCTATATCCACTTAAACTACTAATAAAATCTGACTTAATAAAGAGATAGGATGTCCCTAAAAATATAAAGGCTAATAAGTAAAGAAATGCATTAGGTAAAAACTTATATTTTTGACTCCCCCTAATATCCAAAAGACTCCTAAGAAATATCAATAACAACAAAACATCTTTCCAAGATAATACAATTTTTTCAGTGATTCCTGTTAATTGAAATTTAGTAACTAATATTTTACTTACTAACATAGGATGAAGAATAAATCCAAAAGTTAACAAAACTAAAAATAAAAAAGGATATCTAAAAACTAAAACTACTAATAACACACCAAACACTAATAGCAAAGATAGCCACGGATAAAATAATGCTAATACTAGTATTATTAAACTGAATCCTATGTACAAACCTAAAAAAGTAAATTTATGATCTTTAAATTCCCTTTTTACTAATAACTCCATAAATACAGGTACTCCTTATTTATTAAAAATAATTTTTCTTATAGGATATATATACCGTCTTAATAATAAGATTAAAATTTTCTCTAATTTAATAAACGGAATTAAAGCTTTAAATAGTATTCCGTTACCCTTTGAAATATCTAAATATTTTCGATGATATATATTTTTACTCTCTAATAAGATTTTCTGTTTCTTTAAATCACTAACAAATTTACTAATTGTAACAGAGTGATCATGAATATATGTTACTTTACCTAATAATATATTCTTAAAACCTACTTTTTTTAATTTATAAGCCAGTATTCTCTCTTCACAATATAAAAAGGTTTCCTCATCAAAATAATCTACCTTTTTAAAAACATCTGCTCTCGCTCCAAATAAAGAACCAGGAAGGACATCAACTTCATTTAAATCTTTTGATAACCCTTCATGATAGAGTAACGGATCACCCATTAGCTTTTTAACTATCTCAAATGAAATTACTATATCATCTTTCAATGTTGGTAACTTCCAAGCAGGAACTGCATCCTTACCATTAGAATTTACCATTGTAGGTGCTACCAAACCTATTTTATTATCAGACATACCTACCTCAATAACCTTTTCGATAACTGGTTCAGTAAATAAAACGTCCGGGTTGGAAATGATAACAAACTCTACATTTAACTCTTCTATAGCATATCTTATCCCTACATTGTTACCATATGCATATCCACCATTTTTCTCACTCTTAATAACTTTAATCTTATTACTCTCATAAACTTTTAATTTGATATAGGATTCATTTGTAGAATTATTATCCACTACAACTATATTATTAATTACACTATAATCCTTTATTGTCTCAATAAGGCCACATGTCGTCTGATAATCATTATAGTTAAGTATTACTACTGCCACATTCTGCTTCATTTAAATTTAACCCCTACTGATTTTAAAATTCATTTTACAAATTAAACTTTAAAAGGTTTTTCCCTAAACTTCTATTTTTACTCTCTAATTCAAAAACACTATAGAATTCTTTTATGTTTTTAATTGAATACTCAGTTATAATTAACTTTTTAATCAAATCAATAAATTCTTTTGATTGAAATAGTTCAATTCCACTTCTAAAATCTTCAACATTACTTCTAGTCACACCATACATACTCAAACCTTTTTCGAGTATCTTTCTCGTGTTTATCCCTACATTTTGCTCGCTAACACCTGTTAAAACAATTTTCCCACCAATACTTATAACATTAATAATTTCTTCAATAGCACTTCCTGCTCCATTTCCACCTACGCACTCAAATGCTATATCTATATTTAATTCCTTTAATCTGTTTTCCCCTATATAGAACTTATCTGTTACTAAAAATTCATTGAGTTTATGCTCATTTTTACCAACAATAAATATTTCTCCACTATGAGTTTGTCTTAATACACTACATAGAATATACCCTAATATTCCATCTCCCCATACAGCTATTGTTTCATCACCTTCAATCTTGACCCTTCGAATCGTACTCATACAAACAGAAATTAATTCACTAAATACCCCTATAGAAAAGGGGAGATCATCTGGAAGTTCCACTAAATTTCCAACAGGATAATTTACATACTCTCTTGCAAACCCGTTATAATTACTAGATGCAAATAGTGCATCGGGACAATAGTTTTCTCCTAATTCCGTTTTACTGCAAGCACGATGCTTCTCATCATTTTTATTACAATCTAGGGCAAGATTTGGAACTAACGCTACTTTTTGCCCCTTCTTAAACGTACCAGTTGGATCCTTTACAACAGTTCCAACAGCTTCATGTAACAAATTCATAGGATATTTTAGTGCTAGAAGTCTAGGATCCCTATTTCCAAGATAATATCTTAAATCCGCCTTACAAACCGCTGCGGTATCAATTCTAACTGTTGCATGATTAGGCTTACTTTGTACTTCTTCCATATATAATTCAAATTGCTTTGAATTAACAATTTTGAAACTTTTTCCAAACATGTTAAACTCTCTCCAATTTACTTAATTTTATAATTGATTTGAGTAATAATAAATCTTCAGGTGTAGTAATTTTAAAATTCAATTTTTCTCCTTCAACCAAGTAAACATTTTTATCCATTTTAAGAACTAGTTGACAATCGTCTGTAGCATCCTTTACTTCACTACCCAATACTTCCTCATGAGCCTTACTAATTATTGAATATTTAAAACTTTGTGGTGTTTGACCTAAATAAAGTTCCTTTCTAGTAGGTACATCCTTTATTGTTTTTGCATCCAAACTTCTTACAATCGTATCTGCAGTAGGAATAACCGTATCAACAGCTCCATGCTCTTTTGTATATTTTATATTGTCACCAATAATTCGATGTGAAATTAATGGTCGTGCCGCATCATGTATCACCACAATATCATCATCTTCCATAAAACTATTTAAGTATTTTAAAGAATTATAAATAGATTCTTGTCTTGTACTTCCCCCATCAACTATAGCTTTCACATTGTTAATTTCATACTTCCTTAGCCATATTCTAATATCTTCATGCCATTCTTCTAGTGCTACTATAACAATACCATCAATCTCAGGATGAGTATCAAAACTCTCTATAGTATGGATAATTAGAGGCTTCCCATATATCTCAATGAATTGCTTAGGAATGTCAACATTCCCCATTCTCATACCTACGCCACCAGCTAAAATTACACCTATATTCATCATTTTTCTCCTTTATTCTGTAAATTAAGTTCTTGTAGTATTAGATTCCAAAATCTTTTACAACTTTCGCCATCATAATAACGATAATATAGTTTTTGCGATTGTTGTCTCACTTGCTCATAATCATCCTGTCCCTTTATTACATCTTCAATATATCCCATTACTTCTTTCATATTACTTAGTTTTGGACCTGGGGTTTCTATGTCATTTTGGAAATCTATGGCTAAACCTCTATGCCTATCATACCTTTCTTTATCGAAAGGAATAAATGCAATTGCTTTTCCAATAGCCAAGAAATCTATATAAATAGAACTATAATCTGTAATCAACAAATCTGTAGCACATAGAATTTTCTGTGTATCTGGCTCTTCCTCAAACCCCACAATTTGTATATTACTTAATTCAGTTATTAATTCCTTTGTAACTATTCCTTCTAGATAATGCCCTCTATACAAAAATTTACAATTCATTCGCTTTAGGAACTCATTTAATTGAATAAAATCTTCTCTAGAGAAATTAAATTCATTTTTTAAATCATATCCTCTCCAAGTGGGAGCATATAAAACTACTTTTTCATCTGAATTTATTCCTAATTCCTTCTTTAAATCCCTCGTGTTATTTTCTATTTGAATATTATTAAATAACATATCATTTCTGGGTAATCCTAATGGAACGTACTCTGGTAAACGATGCTTTTCTAACGTTGCATGGCGCATATAATAATCCTCATCTCTTTGAGATAAAGTTACTATATAATCAACATTTTTTCTCATTGAACGATAAAAATTCATAGTTTTTTTATTATTCAACTCATCATTACCAGGTGTTTTTTTTGTACCATAGCCATGACTAACAAAAATTCCTTTTTTACTAGTTGCATAAAGTTTTGTTGGATAATCCGAAACTATTAAATCGTACCTTCCGAACATATCAATTATTCTTTTGGATAATTTAATAAACTTACTATCTTTATATTTGTAATGATTTACATACTTGATTTTTATTTTATTACCATATTCATTTTTCAAATATTGATTATAATAATTTATTAATGCCGTAATATTTCCTTCATTGTAAGTATTAAACAATATTTTCTTCAAACTTGTTCTCTCCTATAAAATATCCTTATTTAATAATTAACCTTTATTTTTTCTTGATAAAAATATAGCTTTTTGGACTTCTGAAAAGAAACAGATTACTATCAATATTAATATTCCTATCAAGTAAATTATTCCACCGAGTAATGTATTCATACTTAAAGAGCACCATAAGAATAATATTACATACAAAATTAAAAACACAGATTCTCGTATATTACTTTTCATATCCTTGAATTCTCTTCCTGAATATATATACCAGACATAAAACGATATACTTGTTGCTATTGCTATTGATTCTATCCCTGCATATATATGTATAGCTAATAAATTCATCAAAACGTTAAATACTAATACACAAAATATAGTAAGAAAATATTTCTTTTGCCTTCTTTGCAATTTATATAAATTAGAATACAAGGCATTTATAACAATAATAGCCGGAAAACTTACAAATAGAATGGATATAATTGATAAAGATTCTATATATTTCGCTATAAAACACTCTACAATAAATGCGAATAAAAAATAACTTGAACTTAATAATGCTCCTAAAATTTGAAGGTATACTCTAATATTATTTTTTATTAGTTGTTTATTCCTTGCTAAATAAGGGTATAAAGTTGTAGTCACTGCACTTATCAAAACTGTGATTACCGTCATCATCGAGATAGCAAATGAATAAAATGCAAAACTTCGAACATCCATATAATATTTAACAAACCACCTATCAATTGTATAAAACAATATAGATGAAAAATTACCAATCATCACAAAAATACCTACACGAAAATTATCTATCAACTCATCTTTATTATAGATAGCCTTAATATCTTTCTGTTTCTTTAAAAATATCAATTCCAATATAATAAAAATCAAATAATTACAAGCTATATTAGCTAAAACATAAAACTCAAAATTATCAACCTTAAAATAAAAAATTAAACATAAATTAAATATAAAAGTTATACTTGGTGCTAAAAGCGTTATTCTTGAATACACTTTAAACTCACCTATAGCTTGATAAAAAAACTTGAATAAACTTTGAATATTAATTGGAAGAATACATAATGCTATTCCTATACATATATAATCCCTTAAGTAAATACCTATAACTAAAAGCATACCTGTTATTACTATTTGGAAATATAAAAAAAATAAATTTTCACCCTTTAGTACCCTTAAATTAATATTATTTTTATGTTCTCCTCCATATTTAAGAAACAAACCATCTATATAACCAAAATGTAACAATCCTACATAAGTCAGATATAAAGTAAAAGTTTTCAAGTACGCATATTGATCAATAGGTAAAAATGCCGGTAATAAAAAACCAGTCACTATACCTATAAGAAGATTTAGTACATTGACATTCAAAACTCGTATAAAATCTTTTTTAAAATTCATCTTTTCACCCAAAGTATATTTCTATATTTATATTCCTGCCATATCTATTAGGTATAGCAACAAGACATCTTAATACTTTTTAATAAGCATTGTTTGACCCTAATAATACCTTCATCGTTTTTAATATAATTCTCACATCATAGAAAACACTTCTATTCCGTATGTATTCTAAGTCCAATTCGACCATTTCAGAAAAACCAACACTATTTCTTTCCGTCACTTGCCACAGCCCCGTGCATCCTGGAGTAACAAGTAACCTCTGTTTATCATAAGAAGTATATTCTTTTACTTCCCTCGGTAAAGGTGGACGTGGACCTACTAAACTCATATCACCTTTCAATACGTTTAATAATTGTGGTAATTCATCTATACTTGTTTTACGGATAAACCTTCCAATTTTTGTTACACGCGGGTCATCTTTCATCTTAAACATAGCACCTGATACTTCATTATGCTGTAGTAAATCTTTTAATCGTTCCTCCGCATCTGTTACCATTGAACGAAATTTATACATTCCGAATTCCCTTCCATCTTTTCCAACACGAACTTGTTTAAAAAAAACAGGGCCTTTCGGATCTTCCAACTTAATCAATATAGTAACGATAATAAAAATAGGTAATAACAAAACAATCCCGCATAATGCACCAAACATATCCATTAAACGCTTTATAAATAAATATACTACGTTTTGATTTATCTCTTCAGCAGCAAGTAATCCTTGTTCTTTTACGGTTTCATCTGATACTTTTGTCAAAGCCAATTCCTTTCCACCTCCCCTTATACATGCACATTTTCATTTTCAACAAGCTCTTTCATATATTTCATTAATTCTTCTTTTAATTCTTCATGCTGTAGCGCCATCTCAATCGTCGTCTTAATAAACCCAAATTTCTCCCCTACATCATAACGAGTTCCTTCAAAATCATAAGCAAATACACGTTGAATTTCATTTAAACGTTGAATTGCATCTGTCAACTGAATCTCTCCACCCGCACCTGTTTGTTGGTTCTCAAGAAACGTAAAAATCTCCGGCGTTAATATGTAACGTCCCATAATCGCTAAATTAGATGGTGCTGTACCTTCTGCTGGTTTCTCCACAAATTGACGTACTTGATAACGACGATCGTTTTGTTCAACTGGATCGATAATACCGTAACGATGTGTTTCATTTTCAGGTACTGTTTGTACACCAATAACTGACGATTGTGTACCTTCATACTGATCCATCAATTGACGTAAACATGGCGTTTCTGCTTGTACAATATCATCACCAAGTAATACCGCAAATGGTTCATTTCCAATAAATTTACGTGCACACCATACTGCATGTCCTAGACCTTTTGGTTCTTTCTGTCTTATGTAATGAATGTTAATCTTTGAAGATGCTTGTACTTTCTCAAGCATTTCATACTTTTCTTTTTCTAAAAGGTTTTGTTCTAGTTCGAATGAATGGTCAAAATGATCTTCAATCGCGCGCTTTCCTTTTCCAGTCACAATAATAATATCTTCAATTCCTGATTCTATCGCTTCTTCTATTATGTATTGAATTGTTGGTTTATCAACAATAGGTAACATTTCTTTCGGCATCGCTTTCGTCGCTGGTAAAAATCTCGTCCCTAAACCAGCTGCTGGAATAATCGCTTTTCTTACTTTTTTCAATTTTAGTCCCCCTACATCCTTTTATTTATATGTAACAATAACAAAAACCCTACCTATAGAGTCATTATTATAACTCCATAGGTAGAGTTTCTATCATAAATAAAATTATGGGCATCTAACCCATCCTCACGCCATACTCCCGACGACAAGCGTCTAAGGTAGGTTGAAATGTAATTTCTACCCACAGCACGACCGAGTGCCTCCGTTGATAACGGTTAGGAGACATCACCAGTTCTTTATTTAAAAAATACCGAACAATTTTTTACGACGAATTTGTTCCGGATCTTCTTTATAAATTGCTTTCCCGCTAATGATTAAGTACGGATTCTCTCTTAAATCATTCATAACACTTGCACCGAATTCTTTCTCTATTAGTTCATAGCTTTCTGCTAAATGGAATCCTCTTGATGTTGTGTTATGCGCATCTGATGCAACCATATGTGTTAAATTATGTTCTACAAGTTGAAGCGAAAACTTTTTGATTTTTTTACCAAACTTACCTAGTAAACTGCCTGCCGTTACTTGCGTTAATGCCCCTTTATTGACGAGGTTATATAACTTATCTGGCCGCTCGATTAACTCGGCATTGCGTTCGGGATGAACGATAATTGGAATCATTCCTTTTACACGTAGTTCATAAAATATTTGTTCTGCATAACGAGGTACATGATTAGATGGAAATTCAATAAATATGTATTTATTTGTTTCATTTAAAGTAACGATTTTACCAGCTTCATAGTCTTCTAATAAATCACCATATAATCTGATCTCTTGCCCCGGTAAAATGGTAAGCGGGATATTATGTTGTTGTAGTTCATCGTTTAGTTGTTTTACTCCATGAATAATTGAGGTACGTTCATTTATATATTTCCCATTTTGATGGTGTGGTGTTGCGACAATTGTATGTATTCCTTCTGACACAGCTTGTTGTGCCATCGCTAAACTATCTGTTTCTGTCTGCGCACCGTCATCGATACCAGGTAAAATGTGACAATGTAAATCTATCATTTGTTTCATCCTCCCTCTCTCCTATAAAGATCTCTTTTCCCTTGAATATGAGATGTATCTCATATTCAAGGGAAAAAAGGAGATATGTTCTTCCCATATCTCACTCTTTTAATTAATTTGCACCGTAGTAATAATATAAGCCCTGTTCACGTTCACGATCGTTCAGAACAACACCTAATAATTTCCCTTTAGCTGATTCTAATAATCCCTTTGCTTTTACTGCCGTTTCTTTTTCTGTCGATTCACTACGAACGACAAGAATAGAAGCATCACATACATTTGCCATAATTTGTGCATCCGTTACTGCTAAAATTGGTGGTAGATCAAAAATAACTAAGTCGTACATACTATACGCTTGCGCAAGAAGCTCTTGCATTGATTTTGAGCCTAACAATTCTGCTGGATTAGGCGGGATTGGGCCACAAGCTAAAAAGTGTAAATTATCTACAGCTGTCGGTTGTACACATTTCTCCAAACGTTCACTATGTGTTAATACGTTCGTTAATCCGAAAATATTATCTACTTGAAACATTTGGTGCATCGCTGGTTTACGCATATCCGCATCAATTAATAATACTTTCTTTCCTTGCTGAGCAAACACGACTGCCATATTCGCTGTTGTTGTTGTTTTTCCTTCACTTGGGTTTGCAGACGTTACCATTAATGAATGTAAATTCGTATCAACAGCTGCAAATTCGACATTCGTTCGAATATTACGATATTGTTCTGAAATTGGTGATTTCGGTTGTTGATGAGCAATTAATTGACGGCGTTGACGATGATTTTTTTTCTTTTTAAATAAATTAAGAGCCAATTGTTTGTCCCCTCACTTTTCTTGATGATGGAGCGTGTGATTTCACGTTCATTGTTTCTTCATCCATGCGAGCTACAATACCTAACACTGGTAAACCAAGTAAGTTCTCTACATCTTCTTCTTTTTTCACTGTGTTATCTAAGTATTCTAGTAAGAATGCAAGACCAACTGCAGCCATTAGACCAACAACGAAGGCAATTGCTACATTTAACATTGGACGTGGTTTAACTGGAGATTGATTTTCTGCAACTTCCGCTTTTGATAATACTGTTACGTTGTCCACGTTCATAATTTTTGCAACTTCACCTTTAAATACATCTGCAGTTGCATTTGCAATATCACGAGCTAATTTTGGATCTTTATCCTCAGCTGTTACAGAAATGACTTGTGAATCTTTTTCATTCGCAACATTAATCTTCCCTGTTAATGCTTGCGCTGTCATATTTAAATTTAATTTTTCATTCACTTGATCTAAGATTACTGGACTTTTAATAATAACCTTATATGTATTCGTTAATTGAATATTCGTTTGAACTTCACCAGCTTGAAACATCGATCCCTCTTGCTTCTTCTGATTAACAAGAATTTGTGTCGAAGACTGATAGATTGGTGTCATAAAGAAGAAGCTAATGATAGCACTTACAATGGCGGCACCAAAGGCGATTACGAGGATCATTGCTAAACGTTTTTTTAAAATATGAAATAACTCTTTCAAACTAATTGTTTCTTCCATAAGTTCCTCCAACTTTCTAAAATTTGCACATAAGAAAAATTATAACATATAATCTTACATTTTTTTATTTTAGTAATATCTATGTACGATTGTTATTTAAAAACATATATAATCTTACAAAATAATCTTAAATATGACAACACATTCCATCAATTTGCCAAAAATTCCATTATATCATGTTTTTTATATAATACGATACCAAATTTTAAAACAATTCAAAAAAGCTAGCAAAAAATTACTAGCTTTAAAAAATACTATTTCATACATTATTTTCTAATAATATCCATATTGTTCTTGTTCTTCTCTTTTATCGTTTAATATAACACCAAGTAGTTTTCCCGATGCTTTATCTAATATTTGTTTCGCTTTTATTAGTTTATCTTTTTCTGTTTTTTCACTGCGTGCTACTAATATAACTCCATCACATTTATTAGCGAGTATTTGTGCATCTGTAACGGCCAATACAGGTGGTGTATCAATCAAAACGATATCAAACATGTTATATGCCTCTAGAAGTAATTCGTCCATTTTACGATACCCAAGTAGCTCTGCTGGGTTTGGTGGGATTGGACCCGCTGACATAACATATACGTTCTCTATGTCTGTTTTTTGAATACATTGCACAAATGATGCTTGTCCTGATAATAAATTCGTTAATCCATTTGGATTGTGTGCAGCGAATAAATTTTGCAATGTTGGCTTACGTAAGTCAGCTCCAATTAACAATACTTTTTTACCTTGTTGTCCAAAAACAACTGCTAGATTAGAAATGGTCGTTGTTTTCCCATCACCTGGATCTGCCGAAGTGACAATGATAGAACGAATATGGTTATCTACAGATGTAAATTCAATATTTGTACGGATATTACGGTACTGTTCCGTAATGCGTGATTTAGGCTCTTTATGTGTAATTAATTGTCTTAATGGCTTTCTTTTCTTTCTTCCGAACATGTTATGGTCTCCTTTTTTCAGAATACGACATTTTCCACTTTTTCTCTTTTATGCTCGATATGCTACGCCAATTTTTTATTTACTTCTACCGTTAAATTTCTCCATTACATCCCTCTACTCTTCATCATAACGAATCAGAATAATCTTTGTCCTATCCCACACCTTCTATAATGTGACAACGACATCTCTATTTTTATCGTGCTATCATTTATCTTAATTTCAAGATATTTATAGCGTCATTATATACGAACTTCCATTCATTTACAACAAGAATTCTGATTAATCTGTATTTTAACATTTCGGATAAAAGATATATAAATTAAAAAAATTCTCCTGCATGTTGCAGAAGAATTTTTTTAATTCACATCTATTCTTTTTTATCACCAATCGCAAATGTAATTTCAGCTTCACAAGCAATTTCACCATCTACTGTTGCGATTGCTTTTCCTTTTCCGATTGGACCACGTACACGTGTCATTTCTACTTCTAGACGAAGTTGATCACCTGGACGTACTTGTTTTTTGAAACGACAATTGTCGATACCTGCGAAGAAAGCAAGTCTTCCGCGGTTTTCTTCTTTCTTTAATACAGCAACTGCTCCAACTTGTGCCAATGCTTCTACAATAAGTACACCAGGCATAACTGCGTAGTCAGGGAAGTGCCCGTTAAAGAATTCTTCGTTTGCGGATACATTTTTAATTCCAACCGCTCTTTTCCCTTCATCTACTTCTAATATTTTATCAACAAGTAAAAATGGATAGCGGTGAGGAATGATTTCTTTAATTTGTTCTATATTTAGCATATAACAATCGCCCCTTTTGTAATATTGGTCTTACCACTTGGACATATTGTTTATTATCCCATTTTGTTTATTGTTTGTCATTATAAAGTGAAACTTTACTTCCTATTTATAAAAAAATGCATACACTCTATTCTCTTAAAATAGTTGCATATCCTTGCAACTGACACGGAGGTAGAAAAGAGTGTATGCCCAGATTAGGGAAAGGCAATATGTATTTGAACATGATTTGCCTTAATGTCGTATTCGACTCATTATATTACAAACGTTTTCAAATACGGAAATATTAAATTTAACCATATATATGAATATTTTACCTATATTCTTCGTTTTTCTTTATTTTTCTTCTATTTTCTCAAAAAATCGAAATAAAAAAATAAAAATACAAAAAAAGAACTAAGGTTTACACCTTAGTTCCTTTCACTTTATCGTAAAGCACGCTTTGGTAATCTATCGATATTCTCTAACATAATACCTGTACCAACCGCAACGCAGTGCATTGGGTTTTCAGCAATTAATACTGGTACTTTTAGTTCTTCTGCTAGAAGCATGTCGATACCGTGTAGTAAAGCTCCACCGCCTGTTAGAATCACACCGCGGTCGATGATGTCCGCTGATAGTTCTGGTGGTGTGCGCTCTAGTACGCCTTTTGCAGCTTGTACAATAACAGCCGCATTTTCTTTTAATGCTTCTGTAATTTCTTCTGAGCATACTGTAATTGTACGTGGTAAACCTGTTACCATGTCACGTCCGCGAATTTCAAGTTCTTCGCTACGTGCACCTGGGAATACTGTACCAACTTTAATTTTAATATCTTCTGAAGTACGTTCTCCAATTAATAGCTTATACTTACGTTTAATGTAGTTTAAGATCTCCATATCAAACTTATCGCCAGCCATTTTGATAGAGGAAGAGGTAACAATATCACCCATAGATAGTACAGCGATATCTGTTGTACCTCCACCAATATCAACAACCATGTTACCGCTTGGTTGGAAGATTTCCATACCAGCACCAACTGCGGCTACTTTTGGTTCTTCTTCTAAAAATACCGTTTTACCACCTGAACGTTCAGCAGCCTCACGAATTGCTTTTTGTTCTACTGATGTGATATTTGTTGGACAACAAATTAAAATGCGAGGTTTTGAAAAGAAGCTCTTTACGTCCAATTTGTTAATGAAATACTTTAACATCGCTTCTGTAATTTCGAAATCTGCGATTACACCATCTTTTAGTGGACGAATGGCTACAATATTACCAGGCGTACGTCCCACCATACTTCTTGCTTCTTCACCTACTGCTAATACTTTACCTGTGTTACGATCAATAGCAACAACAGATGGCTCATTTAATACAATACCCTTACCTTTAACATGGATTAATACGTTAGCCGTACCTAGGTCAATTCCGATATCTCGCGCAAACATTCCCGTTTTTTCCTCCTCGATATTCAAAATCAGGTTACACCCGAATTCTTTTACACCTAATTTCTGATTTTATCATAAATTTAACAGAAACGTAATATTCGCAAAAAGAATTTTTCTGAAAAATATTACCGAATTGAAACGGAATGTTTGCGATCGCATATTTATTGACGTACCGGCTTTTCTACATCTTCTTTTCTATACTTTTGTTTTGTTGCTTCTCCGCCTCTTAAATGACGAATAGACTTATGATAATCAAGAATTTCTTTCACTTCATTTGCGAGCTCTGGATTAATTTCTGGTAGACGTTCCGTTAAATCTTTATGGACTGTACTCTTTGATACCCCAAATTCCTTTGCAATGACACGCACTGTCTTTCTTGTCTCCACGATATACTTACCAATCTTGATAGTTCTCTCTTTGATGTAATCGTGCACACCACTCGCCTCCCTAAATTGGATGTGAGAAGGGTGAAATGAGCCTCGCTGCATACGACTAAGAAGTAAGTGTGAGTGCTGTTTGTAAGCGTTAAACATTCTTGGATTTATAATGAAATGATTCACGATTTCTCACCTCAAACACTCTCTTTGCTTTGGTTTATACCATTGTATTGCCCGCACTACTGATATATGCTACATGTTCACTATTTTTGCGGACTAAGTTAAGAAAAATTACATTTTTTTGTGAGAAATACGTTAACAGTGACTATTTTGGCGAAAAAAATGACACCTTGTATACAAGGCGTCATTCTTCTCGTTCTAACTCTTCTTCTAACAATTGATGGTGGGGAACCTCTTTCTTACCGGCAATGTAATAATATAAAGTAAATAAAACAAACAATAAAATAATAGCAGTCGACAGAACAAACAAAAATGACACAGTATCCCCTCCTTTTTGTAATATATATTCGTGAATCTCGTCATTTTTCCTTGTTATTGCAACTTTTTTCTCGAAATTGAGTATTTTTATATAGAAATAAAAAAATCAGCTCTCCTAGTGAGAACTGATTTTTTCACTTTCTTATTCTTGTGAAGAAGAACTGTTAGATGATTCTGTAGAACCATTTGTTGATTTTTCTTCTTTCTTCGGTTCTTCTTTTTTGTCACTAGTTGAACCGCTAGTTGATTTCTCTTCTTTTTGAGACTTGTCTTCTGTTTTACTTTCTGGTTTCGTGCTCGTTGACTTTTCTTCTTTTTGAGATTTGTCATCAGCTTTTTTTCCAGAAGCGTTCGTTGCCTTTGCAGCACCTGCATCAGCTTTAATTTCTGCTACTGACTTATTTAAGTAGCGCTCAGGGTTCACAGCCACATTGTCTTTACGTACTTCAAAGTGAACGTGAGAACCTGCTTCTTTATTCATTGCACTTAGACCGGATTTTCCTAATACTTCACCTTGTACAACTCGTGCACCTTTTTCTACTTTCACACTGCCTAAGCTTTGATAAGAAGCTGCTACACCATTTCCGCTATCAACTGTTACAACATAACCAAGAAGTGAATCTTTTTCAGCTTTCGTTACTGTACCACTTAAAGCAGCTGTAACATTGAATTCTTTTCCATTCTTCGCAGCAATGTCAATTCCTTTGTTCGGGGAATATGTGTTGTTATAAAAGACAAGTGCTTTTTCTTGTTCCGCCTCAGTTGCTGCATCTTCATAGAACTTCTTCTGTACAACTACTTCCGCATTAGCAGGAGCTGGCATTTTCACTACTTCTGAAGACTTCGTTACTGGTACTGCTGGATCTTCCGTTTGTGTATACGGCGTTGCTTGATCTTGGTTCGGAGTCTTCTTCGGATTAGCTCCTTGGAACCATAGCGCAACCATTAAAATTACCGCTGCACAAGCAATGTATAGTGCCGGAAATACCCATCTTTTTTGAAATAAATGTACTACCTTTTGCGACTTTTTATTATTTCTTCCTCGCATTCCATCATCACCTCAGCAATCATTTTGAACAATATTCACGCATCCTATACAACCTATAACTAATTACTTTTCGACAAAATCTGTAAAAATATGTATAGGAATTGTAAAATTTCCGAGGAAATGATAGAAAAAAGAAAAAACTGAGCGTTTTGGCTCAGTTTTTAATCTAATTGTTTCTTTTTATATACGATTAAACATGCAATAAGTGAAACAATAAGCCAAGCTCCAACATTTATCATATGCCCACTAATACTACTAAACCCAGCGCCCTCTACTAAGCTTTTAATTGCCTTTTCAAGATGAGATGTTGGAAGATAACTAATTATTGTCTTAATGACTTTATTTTCAACCATTGGTTCAAATTGCACAGCTAAATACATCGTCATTAATATCGGCATTCCAATTAATGATGTTTGTGGGACAGAATCAGCTAGTAATCCAATCACCGTTCCAATTAAAGTAAATAAAATTGTTCCACATAAGAAAACAAATGCTAGTAATAAGAAATTTCCACTTAATTGATCTAAAATGAATAAGTTTACAATAGAAATACCTAGCGTTAAACATGCTGTTAATATACTTTTTCCAAGAAGGACTTCAACAGAAGAAGCTGGTGATAGCATTAACACACGTAACGTATGTTTTTCTTTCTCTTCCGCAATTACCATTGATTGAACAAACCCTGCAACGAATAGAAAGGCCATTAAAGTAATAATACCAACTCCTGCACTCCCTTGCCCAAACCTGCTAAATATAAATGCAAATATAATTGGTAAAGATGCCATTAACAACACTTGTGAATTTGTCTTAAAATCTTGTACCTCTTTTCTAAAAATAGCTGATACACGTCTCATTGAAAATGTCATTATAATCCCCTCCCAGTAACTTCAATAAAGATATCACCTAACGTTGGCTCATAAGAATGAATGGATAATAGTTCTCCTTTTTTCATCCATTCTGAAATGCGTTTTGCACCTAATTCATCTTTTTGTACCGTTTCTTTCTTCTTATCCTTTAACACGACTTGTATTTGGTCTTTCGCGTATTGTAAGCGAAGGTTCTCTGGTGTATCAAGCGCTACAATTTCTCCGCTACATAGAAAGGCAATACGGTTACAAAGCGTTTCTGCTTCGTCCATGTTGTGCGTCGTTAAGAAAATCGTCGTTCCTTCTTTATTTAAGTCTTTTAAGATTTTATGAATGTTTTGTACGTTAACTGGATCGAGTGCAGATGTTGGTTCGTCTAAGAAGAGAATATCTGGTTTATGAAGGATTGCTCTAGCTAATGTGACGCGCTGCTTCATTCCCTTTGATAGTTTCTTTACTGGTGTTTTTTTATCATCTAATAGATTTACTTGCGCTAGCACTTCATCGATTCGTTCTTTTTTACAATCGTATAAGTCACAAAATAATAGTAAGTTATCATAAATGCTAAGTCTTTCATATAAGCCACTGTTGTCTGTTAAAATACCAATTCGTTTGTAATCGATACTACTTGGCCCTGTAATATCTTTTCCTAGTACTCTTACCGTTCCAACACTATGAAGTAATTGAGAAGTTAAAATTTTTACTGTTGTTGTTTTTCCAGATCCACTCGGTCCGAGGAATCCGAAAATCTCTCCTTGCTTCACCTCAATATTTACATTTCGAAGTGCCGTTTTTTCATTGAAGCTTTTCATTACATCTTTCATTTCAATTGCCAATGTCATCTCGTCATCCCCTTTGTTTTTTTCTTTTATAGATGAAAGTCGCTTTAACGCTTTTCGTTTGCTTGCTTCGCTTTTCTTGACTCCATCATATGAAGAACAAAGGGTTTACGCAGTAAAATACCGGTAAAAGGAGTATTTTTACCGGTGAATGAATCATATTTTGAGCTTATTGGAGCACTTTTTATAGCCCAATTACACCCTTTAACTCATCCATTCGTCCTTTCGAAAGTGGAATTGAACTTTTTCTTTCGTCATCCAAAATTAAACTAAAGCTATTACGAGTCCACGTAATCACTTCTCGTACTCTTTGTAAATTCACAAGGTACGAGCGATGACATCTAAAGAAACCAAAACCTGTTAATCTTGTTTCTAGTTCACTTAATGTTAATACACATACGAAATCACCTTCACGAACGTGAATATGGGTTACTCCGTTTTGCGTTTCAATAAAATGAATTTCCATCGGGTCTAATAAAATGATTTTATCGTTCACTTTCGCTGGTATTCTTTCTAACTTCATTTGCGGAATCATTTGAATGACTTTTTCTTCATCGACTTCTTCTGCTTCTTCTTGTTCGATTTCTATTTTTTTCACACCATCATTATTTAATATGTATACATCTTCTGTTAACGAAAGGGCATCCGATAGAAATGATGACGTAATAAAAATTGCCTTTCCTTGCTCTTTCATTTTCATAATTGCTTTTCGAATCATAATCGTACTCTCTGTATCTACATTTTGCTCTGGTTCTTCCAAAATAACTAAATCCGGATTATGAATCATAACTCGCCCAATATGAAGACGACGTTTCTCTGAAAATGATAGTTTTTCTATTTTAACGTTTAATTTATCTAAAAGGCCGACATATTGTACAACTTCTTCCGTACTCATATTTGATTCATAAAGCCCTATTAAGAACTTGAAGTATTCCTTTACCTTCAAACGATCATATGCTTCATCTTTCAAAAAACAAAAGCCGATGCGAGAATAATTTCTCTTTCCAATCACTTCATCTTCAAATAGCACATTGCCAGTTGAAGCTTCTTCCTCACCAATAATAATACGGTGTAACACTTTAGCTGTATGGTTATTACATTGCAAAACAACACATTGCCCCTTCTCAACCTTCAGTTCAACTGCCGGTAACTGGTTCGTCTTACCTAACTGTTTCAACTCCAGTAACGCCATTTTGTCTCCCCCAAATACTTTTTATCTTATTATACCAAACAATTAATGGAAAATTATGATATTTTAAACAAAAAGCAGGTGCCAGGAGACCCTGACACCTACTTCTTCACCATCAACTTACCTTCATAATCGTTCATCGTCTTTATTTCAACGCCTTTATAGTAATGAGCGACGATATCTGTATATTTCTTGCCTTCTGCTGCCATGCCGTTCGCTCCGTATTGGCTCATACCAACGCCGTGGCCGAAGCCTTTCGTCGTAACGATGATTTTATCCCCTTGTTGTTTCCACGTGAAGTCGGAAGAACGTAAGTCTAACTTTTCACGAACTTCCTTTCCTGTTAATGTTTTTCCTTGAAATGCTACATCCTTTACGCGCTTTCCTTCCGTAAGATCTTTAATATTTCCAACCTTTCCGTCTGCCAGTACCTTCACACCGAGACGTTTTTGAAAGTCAGCTACGGTAAAGGTTTGCTCGCTCGTAAATTTCGGAGAAGCTTGATCCCACGGACTATCTACACTCTTTAAGTACGGATAATCATTTCCCCAATAATCGGCTGCATTTTCTGTCCGGCCATTACTCGTTGAGAAGAAGGATGCTGAGATTGGTTTTCCCTCATACGTTAAAACTTGTCCTGCGGTTTTCGAAACAGCTTCCTCGATTTTCTTCAAATTATTTTCGTAGTTATTGCCCCATTGTTTTTTCAATTCTTCTTTACTTTTGTACACTTGATCTTTCACCGTATCTGTCACGTCCGCATTGTTTTTCTTACCTCCGCTTAGCATACGCTGGACTACAAATGTTCTCGCTGCTAATGCCTGCGCCTTTAGCGCCTCTATTTCAAAACTGGCATTCATCTCAGAAGCTACTACACCGGTCACATACTCCTCCATAGGTAATGACTCTACCTTTTTCTGTTTCTCGCGATATACAGCAACTTGAACCGCTGTATCCACTTTCCCTGGAGCTGGTATACTTTCTATCGCTGGAGGAGTTTTAGAAGCTGCTTTTTCCTCTACTTTTGCTTTCGCAAACGGAATCACAAGAGCAGCAGGTACAATGATAACGAGCGCTATGAGAAGCGCTACTGTAATAAAAAGTGGCTTTGAAAATTTCATCTTATTTCCCCCAATATGAAAAAGCTTTACTCCATTCATTCTTATGGAACAACTCTTTCTTTTAGAACATACTTAAGGGGAACCATATAAAATGAAAATTTTCTAAATATTTTTACTGGTACGTGCATAAGTATAGAATTTCTTGACTATAACAGTAATAAGCCCAAAAAAATAGCCTCTATGTCAAAAGACGTAGAGACTATTTCAATTAAGCGTGAAGATCAGAAACTTCTTGTTCTTTCACTTCTTCTACTTTTTCGTTTACACGTTCAATAGTTGCACCTAATGCAGCTAATTTCTTATGGAAGTTTACATAGCCACGGTCAAGATGTTTTAACTCAGTTACACGAGTGTAACCTTCTGATACTAAACCAGCTAAGATTAATGCAGCTGCAGCACGTAAATCAGTTGCTGCTACTTCAGCACCTTGTAAGCTGTTTGGACCGTTCATAATAACAGAACGACCTTCGATTTTAATATCAGCATTCATACGACGGAATTCTTCAACGTGCATAAAGCGGTTTTCAAATACCGTTTCTGTAATCATACTTGTTCCTTCAGCTTGTAGTAATAATGCCATCATTTGTGATTGCATGTCTGTTGGGAAACCTGGGTGAGGCATAGTTTTAATATCAACCGCTTTTAACTTATCTGGGCCGATAACACGTACACCTTCATTTTCTTCGATAATTTTAACACCCATTTCTTCCATTTTCGCTGTAATTGAGCGTAAATGTTCAGGTACAGCATTTTCAATTAAGATGTCTCCACCAGTAATTGCCGCTGCAACCATGAATGTTCCCGCTTCAATACGGTCAGGAATAATAGAGTGGTTTGCACCATATAATTTATCAACGCCTTCGATACGAATCGTTCCAGTTCCAGCTCCGCGTACTTTCGCTCCCATCGCATTTAAGAAGTTAGCTAAGTCAACGATTTCTGGTTCTTTCGCTGCGTTTTCAAGGATTGTTGTCCCTTTTGCTAATGTAGCTGCAGACATAATGTTTTCTGTCGCGCCCACGCTTGGGAAGTCTAAATAAATTTTAGCTCCTTTTAGTTCTCCCTCAACGTATGCCTCAACAAAACCGTTACCAACCTGTACTTTTGCTCCCATTGCTTCGAAGCCTTTTAAATGTTGGTCAATTGGACGTGAACCAATTGCACATCCACCAGGAAGTGCAATACGAGCACGACCGTTACGTGCTAATAATGGTCCCATTACTTGAACAGATGCACGCATTTTACGTACATATTCAAATGGTGCTTCAATGTTTAGCTCTTTAGAAGCATCGATTGTTACTTGGTTATTTTCAAATACGACTTCAGCATTTAAATGACGTAATACCTCATTAATTGTGTATACATCAGACAAAACTGGTACTTCAGATAGTACATTCTTTCCATCACTCGCTAATAGGGCTGCAGCGATTATAGGTAATACAGCATTTTTTGCGCCCTCAACACGCACTGTGCCGTTTAACCGCTTTCCGCCACGGACGATGATCTTTTCCAAATTATTCCCCTCCGTGTCCTTTTTTCAGTATCTATTCACTCAATACTCAGAAGTTATGATCGGTGTGCCAACCACAATTGTATCTTTGTTGTCTGTAGAACGTATTGCTATTTGCACATTTATTTTCTCTCTATTTGTTGAAAGAGCGTCATCCCACTTTTTATTGTATGCGGAGACTGACACAAATGCTCTTTCTTCTATCTGTTCGATCGCTCTTGCTGAAAGATCTTTCAAAACCTGATTGGTTTTATTTTGCAAAACACCTTCAATCTTATCATTCAGTACACCTTGAACACAAGTGTAAATTATAGGTTTTTCACTAAAAATTTTATTCGTTTTTTGAATATACTTCGGGTCCCATTTTGCCCCGCTCACTTCAAAGATAATGAAAGTGTTTTCTTTAGTATTTTCCTTACTCCAAGTTACTACTACTCGTTCTTCATAAGAAGAAAATTTTTTATAGGATGTAGCTTTATATCCATCTGGAGATTGCTCTAATTCCCACTTTTGAATATTCGCCTTCTCCTTCACATCGTTTAACAACTTTTGAAACGTATGTATATTAGAAATTGTTTTTGTTTCTCGCGCTAACCATGACCATTTCTCTACTTTCGCATCATTTTTCTCTAAGGATGCGATCATGCCCTCCATCTTCTGTTCATCACTGATTGGTTTCATCTCTCTATACCCAACCAAAAATAAAACAACACTAAGTGCAACAATAAGAATGGCTTTAAGCTTCAATTTCATCCCCTCCTATCCCCATTGTTAACGGAGATATGAGGTTCTATACACTTACTTTACTAAATACGTTAAACTCTTTGAATAGCCTAAATAATCAAGGAAAAAGTTACTTACAGATGTCCCAATTGCAATTGTAATTAAGATGAGTAATACTCTCGTCTGCATCACCTTTCCAGGCTTCATTAAACGCTCAATGTGAATACCTTGTAAGGCCCACCACGTAATGGTAATAAACAATAAATGCGAAACGATGGCAATCAGTGCTTGTTGCCCTAAAAGATGTGCCAAAAAACCGACCCCTTTTTACCTAGCTACTACTTACGAAATCTTATAAAAACGATACCATAATAAGTAGAAGCCACACTTTTTCAAATACAAATAAGCATCTTACATGTTACATCGTAATTTTTCTCTTTAAAAGCGTATACTTATATGCATTTTCAATTGTAATTCACACAAAATAAAAAGCGCAGAGTAACGACTCCACACCTTTTATTTTCACTATTGTACCACGTTCCCTAAGAAGAAGAAATCTTTCATTAATGGAAAATATTCATAAAAGAAATTGTATCCAATCATCGGCATAATCCCTAGTATTACAATCGAAATTGCGCAAAGGCTCATCACAACCTTTATATTGAGTGGCAACCGAATTTTCTCTTCTACTTCTCCCGTACGGAAAAACATTTGCTGTAAAATACGGAAATAATATACGAATGAAATGACTGTCGTCCCCATCATAATAGAAGCTAGTACGTAATGAGCTGGCTCTACATGAAGGGCCCCTAAAAAGATGTTAATTTTCCCAATGAAACCAGCTGTTCCTGGTATCCCCGCTAGCGATAAAATAAAAATCGTCATCACGATTGCTGTAAATGGCGATCTTTTATATAATCCGGTGAAGATGGTGATATTTTCTTTGTCGCTTTGTAAGATTAAGGCGTGGATAATTGCAAACGTGCCTATATTCATAAGCATATACGCAAGCATGTAAAACCACATGCTATCCATCGTAAATGGCGATAATGCGACAAGCGGTACGAGTAAATATCCTGCATGCGCGATTCCTGAATAAGCAAATAAGCGTTTTACGTTATATTGCTTTAATGCGACTACATTTCCAATAATCATCGTAATACTAGCTAGCACAGCGATGTATATGCTCATACGTCCGTATAAAGATTGCATGTCTCCTTGCACCGATACACTTGCAAAAACCATGAGGAACAGACGGATAATGAGTAAAAACCCAGCAATTTTAGAAATCGTCCCTAGAAAAGCAGTAACAGGTGTAGCCGCTCCCTCATACACATCAGGCGCCCACATATGAAACGGCACTGTCGCAATTTTGAATGAGAGCCCAACGAGTAAGAGTAGAAATGCGAGAGCTAGCAATAACTGAATACCACCAGCCAGTTCCCCGGCAAATACTTTTTGCATATCCACGATATTGGTTGACCCTGTAATACCGTACAAATAACTCATTCCAAAGAGCGTAATTGCCGTTCCAATTCCTCCATTAATGACATATTTCATGGCTGCCTCATTTGATGCACGGTTCTTTTTTCGTATTCCTACTAAAATGTAGGAAGAAAGTGAAAGCAATTCTAAACCGACGAAAAGTGTAACGAAATCAACGCTAGAAGCCATAAACATCGCCCCAAGAAGCGCTATTAAAAATAAGTAATAATACTCTCCCTTATCTTCAATTGGATTTTTCTTATCATCGCTCATTGCGGTGCACAAAATCAGGGCCGCCCCGCCTAACAACAACGTTTTAAATCCTTTTGAAAATCCATCTAACACAAACGATCCATTTAAAATATCTCCCGCTGTTTCGCTATATAGCGTAATTAGTGACAAGATTGCTAATACGACCGCCGCGATTGCACCAAGCGCTACGTATCTATGGTTCAGCTTAAAAAACAAATCACATATGGAAAGAAGGATGGCAGCCCCGAGAATGATGAATTCTGGCTCCATGAGATGCCACGATAAGCTAAGTAACGTATTCATATCCATCCTACTTCACCCCCAATGTTTTCAATGTATTTTGAAGCGGATCCCCTAGTATTTCTGGCATTACGCCAATTGCAATAATGCAGAAGATAAGTAGCAAGATAGGAACATACTCCCATCCGTGTATATCAGCTTTCGCTTCCCACTCTTTCTTACCAAATGTTACTTGAAGTGTCGCTCTTAATACGTATACAGCTGTTAAAATGATACCAAGTACTCCGGCCGCAGCAATAACTGGCTCCCCTTGGAATAAACCGAGAAAGGCAAGAAACTCGCTAACAAATCCAGACATTCCCGGCAATCCAAGCGATGCCATTCCTCCCGCTAAGAAAAAACCGCTAAGTACTGGTACACTTTTTGCAAGTCCGCCAAGCGCTGTAATATTTGATGTTCCAAAGCGCTGTTCTATAACACCAAGTAAGAAAAAGAGTAAAGTTGCAATTAAACCGTGCGAAACAACTTGGAATAAAGCGCCTTGTGTACCTGGTGCATTTAACGCCCCAAGGCCCATTAATACAATACCCATATGTGAAATACTAGAGTAAGCAAGCACCTTCCGGAAGTCCGTTTGAATGAGTGCCAAGAAGGCTCCGTACAATAAATTGATGACTCCTAAAATCGCAATGAGCGTTGCAACCTCGCGAAAGTATTCCGGGAATAGCCCCTGGCCAAAGCGGATTATACCGTATGCTCCAATCTTCAGTAAAACACCTGCATGAAGCATAACGACAGCCGGATGTGCTTCAATATGTACATTGACCATCCAGCGATGTAACGGGAAAACGGGTAGTTTAATCGCAAAAGCGATCATTATGCTAAGAAACAAGCCGAACTGTAAGCTATTTGGGACAGCCATTCCTCCGCCAGCACCTACACTCGTTAATATTTCTTTAAGCTCTGTAATATTGGTTGTACCTGTTTTCGCAAATAAAACCGAGAAAACGATAAGCAAAATAGCGGAGCCAATACCGTTATATATTAAATAACTATAAGCAGCCTTTTCACTCGACAATTTCCCCCACTTCCCAATTAATAAAAACATCGGTGGCAATGTAATTTCAAAGAAGATAAAGAACAACATTAAATTTTGAGCAGCGAAGACACCGAGCATCCCTATTTCTAACATGAGTAACAGCATATAAAATGCTTTCAAATTCCTTTTAATCGTAAATGCCGCAATTGCTGCAAGCATCGCTAGAAGGGCCGTCAACACCATCATAACGAGCGATAAACCATCTATACCAAGTTCGTAATAAATGGAAAACCATCTTTTATCTACCGCTGCAAAATCCCCGAATTTAATCCATTTCACTTTTTCATCAAATAGAGACAAATCCCTTCCAGAAGCATATGTACAAGCGAGGACGATAGCCATTCCGAATGGAAGCACCGTTCCAAATAAACCGAGCGCTCGCACTGTACGTGATTCTTTTTTCGGTGTTAATGTAAGTAAGAGAATTCCTAAAAGCGGGGAAAAAATGAAGAACGTTAATAACAAATCATTCATCGTAAATCCCCTCCCGTATAGAGCAAAATAATGAAGAGTACTGCAAGTGAAACAGCTGTTACAGTCCCGTACACTTGTACATTTCCGTTTTGGAGTCTAGAGCCAATTGCACTTATCCCTTTCACTAAACTCCCTATTAAAACGGCAATTCCTTCGACTACATACACTTCAAATAGGCGAAGCACATGAGCGATTCCTTTCGTAATAGGAAGCACCGTCATATTGTATAGTTCATCCACATAATATTTTTCTTTCAAAAGTTTATAAAGAGGCGAGTCCTCGCCACCAGCCCAATCTCTAGCAATAGATTTCTTGCCATATATGAAATATGCAAGAGCAATCCCTGTCAAAGAAACGAGCGTCGCAACAATCATAATCCAAACTGGTCCGTGTGCCTCTCGCACTTTAAATGCTACATCTTTCGTAAGCCAATCCCCGAGAAACGTTCCAAACCACGGTGTATTTATATAGCCTGCCACGACTGCAAGAACGCCAAGGACAATCATCGGATACGTCATGATGCGGGGCGATTCATGCACATCTTCCTTCGTCTTCGCTTCCCCAGTAAAGACAAGAAAGTATAGGCGGAACATGTAGAACGCTGTTAGGAATGCTGCAATTATCGCTAAGACGAATAAAACATAATTGCCGTTCATCCAAGCTGCCGCTAAAATTTCATCTTTACTAAAGAAACCGGAAAGGAGTGGCACACCACTAATTGCAAGAGTACCGATTAAAAATAAGGCACCTGTTACTTTCATCTTCTTCTGTAAACCGCCCATTTTATTAATGTTTTGCGTATGCACGGCATGAATGACACTTCCTGCCGCCAAAAATAGCAACGCTTTAAAAAAAGCGTGTGTCGTTAAATGGAACACACCAGCTACATAACCGGCAGATCCTAATGCAAGCATCATATACCCGAGCTGGCTAACTGTAGAATAAGCAAGTACTCTCTTTATATCCGTTTGTACAAGACCGATGGAAGCTGCAAAGATTGCAGTAAAGGCGCCAACAATTGCTACCGTCTGCATCGCCACCGCACTTGCTGAAAATAGCGGAAACATCGTTGCCACTAAATATACGCCAGCTGCGACCATTGTCGCCGCATGAATAAGTGCCGAAACAGGCGTCGGCCCTTCCATCGCATCCGGTAACCACGTATGAAGCGGGAACTGACCTGATTTCCCCATCGCCCCGATAAAAATTAATATCGCCGTTATTGTAATCATTGTCGGAGTCAGATCACCCGTATGAATCGCTCTAAAAATTGCGTCATATTCAAAACTACCTGCATGCCAGAAAATTAAGATCATCCCAATAAATAAACCGACATCGCCAATACGTGTCATAATAAAAGCTTTTTTCGCAGCAGCCTTCGCTTCTTCTTTAAAGAAATAAAAACCGATGAGTAAGAACGAACCAAGGCCGACTAACTCCCAAAATATATAAAGCTGTAATAAATTCGGTGATATAACAAGCCCGAGCATCGCAAATGTAAAGAGTCCTAAATAGGCATAAAAGGTTGGTAATCTTTCCTCACCTTTCATATAACCTTTCGAATACACGTGTACAAGTAAACTCACAAGTGTAACGATAAACAACATTAAAGCCCCTAATGCTGTCACTTCAAAGCCAAATGATATATCAATATCTCCAGCTCTAAGCCATACCCACTTATGCTTCACTGGTACTGTCGAAAATCTTTCTATTAATACAAGTACCGCAAATATAAAGGAGAGAAAGACGAAGAAAATACTAAGTACACTGCTTCCTTCTCTAATTTTCTTCCCGAATATAATTAATAACAAAAACGAAACAAGCGGGAAAAGCGGTATGAGCCATGCATAATCGATCATTGTTTCCTTCCCCCTTTTCGGTCACAATGTTATCCTTTAAGCGTATCCATTTCATCTATATGAACTGTCGTACGATTACGATATAAAGCAATTAAAATGGCGAGTCCTACCGCCGCCTCCGCTGCTGCTACAGCCATCGTAAACAGAGAGAAAATTTGCCCTGTTACATTTGGGAACAAACCTAATTTACTAAACGCTACTAAGTTTAAATTGGCTGCGTTCAGCATTAATTCAATACAAACTAATACAATCACTGTATTGCGCTTCGTTAAAGCTCCAAACAAACCGATGCAAAACAAAATAATCGCAAGCGTTAAATACGCAGAAGCAGGCACGCTACTCATTGGAATCCTCCTCTTTCTCATCCTTCTTCGCAAGAATAATTGCACCGACAAGTGCTACAAGTAAAATAACTGAGGTTAGCTCAAATGGAATAATATATTTTGAATAGAGAAGTGTACCGATTTGAAGTGTGTTTTTTTCATGGAGAGGTAAACTTCCTTGTGTGCTTTCATTTGCAAAATCAATATTGTTAACAGCGAAATACATAACGGCCCCAAATGCTACAACCGCAAAGAAGATAATCCATTTTCGAAGAGTAAGACGCGATTCATTTTCTGCGTTATGTTTCGTTAACATAATGCCAAAAATCATAATAATTGTGATCGCACCCGAGTAAAGTAAAATTTGTGCAACCCCGATAAATTCAGCTGATAAAAGAAAGTACAAACCTGCAATGCTGAGAAATGTTAGAACGAGAGCTAGCATCATATGCATGACCTTCGTTAAATTCAACATAAGAACGCCGCCGATAATTGCAGACAAGGATAGTATAAAGAATGCTATAAACTCGCCATTCATGCTTTATTCTCCTTCCTGACGTTTTCGTCGTTTTCATCAAGCCACTGCAAATTTTTAAATAAGTCATCCCGTGAATATTCCGCGAGTTCAAAGTTATTTGTCATAACAATCGCCTCTGTCGGACAAACTTCTGTACATAAATCACAAAGAATACAAATTTCAAAATTAATATCGTACGTGTCGATAATTTTTCCTTTTTTCGTAGGATCCGGATGTTTTTTCCCCGTTAACTGAATACAGTCTGTCGGACAAATATTGGAGCACTGGTTACAAACGATACACTTTTCTGGATAAAACTTTTGAATCCCTCGAAAACGATCTGGCAATGGCAACGGTTGATTCGGATAATCATACGTCACTTTCTTTTTACTCAAATTGCTTAATGTATATTTTAATCCTTTAAATAGCCCTTTCATCTCTTACTGGCACCCCCTTCATAGATTAGAAGAATAACTCCTTAATCAATGCCGTTAAGAAAATATTTGCAAGTGCAATTGGCAATAATACTTTCCAGCCAAACTCCATTAACTGATCACCTCTTATACGCGGAAACGTAACGCGGAACCAAATTAATAGAAAAACTACACTGCTAAACTTTAAAGCAAACCATACGGCACCTGGAATAAATCCAAGGAACATAACTGGATTCCATCCGCCTAAAAAGAGCACTGTAATTAAAGATGCCATCCCGAAGAAATATACGTACTCTGAAAGCATAAAAAACGCCCAGCGAAACCCTGAGTATTCCGTATGATATCCAGAAACAAGCTCCGACTCAGCTTCTGGTAAATCAAACGGCGTCCTATTTAACTCTGCTACCGCTGCGATTAAAAATACGACGAAACCGATTGGTTGCACGAAAATGTACCAAACATTCTCCTGCGCTGCTACGATTTCATTTAAATTTAAACTACCAGCTAACAAAACGATCCCAATTACACTCATTACGAGCGGAATTTCATAAGAAATCATTTGCGCCGCTGCACGCATCCCTCCTAAAAGGGAATATTTATTATTCGATGCCCATCCTCCGGTTACGACGCCAATCGTCGTAATGCCAGAAACAGCAATGTAATACAGTAAGCCTACGCCAATATCCGCGAACTGAAATTTATCAGTAAATGGGATAACTGCAAGAACCATAAATGCTGGTGCGAACGCAATGACAGGTGCTAATATAAACAACGGTTTATCTGCCGCCTTCGGAATACTATCTTCTTTCAATAATAGTTTTAAAACATCGGCTACCGTTTGCAACAGACCAAACCGGCCCCCGACTTGGTTTGGCCCAATCCGCCCTTGCATAAAACCCATCACTTTCCGTTCTGTCAAAATACCATATGTAACGAAGCCAAGGACTGCAAATAATAGGAGCACCGCTAATCCGAAAAAAATGAAGAAATTCGTCCAGCTAGAAGGTGATTGTAAGAGCGTTTCAATCATTAGCCATCAACCTCCCCAAGTACAATATCCACTCCACCTAAAATCGTAATTAAATTGGCGATGTTTTCGCCTTTCAATAACTTCGGTAAAATTTGCAAATTGTAAAAAGACGGCCTGCGAAACTTCAAGCGGTACGGCTCTTTCTTTCCGTCACTAGCAATATAGCAACCAATCTCTCCTCGCGGCGACTCTATACGGACGAATGCTTCCCCTTTAGGAGCCTTAATAATTTTCGGTACTTTCGCAAGTACTGCTCCTTCTTTCGGGAACTGCTGGACTGCTTGCTCGACAATTTTTAACGACTCCTCAATTTCCTTCATGCGGCAAACGTAGCGATCCCAAGCATCCCCCACGCTCCCAACAGGAATATCGAAATCAAAACGGTCGTAAATGGAGTACGGTTCATCCCTGCGAAGATCCCAGTTTACTCCGGTGCACCGCAAATTCGCTCCGCTTAAAGAATACGAAATCGCTTCCTCCGCGCTATATATACCAACACCTTTTACACGATTTAAGAAAATCTCATTGCCGCTAACAAGATCATGATACCCTGCCAATTGTTCTCTCATATACGGAACAAATTCTTCCACTTTTTCAATCCAACCATCCGGTGCATCCCACTTTACACCGCCGACTCTCATATAGTTAAAAGTAAGCCGGGCACCGCATAATTCGTTTAATAAATTTATAATCATCTCTCGTTCACGAAACGCGTACAAAAACGGGCTAACCGCTCCTATATCAAGAAGATTTGTCCCCCACCAAACGAGGTGGCTCGCAATCCTTCCAAGCTCCATTGCAAGCACTCGCAAGTATTCGGCACGCTCCGGGATTTCAAGCCCCATCATCGTCTCTACAGCATGGCAAATGACGTAATTATTCGTCATAGCCGATAAATAATCCATCCGATCTGTATAAGGGATAATTTGCGTATACTGTAAGCTCTCTGCAATCTTTTCGGTCCCGCGATGCAAATATCCAATAACCGGTGTAGCTTCTTTAATAATTTCCCCGTCAATTTTAATAACGAGCCTGAACACACCGTGCGTACTCGGATGCTGAGGACCTACATTCAAAAGCATTTCTTCCGTACGGATCATTTAGCTACACCTCCACATCATACGGTTCATAATCTTTCCTAAGCGGGTGCCCTACCCAATCATCAGGCATTAAAA
Source organism: Bacillus paranthracis (assembly GCF_001883995.1). GTDB lineage: Bacteria > Bacillota > Bacilli > Bacillales > Bacillaceae_G > Bacillus_A > Bacillus_A paranthracis. The sequence continues at coordinate 5,227 of NZ_MACE01000038.1, read as the reverse complement.
TACGTGATAAATTCGGATGCCCCTTAAATACGATACCAAGCAAATCATACGCTTCCCGCTCTGGCCAATCTGCCCCTTTCCAAAGCGCTGTCACCGATTCCACTTGCGGTGCTTCCCTATCCAACTTCACCTTCACCGCTACTGACTGTTTCTTTCCATATGAAAATAAATGAACATACACTTCCATATGTGTCATAAAATCCGTCGCATGTAGCTCTGACATATAATCAAATGCAAGTCCCTCATGGAATCGCAGTAACTCCATTACTTCATAATATTTTGAGGGCTCCACTACAAGAGTTGGTACATCTTTGGAAAGTTTATTAATGTAGCAATCTACTAAAGCATCCTCTCCTACTTTTCCCTTAATAACTTCAACATACTGATTTAAATACGGTTGATTCACAGATGGCTCTTCCTGCTTCGTCTCTTCTTCCTTCTTACCTTCAGCACCCTTCATCTTCGCCCTTGCAGCCGCTGCCGCTTTTGCCTTCGCTGCTGCAATTGCCTTCGCCTTTTCATCTCCCGAATCCCCATCACCTTGCGAAGCTTTCTGCTTCGCTAGCGCCGCTGCTTTTGCTTTCGCGGCGGCGACTGCCTTCGCTTTCGCCTTGGCCTTTTCTTCTTCCGTCACTTCTTCTGTTCCTTCTCTTTTTTGCTTCGCTAACGCCGCTGCTTTCGCTTTTGCGGCTGCTGCTGCCTTCGCCTTTGCTTTGGCCTTTTCTTCTTCTGTTCCTTCTTCTGTTCCTTCTCTTTTTTGTTTCGCTAACGCCGCCGCTTTTGCTTTGGCCTTTTCTTCTTCCGTCACTTCTTCTGTTCCTTCTCTTTTTTGTTTCGCTAACGCCGCTGCTTTTGCTTTTGCAGCCGCTGCTGCCTTCGCCTTTGCTTTGGCCTTTTCCTCTTCCGTCACTTCTTCTGTTCCTTCTCTTTTTTGCTTTGCTAACGCCGCTGCTTTCGCTTTTGAGGCTGCTGCTGCCTTCGCCTTTGCTTTGGCCTTTTCTTCTTCCGTTACCTCTTCTGTCCCTTCTCTTTTCTGTTTCGCTAACGCCGCCGCTTTTGCTTTTGCCGCCGCTGCTGCACGTCGTTTTGCTTCTTCTATAGTCATATCGTCATTTTTTGGTAGCGCTTTCTCTTTTTCGCGATTTTCTTCCTCAAGTTTACTTATTTCCACACCATGTTTCGCAACGAGACGCTTTCTCGCCTCTTCTTTCGCACGCCTAGCCGCTTCTCTTTTTAAATCCTCTAAGTCTTTGTTAGGATCACTCATTTATTCGTCACCTGCTTTCCAGTCTTTGCTTCGTAACGAATTTTTTCTTTTAATTTATTAATTCCATAAATTAAAGCTGCAGGATTTGGTGGGCAACCAGGGATATACACGTCAACTGGCACAATTTGATCTACACCTTTCACAACAGCGTACGAATTTACATATGGACCACCTGCTGTCGCACAAGATCCCATTGCAATAACCCATTTCGGTTCAGGCATTTGGTCATATAAGCGCCGAACAATAGGAGCCATCTTCTTCGTTACCGTTCCCGACACAATCATAACGTCCGATTGCCTTGGTGAAGTCCGAAAAAATGACCCAAATCGATCTAAATCATAATGTGATGAACCTACTCCCATCATTTCAATTGCACAGCATGCCAGTCCGAATGTCATCGGCCATAAAGAATTACTTCTCGCCCATCCTTTCAACTGTTCCAATGTAGAAAAAAAGATATTTCGTTCTAATTCTGCTCGCTCATTTGGATGTAATTCCTCAAAATTTATAACCATTGTAACACCTTCTTTTTCCAAGCATACGCTAATCCAACTAGCAACATTACAACAAAGATGAGCATTTCAATCAGTGCAAATAAACCGAGGTTGTCATATGCAACAGCCCATGGATATAAAAATAAAGTTTCTACATCAAAGATGACAAACAATAAAGCAAAAATATAATAACGAGCATGAAACCGAATATTCGCATCATGAAAAGGCTCAATCCCGCTCTCATACGTCGTCGCTTTCGCTGCACTTGGTTTATTTGGGCGCAGCATCCTTCCTAATGTAAGAGCCACTACCGGCAGCAATATACCTAATAGCAAGAAAATCAAAACGATCATATAACTATTTTCATATACACTTGCCATTGTGAAACCCTCCCCCCTAAATTAAGAACAAGTTCACTTAGTAAACAATATGTCCTAGTTGCAGTAATTATTATTTTTAAATTTTTCTTAATAATGCAACTATTTTAATCATTATAGCAAACTTCAAATTCCTATGTCGATATGTTGGGGACAGAAACGAGAATTATTAAAATCTGTTTTTATAACTTGCTATACTTGCGCAAAATAAGTATATAGGTTATATATGTTTTTTAAGAAACTATAAAAAATACAAAAGAGGAATTTATATGTATATACCGTGGGTGAGATAGATGAAAAAACAAACACATGTAAGTATTCTTATAAGCATTACATTGCTATCTATAGTAATTCATTACGTGGCAATGCCTTTTCTATATGAATACTCATTTCCCTTTCAAATATTAATTGGAATGAGTACTTTATTCATTGATATTATCGCTTGTAGTTATATACTTTATTTTTCAAATATGAAAGAAGGGTTACCTCGTTTATTTTGGACGATATTATGCGTTGGAACTCTCTCTTATTTCATCGGGGATATCGTCGTTGCCTATCAACGTTTAATTTTAAAGGACTACTATACATTCGTTGATCCGTCCGACTTTTTTTATTTACTTTTTTTAATTAGCTTTGCATTCGCCTTTCTATATGAAATCATTTATAACCGAGATTTATTAGAAAAGCTTTTTATGATATGTGATATTTGTATTATTGTTACAGCACAATTCACTTTAAGTTACTACTTACTTATTGAAAGAACCATTCACATTTCTTCAACATCCTATATCGACATATTTGTTCAACTTACTTATCCAATGACCGATTTACTCTTTTTCCTCATAGGAATTAATCTGTTATTCAAGCCTTTATCTTTATTATCCAAAAAGGTTGGCGCACTTCTTGGCAGTGCTTTACTTTTATATGCTACTACAGATGCGATTTATGCTTATATCAAATACTTCATACCCGAGTATTCTATGTTTACAGTTACTCCTCTTTATCAAGTAACTTTAGTACTAGTAGCAATCGCATGTATTATCCATACAAAAGAACCTGAAAAACAAGAACAAGTGCTATTAACACCTAAATTTGGGGAAGCGATCAGATTATCATTACCTTATATTTCTGTCGTAATGCTTATTGTTTTCATATTAGTCGAATATGTTTTCGCGCCTATTGTAGTAATTGGGCTTATGATAACTTTCTCCTTCGTTCTCATACGCCATAGTTTAGTTCGAAAACAAAATAAAATATTATTATTAGCCCAAATGCAATTCAACTCAGAACTCGAAAAACAAATTGAACTGCGTACAGAAGATTTAGTAGAACAAAAAAATGAACTGTATCATAACCAACAAATGTTTAAATCTTTATACGAGCATCATCCAGATCCAATCTTCACATTAGATTTATACGGTAATTTTCTTAACGTGAATAACGCTGGTACGACTTTACTCGGTTATCAAACGAATGAATTATTAAATCAGCCTTACTATTCACTTACGTATGAAGAAGATTTGGAAGAAATCATTAATGCCTTTCATCGCGTAAAAAAGGGGAAATCTATTTCTTTAGAAATACGGGCATATCATAAAAATAGAGATATTTACTACTTGCATGTGACAGCTGTTCCTATCTTTTTAAAGGATCATATTTCCGGAGTTTATTTAATGATTAAAGATATTACGGAAAGCAAACAACAACAAGAACAAATTAATTTTCTAGCATATCATGATACACTAACAGAGCTTGCAAATCGACGTGCATTTCATCAATATGTAGAACAAGCAATTGCGCGATCCAAAATATCAAAAATGCCTTTTGCTGTTATGTTTCTTGACCTAGATCGCTTTAAAGTTATTAACGATACCCTCGGTCATAGGGTAGGAGACCTTCTATTAATTGCAGTAGCAAAAAGACTCGAAAGTATAGCGACACCAAATATGAAGCTTGCCCGATTAGCTGGAGATGAGTTCACAATCCTTATCGAAAATTATAAAAAGAGGCCAGACGTAAAAAAAATAGCTGATACAATTGTAGCAGCCATGAACGAACCATTCGAAATTGAAAATCAACATTTACAAATCTCACCGAGCATCGGGATTGCAATATATCCTGAAGCAGGTGAAGATCCGTTATCAATTTTACAACATGCTGATATGGCCATGTACGAAGCAAAAAATAAAGGAAAAAATGGTAGCTCTCTGTACACGAAAGAATTGTATAAAAAAACGGAACGAAAAGCCCGAATTGAAAAAGATTTACCACTCGCTTTAGTAAACGAAGAATTTTATCTCGTCTATCAACCACAAATTGATATTACGACGAAAAAGATTATTGGTGCTGAAGCATTACTACGCTGGAAACACCCACTCCTTGGTGACATTCCGCCATGTGAGTTCATTCCAATTGTAGAGGAGACTCCTCAAGTCATTCCACTTGGTCATTGGGTATTAAATGAATCTTGTCGTCAGCTAAAAATATGGCATACTTTTGGCTACAAAGATTTAAAAATAAGTGTTAACTTATCAGCTAAAGAGTTCCAGCAAAATAATTTAACCGAGAACATTTTACAAATAATAACAGACGTTAAAGTCGATCCAAAAGATGTAACACTTGAATTAACAGAACGAATTGCAATGATCGATGAAAAGGAAACGTTATCCAAGCTAAAACAATTAAAGGAATATGGTATTCAAACGTCCATTGATGACTTCGGCACCGGCTATTCTTCTCTCGCTTATTTATCTATTTTCCCTATCGATACATTAAAAGTACCGAGAGAATTTACACAACTAGCTGATCATCGACCTGAAGAGAGAGCCATCGTGTCCACTATCCTTTCCCTTGCAAATACGTTAAACCTATCTGTCGTTGCTGAAGGAATTGAAACAGAAAAACAACTTAAGTTTCTACAAAAGAACAACTGTAAATATATGCAAGGTTACTATTTCAGTAAACCACTTACTAGTCATCAATTTATAAAATTTCTACAAAAAACACCTAGTATGAACTGAAGTGAACCCTGAAAACGGGACACCAATCAAAACACCTAAACCACTTGTTCCCTAAATTCTTTAGGGGAT
>NZ_MACE01000037.1 GCF_001883995.1 Bacillus paranthracis | reverse complement strand
TTTTTTTGCCCTCGTAACCGCTGTGTACAACAAATTGTTTGTGTTGAGTTGCTTTTGATCTTCCAAAATAACCATGACTTCTTGATACTCTGAACCTTGTGATTTATGCACTGTAATCGCAAACGCTGGTTCGATTTGCTCCGTTTCTCTGTACTCGTAAAAGACCGTTCTTCCATCCGTAATTTCCACGTTTACACCTTCATTATCGAAGCTAACAATTGTTCCAGAATCCCCATTTGATACTTGTTTCATAGAGTTATTTCTTGTGATAAGAACCTTATCCCCGACTTCATAATTGTAATCACCAAAGCAATCCACAATTTGTTTTTTATCTTTTTGAATCCAACTGTTTATTTTGTTTTTCATAGATTTCGTGTTAGTGAGAATTTGAAAATCTTTGTATGGTTTTGAACGTATCGTTTCAACGATAAACTGTTGAAACTCTTCACTCTCGTTGTACAGTTTGAAAGGAATTTCTTCAGAAAAATTTAATACATTTTGAGCCAAATCGATGACTGCATCACCGCTTCTATAAACCTTTTCAAGTTGATGTGAACTAACAAACGGTAGTTTGATTAATTCCGGAATAACAGATACATCATTGACAGGCGGAAGCTGACGATCATCACCAGCAAACAAGATTTTTGTTGTCGTTGGAATTGCCAATAATAACTTTGCTAGGATATGCCTCGGAATCATTCCGACCTCATCGATAATCAGGTTTTTAACATCCATAATGTTGTGCTCATTTCGTAAGAAATTCTCTTGAAAATCAGATGAACATAATCTATGTATTGTCCCTGGTTTTATACCCTCTATGTTTTTTTCAACCAACAACTCTCTAACTCTAGCTGATGCTTTTCCCGTGTATGTCACGATATGCGTTTTATCCAATTCCGTTTTCGGAATAACACCCAAAATCTCAGATAACGTGTAGGATTTCCCCGTGCCGGCTCTTCCTACCAACAGCGTTATCGGTCGTTCAACAAAAGATTGAACAACCTGTTTTTGTCGTTCATCAAGACCCACAAGAACACCTTGTACATTCAATTTTGTCTTTTGATTTGAAATCTGTTTTAATCGGCGATTGATAATGAAATTCCATTTGACTTCATCGTTCAAATTAAATTTTTCAGCCATCTCGAGAACACGAATTGAATCAAGGTTTTTCACGGTTGCTGAGTGTAGTTTTACAAACTCATTTATATCACACATATCACCATTGTAATCAATCGAATTCGACGTGATTGGGACTTTAAATCGCTTGATAATTTGAAACTCTGATTCTTTTTCTTTTTCTCCAAATAACGCAATATTTTTTGAAGAGAAAAACGGTTGTTCGATTTCCTTCTCTTGCATCTCTTCAAACCGCTCTACTGTGTCCTTTGTAACGTATTTCGTGACTTTGGTTACATACGCTGCCAACGAGTTTACATTCAAGTCAAACTCACCAAATTCGAGCTTATTTTTCTTTTCTGCGTCTTCGACTATGAAACTATTGTCATAAACGCTGTTATGTTTGTCCGTCAATTCTGTAAAAAAGTAGTGAGGAATATACAAGTTTGTTAGAAAATGAAAATGTGGTTCACCTTTTCTTACTCCCTTTTCATGAAGCTCGACCGAGCACACATACTCTAACTTCTTGTTTAAGCCCCATTCTAGCCTCCTAGTGATGTTTTTCTGAACTTTTAATAGTAAACCCTTATATCGCCCTTTATTCTCTGAAATGGACTTGTAGATGCTTCTCTGCTTCTTCTGTATTTCTTTTGCGTAAGTCTCTTTAAATTCTTGTTTCTCAGAGATCTTGGCTCCCTTGTAATAAAAACCTTGAACATTCGCTACTTCATATACCGCATACCCCTGTGATATCTTCTTCAGCTCAATTTTTACATCCTTTTCAACCGCTTGCGCTATCTTCTTTTGTTGCCACTTCTCAGCTTGTTCTCTGGTCCTTTTGTTCTTCTGCATTTCTCTCTCAATATCAAACTCATAGCGAACTCTATCAACGATTTTATTGAACAACTGCATCAAATCAGAGAATCCCTGTTTTGAAGTGATTGTGTTAAAAAAATGCAAATCATATTTTTGAGAGTAGTATTTTATATTTGTCTCAATTTGCTTTAACACTTGTGCTTGACATCTTTCACACGCAAGCGTGTTGCATCTTGATAGACGTACTTGCCGTCTACCGTCTAGCTTGTTTTCAAGTGCCACGGAATAAGTTCCGCATTCATGTTTTTGTATAGTCAAAGTTTATTGTCAGCTCCTTTGTATAAAAAGTGCGCCGGCTTGTAGCCCTTGGCGCCCTAAGGCTCAAGGCTGTTTTCAAAAGAAAATAGACATCTAGAGACATATTACTAAGAACTAGTTAAGTTAATAAGAGATTTCGTTTCACTCAATCTCTCTCTTTTTTAATCAACCACGCATTCTCTCTTCGTAGAGAACTTTCTCTTTTGCGCGTAAAGTAGCAAGTTCCTTATGAACGATTAATCTCGATTTCGGGTCTTTCATGGAATCATACAAACGCATCAACGTATCTTCCAAATGTGAAACGCGAACTTTTCTTTGTCTCCAAGGCTTGTCCGATTTTTTTTTAGGCATTTGCAATTACCTCCTTGCTTATTTGTACCCCAGATTCAACGTTACCATATCCGACTAATTCCCGCAAATTATTTTGAGAGTTTAAAAGAGTCTTCGTCAAGACTCCCAAAGCTTCCCTAATCTTCTTGATGCTTACTCATGGATTCGTCAAGTTCTGACGAGGACTGTTGGCTTCGCGATTCTTTGAAATCTAGGTACACCATTCTAACTAGAATGAAAGTAGGTAATACACCCAAAACTAGTATTTTAACAACAATTTCAAGGATACTACTTGGTTCTCCAAACACTCACATCACCTCCCACTTGGCATCGGATGCGTTCCGAGGACGAAGGCTCGTTTGGTCGCGAAGCTGAACTCACTTCGTACTCAGCACACATACAACGCTCAAGTAAAAACACAGCTACGCGCTACGCATTATCTATCAATCTGTAATTAAGAATTTCTGTTCTGCAATACACCGCTGCATAACCACGAAATGCCTCAGTTGTTTTAAATGCAACGATTTTATTTTTCTTCTCCTGATCAGTAAGACGGATTCCAAATAATTCTCTTAATTCTGTAACTGTCCACCAGTCCACATCAAATTCATCATCACCATTCACACACTCATAATCACAGAATATAGGAACATCTAGATGTTTTAATTCAGACTCTGTAAACATTGGCATCACTTCACTTTGCGAATATCTGTAACAAACATCGTTGCCGTATCTTTATACACTTTCTCACTATTGTACAAAGTGAATTTTTCATTTTGAATGCGCACATTCATGTCAATTTCAACAACCTTAAGCTCTTCGAATATCTCTTCTGTTTTTGCTCCAAAGAGAACCGATTTGTTGTGGTTTTCAGTATCTAACAACGTGTACATATTACATTTTTGTTTCTCTTCAACTTTCGCTAAAATAAATTTTTTTGTAATTGTAAACATCATAATCTATCACCCCTTTTCAAAAAGTTTTCCGTATTGTATTCGGTCATTCCAATAAGTCAATTAAATAAAAACCTTTTAAAAATCCCCCCATACCCCCAAGGGGGCCATCCCTCGCCGGTAGGCGTTCCCAAACGCACGGTTTGGAAAACAACAAGAGGGTTTGGTTGTAGTGAACGTATCAACTCCTTAATGCTCCTTTCTTGGATCAGCACAAACCGCTGAACCAATCCAGTCCGCTTACCGTTGACACATACGCAAAAAAGGTGTCACCCCCTCGGGCAACACCTTTCATTCCACATAGTTTTTATAAAACACTTCTTCGATATCAACTGTGTATTTTATATTCTAGTACATAAAATATAATTTTTTTGTTATACTGTCTATAATATTTGTTTTAACTTAGTTTTGCTAATGAGTTCAACAACATTGTTTATACTGACAATGTTTTCATTTAGAGCAACATTTTTCACTGTCTGTGTGGCGCATAATTCGTTGGTGGCGAATAGCGTCACTATTTTTTT
>NZ_MACE01000036.1 GCF_001883995.1 Bacillus paranthracis | reverse complement strand
TGTAGATCCAGTAGCTCCAGTAGATCCAGTAGATCCAGTAGCTCCAGTAGATCCAGTAGGTCCAGTAGCTCCAGTAGATCCAGTAGGTCCAGTAGCTCCAGTAGATCCTGTAGCTCCTGTAGGTCCAGTAGGTCCAGTAGATCCAGTAGCTCCAGTAGCTCCAGTAGGTCCAGTAGCTCCAGTAGCTCCTGTAGCTCCAGTAGATCCTGTAGCTCCTGTAGGTCCAGTAGCTCCTGTAGCTCCTGTAGA
>NZ_MACE01000035.1 GCF_001883995.1 Bacillus paranthracis | reverse complement strand
AATTGACGTTTCACGTTGTTTGTTTCGTTTAGTTTTCAAAGTTCAACATCGCGTTTCAGCGACTTTTATAATTTAACATTTTGCGTTAAATCTGTCAACAACTTTTTTCTTTCGTTCCTGACGACGCTTATTAATTTACCATATTAATCATTCACAAGTCAACACTTTTAAAAAAAATGCCAAAATAAATTTATTTTGGCATGATATAAAGTTTAATAACCACTAATGCAGCAACACCGGGTAGGCCTAATAAACTTGTAATTGTTGCGGTGCCCAAGTTAATTGGGATATGAAAATCAAAATACGTTCCTACAACATTTACGATAAAAAGTAATGCTACTCCCAAAGTAACATGAAAGAGCGCTTTTCCTATAAAACGCAACGGCTTAGAAGAAACACCAAAAACAAGGAAAATAAAAACTAACGCAAGAATACCAACAATAATAATTGTAGAATTCATTTTTTTCCTCCTTATGAATGACCTATACACATTTATTTGTATGGGACAAGACAATAAAAAAGAACGTTTATTATATAACTCCAGTCGTTTCATCTTATTCACCTTGATTCGGCTACACGTTCTTCACAAAAACTATTAATCGATCTTTCCAAACGAATAAAATAAAAAGGCTCTGCTTTTTCAGCAGAACCTTTTACCATTGCTCCATCTTTACAGGACGACGTTTTGCTTCTTTTAGCAAGAAGAAATATTTCGCCTCTGCTATTTTCAAAGAACAAAGTACATCTTGAGATGGTTCAACACTTTGTTCAACCATTCTCTTTTGACGTAACCATTCATTCTTCACCTTTTCTAATAGTACAATTAGCTTATCATCATACTCTTTACGCAATTTACCCTTTTTTTGAAAGAACATTTTTGTTTCTCCTCTTATACTTCTCTACGACCTTCTAACGCTTTCGACAGTGTCACTTCATCTGCATATTCTAAATCTCCACCAACTGGCAGACCGTGTGCAATACGAGTCACTTTAATACCTGTCGGCTTTAAGAGGCGGGATATATACATCGCTGTAGCTTCCCCTTCAATATTAGGATTTGTTGCTAATATTACTTCTTGTACTGTTTCATCGTGTAGTCGCTTTAGAAGTTGCGGGATATTAATGTCTTCTGGTCCAATCCCCTCCATTGGAGAGATAGCACCACGTAACACATGATATACACCTTGATACTCTTTCATCTTTTCCATCGCGATTACATCTTTCGGTTCTTGCACGACACAAACAACTGATTGATCTCGATGTGAATCGTTACAAATATAACAAGGATCACGGTCAGTAATATGCCCGCACACAGAACAATATGCTAAGTCTCGCTTCGCATTTACAAGTGCTTTTGCAAAACCTAACACATCATCTTCTTTCATATCTAATACGAAAAACGCCAATCGAACCGCTGTTTTCGGTCCGATTCCTGGCAATTTCATAAAACTATCAATTAGTTTTGATATTGGTTCTGGATAATGCATATATCAATATCCTCCTAGAACATTCCACCCGGTAAGTTTAAGCCTTTTGTAAATTTACCCATTGTAGAGTTTGAAAGTTCATCAGCTTTCTTAAGTGCATCGTTTGTTGCAGCTAACACTAAGTCTTGTAACATTTCGATATCTTCTGGATCTACAACTTCTTCTTTCACTTTTACTTCAAGAATTTGCTTATGACCATTTGCAATAACTGTGATCATACCGCCGCCAGCTGTACCTTCAACTGTTTTTTCGCCAAGTTCTTCTTGCGCCTTTGCCATTTCCTTTTGCATCTTTTGCATTTGTTTCATCATGTTATTCATATTTCCCATTCCGCCACGCATCATAATTAATTCCTCCTAATTATTATTACTCTTTTATTTCAATGAGTTCTTGCCCTACTAATTTTACAGCCTCTTCTATGAGAGGATCTTCTTTTTTCTCTGGGCTTTCTTCAGAACTTCCACCTTCACGCTGTAAAAAATCTTCACGGATTTTACCCCATTCACTTTTTGGAATGGCAATCATATTTAATCTTTTACTTAGCAATTCAAATAAAGTTTGTTCCACTGTATCCATAGCCTCTCGATTTTCGCTTGCCATTTTACAGTGAATCTCATATTGGAACGCTAAAACGTAAGTATCATCTGAAGCCGCTACCGGTTCGCTATTTTCTAATAAAACAGCAAACGCTACTTTGTTGTATGCTTTGAGTCTTCCTAACAACTCTCCCCATACAGCTTTTAATTGTTCTAAATCTTGACGCTTCGCTTGCTTTAATACTTCATTTACGCGTCCGACAGGTATCTTCATACTTCCTGTCCGTACTGGCTTTGGTGCTGCACGCGTCTCTCTGACTTCCTGCTGCACACCAGCCGGCACACCATTCTTTTTGACTTGTTCTAACTCTTTCTCTAATTGCTGCATCCTGTTCATAATTGCTTGTAAACGATCTGCACCATTTGCTTGCATCATAAACTGTTGACACAGTTGTACCATAACAACTTCTAAGAAAATTCGCGGATGATTTGTCCACTTCATTTCCTGTTGTGCTTTACTAAGAGTATGAATGATCTCATAGATTACTTCCGGCTGCATTTCTTCACTTAACGTCCGGAATTGCTCATCAACCATTACTCGTTCCAACATATGTTCCAATTGTGGTGAAGTTTGATATAAAAGCATATCACGATAATAGTAAATGAAATCCTCCATAAAGCGAACTGGATCTTTCCCTTTACCCATCATCTCGTCTATGATACGTAATGCTCTTGATACATCATTTTCACGTATACATTCTACTAAGTTGCCTAAGTATTGCTGAGAAACAGACCCCGTTACAGCTAATACATCTTCTGTCGTAACGGTCTCATCACTATAAGATATTGCCTGATCAATAAGACTGAGCGCATCACGCATACCACCTTCAGCGGCACGTGCAACAATTTGTAATGCCTCATCTTCTACTTGCGTACCTTCATTGTTCACAACTGTCGATAATCTCTCAACAATATCATTTACTGATATCTTTCGAAATTCGAAACGTTGGCAACGCGAAATAATTGTAGGCGGTATCTTATGCGGTTCTGTTGTCGCCAAAATAAAGATAACATGTCCTGGCGGTTCTTCTAACGTTTTTAAAAGCGCATTGAAGGCACCCATGGAAAGCATGTGAACTTCATCAATAATGTATACTTTATATTCTACAGCACTTGGAGCATATTTTACTTTATCTCTAATATCTCGAATTTCATCTACACCGTTATTTGAAGCCGCATCAATTTCTAATACATCTGAAATAGACCCTTGTGTAATCCCCAAACAAGAAGGACATTCATTACAAGGTTCAGCTACCGGAGCATGTTCACAGTTAATTGCTTTTGCAAACACTTTTGCAATTGTCGTTTTTCCTGTTCCTCTCGGCCCAGAAAATAAATAAGCATGTGAAACTTTCTCTTGAAGAAGGGCATTTTGCAACGTTTTTGTCACGTGCTTTTGACCGACTACATCTTCAAACTTTTGCGGTCTCCATGTTCGGTATAACGCTTGGTATGACACGAAAATACGGCCTCCCTCAAAGGTTATTATCTCATTTATTATAACCCATTCTGTTTATAGATTCCAAAAGTTATTTTCTATACAAAAAACCCACCTTAGTATTAAGGTGAGTTTTGTATACATATATAACTGCCGTGCACCTTCTGTCGATTACGTACCATAAGCGTTACTTAAGCAGTTAGCTCGGTTCAGGCACTCCTGCGGCACACGAGAAGACCCGCTTATTGCTGCTTCCTTCCGGACCTGACAAGGTTCACGGGGTCCCGTTGCGCAGGACCCAAACGTCAACACCACTTACTTAAGGCAGGCCTTACAGCAACATAACCTCGAGAAGGGATTCGGCCTCGCTAGAGCGGATTGCGAGTATAGGGCACCGCTACCTCCCCGCTTAGCACGGCAAAGTTAAAACCAATATTCGGTTGCCTTCATTAAAGGCACTATCAGTATAACTTGTTTTTTTATAAAATGCAAATACGTTAATTCTCTTTACTTTTCTCTAATTTCTTAATCGCTTTTCTTTTTTTACGAAGCGCTCTAAAAAAGTTCGTTAACAGCGTACCGCACTCTTCTTCTAATACACCAGCTACTACTTCACATTGATGATTAAAGCGTTCATCCGTTAACAGATTCATCAATGTACCTGCACATCCACCTTTCGGATCACTCGCACCATATACAACTCGCTTTACTCGTGATAAAACAATTCCACCCGCACACATCGGGCAAGGCTCTAATGTTACATATAACGTCGCATCTTCTAAACGCCATGTCCCTAATTTTTTGCACGCCTCATCAATAGCTAACAACTCAGCGTGAGCTATCGATCTTTGCTCAGTCTCCCTTAAATTATGAGCAACACTAATTACTTCACCATCCAACACTATAACTGCCCCAATCGGCACTTCTTGTATTGCCTCTGCTTTTTTAGCCTCTTCTATTGCTAACTGCATAAAATAAATATCTTGATCACGTTCCATAAAATAGTCCTTTCATTACAAATAAAGTACACTTATTTCCATTTACTACACATGGGATAACTTTTATAAATTCAATCCACCCTAAGAAAAAAAGAGAGGGGATTACATATGAAGAATACTGCCTTACTCATTATCGATATGATTAATGACTTTCAATTTTCACACGGGCCTATCCTAGCCAAAAAATGCGAAATGATAACCAATCCTATTTTACAATTAAAGAAAACAATGAAATCCTTCGGTTGCCCCGTCATTTATATTAATGACCATTATCAACTTTGGAGGTCTGATATTGACCAATTGATTACTCATTGTACAAATGAGTATAGTAAAAATATCATTCATAAGATCGCTCCAAATGCTGATGATTACATTTTTATTAAACCACATTACTCTGCTTTTTATGAAACACCTTTAAATTCTTTATTAGGCTATTTAAAAATAGAAAATCTAATATTAACAGGTGTCGCCGGGAATATATGTATCCTCTTTACAGCTAACGATGCTCATATGAGGAATTATACATTGTATGTACCACAGGACTGTATCGCCTCTAATCATGATCAAGATAACCTGCATGCTTTAAAAATAATGGAAACGACATTAAAAGCAAATATAGTACCTTCGTCTCAAATAAAATTTAATTAATACATATATCTATTTTCTAACTTTTTATATCAAATTAAACCGCTCGCCTTCCTCTTGTGCTACAATAATTCTGTTTTGTGTTTTTAGTAGTCACGGTAAATCACTGATTGAAAGGAGGAAACAGCGTGACCGGAGTACCATTTATCACGGTTGAAGGACCAATTGGTGTTGGAAAAACTTCACTTGCGAAGGAAATTTCAACTCACATGCAACTCCACTTACTGAAAGAGATTGTTGATGAAAACCCCTTTTTAGGAAAGTTCTATGAAGACATCGACGAATGGAGTTTTCAAACAGAGATGTTCTTTCTTTGTAATAGATACAAACAATTAGAAGATATTAACATAAAGTATTTGAATCAAAGGAAGCCAGTAGTAGCGGACTACCATATATTCAAAAACGTAATTTTCGCATCCCGTACATTAAAAGATTCTCAATATGACAAGTACATGCAAATCTATCGTATCCTTACACAAGATATGCCTGTTCCAAACGTTATCGTTTATTTAACAGCTAGCTTAGAAACATTACAAAAGCGAATCGAAATGCGCGGAAGAGAATTCGAAAAAAATATGGATCCAAATTACTTACTACAGCTCACAAAAGATTACGAAACAGCAATGGATGCTTTTAAAAAAGACCATCCAGATATCCCAGTATTGAAATTTAATGGAGACGATATGGATTTTGTAAAAAATCCTGATGATTTAAACGTCATCCTATCTGCCCTTCAAAATACTCTCTTAAAGGAGTCGAAATAATAATGAATTTAAGGCAAAAATATGATATCCCAAATGACGCAGTAATCACTATCGCTGGAACAGTAGGTGTCGGTAAATCCACTATGACAACTGCATTGGCTAACGCTTTAGGATATCGCACGTCATTTGAAAAGGTAGATTCTAACCCGTATTTGGACAAGTTCTATGCTGATTTCACACGCTGGAGCTTTCACTTACAAGTGTATTTTTTAGCAGAACGATTTAAAGAACAAAAAAGAATTTTTGAATACGGCGGCGGTTTTGTTCAAGATCGCTCTATCTATGAAGACACTGGCATTTTTGCAAAAATGCATCACGAAAAAGGTACAATGACGGAAACTGATTATGAAACATATAAAGGTTTATTTGACGCTATGGTCATGACTCCTTACTTCCCTCATCCAGATTTACTCATTTACTTAGAAGGTTCTTTCGATGATATCGTTGATCGTATCCAAGAACGTGGACGTCCGATGGAACAGCAAACACCAATTGAGTATTGGAAAGAGATGCATGGGCGTTATGAAAACTGGATTAATAACTTTAATTCATGCCCTGTTTTAAGATTAAACATTAATGAATATGATATTTTAAAAGATGGTGATTCCATTGAACCAATCATTAAAAAAATCGGCCATTTTTTAAAACAAACACGTAAACTTGTAAAATAAAAAACCCGTGCATACGCACGGGTTTTTCTATTAAATTACTTCTTCTTTGTTGGAGCAATAATTTCACTCTCAGGTTTTCCAGCGTTAATACGCTGACGAACAGTACTTGTACTAATATCGTACGCCTCAGCAATCTCTTTAACAGTCATTTCTTTCCCGTTAATTACTGCTGTTAATACTTTACCTGTACGTTTTGGAGCTGCTTCTTTCTTTACAGCTTCTTTTTTAACTTTTTTTGGTGCCTCTACTTTTGTTGCAGTTTGCTTTACATTACAAGTGCAACCACAAAGTTTACGGAATGTATCATCGCTAATAATGCGTGATACATTTGCACCACTGTTTAAAATTCTATTGTTCTTACAGACAGGACATTGTACATAATATAAAGTTTTTCCATCTAAAGGAAACGTTTGTATAATAAGATCCATGTTGACTCCTTTCATATCTATGAAGATAATCATCGGAATATGAGTGTGTAATAAGGACAACATATCCTTACCCCATACTTTATGATTGGTTTTAAAATAAAAACTCGTTACGTGTTGGTAACGAGTTCTCCAATCTCCACTTATATGCGCTGTTGTCAATTATATCTGGAGGAGGTAGAGGGATTCGAACCCCCGCGCGACTCTCGCCGCCTGTCGGTTTTCAAGACCGATCCCTTCAGCCAGACTTGGGTATACCTCCATATTGACATCAAATATAATATCAAAAGAAAAACAGTTAGTCAACCCTACTAAAATAAATTATGAGGAAAGGAAAATTTTACTTTCCCTCTCCTACATTATAGTACTGACAACGCTCATAATTACCAATCACTCATACCGATGAATGTTTATAAATTTACTTAATAACTGTTTTTCCTCCCATATAAGGGCGAAGAACTTCTGGAATTATAATTGTACCATCTTCTTGTTGGTAGTTCTCTAAAATAGCTGCCACCGTACGTCCAATTGCAAGACCAGATCCATTTAATGTATGAACATGTTCTGGTTTGCCGTTTGGTTCACGACGGAAACGAATGTTTGCACGTCTCGCTTGGAAAGCCTCGAAATTACTACAAGAAGAGATTTCACGATATGTGCCATAGCTTGGAATCCATACTTCGATATCGTATTTCTTCGCTGCTGTAAATCCTAAATCGCCTGTGCACATGCTCATAACGCGATATGGCAACTCTAATAATTGTAACACGCGTTCTGCATCATTTGTTAGTTTTTCTAACTCTTCATAAGAATCTTCTGGTTTTACGAACTTCACAAGCTCTACTTTATTGAACTGATGCTGACGAATTAAACCACGTGTATCACGGCCGGCTGAACCTGCTTCAGAACGGAAACAAGAGCTAAATGCAGCATATCTTATAGGCAATTGATCTTTATTTAAGATCTCATCACGGTGCATATTTGTTACAGGTACTTCAGCTGTTGGAATTAAGAAGTAGTCTTCACTTTCAATACGGAATGCATCTTCTTCAAACTTCGGAAGTTGTCCTGTCCCTGTCATGCTTGCACGGTTTACCATATAAGGAGGTAATACTTCTTCATATCCATGCTCATCAGTATGAAGATCAAGCATAAAGCTAATTAAAGCACGCTCTAATCTTGCGCCAGCACCTTTGTAGAATACGAAGCGGCTTCCTGTTACTTTTCCAGCACGTTCAAAATCTAGAATTCCTAAATCTGTAGCAAGATCCCAATGTGGTTTTGGTTCAAAAGCAAATTCCTTTACTTCTCCCCAAGTGCGAGCTACTACATTATCATCCTCTGTTTCACCAACTGGAGCAGATTCGTGAGGAATATTTGGAATAGATAGCATCAATCTTTCTAGATCTTCTTCAACTGTACGAAGTTCATTATCAAGATCTTTTACTTTTTCTCCAACTTCACGCATTTCTAAAATTAGAGCTTCTGCATCTTTCTTTTCGCGCTTCAATACAGAGATTTGTTGAGATACTTCGTTACGTTTACTTTTTAGTTCCTCTGTTTGAACAAGTAGTTCTCTTCTTCTCGTATCCAACTCTTCAAAGCGACCAAAATCAGTTAAATCTTCGCCTCTATGCTGTAACTTTGCTTTTACTTCTTCAAAATTTGTACGTAAAAATTTAATATCAAGCATTATATACTCCTCCTTTTATTTTATAAAACACAAAAAACTCCCGTCCCTATATAAAGGGACGGGAGTTAACCCGCGTTGCCACCCTAGTTGAAAGCATTACCGCCTTCCTCTCAAGTAGAAATAACGGCTCTTCACCGGGAATGTTTACTAATCATAAAGATATTCCACATTCCATTCCAGGATGGATTCACAAACTGTTTCTATCGATTTCCACCAACCATCGACTCTCTATAAGAAACGACATTTGTTACTACTTCCTATCAACACGCTTATTTTATAAAATTGTTACCATCAATTTACTATAATCTTATACAAGTTGCAAGTTACTTATACAACTTTTTTCATTTTCGCTTCTTTTACCATTTCTACAAAGTATGCTGTTACACGATGATCATCCGTTAATTCCGGATGGAAAGAAGCAGCTAAAAACGGCCCTTGTCTTACAGCCACCATTCGATCACCATGTGTAGAAAGTACCTCAACATCATCCGCTACATTTACAACATACGGAGCACGAATAAATACGCCAACAAAATCTTCTCCCACACCTTTAATAGAAAGTGCAGCTTCAAAGCTATCTTTTTGACGTCCAAACGCGTTACGCTCAACTGTAATATCCATAGCACCAATATGTGCTTCGTCATAGCCAATAAGTGTTTTTGCAAGAAGAATCATTCCTGCACATGTACCAAACATTGGTTTACCAGACTTCGCAAATGTACGAAGTGGTTCCATGAAAGCATACTTATCAATAAGACGGCGCATAGTTGTACTTTCACCGCCTGGTAAAATAAGACCATCAATCTCTTCAAGTTGTTCTATACGCTTTACAACAACAGCTTCTGCACCACTTGCTTCAACTGATTTTACATGTTCACGAACTGCACCTTGAAGACCTAGTACACCGATTTTCACCATTTTAAAGTTCTCCTTCAATTACCATCCACGCTCTTGCATGCGTTGCTCTGGTAGTAACGTTGAAATTTCAATACCTTTCATCGCATTACCTAGTCCTTTAGAAAGGCTTGCAATTAACTCGTAATCCTCATAATGAGTTGTCGCTTCAACGATTGCACGTGCAAATTTCGCTGGATTCTCTGATTTAAAGATACCAGATCCAACAAATACACCATCCGCACCAAGTTGCATCATTAACGCTGCATCTGCTGGTGTTGCTACACCACCTGCTGCAAAGTTTACAACCGGCAAACGACCAAGGCGTTTAATTTCAAGTAGTACTTCATAAGGAGCACCAGTATTTTTTGCATATGTCATTAACTCATCTTCACGTAGACTTGCAACTTGACGGATTTCTGCATTGACTTGACGCATATGACGCACTGCCTCTACAATGTTTCCTGTTCCTGGTTCGCCTTTTGTACGAAGCATAGATGCACCTTCTGCAATACGACGTGCAGCTTCTCCGATATCACGGCAACCACATACAAATGGAACTGTGTAATCACGTTTATTTAAATGGTATACTTCATCGGCAGGAGTTAATACTTCACTCTCATCGATATAGTCTACCCCTAATGATTCTAATACACGTGCTTCTACAAGGTGACCGATACGGCATTTTGCCATAACCGGAATTGACACTGCACCCATAACTTCTTCAACAATTGTTGGGTCTGCCATACGAGAAACGCCACCTGCTGCACGAATATCTGCTGGTACACGCTCTAATGCCATAACGGCAACTGCGCCTGCCTCTTCTGCAATTTTTGCTTGTTCAGCGTTAATTACGTCCATAATAACGCCGCCTTTTTGCATTTCTGCCATTCCACGTTTTACACGTTCTGTCCCTGTTACATTTGTCATGTTACAAAAACCCCCCTAGGTGAATTGCTTTTCCCCGTTAAAGGCGAAAATTAAGAATACTCTTACATTCTACCACTAACTATCAGATGCTTGTCTACTACTTTTTCATAAAGTCGGTATGAAAAATAGGAATAAGAAAAAGCCCCTACAATGAGGAGCTTTTAAAACCAACCTTTTACTGTATCAACAGCACTATTCCATATACCACTAAAGAAAGAACCAATTCCGCGCATAGCACGAGTAAACCAGTTTGCTTCTTCTACTTCAGATGTTGTTACAAGATCCACTTGTAACGACTTACCAGTTAAAAATCCAGGGTCGTTTGCATCTTTTGGCGTAATTACCATTTGACCAAGCGCAGCTCCCTTTTTAATAGGTGCTTCTTGTCCCTTACTTGATTCTTTTAATTCTGTTTTATAAACATCTTTACTTCCTTTTGGTACTGGAAGTGAAATGGCTTGTTTCGTTTGAACTGCTACATCTTTGTCTTTCGCATTTTCTACTCGTACTGTTTCTTGTCCTTTTACTGAAGAACCTTTTTTATACATTTGTTTCATTTCAAAATTAGCAAATCCATAATCATATAGCTTCTTTGTTTCATCAAAACGTGCTGTATGAGAACTTGTTTTAATCACTACAGAAATAAAACGCATACCGTTTCTTTCAACCGTACCAGTGAAGCAATCTCCCGCTTCTGGAGTTGAGCCTGTTTTTAGGCCATCTACGCCATCATATTCTTTAACTAAGCCCTTTAACATCCAGTTCCAGTTCGACATTGCAAACTTCTCTTTTTCTGGACGGAATTCTTTTTTCGGGATTTTTGCTGTATCTAACACTTTGGGATAATCTTTAATTAAATGTTGTGCTAAAGTTGCAACATCCTTTGCAGACATTTTATTCTCTTCATCCGCTGTTGTTCCTTCTGGATGCATTCCCTTTAAATCTTTATTCGTTAAACCTGTAGAATTGACAAATTTATAATTTTTCAATCCTAGTTCTTTCGATTTATTATTCATCATTTTTACGAAATCTACTTCTTTACCTGCAATTGCTTCTGCTAATGCAATCGTTGCACCATTTGCAGAGAAGATTGCCATTGCCTCGTATAACTCTTTTACTGTATAAGAACCACCATTTTCTAATGCCACATTTGATAATGAAGCATCTTGTGAAACTTTATACGCATATTCAGAAACCTTAATTTTCTGATCCCACTTAAGCTTTCCTTTATCCACTGCTTCGTGAACTAAATACTCACTCATCATCTTTGTCATACTAGCAATGGATAATAATTCATCTGCATTCTTTTGATATACAATTTTCCCAGAATTCGCTTCTACTAAAATTGCCGCACCTGCTTCAATGTTTAAAGCGGCTCCTGTTTCAGCTGATGCATTGCTATATGGTAACAACATACTACAAGCTAGTGTAAGCATTGTTACTAGCGCAATGAATCTTTTGCAAAACATACCTTTCACTTTTGCTACCCCCAATATCTATGTACTCACATAACCGTTATTCTAACATAATCAAAAAAAAATAGACAGAGATATAAAATCTCCGTCTATTTATATATAAGACATTATAATGAGTAGTTTGGAGCCTCTTTTGTAATTTGTACGTGATGAGGATGACTTTCAAGTAAACCAGCACCTGACATACGAACAAATTGTGCATTCTCACGTAAGAATTCTAAATCTTGTGCTCCGCAATATCCCATACCTGCACGTAATCCACCAACTAATTGATGAACTGTATCTGCTAAAGGTCCTTTATATGGTACTCGTCCTTCAATACCTTCTGGAACAAGTTTTTTATTTCCTTCTTGGAAATAACGATCTTTACTTCCTTTTTCCATCGCTCCGACAGAACCCATACCACGATATACTTTAAATTGGCGACCTTGATAAATTTCAGTTTCACCAGGACTTTCAGCAACACCAGCAAACATACTACCTAGCATAACAACATGTGCTCCTGCTGCTAAAGCTTTAACCATATCACCAGAGTACTTAATACCACCGTCAGCAATAACTGGGATACCGTGTTTACGAGCTTCTGTTGCACAATCATAAACCGCTGTTAATTGTGGTACACCAACCCCAGCTACAACACGTGTTGTACAGATAGAGCCTGGTCCAATACCAACTTTAACTACGTTTGCCCCTGCTTCAATTAATGCTCTTGTTGCTTCAGCAGTAGCAACATTTCCAGCGATAATATTTAATGATGGATACTTTGCACGAACTTCTTTTACTTTATCAATAACGCCTTGAGAATGTCCATGGGCTGTATCAAGTACGATTGCATCTACGCTAGCTTTTACTAATGCGTCAATGCGAGTCATAGCATCAGCCGTTACACCAACTGCTGCTCCAACTAATAAGCGCCCTTGCTTATCCTTCGCAGAATTTGGGAATTCAATTACTTTTTCAATATCTTTTATTGTAATAAGCCCTTGTAATACACCGTTGTTATCAACAAGAGGGAGTTTTTCAATTTTATACTTTTGTAGGATCTTTTCAGCCTCATCTAGCGTTGTACCAACTGGAGCTGTAATTAGCTGTTCTTTTGTCATTACGTCGGAAATTTTGATTGAGTAATCTTGGATAAAACGCATATCACGGTTTGTAATAATACCAACTAATTTTCGCTCGTCTAAATTATTTACAACCGGTACACCTGAGATACGATATTTCCCCATAAGGTGCTCTGCATCATACACTTGATGTTCTGGAGTTAAAAAGAAAGGATCTGAAATAACACCACTTTCAGAACGTTTTACTTTATCAACCTGCTCGGCTTGTTGTTCAATAGACATATTTTTATGAATAATTCCTAAACCGCCTTGACGAGCCATTGCAATAGCCATATCCGCTTCTGTTACTGTATCCATTCCTGCACTAATTAACGGGATGTTTAACTGTAAGCTTTCAGATAAAACTGTTTTAACACTTACTTCTCTTGGTAGTACATCTGACTTTGCTGGTACAAGTAATACGTCATCAAAAGTCAAACCTTCTTTAACAAATTTAGATTCCCACATAATTGTTCCCCCCATGATACCAGAAATTATTATTAGTAGCTTATCAATTGGTTAAAATACTGTCAAGGACGTATATATATGTTAGAATTTTTAGACAATAAAAGGAGCGTAATATATGCATCAGACACATTGTACTTGGCAGCAATTAAGTTTCTTCTTTTCATCTCAAAATGTACAACGTTATCTTGCCCGTTGTTATGAAAAATCCTCCATACAAAATGCTGAAAAAAAAAGTTTTGAAAATTGTTATCCCTTTATTTATTACTTAGAACATGGGAAAAATTATTATGAATTATATAAGGTAGCTCCCTTTTCAATTCAGCCAATGTTATTGTTTTATGGAATGAGCCAACTTTTTAAAGCATGCTTATTAACTATTGATCCGAACTATCCTGAATCCACTACTGTTTTAGCTCATGGTGTTACGACTCGTAAGCGGAAAAAACAGGGATATCAATTTTTAGAAGATGAGGTAAAGGTACAAAAAAATGGATTATTTACTCATGTGGCAGAACAGCTGTTTCACATGAAACACTTAGAATCAGAGAAGTTTAACATGTTGGATTTAATGGGGAATATTCCTGAATTACAAAACTTATTTCGCTATAGTCAACGAGGTGCCACTTTGTATAAAATTGATTCAACAAATGCAAATGAACTTTCCTTTTCAGTCAATATACTAGATCGACTTCATATGACTTCAGAAAGATTTTCACGTTATATTGAATCAATTTGTAAGCACTTATCCGTGCAACATGTTACTGGGAAAACGAGCGCCTCCAATTTGCTTTTTACAGCTCCTATTCAATCGTGGAATCCTATATATAGTACACCTTTATACTACGAATATCTCGCTGATACTTATTACTTACCACTTACAACTGACCCTAGAAATCCTAAACCCGTATTACCTGAACTTCTTGTTCACTATTTATTGCTCTACAATTTAAGTATGATTTCTAGATACGAAACAGATTGGTGGTATGATTTACTTGGAAGCTATGGCTCTGAAGATTACCCATTTATTTATCAATTTCTTACTATTTCTGCTCAAAAAATTCCTTACTATATTTCGAATTTTTTACTAGCAGAACCGAACCTATTTCATGGGAAATAAAAAAACACAAGTCAAAAGACTTGTGTTTTTAGTTGCTTGGCGACGTCCTACTCTCACAGGGACAAGGTCC
>NZ_MACE01000034.1 GCF_001883995.1 Bacillus paranthracis | reverse complement strand
ACCCGTACCCTTAACCCCACCACTCTCCAAATTCGAGATCCTACTCTGAATACTCGCCTTTGAGGCATCATGGGCTTCTTGGAATTTCCCGCTATAGTTCGTTCCAGTTCTAACGACACTTCCATCTGGCAGTATTTCTACACCTTTAAAGATTGGGGATATGGAGTCCGCACCTTTTGCTAGTTTAATTTCAATTATATAATACTAGTAATTTCTGTTAACCTTAATTCATAAAAATAATTTTTAAACATTTATAACATGCCTATCTAATAAAAAAGCGCTTGTTGTCTTTCGTAGACAATCAAGCGCTTTAAGTTCATTTGTTTTTAAG
>NZ_MACE01000033.1 GCF_001883995.1 Bacillus paranthracis | reverse complement strand
AAATAACTCATACATGTCTTGCGGAAGTAGTTCAGTGGTAGAATACAACCTTGCCAAGGTTGGGGTCGCGGGTTCGAATCCCGTCTTCCGCTCCAGTAAAATTTTATATGGCGGCATAGCCAAGTGGTAAGGCAGAGGTCTGCAAAACCTTTATCACCGGTTCAAATCCGGTTGCCGCCTTTTCTTTTGTGCCGATGTGGCGGAATTGGCAGACGCGCACGACTCAAAATCGTGTTCCTTCGGGAGTGTCGGTTCGACCCCGACCATCGGTATCACGAACGGCGTAATAAAAAGACTCTACACCAAATGTGTAGAGTCTTTTTATATTTTCATCACACTACAAAATAAGCATAAATAGTGTGTTGGTGAAATGGTAGGATTTTTTTGCTAAATTATGTTATGTGCTTCTAAAATTCGTAATAAACGTAGGAATTCATGTATAATATAACTTGTCGAAAGAACAAAATGATAGTGATTTATATTATGTCTGTAATATGAATCAAAAATGAACTTTTTATATTTCTTTTAAAAATGTGTTGAACACACATGATATTTCATATTAATATTTTTATGTAGATTTAAAACGGGAAAGAGAGTGGAAAGTATGGGTCGTAAATGGAATAATATTAAAGATAAAAAAGCATCAAAAGATGCAAATACTAGCCGTATATACGCGAAATTTGGACGTGAAATTTATGTAGCGGCAAAACAAGGCGAGCCAGATCCGGAATCAAACCAAGCGCTTAGAGTTGTATTAGAACGTGCGAAAACATACAATGTTCCAAGAACAATTATCGATCGTGCAGTTGAAAAAGCAAAAGGTGGTTCAGAAGAAAATTATGACGAGCTTCGTTATGAAGGATTCGGACCAAATGGAGCTATGGTAATTGTAGATACACTTACAAACAACGTAAACCGTACTGCAGCAGATGTACGAGCTGCATTTAGCAAAAACGGTGGTAACATGGGTGTAAACGGTTCTGTAGCTTACATGTTTGATGCAACAGCTGTTATCGGCCTTGAAGGGAAAACATCAGATGAAGTTCTTGAGATTTTAATGGAAGCAGATGTGGATGCACGTGACATACTTGAAGAAGAAGATGCTGTTATCGTGTATGCTGAACCAGATCAATTCCATGCAGTACAATCTGCTCTTAAAGATGCGGGTGTTGAAGAATTTACAGTTGCCGAATTAACAATGCTTGCACAAAACGATGTAACACTTCCTGAAGATGCACAAGCACAATTTGAAAAAATGGTTGATGCATTAGAAGATTTAGAAGATGTACAACAAGTTTATCACAACGTAGACTTAGGAGAATAATACGATAAAAGCCCCTGTTCGTTTAACGAATAGGGGCTTTTTTAATAAAGGTATTTTATTGTAAACAGGGAATATGCTTATAGGGATATATGAAATATTCATTATTGCTAGGAGGCTTAACATGGAACAAAAAACACCAAAACATATCGTTGCTGTAGCAGGCTATTTAACAAATGAAAAAGATGAAGTGTTATTAGCAAAGGTACACTGGCGAGCTGATACGTGGGAGTTACCAGGAGGACAGGTAGAAGAAGGGGAAGCACTCGATCAAGCTGTTTGTAGGGAAATGCTTGAGGAGACGGGTTTAACTGTGAAGCCGCTTGGAGTTACAGGAGTTTATTATAATGCTTCCATGAACATTTTAGCTGTCGTTTTTAAAGTAGCATATGTAAGCGGTGAAATAAAAATTCAACATGAAGAAATACAAGAGGCTAAATTTGTTGCTTTAAACGAAGAGAACATAAATGAGTATATAACGCGTCCTCATATGAAATCCAGAACACTTGATGCGATGAGAGCAACCCATTTCATTCCGTATGAAACGTGGGAAGTGCAGCCGTATAACTTAATAGGAAGATTGTAAAGAAAAGAGTAGCCGATTTGAGATACAGTCAAATCACTACTCTTTTTTGTATACTGTTTAAGAAAAAGGTCAAAATAATAATAGTGTTAGTATTGATTTAAAGAACGTTTGTTCTGTATAATATATGATATATTATGTACATTTAGATTACTAGATACTCAAAAGTATATATATTGGTAGATGATATAATGAAAATAGGGCGCTTTAATAGAGAAAGTATAATAGCCTTAAGATCTAATCTGCTATTGATTTAGCATAATCTATATTCAATATTTCAGATGAATAGTAGATAAAAAAGGACTGTGATACAATACTTTTTTATCCCGCTATTTGCCGGGCAGCCAGATTGGTGGGGGTCTGATGAAAGTTTCAATTTATACCTTACAATGATGTAAGGTACGTGTAAGAGAAATCGATGGGATATTTTTTTACAACAAGGTATTCTTAAAGTAAGAGTTATACGCTATGTGGAAAAGAGGTGTTTAAGATGAAAGAACGAGTATTATCTAGGGTGAATTATCATCAAAAAGTTGCATTAAATCCAATGACTAAGTTTTTTTATAAAGCCATTATTTTATTATTATTGTTAAGTTTTACGTTATTATTCATTGGAAATGTAATGATTGAGAAAAGTGATATTAGTAAATTACATGTACCGGCTAAGTTAGAGGTACCAGAATCATTGACACATGCATTTATTGCGACAGAAGATAAAAGGTTTTATCATCATAACGGTTTAGATTATATAGCGATTGTCAGAGCGTCTGTTGAAAATATAAAAGCTGGTGGTGTTGTGCAAGGCGGAAGCACAATTACACAGCAGTTATCTAAAAATGCTTTTTTAACGAATGAACGTACATTTTCTCGTAAGTGGAAAGAGATTTTCTATACGAAAAAAATTGAACGTACATTTACGAAGGATGAAATTTTAAAATTGTATGTAAGCAATATTTATTACGGAGAAGGAGCATGGGGAATTGAAAAAGCAGCAAACCTATACTTCGGTAAAAAGGTGAGCCAATTAACATTGGCTGAAAGTGCAATGATGGCTGCTGTAGTAAAGGCACCTGCTTATTACTCACCGGCACAAAATTATGATAAGGCCGTAGAGAGACGAAATGTCGTTTTGAGATTGATGGAGAAAGAAGGCTATATCAATCATGATGAGTATGTGCAAGCAGTTAGTGAGAAGTTAGTCATTCGTCATGATATAAAAACAGAGCAGTCGATGTTAAATAGTGCTCGTGAAAAAGCAGTAAGCTAATGGAAGTTCCTACATAGGAGCTTCTTTTTTTGAATAAATTGTGACAAATCGTGACACAATATCGTCACAATTATTGTGTTTTTGTAATTTATGTGAGCGTGTTCATTGCGTGACGTATATAAGTGTTGATATTATGTGTATTGTGTACAATGCTGTATACAGAATATGAAATTAAAGAGGAATGTATATGAAATCATCGAACAAACTCATGGCTCTTGGTATAGTTTTTTCCATTGCAGTATTGATTGTGATCGGAACGATTGCGTATAGCATCATAAATGACAAAAAAGATAAAGGGAATGAGATGTTTGCTTATTCCACACAACAATCTTTAGGGAAAGATGATGCTCCGGTTAAGGTAGTTGAATTTGGAGACTTCAAATGTCCCGCTTGTCGTACTTGGGATGTAACAGTATTGCCACGATTAAAAGAAGAGTATATTGATAAAGGTAAAGTGCAGTTATACTTTATTAATTTTCCGTTTATTGGGAAAGACTCTGATTTAGGTGCAGCAGCTGGTGAAGCAATTTATAAACAAGATAAAGATTCATTCTGGACTTTCTATGATGAGATTTATCAAAGTCAAAAGAAAGATACGGAAGAATGGATTACAGAAGAATTACTTCTTAACATTGTGAAAGAGAAGCTTCCGAAAGTTGATGTAGATCAATTTAAGAAAGATTTACACAGTAAAGAAATAAAAGAAAAAGTACGTAAAGATTCAGATCGTGCTCAAAAATTAAAAGTTCAAGGTGCTCCTTCAGTATATATAAACGGAAATCTTGCAAACCCTGATTTCGATAGTATGAAGAAGGCGATTGATAAAGAATTGAAAAAGTGATGAGCTACTCATCACTTTTTCGACTTTTTTCGATAAAATTCTTGCTTCCGCTTTTTTTACATGCTATACTACTTTACATAAGTTATTCTAATATCTTATATGTATTTCATATTTGCGGGTGTAGTTTAGTGGTAAAACAAGAGCCTTCCAAGCTCTGGTCGAGAGTTCGATTCTCTTCACCCGCTCCAAATTTTATTAAATGTTTTTCTATAAATTGTGATCAACGCAGTGTTTCGTTTCCGAGATAAACGAGGCATTGCGTTTTTTAATGTTTGGAAAACGTAATTGTATGCGAAAATAGAAGTAAAGAATAGTATTCCGAAAGTGAATTGCTAACTAATAGATCGTTACATAAAGGATGGATTCATCTGAGGAGGCGATTAGAAATGGATTTTGAACAATTAAAGCAAGATGTTATTGCGTATAGTAAAACGATTGGTATAGATAAAATAGGCTTTGCTAGTGCTTCACCATTTGAAGAATTAAAGCAGCGGTTAATCCAGCAGCAACAATTAAATTATCAATCTGGATTTGAAGAGCCTGATATAGAAAAGAGAACGAATCCACAGCTTCTATTACCTGGTGCAAAATCAATTATTGCGATTGCATTAGCGTATCCTTCAAAATTAAAAAATGCACCATTAAGTAAGCGTGGAGAACGCCGTGGGATTTTTTGTCGTGCTTCTTGGGGACAAGATTATCATCTAGTTTTACGAGATCGTTTGCAGAAATTAGAAGCATATTTAATCGAAAAACTTCCCGATATAGAAGTTAAGTCAATGGTTGATACGGGTGAATTAAGTGATCGAGCTGTTTCAGAGCGTGCTGGTATTGGATGGAGCGGTAAGAACTGCTCTATTATTACACCTGAATTTGGTTCGTATGTATATTTAGGAGAAATGATTACAAACGTTCCATTCCCACCAGATCAGCCGATAGAAGATCAATGCGAGAGCTGTACAAAGTGTATTGATATTTGTCCTACAGGTGCTTTAATACAAGGAGGACAGTTAGATTCGAAGAAGTGTATAGCATTTTTAACACAGACGAAAGGATTCCTACCAGAAGAGTATCGCGACAAAATAGGTAATCGTATTTATGGATGTGATACGTGTCAGACAGTTTGTCCGAAAAATAAAGGAATGGATTTTCATAATCACCCTGAGATGGAACCAGATCCTGAGTTAGTTAAACCGTTATTAACACCGCTTTTAACAATTAGCAATCGTGATTTTAAAGAGAAATATGGAATTATGTCTGGTTCATGGAGAGGTAAAAAACCGTTGCAACGAAATGCAATTTTGGCACTTGCACATTTTAAAGAAGCATCAGCAATTCCAGATTTAATAGGTGTTATGAAAGATGATCCAAGACCAGTGCTTCGCGGGACGGCAGCGTGGGCGCTTGGAAAAATTGGTGGAGACGGCGTGGGCGAAGCTATTGAAAAAGCGATGCAACGTGAGAAAGACGAAGAGGTTCTTCATGAAATGAATCGCGGACTTGAACTGTTAGCGCAGAAAAAAGAGTAGATAATATCTCCCTTTTTCATATTGTAATATGGGAGGGAGACGAAATGGTTGTAAAAATAAATATTGAAAAGCAAGTCCAACACTTTTTAGCATATATAACAGAGAAACGAACAAATGTAGATGGTATTGCTGAAGATTTATTACAAATAGCAAAGAGAAAGAAACAATTATTTCAAAAGCGTAATGCAGAGATAGTAAAAGCAACTGCGGATGTTTCTTTTATGAGGCAATTAAATAATAGCAATCATCAAGAAATTGATTATCAAATACATTTTAAATATTTAATTAAGCATAAAGAATTATTTTATATTGAAGAGGAACAATTAAAACGAAGAGTTTGTTTAAATAATAGCCGGATAATAAGTGATTATGCTATTGAAGTGCCAGAAGCAGTTGGAATGAGTGAGACATTAGAAAGGGAAGTTACAAAAGAGAAGTACGGTTCCTATCAGTACAACCGTTTAGAGGCAGTTAAATATGCAGAGCGTTGGTGGGATGATCGAAACCCTGCATATCGTAATTTCCCTGATAATTGTACGAATTTTATTTCTCAATGTCTTCATACTGGAGAAGTACCAATGAATGGATATCCTAATATTCGTAAAGGATGGTGGCAAAGGGAGAATCAGTGGAGTTGGAGCTGGGCTGTTGCACACTCTTTTTATTGGTATTTGTCAGGTGCTACATCAGGACTTCGAGCTGAAGCTGTAGAAAGGCCAGAGGACCTTATTCTTGGTGATGTCATCGCTTATGATTTCGAGGATGATGGTAGGTGGAACCATACGACGATTGTAGTAGCAAAAGACGCAGATGGTATGCCACTTGTAAATGCACATTCAGCGAATAGCCGTCGGCGTTATTGGAACTATGAAGATTCTAGTAAATATACACCACAAATGAAATATAAATTCTTTCATATTATTAATGGGTAGAGATTTTTCGCTCAAGTGGTATAATACGTAGTAGACAAAAAACAGAGGTGAATATCGCGTGGGAGTACATGTTGTTTTATATCAACCAGAAATTCCAGCAAATACAGGGAATATTGCTCGTACTTGTGCAGCAACTGGAACAGAATTACATTTGATTAGACCGCTTGGATTTTCAACGGATGATAAAATGTTAAAGCGTGCAGGATTAGATTATTGGCAGCACGTGAA
The DNA here is from genome assembly GCF_001883995.1 of Bacillus paranthracis. Taxonomy (GTDB): domain Bacteria; phylum Bacillota; class Bacilli; order Bacillales; family Bacillaceae_G; genus Bacillus_A; species Bacillus_A paranthracis. The sequence continues at coordinate 97,387 of NZ_MACE01000033.1, read as the reverse complement.
AATTACGTATTATGATTCAATTGAAGAGTTTTATGAGAAAAATAAAGACGGTGAATTCTTCTATTTAACAAAGTATGGCGAGAAAGCTCATACAGCGTTTGATTATAGCAAACGTGAGAAGGATTACTATTTTGTATTTGGAAGAGAAACGAACGGCTTACCAGCTAATGTAATCGAAGAAAATTTCGATCATTGTTTACGTATTCCAATGACTGATAAAGTGCGTTCATTAAATTTATCTAATACAGCAGCTATTTTAATTTATGAAGCATTCCGTCAACAAAATTATCCAGGATTAGATTTAGAAATTGTTTATTAAAAGTCGCCATATGGCGACTTTTTTTCTAAAAATAAAAATAATATGTAATCATACATTTAAAAAAGGATACATATTCATATAAAATGGGATATATGAATAAAAATAGATCAGACGGGTTGAGATAAATATGAAGGAACAATATAGTAATCAAAATACCTTTTTAAGTATGATAGATATGGATTTAATAAGAAGAGGATTATTACATGCTATTCAAGATTTAGTATTTATTGTTAAAGTTATTGATGATGAAACATTTACATATATTTATGTAAATAAGTTAGGTATGGATTATGCGAAGCTAAGTGAAGAATGTTATGGAAAAACTTTTGCAGAAGTATTACCGGAAGATACGGCGGAAATATTGCAAGTGCAATATGCAAAAGTAGCGAGCGAAGCGAAAGCACATACCTTTTGTGATGTAGTTAGTTTACCAACTGGTAACTTACATTATGAATCTTCACTTAATCCTGTATTTGATGAAGAAGGAGTATGTCAGTTTATTATTTGTATTACAAGGGATATCACAGCTCAAATAGAGGAGAAGATGGAGATAGAGGAAAAACAAATGCTGTTTAAGTCATTACTAGAATATAATAATGACTCCATCATATCTATAGATTCTATAGGAAGAATTACATATGCAAATCCAGCAACGTATGAAATATTTGGATACCGATTTGAAGAATTAAATAATAAGTTTATTTTTGAATTTATTAATAAAGAATATGAAAAAGATTTTCAAATTATATTTAAAGAAGCCATGCAAGGAAGGGCAAAGCAAATTGTTTCAAAGAAATATGTTCATAAAGAAGGGTACGAGCTCTATATTTCCTTGAGAACTATCCCGATTATTGTAAATGGTGAAATTGTTGGAGTATATATTGTTACAAGGGATGTTACAAAGCAAATATTAAATGAAATGAGAACGGAATATTTAGCTTATTATGATCAGCTAACAGGATTAATGAATAGAATTTCATGTACAAATAAGTTAAATGATTTTTTAAATGAGAAGGTAGCTTTTGCGTTTATCTTTATAGATTTAGATGAATTTCACCTTATTAATGATACGTTTGGTCATAAAGAAGGAGATAAAGTGTTACAAAAAGTTACAGAATGTTTAAGCAGTTTTCAAATACCCGGTATACACTTATTTAGAGAACACGATGATCAATTTGTTATGTTAATAGAAAATATAACGAAAGAACGTGTAGAGGGAGTTTCCAAAAACATACTGAAAAGGATTAGTGAACATTTTGTAATCGAAGAAGAGGACGTGTATTTAAGTGCTTCAATCGGAATTGTAATGGCTCCAACAGATGGAGAAGATGAAAAGATATTATTCCAAAGAGTTGATGCTGCTTTGGAAAAAGCAAAAGAAAAAGGAAAAGGGCATTATCATTTTTATTGCAGTGGGTTAGATTGTGAGCGTGAACAAAGATTTATAATAGAAAACCAATTACATCGTGCTATAGAAAAAAATGAATTCTTCTTATATTATCAGCCGCAAATTAATATTGAAACGAAAAAAATAGCTAGTATGGAGGCTTTAATAAGGTGGGAGAATAAAGAATTAGGATTTGTCTCTCCCAATCAATTTATTCCGCTAGCAGAAAGAACAGGATTTATTATTAAGCTTGATGAATGGGTAGTAAATGAAGTGTGTCGACAAATACGCGAATGGTTAAATAAAGGATATGAAGTTGTCCCAATTGCAGTTAATATTTCAGCCAGGCATTTTCGCTCTATTACATTAATAGAGATGATTACACGAGCTTTACATAAGTACAATGTACCAGCTCATTTATTAGCGATAGAGGTTACAGAAGGAGCCCTTATACATAAAGATATATCGAAAAGAGTATTGCTACAATTAAAAGAACAAAATTTAAAGATTCATTTAGATGATTTTGGTACAGGGTATTCATCTTTGAGTTATTTAAAAACGTATCCAATTGATACTTTGAAAATTGATCGTTCTTTTATGGAAGGTATACATGTAGATGAACGCGATACGAATATTACGGCTGCAATTATTCATCTAGCTCATACGTTGGAATTGAATGTAATTGCAGAAGGGGTAGAAAAAGCGGAACAAATACAATTTTTGAAGGAAAAGAATGTGAAGTTTGTACAAGGTTATTATTATAGCCGCCCTTTATCAAAATATGATGTGGAAAATGTGTATTATAAATAATCGATAAAAAAAGTGATGTGCTAAGAAGCACATCACTTTTTATGTGTACCGGGTTTATCATTGTAACCAGATGTAAAAATAGCTGTAAGAAATGTGAGTGATACACCTAAAATTAATAATAATTTCATACTAATATCCCTCCTATTTTTTCAGTTTACGAATCTGAAATATGAATCGAAATGTATGTAATGTTCTTGGAAGAAAAGAATTTATTTAAAATGAATAGAGGTGTAAAAACTTTAATACCTATATTATACAGAATTTTCTTTGAATTTTGGAGAGAATTTTATAACACTACTGTATATTTCATTTTGATTTAAAGAATGTTTAAGGACATCCTAGCATACCTTTTATAATAATCCGATTGAACAAGGAGATGGGGGAGGAGCTATAATGGATATTCTAAAAAAAATTGAACAGCATCGAGAAGCAGAAGAACGCTTACAATGGGAAGGTACGTTTGCGGAGTATTTGGAGCTTGTGAAGGAAAGACCATGGGTGGCTCAAACAGCACACTCTCGCATTTACAATATGATAAAAGATGCTGGAATTGAAGAAGTTGATGGTAGAAGAAAGTATAACTTCTTTAGTAATCAGCTATTTGGGTTAGAGGATGCTTTAGAACGTCTTGTAGAGGAATATTTTCATCCGTCTGCAAAACGATTAGATGTTAGAAAACGTATTTTATTATTAATGGGTCCTGTTAGTGGAGGTAAATCAACATTAGTTACGATGTTGAAACGAGGATTAGAAACATATTCAAGAACAGATCGAGGAGCAATTTTTGCAATTAAAGGGTGCCCAATGCATGAAGATCCACTTCATTTAATTCCGCATCATTTACGAGATGATTTCTTTGATGAGTATGGAGTAAGAATTGAAGGGAATTTATCACCACTCAACGTTATGCGCCTAGAGCAAGAATATGGTGGGAGAATTGAAGATGTAGTTGTGGAGCGTATTTTCTTCTCTGAAGATCGCCGAACTGGTATTGGTACATTTAGCCCTTCTGATCCTAAATCACAAGATATTGCAGATTTAACAGGTAGCTTGGACTTTTCTACAATTGCAGAATATGGTTCAGAATCAGATCCACGAGCGTATCGCTTCGATGGAGAATTGAATAAGGCAAACCGTGGGATGATGGAATTCCAAGAGATGTTAAAATGCGACGAGAAGTTTTTATGGCATTTATTATCGCTTACACAAGAAGGGAATTTTAAAGCGGGAAGATTTGCACTTATTTCAGCAGATGAATTAATTGTAGCGCATACGAATGAAACAGAGTATCGCTCTTTCATAGCAAATAAGAAAAATGAAGCATTACACTCAAGAATTATTGTAATGCCAGTTCCATATAATTTACGAGTGAGTGAAGAAGAACATATTTATGAAAAAATGATTCGTGAAAGTGACGTGTCCGATGTGCACATTGCACCGCATACACTTCGGGTTGCAGCAATGTTTACGATTTTAACTCGTTTAAAAGATCCGAAGCGTCCAGATATTGATTTAATTAAAAAGATGCGTTTGTATGATGGAGAAACGGTAGAAGGTTATAATGCGATTGATGTAGAGGAGTTGCAACGCGAATATCAAGATGAAGGTATGAAAGGTATTGATCCTCGTTACGTTATTAACCGCATTTCTTCTACAATTATTCGAAAAGAGGTACCATCTATTAATGCTCTAGATGTGCTTAGATCTTTAAAAGATGGATTGGATCAGCATCCATCGATTAGTAATGAAGACCGAGAGCGCTATATGAACTTCATTTCATTAGCAAGAAAAGAATATGATGAAATTGCTAAAAAAGAAGTACAAAAAGCGTTTGTTTATTCGTATGAAGAATCCGCTAAGACACTTATGGATAATTACTTAGACAACGTTGAGGCGTACTGCAATAAGTCGAAATTACGTGATCCGTTAACAGGTGAAGAAATGAGCCCAGATGAAAAGTTAATGCGCTCGATTGAGGAGCAAATTGGAATTTCAGAAAATGCTAAAAAAGCATTCCGGGAAGAAATATTAATTCGCATCTCTGCTTATGCACGTAAAGGAAAACGCTTCGACTATAATTCGCACGAACGTCTTCGTGAAGCGATTCAGAAGAAGCTATTTGCTGATTTAAAAGATATAGTGAAAATTACAACATCAACGAAAACACCAGACGAAAATCAGCTGAAGAAAATTAATGATGTTGTTGCACGTTTAATTGATGAGCACGGCTATAATTCTTCTTCAGCAAATGAATTATTACGCTATGTAGGTAGTCTGCTAAACCGATAGTTTGATAACAAAACGCTGTCTCTTGTATTTTGCGGGACAGCGTTTTATTATCCAGTCATATGTGTAAAGTGTCATACCTTGTCCAAATGCAATAAATTAAGATGCAATTTTATGAATTTATTGTCAATTATTTTTACAATATGCATATGATAGAGTAACCAACCATTCATACGAAAAAAGCCAACACAATACAATATGTTGCAAAGTGTAAATGTGTGCAACTATGCATTGTGTTTCTTTCTTATCAAAGGCTGAATGATTCTTTTCTAGTATGTGAGTGGCAAAATTTTGTTTAGGATGCTCGGAGTATTATATGAAAAACGTTATATATGTTTATGGGATGATTTTCGATGGGCAGTTACCTTTCATTCTAGCTGGTACAGTATAAAACAAAATTTCTAGCTTGCTGTTCATATAGGAAGACAATTACAGTAAGGAGGGAAAGAAATGGGTGAAGAAAACCAACCAAATTATACGATTTCACAGGAAAACTGGTCCCTCCATCGCAAAGGATATGACGACCAACAACGCCATCAAGAGAAAGTACAAGAGGCAATTAAGAATAATTTACCCGATCTTGTAACAGAAGAAAGCATTGTTATGTCTAATGGTAAGGATGTTGTAAAAATACCGATTCGTTCTTTAGATGAATATAAGATTAGGTACAATTATGATAAAAACAAACACGTTGGGCAAGGAAATGGTGACAGCAAAGTTGGTGATGTCGTTGCGAGAGATGGATCAGGTGGTCAAAAGCAAAAAGGACCAGGAAAAGGGCAAGGAGCAGGGGATGCGGCTGGAGAAGATTATTATGAAGCTGAAGTCTCTATTTTGGAATTAGAGCAAGCATTTTTCAAAGAATTAGAATTACCTAATTTAAAGAGAAAAGAAATGGATGAAAACAAGATTGAACATGTTGAATTTAATGATATTAGAAAAACGGGATTATGGGGCAATATCGATAAGAAAAGAACGATGATATCCGCATATAAACGAAATGCGATGCGTGGTAAAGCATCTTTTCATCCAATTCATCAAGAAGATTTAAAGTTCCGTACTTGGAATGAAGTATTAAAGCCAGATTCAAAAGCTGTTGTATTAGCGATGATGGATACGAGTGGATCGATGGGAATATGGGAGAAATATATGGCACGGAGCTTCTTTTTCTGGATGACGAGATTTCTACGCACAAAGTATGAAACAGTAGATATTGAATTTATTGCCCATCATACGGAGGCAAAAGTAGTTCCAGAGGAAGAGTTTTTCTCAAAAGGAGAAAGTGGCGGAACAATTTGTTCTTCTGTATACAAAAAAGCACTTGAGCTAATTGATAATAAATATTCACCAGACCGCTATAATATTTATCCATTCCATTTTTCAGACGGTGATAATTTAACATCAGATAATGCTAGATGTGTAAAACTTGTTGAAGAATTAATGAAGAAGTGTAATATGTTTGGATATGGGGAAGTGAATCAGTACAATCGCCACAGTACACTTATGTCAGCCTATAAAAATATTAAAGATGAAAACTTCAGATATTATATTTTAAAGCAAAAAGCAGATGTATTCCATGCGATGAAGAGCTTTTTTAGAGAAGAATCTGGAGAAAAAATGGCATAACCCCCTTAAAAAGGGGTTATTTTTTTGTTAACTTTTTATTTTTTTAGTTGACAATGATAATGAAAATCATTATCATTTATTCGAGAAATGATTACATTTTAATTTGTATATTTTGGAGGAGATGTCAAGTTGAAAAGAAATAAAAGAAAACATATAAATGCAATGATTATAGCGGCGACGTTATCACTTCCGTTTGCTGTTTATTCAACACCTGCTTTAGCGGCAGTAGCAATTGAGGCGAATAAAACGGGACAAGGTTTAGAAGATGGTACATATGACGCTGTTATTAAAGCGTATAAAGATAAAACAAATGAAGAGTCTATGGCAGCTGTTTATATAAAAAATCCGAAATTAACAGTTGAGAACGGAAAGAAAATTGTAACAGCAACGTTAAGTGATAGTGACTTCTTTCAATACTTGAAAACAGAGGATATACATACTCCTGGTGTGTTTCATGATGTAAAAGTAATATCAGAAGATAAAAAGAAAAATGGAACGAAAGTGATTCAGTTTGAAGTAGGGGAATTAGGAAAAAGGTATAATATGCAAATGCATATTTATATTCCGACAATAGCCTATGATAATAAGTATCAAGTACAATTTGAAGTAAATACATTGAATTTAGAAAATAATGTTCCAGAAGCACAAAAGGAAAATAAAGAGGATAAAGTGGATCAACAAGATGAAAATGGAAATGTAATATTAGATAGGCAATTACAAAAGCATATTAATAAATATAACTTGAATAGAGAAAATTTAGATACCCCAATAACTAAGGAAGATTTATTAAAAGTTAAATCTTTAATAGTCGTTGAAGCTAAAAGCAAAGGAATAAAAGACGTAAGCGGTCTAGAATATATGAAGAACTTAGAAAACTTAACGTTGGAAGAAGTTAAGTTAGAAAATATAAAATTTATCTCGAATTTGAGGCAATTGAAATCATTAAGTATAACCTATGGCGAACTTGAAGATATTGGACCTTTGGCTGAGTTAGAACATATTGAGAGTTTAAGCTTGAGAAATAATAAAATTTCAGATTTAAGCCCACTAAGTCAAATGAAGAAGATTAAATTGCTAGATTTAAATAGTAATTATATAAAAGATATTAAACCATTATTTACAGCGAAATCTTTAAGGACTTTGACTGTAGCAAATAATCAAATTAGTAATGCTAATCTTGCTGGGATTGAGCAACTGAAGAATGTGAAGAGTTTATCTTTAAGTAACAATGGACTTACTAATATTGAACATATTACACCAATGAAAAAATTAGTAGAGTTAGACCTTTCTAAAAATGAATTAGAAAACATCGAACCTTTATCAAGAATGTCTACTGTACAATCACTTAATTTAGAAGAAAACTATATTTCAGATATAACACCACTTAGTCAAGTAACAGGTTTATATGATTTAAAGCTAGCGTCAAATGAAATTCGTGATGTTAGACCGGTTCAAGAGTTAGGAAAAAGAATGTACATTGACGTTCAAAGACAAAAAATCTTTTTAGGTGATGTAGAAAAAGATAAGGAAGTTAAAATACCTATCTATAATTTACAAGGCGAGCCACTCGATACTATTCAATTAAAGAATGGAGATGGAATAGTTAATAATGGTTCTGTTAAATGGAGTACTACCGGTGAAAAAACATACGAATTTATATTAGATATAAAGCCAGAAGAAAATCGTATTAAGTTTAATGGAACAGTAATTCAAAATGTTGTTGAAAGGTTAGATGAAATAAAAGAGGATAATGAACAAAAGGAAAATGTAATTCTCGATAAAACTTTACAACAACATATTAATAAAGAGAATTTAGGTAGAGAGAATTTAAACGCTCCTATCACAAAAGAAGATTTATTACAGATTAAAAAATTAGAAATCCTTAAAGAAAAAGGAAAAGAGATAAAAGATATAACAGGCTTAGAATACATGATGAACTTAGAAAAACTCACTTTGGAAGGAGTAGGTCTGAAAAATATTGAGTTCATCTTAAACATGAAACAATTGAATAATTTGAATGTATCTCATAATCAAATTGAAGATACTACTCCATTATCTTCATTAAAAAATTTACAATGGTTAAATCTTACAGATAATCGTATTAAAGATGTGTCAGTTCTTGGATCAATGTTAGACTTACTTAGTTTAAAATTAGCTGAAAATGAGATTCGTGATGTAAGGCCGTTAATACAATTAGGCCAGTGGGGAACAATTGATGTTAGAAGGCAAAAGGTCATTTTGGATGATGCAGAAATAAATAAAGAAGTGAAAATACCTGTATATGATTTAGAAGGGGAACGAATTGAAAAAATTACGTTAAAGAGTGCAGGTGGAATGCTTACTGATGAGGGAATCATTTGGAGTACTCTAGGAGAAAAAATATATGAATTTGACTTGGATGCAGATCATTATGAGACGGGCATATTATATAGTGGCATCGTCATGCAGAATATAGTAGAAAAATTAATACCGAAAGAAGAAGTAAAAGAGCCAGAAAAAGAAGTTGAAGAAACAAAAGAAGAAGTGAAAGAAACGATAAAAGAAGTTGAAGAAGAGCAAGAAGAAGTAAAAGAGCCGGAAAAAGAAGTTGAAGAAACAAAAGAAGAAGTGAAAGAAACGATAAAAGAAGTTGAAGAAGAGCAAGAGGAAGTAAAAGAGCCGGAAAAAGAAGTTGAAGAAACAAAAGAAGAAGTGAAAGAAACGATAAAAGAAGTTGAAGAAGAGCAAGAGGAAGTAAAAGAGCCAATAAAAGAAGTTGAAGAGGTAAAAGAAGAAGTGGACGAGCCAACAACAGGAGTTGAAGGGGCGAAAGCTGAGATAAAAGGAACAGGAAAAGAAATTGAAGGTTCAAAAGACGCAGTAAATCAATCCACAGTAGTCCAAGAACAAAATGTGAATAATCAAGTTGTGAAAGAAAATAAACCAGTTGTTAATAAGCAAGAAGAAAGTAAGAAATCATTAGGAGCAACAGGTGGACAAGAGAATACATCAATATTACTTTCAGGCATAGCGTTAGTTCTTTCAGCATTGAGTATGTTTGTATTTAGAAAGAGATTATTTAAGAAATAAAAAACTTTTTATTTTATTATAACGTAATATGATTATATGAATTTTTAAGAAGACATTATCATGGCGATTTCATTTTGAAATATGCTTATGATGATGTCTTTTTTAGAAGGAGATAAATGGAAAAGGTGTCGGAGAGCGGTTATTACAAGCTTCAATTCAATATATTTTCTCCTTCCAAGGGATGAGAGAGATAGAACTATGTTTGAATACGAATTATGATCGTGCGATGAAGTTGTACAAGAAAGTAGGTTTTGAGGAGAAGGCATGTTTACAACACTATATAATAGAGTAAAAAACCCCATTCGTATGAAAATTATATTTCATACGAATGGGGTTTTTTAATTTGCTTTTTTCCTCATTTATCATGGATTTAGAAATAATTTGAGGTGCCAATCGTTACATAACCTTTTTTATTTTTTGCGGAACTTCTTTCGTTTGCAAATTAACATCTTCTTTTCGTAGCTCTTTAAAGAGTGAAGTAACCATAAGGACGACTACGATAGAAAATGGTAGTGCTGCGATGATCGCTGCAATTTGCAGTGCATTTAATCCTCCAGCTTGTAATAAAATAGCTGCAATAATCGCGATTGTTAATCCCCATATAAGTTTTAAACTATTTTTTGGTGATAAGCTTCCGTTACTCGTTTGCATAGAAACGACAAATGTTGCCGAGTCAGCAGAAGTAACGAAAAATGTGGCTACTAAAATTAACCCGATAATTGTTAAAAATGTAGAGAACGGTAGATGTGAAATAACAGCAAATAATCCAATCTCTGTACCATTTTTTGCGATTTCATCAGCTATACCAAGCGATTGGAACATTTCCATATGGATAGCGGTACCGCCAAATACTGCAAACCAAAATGTGCAGATGAGAGTTGGGACTAATACAACTCCAAAAATAAATTCTTTTATTGTGCGTCCTTTAGAAATACGGGCGATGAATGTACCGACGAATGGGGACCAAGAGATCCACCATCCCCAATAGAAAATAGTCCAGTTTTCTATCCAAGAAGAAGATTTTTCATTAAATGCTCCTAAATTTAATCCCATACTAGGTAAAGCTCCAATATAAGAACCGAGTGTAGATGTGAAATATTTCATAATAAATACAGTTGGTCCTAAAAGTAAGAAGGAGACGAGTAATATACCTGCAAGAGAGAAATTTAAGTTACTCAAATATTTAATCCCACGATCTAAGCCTGTTTGTGCACTTGTTAAATATAAAACAGCGAAGATAGCGATAAGTACGAGCTGTGTAAGTAAAGTGTTATGAATAGAAGGGAATAAATAGCTTAATCCTCCAGCAATTTGTTGAGCACCAATCCCAACAGAGGGCACAATACCAAATACTGTGGCTAAAACAGCTAAAATATCGACTGTTTTTCCGATAGGAGAATTTTTCGATCGATTAAATAATGGAGTAACTGTAGCCCCAATTGTGCTACCTTTTTGTTTGCGGAATGTGAAATATGCAATTGTTAAAGCAACCATTGCGTATAGTGACCATGGAAAGAGACCCCAGTGGAAAAATGAATATTGCATAGCGAGCTTGGCGCTTTCCTCTGTACCTGCTTTTCCTGTTAGTGGATCTGTAAAGTGTGAAATCGGTTCAGCGATTCCATAAAAGAGGAGTCCAATTCCCATTCCTGCCCCAAATAACATGGATAGCCAAGATGGATAACTATACTTTGGTTTTTCTCCATCTTTACCAAGACGAATAGAACCGTACTTAGAAAATGCTAAATAAGCGGCTAAAATAATCATTGCAGTCATAAGTAGAGAGTAAAACCATCCAAATTTATTGAGGATAAATGAGTTTAAAGAAGATGTAACGCTTTGTAAATCATAGCCTTGTATCCAACTTGCTGGGGTAATTCCCCATATGATGAATAATGTTGTTAGCAAGATGGAGATATAGAATACACTGTTTTCTTTTTTTATCATAGAATCCCACCCTTGTTTAATAAAGTTAACAATTATATTAATCATAACAATTAAAGGGTTAATTGTCAAAAAATTCGATTTTTAACATGTGTAAAAGGACTGTTTAATCGCTAAAGATTCATAACTATTGGCGGCTAGATAGTGGGGAGATTGTTCACGATATGTACAAAATGTAAGAAGAAATAATATGAAATATTGCATTTTATATTGTTATATCTAGATTTTATGTTAAATTCTTGGATGGAATATTAAAATAGGGGGCAAAGATATGAACAAGAAATCAAAGATCAATAAAGTGATGCTTAGCATTAGTACAATGGCTCTATCGCTGGGGGCAATTCAAACTCATGCATCAGCAGAAGAAAAGGTGCCATATAATGTATTGCATTCGAAACCAGTAGGAATTGAAAAGCCAGTAGATGAGATTGGACACGTTTCTAAAGCGGAGGAAACATTATCGTTTCAAGAACGGTTAAAAGTAGGAGACTTTTCACAACGACCAGCATCTATTCCGAACAAAGCGGCAGTAAAGCAAGTTAAAGAAAGCTATTCAATGGCTGATTTAAACAAAATGAATGATCAAGAATTAGTCGAAACGTTAGGTAGTATTAAGTGGCACCAAATTACAGACTTATTCCAGTTTAATGAAGATGCAAAAGCTTTTTATAAAGATAAAGGGAAAATGCAAGTCGTTATAGATGAATTAGCTCATCGGGGTAGTACATTTACGAAAGATGATTCAAAAGGAATTCAAACGTTTACGGAAGTGCTACGTTCAGCTTTTTATCTGGCATTTTATAATAACGAATTAAGTGAATTAAATGAAAGAAGTTTCCAGGACAAATGTTTACCTGCTTTAAAATCTATCGCAAAAAATCCAAACTTTAAGCTTGGTACAGCTGAACAAGATACAGTCGTATCTGCATACGGAAAATTGATTAGTAACGCTTCAAGTGATGTTGAAACGGTTCAATACGCAGCTAATATTTTAAAACAATATAATGATAATCTTCATACGTATGTAGACGATCGTATGAAAGGACAAGCTGTATACGATATTATGCAAGGGATTGACTATGATATACAGTCTTACTTAATTGAGGCTCGTAAAGAAGCGAATGAAACGATGTGGTATGGAAAAGTAGATGGGTTTATTAATGAAATAAATCGTATTGCTCTTCTAAATGAAGTAACACAAGAAAATAAGTGGCTCGTTAATAATGGAATTTACTTTGCTAGTCGTTTAGGGAAGTTTCATAGCAATCCAAATAAAGGATTAGAAGTTGTGACACAGGCAATGCATATGTATCCGCGCTTAAGTGAGCCGTATTTTGTCGCAGTAGAACAAATTACAACAAATTATAACGGAAAAGATTATAGCGGGAATACAGTAGATTTAGAGAAAATACGTAAAGAAGGAAAAGAGCAGTACTTACCAAAAACGTATACATTTGATGATGGATCTATCGTATTTAAAACAGGAGATAAAGTATCGGAAGAAAAAATTAAGAGACTATACTGGGCTGCAAAGGAAGTAAAAGCGCAGTATCATCGTGTAATTGGGAATGATAAAGCGTTAGAGCCGGGCAATGCAGATGATATATTAACGATCGTAATTTATAACAGTCCAGAAGAGTACCAATTAAATAGACAACTGTATGGATATGAAACGAACAACGGTGGAATTTATATTGAAGAAACAGGAACATTCTTTACATATGAACGCACGCCAGAACAAAGTATTTATAGTTTAGAAGAATTATTCCGCCATGAGTTTACCCATTATCTGCAAGGGAGATATGAAGTGCCAGGTTTATTCGGAAGAGGAGATATGTATCAAAATGAAAGGTTAACTTGGTTCCAAGAAGGAAATGCAGAGTTTTTCGCAGGGTCTACTCGAACAAATAATGTAGTACCGAGAAAGAGCATCATTAGTGGATTATCATCTGATCCTGCAAGTCGTTATACAGCAGAGCGTACATTATTTGCTAAATACGGTTCTTGGGATTTCTATAATTACTCGTTCGCATTGCAGTCTTACTTATATACGCATCAGTTTGAAACATTTGATAAAATTCAAGATTTGATTCGTGCGAATGACGTGAAAAATTATGATGCATATCGTGAAAATCTAAGTAAAGATCCTAAGTTAAATAAAGAGTATCAAGAGTATATGCAGCAGCTAATCGATAATCAAGATAAATATAATGTACCGGCAGTAGCAGATGATTATTTAGCTGAACATGCCCCAAAATCATTAACAGCAGTAGAGAAAGAAATGACTGAAACGTTGCCGATGAAAGATGCAAAAATGACAAAACATAGCTCCCAATTCTTTAATACATTTACATTAGAAGGTACGTATACAGGTAGTGTAACAAAAGGTGAGTCAGAAGATTGGAACGCAATGAGTAAGAAAGTAAATGAAGTTTTGGAACAACTTGCGCAAAAAGAATGGAGTGGCTACAAAACTGTTACAGCATATTTCGTCAATTATCGTGTAAATAGCTCAAATGAATTTGAATATGATGTAGTCTTCCACGGTATCGCAAAAGATGACGGAGAAAATAAAGCTCCAACGGTTAATATAAATGGCCCTTATAATGGACTTGTAAAAGAAGGTATTCAATTTAAAAGCGACGGCTCAAAAGATGAAGATGGAAAAATCGTTTCTTATTTATGGGACTTTGGAGACGGAAGCACAAGTGCAGAAGTAAATCCAGTACATGTATATGAAAGAGAAGGTTCATATAAAGTAGCGTTAATAGTAAAAGATGATAAAGGGAAAGAGAGTAGAAGCGAAACAACGGTTACGGTTAAAGATGGAAGTTTAACAGAATCAGAACCAAATAATCGCCCGGAGGAAGCAAATCGTATTGGACTAAACACTACGATAAAAGGTAGCCTTATGGGCGGGGATCACACTGATGTTTATACATTTAGTGTAGCATCAGCGAAAAATATTGATATTTCCGTTTTAAATGAGTATGGAATCGGGATGACATGGGTACTTCACCATGAATCAGATATGCAAAATTATGCTGCTTACGGTCAAGCAAATGGCAATCATATAGAGGCAAACTTTAATGCAAAACCAGGTAAATATTACTTGTATGTATATAAATATGATAATGGCGATGGAACATACGAATTATCAGTAAAATAAGTGCTTTTCCAATGTATGTTTAACTTTACTTTTTGTGGAAAATAGTATATTATATAGATATATAATATACCGGTTATTTTCTAGGAGGAGCCTGTCACAATAGGCTTCTCCTGTTCTTTTTTAGAGGCCTGTACTGCAGGCTTTTCTTTAAAGAGTAAATAACTGAAAATTAAGAACAATAATCTTTGAAAGAGGTGGGGCATACACATAACAAAAAAGGGATTGTTTAAGAGAGGGGGATAAGAAATGGTTTTGTTTGGTTATCCACTTGAGACAATTTATTTATACGGATTTATTATTGCTACTATACTCACTGTGATTTATATCTTTTTTGGGGATATATTTGAATCCATATTTAGTTTTGGAGGCGGATCTGTATCCGTTGTTACTTTATTACTTAGTTTTTTCGCTATGTTATGTGGACTTAGTTATATAGGAGAATATTTATTTTCCTTTAATAGTATTCTTATTTTCGTGGCTGCATTTGCTATATCCTTTATTGGTGTATTCATAATGAAAATATTAATTTTAAAGCCGATTGCAGAGGCTGAACAAAATACTGTGCAACGTATGGATGAATTCATTGGTTGCAAGGGAGAAGTCATTACGACAATTCCTACAGAAGGATTTGGTGAAGTATTAATATCCTCCCAATTTGGAAGTAATGCAATTCCAGCTAAAACAATTGGGAAAAAAGATATTTCACAAGGAACTGAGGTTATTATTGAGGGAGTCCAAGATGGTGTTTTGCTTGTACAAAACATCGCTTATTCTTTAAAAAAACCAAAATTATAAGGGGGAATTCACATGACGATTCCATTAATTATTGGTGGAGTTTTACTCGCAATTTTAATTCTACTCATTTTAGTATTCATTACGAAGTATCGAACAGTTGGACCAGATGAAGCGTTAATTGTTACAGGGAACTGGCTTGGTGGTGGGAAAAATGTAGTGACCACTGATGATGGAAAGAAGATTAAGATTATTCGCGGTGGCGGTACATTCGTAGTGCCAATCATGCAAAGAGCAGAACCTTTAAGCTTACTAAATTACAAGTTAGAAGTGGGTACACGCGATACGTATACGAAGCAAGGTGTTCCAGTTACAGTAAATGGTGTTTCTATTATTAAAGTAGGTTCTACAATTGAAGAAGTATCGACAGCAGCTGAGCAATATTTAGGAAAAGAAACAGAAGAGTTAAAAGTAGAAGCGAAAGAAGTTTTAGAAGGTCATTTACGTGCGATTTTATCTTCTATGACAGTAGAAGATGCGTATAGTAATAGAGAGCAATTTGCTCAAAAGGTGCATGAAGTAGCTTCTACAGATTTAAAGAAAATGGGTCTTCGTATCGTTTCCTTTACAATTAAAGAAATTATGGATAAGAACGGTTACTTAGATGCACTTGGTCAGCCGCAAATTGCGACGGTTAAGCGTGATGCAACAATTGCAAATGCAGAGCGTGAAAAGGAAGCGCGTATTGAAAAAGCTCGTGCTGAGAAAGAAGCGAAAGAGGCTGAATACCAACGTGATGCCCAAATCGCTGAAGCTGAAAAACATAAAGAATTAAAAGTACAATCTTATAAGAGAGAGCAAGAACAAGCTCGTGCAGATGCAGATCTTTCTTACGAATTACAACAGGCGAAAGCACAACAAGGTGTTACAGAAGAGCAAATGCGCGTTAAAATCATTGAGCGTGAGAAACAAATTGAATTAGAAGAAAAAGAGATTGCGCGTCGTGAAAAGCAATACGATGCAGAAGTAAAGAAAAAAGCAGATGCAGATCGTTATGCTGTTGAGCAATCAGCGGAAGCAGAAAAAGTAAAACAAATGAAAAAGGCAGATGCGGATCAATATAAGATTGAAGCTGAAGCGAGAGCGCGTGCGGAAGAAGTACGTGTGGAAGGTTTAGCGAAGGCGGAAATCGAAAAAGCGCAAGGTCAAGCGAAAGCGGAAGTACAAAAAGCACAAGGTACGGCGGAAGCAGATGTTATTAGGTTAAAAGGTTTAGCAGAAGCAGAAGCGAAACAAAAAATTGCAGAGGCATTTGAGTTATATGGTCAAGCGGCAATTATGGATATGGTACTTAAAATGCTTCCAAGTTATGCGAAGGAAGTTGCAAGCCCACTTAGTAACATTGATAAAATTACAGTTGTCGATACAGGCGGCGGTGGTAAAAATAGCGGCGCCGGAAAAGTTGCAGGTTATGCGACTGATTTAATGGCAACGATGCAAGAAACATTAAAAGCTTCTTCTGGCATTGATTTAAAAGAGTTATTAGAAGGATTTGCTGGAAAAGGAGCAGTACAACAATTATCAAACGATAAACCTGTTGTATCAGTAGTAGAAGATGAGAAAAAAGAAGTAGAAAAAGATAAAGAATAGTATAGTGGGTGGAACCTCTAGTAAGTAAGATACTAGAGGTTCTTCTGTGAATTGTTCGAATAATTTACATTTTAATATATTGTTTTAATTATTTAATTTATATAGAATGAAAAAGGTATGTATTAATTCTTTAATAGAAAAAGAGATAAAGAGTTGATACGTTTTAATCGTATAATTTATATAAAGAAATTAAATGTAAAACAATTACATTTAAAACGGTATGGAGGGGTAGAGATATGTTTCAAGGGAAATTAAGAAGAAGTAGTTTAAAAGCAAAGTTACTTGTGTCATTTGTTATTGTTTTGATTCTTCCAAGTATTGTAATTGGTTGGACGTCTTATCAGCAAGCAAAGACAAATTTTAATGAAACAATTTTACAATCAGCGGAAGATAACGTAAAGATTTTAAATAATGTTATTAATAAAGAGATAGACAGTAAAAAGGTAGACGCAGTATATTTTACAAAGTTATTTAGTGGAGTAAGTTACGGAACTGATCAGCTTCAAAATGTGCAAAATAAATTAGAAGAATATAATAAATTACATCCAGAAATAGAAGCAATTTATACGGGGTCTAGTACGGGACAATTTATTCAATCACCGTCTATTCAAATGCCAGATGGGTATAATCCTACCGAAAGAGATTGGTATAAAGAAGCAGCGAAAAAAAGCGGAGAAGTGGTTATCACAGCCCCATATAAGTCAAGTACAACAGGGAATATTGTTATTACAATAGCAAAACAAAATGAGGATAAGAGCGGTGTTCTCGGTATTGATTTAATTATTAATGATATTGTAAATACTTCAAAAATGGTCAATATCGGCAAAAAAGGATATGTAGCAATCTTCGACCAATCTAAACATGTAATAGCACATCCGACGATGAAACCGGGTGACAAAATAGAAGAAAAACTGGAGAAGGAATTGTACAAACAGGAAACAGGTGATTTTAAATTCAAACTTGATGGTGATGATCGCAATATTACCTTTATAACAAATAAGCAGACTGGATGGAAAATAGCAGGAATTATGCCTTCAAAAGAAATTATTGAAGCAGCTAATCCTATTTTCTATAAAACGCTAACTGTTATTGGTATTTCATTAATAATTGGTGGGATTTTAATTTACTTCATAATTGCTTCTATCATTAGTCCGTTAAAACAACTTGTTATATCATCGAAAAAGATTAGTGAAGGCGATTTAACAGAAACAATTACAGTTCATTCTAAAGATGAAATTGGACAGTTAGGAGAAAGTTTTAACGAGATGGCGGCATCATTACATCAGGTCATTTCCAATATAAATACTTCAGCAAGTCACGTGGCGGCATCTTCAGAAGAATTAACAGCTAGTATGAAGCAGACAAGTGAAGCGACGGAACAAATTACACAAGCAATAGAGCAAGTGTCGAGTGGGGCTGAAATACAAACGAAAGAAGTTGAAGAAGGCGCAACATTATTAGAAGAAGTTACAGAAGGAATTCAGCGTGTTGCAGATAGTTCTTCATTAGTATCTACAGCATCTATGTATACGAAGAAAAAGGCTGAAGATGGTGGAAAGTTAGTTGAACAAACTGTGAATCAAATGCAATTAATCCATGAGTCTGTTTCACAATCAGATAAAGTTATTGTTTTGTTAGATGATAAATCAAAACAAATTGGAGCAATCCTTGAGGTGATTCAACATATTGCAGAGCAGACCAATTTATTAGCGTTAAATGCGGCAATTGAGGCTGCAAGAGCTGGAGAGCAAGGAAGAGGATTTGCAATTGTAGCAGATGAAGTACGAAAATTAGCTGAGCAATCAGGACAGTCTTCTACGGAAATTGGAAAACTAGTGAAAGAAATCCAATTTGATATCAAGGAAACGGTAAGTTCTATGAAGCTAGTTGGGACAGAAGTACAATCAGGGCTTGTAGTTGCAAATGAAACGAAGCAAAGCTTTGCTGAAATACTGAAATCTACAGATGATACAGTTGTACAAATTGATAACATGGTAGAAGTAGCGAAGCAAATGACAGTAGATGCAAAACAAGTTAGTGCATCAATTAATGAAATTGCAGCTACGATTGAAGAAAATGCAGCAAGCGTTCAAAATATTGCTGGTTCTTCAGAAGAACAATTAGCTTCAGTAGATGAAATCAATGCAGCAGCAGTTCATTTATCACAAATGGCAGAGGAATTACAGGAGATGATCGGTAAGTTTAAAGTGTAATAATGATTGTTAAGAAACGAGGTAATAATTTTACTTCGTTTCTTTTTTATGAAGAGAAAAAGAAAGAAATATAGAGTAACCGTGTTATGATTAAGTATAATTAAAGAGACTGTATATTCTTTAAATTCTATCTTTAATCATGTTAGGGGAATGGTTTTGAAATTTAAAAAATTAAAACTCCAACCGAGAATCACATTAACTATTAGTACACTTATTCTTGTTGTACTTATGCTAACGAGTTATTTATTTTATTACATATTATCTGAAACGGTAGAAGAGCAAATTGGCAAAAGAGCTTTGCATGTTGCGAAAACAGTTGCTGCTATACCAGAAATCAAGGAAGCTTTTCAAACAGAAAATCCAGCTTCTATTATTCAACCGATTGCGGAAAAAATTCGAATTGATACAGATGCTGATTTTATTGTAGTTGGAAATAAAGAAGGGATTCGTTATGCACATCCTAGGAAAGATAAAATAGGAGAAGCAATGGTTGGCGGAGATAACAAAGGAGTTTTATTAGAAGGGAAATCTTACGTTTCGAAAGCAACTGGATCATTAGGCCCTTCATTACGCGGAAAAGTTCCAATCCATAATCAGGAAAATGAAATCATTGGTGTGGTATCTGTTGGATTTTCAATGGATGATATTCATGGAGCGGTAGAAGTGTATGGAAAGCGTGTGTTTTGGATTACAATAATAGGTCTATTAATTGGAGTAATCGGCTCTATATATTTAGCTGGCAGTATAAAAAGAATGATGTTTGGGATGGAGCCAGAAGAAATTTCATCTTTATATGAAGAGCATAGTACAGTGATTCAATCTGTACGTGAGGGGATTATTGTCATTGATCAACATGGCATAATTAGTTTAGTTAATCAAGCAGCCTATGATATTCTTTCGCTAGATGAACAACGAAATATTATTGGAGAATTTATTTTAGATATAATTCCTAATTCAACGATATTAGATGTACTTCAAACTGGTGAAGAACAGTTTGACCGCCAATTAAATATAAAAGGGCAGGCTGTTATTGCGAACCGTCTACCCATTAAAGTAAAGAATAAAGTAACTGGCGTTGTATCGAGCTTACGTTTGAAATCTGAAATGGATCAGTTAACAGCAGAATTATCTCAGACGAAGCAATATACAGAGGCATTAAGAGCGCAAACGCATGAATATAACAATTTGTTGTATACGCTTTCAGGTCTTATCCAGCTAGAATTATATGAAGATGCTTTGGAGCTTATTCATAAGGAAACAGCGGTATATCAAGATTTTGTTCAATTTATTATGAAACGAATTCAAAATCCATGGTTAGGTGGGATTTTAATTGGATTCTATAATAGAGCAAGAGAGTTGAAGATTGATTTTATGCTAGATAGAGAGAGTAGCTTAGACAAATTAAGCCCGCATATTGAGAGTAATTATGTCGTTTCTATTTTAGGAAATTTAATTACGAATGCATTTGAAGCGATTGAAAGAAATGAAGAACATGATAAGAAAGTAAGAATGTTTGTGACTGATATCGGAGAAGAAATAGTCATTGAAGTGGAAGACTCAGGACAAGGGATTCATGATGAGGTCATTACTAGCATATTCTATAAAGGCTTCTCGACGAAAGAAGGCGAGAAGCGAGGATATGGATTAGCAAAGGTGAAAGAGTTAGTAGAAGATTTAAATGGAAGTATCGCAATCGAAAAAGGGGATTTAGGTGGTGCATTGTTTATTATTGCATTACCAAAAGAGAGAGGCGAATTGTAATGGGTGAGGAGATTGAAGTATTGATTGTAGAAGATGATATTCGAATTGCAGACATTCATCGTCGTTTTACTGAAAAGATTGAGGGATTTAAAGTAATTGGAACAGCGACGACTGGGGAACAAGCGAAAGAATGGCTAGATCTTGTGAAGCCACAGCTCGTTTTATTAGACGTGTACTTACCTGATATGCAAGGAACGGAACTTGTCACATATATTAGACATAATTTACATGATACAGATATTATTATGATTACAGCTGCATCGGAAACAGATGTAGTGAGGCACGCCCTGCGAGGTGGAGTAACAGATTATATCGTAAAGCCACTTATGTTTGATCGATTTAAAACAAGTTTGGAAAATTACCAAAAAAAGCTTGTGCAGTTAAAGAAAAATAACCAATTATCTATCGAACAAATAGAACATTTATGGTCTCAAAGAGGCGTAAAGGGAAATGAAATAGAATATGCCCCGAAAGGTATAGACCCCTTAACTTTAGCAAAAATAAAAAAGCATATGTTAACAGTGAATGAAGAAGGTATTACTGCGGAAGTGCTAAGCTCAATGGTCGGAGTAAGCAGATCGACAGCGAGGCGTTATTTAGAATATTTAATATCAGGAAAGAAAGTTCATGCGGAGCTTATATATGGGAGTGTTGGGAGACCAGAAAGAAGATATTTTCTTATTCCTTCATAATAAAAAACAGTAGAGGATATATGTCCGCTACTGTTTTTTTATTTTATATTGGAATAACCCCAATTAAAATTCCAGTAATCAACATGACCATTGTCGTTCCAACCGCCCACAATAAAGTAAAACGTTGATGTTCACCAAAATCAACCTTTGCCATCCCAACTAATAAATAAGTGGATGCAACAAGGGGGCTTAATAAGTGAACAGGTTGTCCCAGTAAGGAAGCGCGTCCCATTTCAGCTGCACTAATTCCATAAGTAGCAGCAGCTTTTGTCAAAATAGGTAATACTCCGAAGTAAAATGCATCATTGGACATGAAAAATGTGAATGGCATACTAAGAAGAGCTGTAATAATTGGTAGTTGTGGGCCAAGAGCGTCTGGTATAAGAGTTACTACACTTTTAGCCATTGCATCTACCATTTTTGTTCCTGATAAAATTCCAGTGAAAATCCCAGCGGCAAATACGAGAGAAACAACTGCTAATACGTTTCCTGCGTGAGAAGCAATACGCTCTTTCTGTTGATCTAAGTTCGGATAGTTAATCATAACAGCAATAGCGAAAGCGATTGTAAATAAAACAGGTAATGGCATAACTTCTAGTATAAGACAGACAAGTAAGGTAGCAGTTAATAAAAAGTTAATCCATAGAAGTTTAGGGCGCTTATGAACAGCAATTTCTACTGTTGCAGCTTGCTCATCTGTTGTTTGCATTTGTTTTAAATATTGTATATCCATAATTCCTAAACGTTTTCTTTCTTTTTTTCCAAGATAGTAAGCAACGAAAACTACCCAAAGTGCACCAGCAATCATTCCTGGTATAAGTGGTGTAAAGAGCTCTGATGCGTCTAGTCCAAGTGCACTCATAACACGAGCTGTCGGTCCACCCCACGGTGTAAGATTTGTCACGCCTGCACCTAACATAACAACCCCAGCTAATATAAGTGGATTCATTCCAAGGCGTTTATATAGTGGGTACATTGCGGAAACAGTAATCATATACGTTGTCGTTCCATCCCCATCTAATGAAACGATAATTGTAAGAATCGCTGTACCAACAACAATTTTTAAAGGATCTCCTTTTACAAATTTCAAAATCCTACTAATGACAGGATCAAATAAACCGCTATCAATCATAATTCCAAAATATAAAATAGCAAACATAAGCATAATACCAGTAGGTGCTAGTTTTTGAATGCCCTCTAACATCATAGGTCCCATGTTTGCATAAAATCCTCCAATTAATGCGAACGTAATTGGAATTAATATTAATGCTACTAGTGCTGACATACGTTTTGTCATAATTAAAAACATAAAGACAAATACCATTGCAAATCCAAGTAGTGCTAACATGTAATCTCCCCCTCAAAAATGATTGCGCTTTCAAAATAAAATAAAAATTCAGAAAAAGGTTTTTTGTTTATCATAAAAGCATCTATTTGAATGGTAAATAATTTGAAAAATAACATCATTAGAAGCATAATTTTTATTTTGGTCATTTTGTTCACGGGAGTTAATTTGAATTTTTAAAAAGTAAGCTGCTCTCCATAAGAATGGTAGAATAAGATGACAATATTGAAGTGTGAAATAGGGAGTAGATTTTATATGAAAACAAGAATGGAAGAGATTTGTAGTTCTTATGAAGGAAAAGTAGAAGAGATTTTTGTTAATGAATCTTCTTACGTATATGAGTGGGAAAAATTAATGATGATCCGAAAAAATAACGGTGAACTTGAAAAGGTTGCAGTCGGCATCAGTGGAAATATAAGATTAGTAAATGTAGTTGTTGGGCAGCAAATTCATACAGATACATTATTAATTAAAATAGAAGATGATTTAGTAATTACAGGTTGTGAATGATGAGAGGTGTGTAGAGAGGACTACACATCTTTTTTGTTCCATATATTACAAAAGACACATCATTTTTTCACAAATCGCACACAAGTTTTTGATATGCTCCTTGTAGAAGATACGGTTAGGGAGGAAATACAATGAGAACAAAGTATGTGATGCTTGCTATATGCTTATTCTTTGTCTTTACAATTGTAGGATGTGGTAAGAAACAAGCAGAGGCTGTAGCAATTGATGAGAAGCATGATAAGTGTGATATTTGCCAAATTGGGGTAATGGATAATCAATTTGCAACAGAAATCATTTTAGAAAATGGAAAAGCATTAAAGTTTGATGATATCGGTTGTATGTATAAATGGATGGAGATTAATCCAGGTGAAAAGACGAAAGAAAAATTTGTTCGAGATTATGATTCGAAAGATTGGGTTTCGTTAGAAGACGCTACTTATGTATATGATAAAACAATTACAACACCAATGGCTTATAATGTCATTTCATTTAAAAACAAAAAAGATGCAAAGAGCTTTGTATCTAACTATAAGGGGAAAGTTCTCTCGTATAAAGAGCTAGCAGAGCATAAATGGGAAATGAATAAAGAAATGATGGGGAACACGAAAAAGGGAAATCACGGTGGGCATCATTAATACTAGAAAAAGACAACTGCATAGTTGTCTTTTTCTAGTATTATTCAGGTGCAAATATAGAAAAGGTGTAAAATTTTTAGAAGAACGGTTACAATGGAATGTAGTGACCTAAAGCAACCATGTATGTACTTTTTAGAAATGTATACAAATGCGGTGAAAACGTGCTAAACTAATTGCTTCATAATGCTAATGATGAGGCCATCAGGCGTATCATTCCAATAGGTTGAGAAACATCATATAAGTTTAAGATAATCCAATTAAAGAAGGAATATAAAGTGCTTATGGATAAATGTACTCAAGAAGAGTTATTGTATGTGATGGAGGAATGGTTAAGAAAACATTATCTTTCATAGGAGCTGTAGTTGTGAGAAAACAAAAAATTTTATTATGTATGTTATTAGGACTTTTAATGACGGTAGTGGCTTGCGATAAGCAAGAAGAGCCAGAATCGAAACCGGTTCATGTGAAAAACGAAAAGAAACAAGAGAAGCATAAAGAACAGGAAGAATCTAAAGAAGAAAAAAGTATAAATTTAATGGACAAACAGTTGCTACTTTCTGCCACTCTTGGAGATACAGAAACAGCTATGAAGTTGATTCAAGATGGAGCGAATATAAATGTAGAAGGTGACAACGGAGAAACACCTGTCCTTGCAGCAACGTACCAAAATCATGTAGAGACAGTGAAAGCATTAATTGGTGCAGGTGCTAATATTGAAATTAAAGATGAGAAACAAAGTAATCCACTTCTTTATGCGAGTAGAGAAGGATATACGGATATTGTAAAAGTATTAATTAATGCAGGAGTTAATACGAAAGAAACGACTAAGTCAGGTGGAACAGCACTTATTTCTGCATCTGAGCGTGGCCATGTAGAGGTCGTAAAAGAATTGTTAGAGCATACAGATATTGATGTCAATTATAAAAATGCTCGTGGTGGAACAGCTTTAGTAGAAGCAATTGTATTAGGAAATGGTAGTGAAAATCACAAGAAAGTAATTCAAATGCTTATTGACCACGGGGCAGATGTAAATATGGCCAATAAGGAAAATATTACGCCACTGCAATATGCTGAAAAAAGAGGTTTTAAAGATATTGCAAATATGTTGAGGGTAGCTGGAGCGAATGAAGTAGTACAGCCACAACCGCAACCGGTAGAATAACAAGTATGAAATAATCCCATTTAGATAGACAGAATGAAGAAGTCATTGAGTATGATGGATTCAGTAATGTGTATGTAAATGGGATTTTTGTTTTGGGCATGAAAAATAGATTATGAATGGTATATGGAGTAACTAAGGAGAATATAAATGAGGCTCTCAGAACTTGATTTAATAGCAATTCAGGTAGAGGTTTTATTTGTTCATAATCAAGTAGGAAAAATGAAATATGTAAATGAACAAGGAAATCCGAAAGCACCACGCTGTTTTCTTGGCAGAACTCGTGAAGGGAGTATAACGAGATATCATTGTGATCTGGATGATGAAACGGTAGGTAAGATTGAGAAATTAATTCGAGAACCTTCAAATCATATAGAGATAGCAAAGATTATCCATGTATTAAATGAAGAAAGAACAGTAAAAAATATTTGGATGGGCCCTGCTTTCATGTTCTCTAATAATTTACATAAGCCAACTAGAACAATACAGATAACAGAGAAGAATAAAGAGCTTTTGCGAGAAAATTTTCCTAATCTAATAGAACAGATGGAGTGGAGGCAACCTTACTTTGCAATTGTAAAAAATGAAAAGGTAGTTTCTATATGTTGCAGTGCTAGGAGTACACCTGTAGCTGCTGAGGCGAGTGTGGAAACTTTAGCGGAGAATGGGTATGGTACTGATGTTGTTACAGCCTGGGCGATATCAATACAAGAAGAAAACCGCATTTCACTTTATAGTACTTCTTGGGATAATTATGCCTCACAAGAAGTTGCGAGAAAACTAAAATTGATTAACTATGGAATGAATTTGCATATTACTTGAATTTTAAAGATAGTTGTTTGCTGTTGGGGTTATTCGTATATCTAGATTAATGTTAAGAAAATATGGTGAATATTAACATTCGATTAACAGCTAATTAACAATCTATCAAAACTGACTTAATAAATGCATACTATAGTAAAGGTAACAAAATAACTAGGGTAGAGAATATTTGAGAACACCCGCTTACATATAACGTGCCACTTTCTTAGGTGTGCTCTATTCCCTAGAGTTCAAATAAGGAGAAAGGTGTTCTATGTAAGTAGGTGTTTTTAGTTTGGATAAAAACAGAAAAGCTAGGTGGAATGAATGTTTAAAGAACCTTATATTGCGATGATAAAGGATTGGAAAGGATACAACACATACAAAAAATTACCGAAAACAGTTTTTCTTATGACGGGTTCAATGCTGGAGTTACCAGAGTGTGTATATGAATTACAGAAACATGGACATGATGTCTTTCTTCATTGTGATTTTATACAAGGTTTAAATACGAATACAGAGGAAGCACTTTTGTATATTCAAGACGTTATCGGAGCACAAGGTATTATTTCAACAAAAGGATCTACAATTCGAAATGCCAATAAAATTGGATTAAAAACGATCCAACGTATTTTTATTGTCGATAATTTATCTCTTACAAAATCAATTGAAAATTGTAAAACGACTAAACCGAATGCAGTAGAGATTATGCCTGGTATTATGCCTTCCATTATTAAGCAGTTAGCAGAGGAAATAGAATTTCCTATCATTGCAGGCGGACTGATTCAAACACGAGAAGATGCGGAAATTGCTATTCGTGCAGGCGCAAGTGCAATTTCAACGAGTCATTATGAAGTATGGATACAAGAAGAAAAAAGGAGTGCAACTTTGTGATTGAATTGAAAAATGTTTCAAAGGTATATAAAAATGCAGAAGAGACAGCGGTCAAGGGGGTATCGGTTCACATTAAAAAGGGTGAGTTTTTTGTTTTAGTTGGGCCTTCAGGATGTGGGAAAAGCACATTATTACGAATGATCGCTGGCCTAGAAGAAATTTCTTCGGGGGATTTAATTATTAATGAACGTGTTGCAAATGATTTAGAGCCGAAAGATCGTAATCTATCAATGGTATTTCAAAATTATGCACTATACCCACACTTATCTGTAGAAGAAAATATTTTATTTGGACTTAAGGTAAGGAAAGTACAAAAAGAAGAGCGGCAAAAGAGATTAATGGAAGCTATTGAAATGGTAGGGCTGAAAGAGTATGTGAAAATGAAACCAGGTCAATTATCAGGTGGACAAAGACAGCGTGTTGCGCTTGCTAGAGCGATTGTGAGCCAAGCACCGATTTGTTTAATGGATGAACCACTTTCGAATTTAGACGCGAAATTACGTGCGCAAATGAGAATTGAAATTAGAGAAATTCAGCAGCGTTTAGGAATTACAATGATTTACGTTACTCATGATCAAATAGAGGCGATGACTATGGGAGATCGCATCATGGTTTTAAATAAAGGAAGCATACAGCAAGTTGGAACACCGCTTGACATCTATAACGAACCAGCAAATGAATTTGTTGCAAGTTTTATAGGGTCTCCTTCGATGAATATAAATGATGGAGAAGTAAACAAAGAAAAAGGTGTATTACATATAGGGCAATTGCAAATTCCGTTATCTATTGGACAGTTAAAGCAATTACCAGAAGGAATAATTCGCATAGGCATGCGTCCTGAGCATATTGCCCTGTCTGAGGAAGGACAAGAAGTTACGCTACAATCTGTAGAAGTATTAGGCAACGAATCTATATTAAACTTCGCAATAAATGGAACAACTTGGAGTGCAAAAGTCATTGGACAGCTAATCCTGAACAAAGGTGACAAAGTAAAATTATTATTCTCACAAGATAAGTTATGCTTCTTTCATCAAAATACGAATGAACGATTAAAAGTGGTAGCTGAAGAAGAGTTGAAAGTGGTGGCGAAATAATGATTGAAGTAGGCAAGTTACCAGCCCAAGCAAAGGTGGCAAAAAAGAAGAATTTATGGAGTAGAACGAAAGATTTAAGAATAGGATTATTATTTTTAGCGCCATCTATTTTATTGTTCTCGATTTTTCTTTTTTATCCATTATTTAGGACGATTTACTATAGCTTTTATTTAACAGATATACACGGAGAAGCTAATCTTTTCGTTGGCTTAGAAAATTATCAATACTTATTTTCTGATCCTGCTTTCTACAAAAGCATAAAGTCAACTTTATTATTTGTTGTATATACAGTGCCTACGAGTATTATACTCGCTTTATTTCTTGCATTGATTGCAAACGGAAAGGTAAGAGGTATTGGGTTATTTCGAGTTCTGTTTTCTTCGACAATGGGAATATCAGTAGCTGCTAGTGCAGTGATTTGGTTATTTTTATTTCATCCAAGTGTCGGGTTATTCAATAATATATTAGCTTCTATGAATCTTCCTGCAATTGCATGGTTAACGAGTCCGGACTGGGCACTATTCTCTGTATCAGTTACAACGGTTTGGGTGAATACAGGATTTGCATTTTTAGTTATATTAGGTGGTTTACAAAATATTGATACGTCTTTATATGAGAGTGCATCTATAGATGGTGCTAGCTATTTATATAAGCTTCGTCGTGTTACATTACCGATGCTATCACCAACTTTATTCTTTATCGTGACAGTAACGTTAATTAGTGCGTTCCAAAGCTTTGGACAGATTGATATTTTAACGCACGGTGGACCAAATGATGCAACAAATTTAATTGTATATTCGATTTATAAAGAGGCATTTGTGAATCATCAATTTGGGACAGCAAGTGCACAAGCGATGGTACTATTTGTTTTCATTTTCATTGCTACATTACTTCAATTTAAGTTTGCTGAGAGAAAGGTGCATTATAAATGATCGTTAAACAGTGGAAACAAAATTTCCTGCTATACATGCTGCTCATAATTAGTGCAGTAATGGTATTTTTTCCTGTGCTGTATGCGTTTTTAATAAGCTTTATGACACCAGACGATATTCAAATGAGAAGGATATTTCCAACTCAATTTACTTTTGATAATTTCATTAATATTTTTCAAAAAGTACCACTTTTTACATATTTATATAACAGCTTAGTTGTATCGACAGTTGTTATGATTGGACAACTTATCGTGTCAAGCTTAGCGGCGTATGCTTTTGTCTTTCTTCAGTTTAAGGGAAGAAATCTTATTTTTTTCCTGTTTATTTCAACGATGCTTATTCCGTGGGAAGCGACGATGGTACCTAACTTTTTAACGATTCAAAACTTTGGCTGGATCAATAGTTTCGCTGGGATGACAGTGCCGTTTTTTGCAACAGCTTTCGGTATTTTCTTGTTACGCCAACATTTTATGACACTTCCGAATGAACTGAAAGAAGCTGCTTTTATTGAAGGGATTGGAAATGTAAGATTTTTGTTCAGCGTTGTAATTCCGTATTGTAAAACGAGTTTTATTACGCTTGGCGTATATAGTTTTTTAACAACATGGAATATGTACTTATGGCCACTTTTAGTGACCACTGATGAAAAGGTAAGAACAGTTCAAATTGGTGTGAAGCAGCTTCAATCTCAAGAAGTTGCAACTGATTGGGGAAGCGTAATGGCTGGCGTTACGGTTATCGTTATACCAACATTGATTCTATTATTTTTAGGACAAAAGCAATTACAACAAGGATTAACAAAAGGTGCAATTAAATAACTAAGAGAAGGTGAGATTAAAATGAGTCTAGTTAAAAAAGGTGCTGCTCTATTAATGGTAGCAACAATGGCATTATCTAGTGCTGCTTGTTCAAATAGTAAAACAGAAGGAAAACCTGAAGCACAGGCGAAAGTAGCACCAGTTGAAAAAAATGGTGATAAAACTGTAATTCGTTTTTGGCACGCGATGGGTGGAAAAACACAAGGGGTATTAGAGGGACTTGTTGCGGACTATAATAAGTCACAAAATAAATACGAGATAAAGCCAGAGTTCCAAGGGACATATGAAGAGTCTTTAACGAAATTTAAAACGATGTCTGCTACGAAAGAAGCGCCAGCTCTTGTTCAGTCGAGTGAAATTACAACAAAATATATGATTGATAGTAAAAAGATTACGCCAATTGATAGTTGGATAAAAAAAGATAAGTATGATACTTCAAAGTTGGAAAAAGCAATTACAAATTATTATTCAGTTGATGGAAAAATGTATTCTATGCCATTTAATTCATCTACACCAGTATTAATTTATAATAAAGATGCTTTCGCAAAGGCGGGCTTAGATCCAGAGAAAGCTCCAAAAACATATGCGGAATTGCAAGAAGCAGCGAAAAAGTTAACGATTAAAGAAGGCGGAAATGTAAAACAATATGGATTTTCAATGCTGAATTATGGTTGGTTCTTTGAAGAATTGTTAGCGACACAAGGCGCTTTATATGTAGATAATGAAAATGGTCGTAAAGATGCTGCAAAGAAAGCTGTATTTAACGGTAAAGAAGGACAGAAAGTATTTGGGATGCTAGATGAGTTAAATAAAGCTGGTGCACTAGGAAAGTATGGAGCAAGTTGGGATGATATTCGTGCCGCGTTCCAGTCTGGACAAGTTGCTATGTATTTAGATTCTTCAGCTGGTGTTCGCGACTTAATTGATGCATCTAAGTTTAATGTAGGCGTGTCATATATTCCATATCCAGAGGATTCGAAACAAAATGGTGTTGTTATTGGAGGAGCATCATTATGGATGACGAATATGGTTTCAGAAGAAACACAACAAGGTGCTTGGGACTTTATGAAATATTTAACGAAGTCAGACGTACAAGCAAAATGGCATACTGCAACAGGTTATTTCTCTATTAATCCAGATGCATATAATGAACCATTAGTAAAAGAGCAATATGAAAAATATCCACAGTTAAAAGTAACAGTAGATCAATTGCAAGCGACGAAACAATCTCCAGCAACACAAGGTGCTTTAATTAGTGTATTCCCAGAATCACGAGATGCAGTTGTAAAAGCATTAGAAGCAATGTATGACGGAAAGAATAGTAAAGAAGCGTTAGATGAAGCTGCCAAAGCGACAGATAGAGCAATTAGCATTTCAGCTCGTACGAGTCAAAAATAAGAGAAAGCCGTATCCGAAAAAGGATACGGCTTTCTTTAGGAGATAAGGGATCAAAAAAATGAAGAAGTCTTATCTCTTTTATATGAGTAAAGGGTCTAGAATGAATCTTGTCCTTTTCATTATTTGTTTAACTCCATTGCAACTTGTTTACCATTTACGAAAACCTCTGCCACTGCTACTAAAACTTCCATCACTTTTTTCATTTCTCATCTCTCCTTGTTTTTTGTTCCATTTCTTACTTTTAGTATAAGGAAATATAGCAATCGCAACTATCGAATTGGATGACAAGAGACTTACATTGTTGTAAGGATAATCGTTGTATCTGTAATAAATACGGTTTTAAATTGCAATTCTGAAGTTTCTGTTGTTTTGAACTATAATTAGAAAAAGGGGTGATAATATGAAAAGAATTCTTGTTATTAGTGATATTCATGGAGAAATAAAAAAGTTCGAACAGTTATTAGAAGAAGCTCAATACGATGCAAAAAAGGATCAACTAATTTTATTAGGGGATTATGTAGATCGTGGTCCAAATGCACGTGCAGTAATTGAAAGGGTAAAAGAGTTAAAAGAAGATGGAGCCCTCGTTCTAAAGGGAAATCATGAAGATATGATGATTAAGGCGTTAACGACTGATGAGGAACGTTCATGGAACCATTGGGTAAAAAGGAATGGTGGAGATAAGACATTATATAGCTATGGATTTGTAGAAGAAGATATTGTAGTTAATGAGGAAGACTTCCAAAAACCAATTTTACAATCGCATGTTTTAGAAGATCATGTAAAGTTTATTCAAGAATTAGATCATTACATTGAAACAGAAGAGTACATATTTGTACATGCTGGTGTTGAGCCTATGAAACGAGTTTCTGAATGTGAACCATATACGTTAATGTGGATCCGTAATGAGTTTCATAATGGATATAGTGGCGAAAAGGTTGTTGTATTTGGCCATACGGAAACAAAAACGCTTCACGGTAGTGAGAATTGTGGCGTGTATTTTGGTAGTAATCGAATTATTGGAATTGATGGCGGGGCTGTGTATGGTGGTCAGCTAAATTGTTTGGAATTGCCAAGTAAAAAGGTATATGTAGTAAAAAATTGAAAGAGATAAGGGAAATCTTATTTCTTTCAATTTTTTATTAAGCTAAATTTAAGAAAGAGTCTTTATAATTAATCTTTAAAATTCTGTATCAAGAAAAAGTGTAGAAAGAACGAATTAAAAATGAAGTTACAAAATATAATGATATTCTTTTGTTAGGAAAAGCAGGAATGTGATTATAAATAGAATCGAACGATATGGTGGAAGGTGAGAATATGCGCTTACTCGTAGTAGAAGATAATGCTTCGTTATTAGAGTCTATCGTACAAATTTTGCGTGATGAATTTGAAGTAGATACAGCATTGAATGGAGAAGAGGGGTTATTTCTAGCGTTACAAAATATATATGATGCAATTTTGCTTGATGTGATGATGCCAGAGATGGATGGTTTTGAAGTAATTCAAAGAATACGTGATGAAAAGATTGAAACACCAGTCCTGTTTTTAACAGCGAGAGATTCTTTAGAAGATCGGGTGAAGGGATTGGACTTTGGTGGAGATGACTATATCGTTAAGCCATTTCAGGCCCCTGAATTAAAAGCGAGAATTCGTGCTTTACTACGCAGAAGTGGTAGTTTAACAACAAAGCAGACTATTCGATATAAAGGAATTGAACTGTTCGGAAAAGATAAAGATGTTCAAGTAGATGGACAAAGTATGAAGCTAACATTAAAACAATATGAGCTTCTAGAGTACCTTGTTCAAAATAGCGGAAAGATTTTAATGAGGGAACAAATTTTTGATCGTGTTTGGGGATTTGATTCAGATACGACAGTGGCAATTGTAGAAGTGTATGTACATCATTTACGTAAAAAATTAGAGCCATTCGGTTATCAGAAAGATATTCAAACCGTTCGAGGTATTGGATATATATTAAAAGAACAATGAAAAAGGGAAGTATGTTTCAGAAGACGCGTATTCGATTGACTATATTGAATTCATTAGTATTTATCATTTTGATAGGCGTATTAGGTAGTATCATTTATTCTTACACATATAAGCGTATTTATAGTGGAGTAAATGAATCGATAGAAAAAGCCGTTCAACATAGAAAGAATGCAGATGATAAAAAACTACCTAAAAAAATTAGAGGATATCCTCCAATTGGGGATCCAAGGATAATGGAGTTAACTTGGCTTGGAAACACGGTGGAGATAGATATTGAAAACGGCAAACGTCGTTTTATTTTTGAAGACAATTTGGAGAAGTTTTCTCCAAAGAAATTAGGAACTTTGCAAGATATAGAAGTACAAGGACAATATTTTAGAATATTTTCATTTCAAAAAGATGCAAAAATAGTTCAAATTGCAAGGGATATAACAGCTGAAAAAGAAATGTTACATACTTTATTTTTAATTCTTGTGATAGGTTGTAGCGTAGGAAGTTTATGTGCAATAGGAATCGGCTTTTTCTTAGCTGGCAGGGCACTCGTACCTATTCAAAATTCATGGGAAAAACAGCAGCAATTCGTTTCTGATGCGTCACATGAACTAAGGACACCGCTTGCAGTTATTCAATCAAAAACAGATGTTTTATTCCAGTCACCATCCGCTACGATAGAAGAAAAAGCGATGGATATTTCTACAATTTCAAAAGAATGTAGGCGGTTATCAAAACTCGTTAGTAATTTATTATTGCTAGCACGCTCTGATTCTAATCAAATTGAGATGGATAAGAAAACGTTTGAACTCGATAAATTGTTAGAAGAAATAGTAGCTCCATATAAGGAGATTGCTTCTTATCAAGAAAAAGAAATGATATTAAAAGTAGAACGTGGCGTATCTTTTATGGGTGATAGAGAGCGGATTCATCAAATGATGGTCATACTGTTAGATAATGCGATGAAGTATACGAACGAAGGCGGTCATATTCAAATCAATTGCACGCAAACGAGTAGTTCAATTCGTATACAGGTGAAAGATGACGGGATAGGAGTGAAAGAAGAAGATATTCCGAAATTATTCAATCGTTTTTATCAAGGGGATAAAGCAAGAAGTACGTCAGAAGGAGCTGGATTAGGTCTTTCAATCGCAAATTGGATTGTAGAAAAACATTACGGAAAAATATCAGTAGAGAGCAAATGGGAAGAGGGCACTTGTTTTGAAGTGATTTTCCCTAAACACCAAAGAATATAAGTGAGAAGACGATCTTGTTTTTACAAGGTCGTCTTTTTTTAAGGGAAAGTTAAGAAACTATTTTTAACATGTATTATATACAGAAAAGTTCGCCCTATAAAGAAGCGATTATAAAAAGGTATTTGAGTAGATTACATCGATCATAATGTTATTTCGATTATGAATAGGGAATGATGGAAAAGAAAGTGTAAGAGGGAGGAATTAATTTTGAAAAAGAAAATGATGACGGTATTCACTATTGGAGTAATGAGTTTAAGTATATTAGGGGGTGCCTCTCCTTCTGAAACATCAAAAGGAAAGACAGATTACACACAGCGCAGCAAAGAACAATTAAACAACGGAAAGATACATGCTGTGCATACAGAAGAAAAGGCGGAGAATTTAGGGATTGAAACGGCAGGGAAAGAACAAATTACGTTAGAAAAAGAAATCCATGAGACGGAAGTAGGAAGAGAAGCGAAGCAGCTAGGAATTTCGATTGAAGGAAAAGATGTTGGAACTCTTTCAGAAGAAATCTATGAAACAAAAGTGAAGCAAGAAGCGTTAAAGCTAGGCCTATCAATAGAAAACACATCAATTGTAAATTTGATTACTCAAATTAATACGATTAAAATTAGCGATGAAGCGGATAAATTAGGTATTTCAACAAATGGAAAAGAAATAGAGGACATTGCGGAAGAAATCTATGGAACGAAAGTAAGAGAGGAAGCAGGGAAGTTAGGTATTTCACAAAAAGGAAAAGAGATAGAAGAGTTAGCACAAGAAGTATACGAACAAAAAGTGCAAGAAGAGGCAAAAAAATATCATATTGATTTGTATGGGAAAGATATATATCAAGTATTAAGTGAAATTAATGAACAAAAGGTGTTACAAATGGCAGATGAGCTTAATATCGATAAAACGAATATGAATGCTCAAGAACTAGCAGAAAAAATAAAAAAAGATCAGCCTGAAAAAGGAAAAGAACTAAATTTTGTACCGGTGATTCGCACGGATGCTGACGCGTTTTATTCTTATTTAACGAACTAAGAAAGGCGTGAGAGTGATACGAAGGTTTAAGTGGTATATATGTATAGCATTACTAGCTATAGCGGTATGGAATGTATATACAAATGGAATTACAAAGTATATGGAAAAGTTAACATTCTTCAATATACAAAGTGAAAAAGAAGCGGAGTTTAGTAATAATGGTGAAAAGGTCATCTTATCAAATGTACCTTTCATTCAGCAGTTACCAGAGTTAGATAGAGGCTGTGAAGTGACGAGCTTAGCGATGATGTTACAATACGCAGGTATTACAGTGGATAAGATGAAATTAGCAAACGAAATAAAGAAAGTTGATTTTATGAACGATGGTGTACGTGGGAATCCGAATGAAGGATTCGTAGGAAATATTTATACCTTTTCTGAATCAGGATATGGTGTATATCATGGACCACTTTTTCAATTAGCGAAAAAGTATTTACCTAACAAAGCTGTGGACTTAACAGGGAAGAGTATAGGAGAACTTTATAAGAGTGTAAAATCAGGACAACCGGTAGTTATGATTACAAATGCAACATTTGCGCCATTAGATGAAGATGAATTTACTACATGGGAAACAAATAGTGGAGATGTTTCTATTACGTATAATGAACATTGTGTAGTACTTATTGGATATGATAAGGAATTTGTATACATTCGAGATCCTCTAAGTGATAGTTTAGATGTAAAAGTACCGAGAGAAAACTTTGAACAGGCATGGGTGCAAATGGGGAGTCAGGCGATTAGTTATGTGAAAAGCAATTAGTAAGGAAAGGGATGTAAGGAATTGTAAGAGGAGTTTTTGTGGGGGCTTTTTGTTACGAAATAAGAGAACTTCAGCATATATAATAAGCTGAAGTTCTCTTATTTTTTATGATTAAATCTTTAGAAGGAGTGAATATGTAAAAATGCATAATTGACAAAAATATTACATGTTATCATTATATATTGTTTTATATATGTCGTTTGTATAAAATTACACAAGTATTCACATTCCATAAAGGAGGCTTATTATGCAAAAAATATTTAACTGGGTTAAATGTATGAGTATCAAGAAAAAATTAATCATTTCATTTTTTCTTATTTTAACTATACCAGGACTTATTATCGGTGGTGTTTCATATCAAACTGCCAAAACAAATTTTGAACAACAAATCACAGGTAAAGCAAAGGAAAATATTTCGATTTTAAATACTGTTATTTCTCAAAATATAGAAGAGAAATTTGTTGATGCAGCATACTTTGCGGACATCTTAACAGAGGATACATATCCAAACGGACAAGAAGAAATAGTAAGAACGAAATTAGCGCAATATATAAAACTTCATCCAGAAGTAGAAGGTATTTATATTGGAACGCAGACAGGAAAGTTTATAAGAGAACCATTTATCAAAATGGATGATGGGTATAATCCAACAGATAGATCTTGGTATAAAGAAGCACATGAAAATAAAGGGAAAGTAATTGTTACTGCACCATATCAATCAGCATCTACAAAAAATATGGTAGTGACAATTGCAAAAGAAGTAAAAGATGGTAAAGGTGTTATAGGAATTAACTTAAATTTAGATAACATCTTGAAAATTTCCAAAATGATTAACATTGGTGAAAAAGGTTATGCAGTTATTTTAGATCAAAATAAGCAAATTGTTAGTCATCCATCTAGAAAACCAGGTGCAAAAGTTACTGACCCTTGGATTAAACCGATTTATGAAGAAAAACAAGGAAATGTCTCTTATACAGAACAAGATGATAAAAAGAATTTAATCTTTGCAACAAATGAGAAAACGGGCTGGAAAGTAGTTGGAGTTATGTTTGATGAAGAAATTACCCAAGCTGCGAATCCAGTATTTTATAAGACTTTTATTGTTATTGCTATCGCTATTGTATTTGGTAGTGTATTAATTTATTTCATTACAAAGTCTATTACAAGACCATTAAGAAAAATAGCTGACTCGGCACATAAAATTAGTAAGGGAGATTTAACAGAGAAAATTACAATCTATTCCAAGGATGACATAGGGAAATTAGGGAATTCCTTTAATGAAATGTCTGCCTCTTTACAAGATGTGGTTACTCAAATTAGTTTTTCAGCAGAACATGTGGCGGCATCGGCTGAAGAGTTAACAGCGAGCGTACAGCAAGCAAATGATGCGACAGATCAAATTACAATTGCAATGGAACAAGTATCAGGTGGGGCTGAATCACAAAGTCAAGGTGTTGAAGAAGGTGCGGCTACATTACAACAAGTAAATACAGCAATTCAAGATGTAACTGGAAGTGCAGAATCAATTTCTATCTCCTCATTGCATGCGAGAGAAAGAGCTGAAGAAGGGGAGGAATTGGTTGAACAAACAGCAAAACAAATGCAGTCTATTTCTAGGTCGGTATCCGAGTCAGATGCCATTATTAAACTTCTTGATGAGAAATCAAAGCAGGTAGGAGCTATTTCTGAAGCAATTCAAAATATCGCTACTCAAACGAACCTTTTAGCTTTAAATGCGGCTATTGAAGCAGCAAGAGCAGGTGAACAGGGCCGAGGGTTTGCTATTGTAGCAGATGAGGTTAGAAAATTAGCGGAGCAATCAGGAGAATCATCTGGAGAGATTGCGAATTTAATTGCAGAAATTAAGGCTGATATTGAACAGACTGTTAAGGCGATGGATAATGTGAATGGGGAAGTCCAACAAGGCCTTGATGTTGTAACAAAAACGAAAGTAAGTTTTACGGAAATTTTAAGTTCTACTACACATATTGTTTCTCAAGTGAATCAAATGGTAGAAACAACGAAGAGAATTGCTGGAGATGCAAATGAAGTGACAAATGCTATTGATGAAATTGCAGCGGCTGCAGAAGAAAATACAGCTAGTATACAAAGTGTTGCTGCTTCGACAGAAGAACAAATGAATTCAATGGAAGAAATTAGTTCAGCTTCACAAAATTTAGCTGAGATGGCCGAAGAACTACAAGCGATGACTAGTAAATTTAAAGTATAATAACAGCAGATAAGTAAGGTGAAAATAATATCACCTTACTTATTTTTCTATTCAGCAATTAGGGGAGTCATTAATGGGATGAAAAAAAGAAAAAGACTATGGAATTTATGGAAAACGATTACATTGTTAGTTTGTACAGTTGTAATTTTTTCTTTACTTATGACAGATATATTAATTAGTCATAATGTAGAACGGACAACGGAGGATAGCCAAGCAGAGAAAGCAAAAACAATTGCACACATTGTGGCGAATGATTCGATTGTAATCGATGGTTTAATTGGGAAAGCGGATACTGCTGCAATCCAAACGTATACAAATAGAATATTAAAAAACACAGGTGTTCAATTTATTGTAGTTATGGACATGAATGGAATAAGAAAATCACATCCAAATCCTCAAAAAATAGGTCATCATTTTATTGGGGGAGATGAAGGGCCTGCATTGAAAGGAAAGGAACATGTATCGCTGGCAGAAGGAACTTTAGGTATTTCAATGCGAGTGTTTGTACCTGTATTTTCTGAAACAGGTGAACAGCTTGGAGCGGTGGCCGTTGGTATTTCAGCAGATAATGTAAAAGAGAGAGTTAAGGAAAGTAGACATATCATTTATATTGGTGTCGGAGTTGGAGTACTAGTCGGAATTATAGGAGCAATATTGCTAGCTAGACATATAAAGAAAAGTTTATTCGGTCTTGAACCTCACAGAATAGCGAAAATTCTCGAAGAAAGAAATACGATGTTACAATCTGTAAAGGAAGGTATTATTGCTGTAGATAAAGAGGCCAATGTAACTTTAATAAATAATGAGGCAAAACGATTGTTTAAGAAAAGTGGTCTTGAAGAAGATTTTATTGGTAAAGATGTTGAGTTGTATATGCCTAATTCACGTATAAAAGAAGTATTACAAACGGGAGAAGTACAATTAAACGAAGAACAAAATATTTATGGAATTACGATTGTGACGAATCGTGTTCCTTTATATGTAAAAGGAGAAATAGTTGGTGCGATTGCAACATTTCGTGATAAAACAGAGATTAGAAAATTAGCAGAAGAATTAACTGGTATTAGGTTATATGCGGAAGCATTACGGGCACAATCGCATGAATTTATGAATAAAATGCATGTCGTATTAGGGCTTACACACATGAAGCAGTATGAAGAGTTACAGAAATATATAAGCGGTATGGTATCAGAGCATCAATATGAAATTGGTGGGATTATGAAAAGAATAAAAAGTCCAGTATTTGCTGGTTTTTTACTCGGGAAACTTAGCTATGCTAGAGAGAAGAATATAAAATTAATTATAAGTGAAGATTCTTACATGCCGGAAATAGAGGATGAAAGTATTACTCATGAACTGATTACGATTGTAGGAAATTTAATTGATAATGCATTAGAGGCAGTGGCAAATTGTGAAAAGAAGCAAGTTGAAGTTAAGATACAATATGGGGATACACTAATTATTACAGTACAAGATACGGGAAAAGGTATACAAGAAGAAGAAATAGGGGCATTATTTACGAAAGGTTATTCCACAAAGGGAGATAACCGTGGTTATGGTTTGTATCTTGTAACAGAAAGTATACAGCGAATAAATGGGGAAATTCATGTGTATTCATTAGTAGGAAAGGGAACAACGATAACAATTGAAATACCTAAAGGTAGGGATGAGAGGCAAATATGATTAAAGTTTTAATTGTAGAAGATGACCCGATGGTAGCAATGTTAAATACGCATTATTTAGAGCAAGTAGGAGGGTTTGAACTTGTTCAAGCAGTTAATTCGGTAAAATCGGCGATAGAAGTATTAGAGGAATCAAGAGTAGATTTAGTATTACTTGATATTTTTATGCCTGAAGAGACTGGATTTGAGCTTTTAATGCATATTCGGAACCAAGAAAAAGAAATCGATATTATGATGATTTCAGCTGTACATGATATGGGGAGTATTAAAAAAGCATTACAATATGGCGTAGTAGATTATTTAATTAAGCCATTTACATTTGAACGATTTAAAGAGGCGTTAACTATATATCGAGAAAAACTTACTTTCATGAAAGAACAACAAAAAATTAGTCAATCGGAATTAGATTCGTTAATTTTGCAAAAAGAAAAAAGAGAACCTACTGTCACGAAAGAGCTTCCGAAAGGATTAACGAAGCAAACGATGCAATTAATTTGGCGGAAGATCGAGTCGCTAAATGGACAAGCATTTACAACAGAGGAAATGGCGCAATTAGTTGGTGTTTCAAGGGTTTCTATTCGAAAGTATGTAATGTTTTTGACTGAAATTGGAGTGTTAGAAAACGAAATGGTGTATCAACATGTAGGGAGACCAGTGAGTAAATTAAGATGTATTGACCAAAATAAAATAGAGTTTTACGTATAAGCGACTTATTATAAGTCGCTTATACTTTTTTTAATTACAAAATCAATTACAAAACTTACAAAAACTATTTTTACTATTGAAAGCGTTTTAATATTGTTATTAAGAAAACAAGGGGGTGCCATATGGGAATTCAAAAGAATGTGGAAGCGGTATCATTTTCTGAAGGAAATGAAGTACAAAGAGAATCTTTCGCTTCTAAAATTATGAATGTGAAAATCGGTGTTATACCTTTACCGTTATATGTAGTATTGGCTGCTATTATTTATGGGGCATCTGTATATAATAAATTGCCAGCAGATATGATTGGTGGATTTGCAGTTATTATGATCATGGGTATTTTCTTAGGAGACATTGGGATGAGAATTCCAATTTTAAAAAATATCGGTGGTCCAGCAATACTTTCGTTGTTTATTCCATCATTACTTGTATTTTTTAACTGGATGAATCCAGCTTCAATGGAAGCTGCGACTATGTTAATGAAAAAATCGAACTTTTTATATTTATATATTTCTTGTTTAGTAGTCGGAAGTATTTTAGGAATGAATCGTAAAGTATTAGTGCAAGGTTTCGTTCGTATGTTTATACCTTTAGTGGTAGGGACGTTAGCTTCTGTAGTAGTAGGATTATTGGTTGGTTCACTATTTGGATTTGAAATGAAGCAAACATTCTTCTTTATCATCGTACCAATTGTGAGTGGTGGTATCGGGGAAGGGATTTTACCATTGTCGCTAGCTTATAGTGATATTTTAAATGAATCATCAGCAACATTTGTATCACAGCTTATTCCAGCGGCTATTATTGGAAATATGTTCGCTATTGTGAGTGCAGGGTATATGAAGCGTTTAGGTGAGAAGAAACCGGAGCTTAGTGGTAACGGTGTATTAGTAAAAACAGATAATCAAGCCGAGTTATTAAAAGAACAAAATACAGAGAAGCCAATTGACTTCTCATTAATGGGAGCAGGTTTATTAATTGCGTGTACATTCTTCATCTTCGGAGGATTTGCTTCTAAGTTCATCGGTATTCCTGGGGCAATCATTATGATCTTCTCAGCAGCACTTGTGAAATACTTTAAATTAATGCCAGCAAAGATGGAGCAAGGAGCATTCCATCTATATAAATTCATTTCGAAGAATTTAACTTGGCCTTTAATGGTTGGACTAGGATTACTATATATTCCGCTAAAAGACGTAGCAGCAGTTCTTTCAGTAGGATATGTTGTCGTGTGCGCATCAGTTGTTCTTACAATGGTAGCATCAGGTTTCCTTGTAGGGAAAGTGATGAAAATGTATCCGGTTGAATCAGCAATTGTAACTGGATGTCATAGTGGTTTAGGTGGAACTGGAGATGTTGCTATTTTATCAGCTTCAAATCGAATGGAATTAATGCCGTTTGCGCAAATTTCGACTCGTTTAGGCGGGGCAGCAATGGTTGTAACAGCGACAATTTTATTAAAAATGTTTTCATGATCAAACAAGCTAGCTATATTCATATAGCTAGCTTGTCAAATTAAGGAGAGATTATAAGTATGTTAGAAAATCAAATTAATGAAAGATCATTGTTATTGCATAAAGAATTAGTAGGAAAAATTGAAATTACAAGTAAAGTAGAAGTAAATTCAGCGGATGATCTAAGTCTGACATATACACCAGGTGTAGCGGAGTCTTGCAAAGCAATTGCAGCAGATGAAGAAACAGTGTATGACTATACAGCACGCGGTAATATGGTAGCAGTTGTCTCAGATGGAACAGCGGTACTCGGTTTAGGGAACATTGGACCGAAAGCAGCTATGCCTGTTATGGAAGGGAAGAGTATTTTATTTAAGAAATTTGCGAATGTAGATGCTTTCCCATTATGTTTAGGTACGACTGATGTGGATGAAATCGTTACCCTTGTGAAAAATTTAGAGCCTACGTTTGCAGGAATTAACTTAGAAGACATTGCGGCACCACGCTGTTTTGAAATTGAAAAACGATTAAAAGAAGAAACAAG
This sequence comes from Bacillus paranthracis, assembly GCF_001883995.1. Lineage (GTDB taxonomy): Bacteria > Bacillota > Bacilli > Bacillales > Bacillaceae_G > Bacillus_A > Bacillus_A paranthracis. The sequence goes on along the minus strand of NZ_MACE01000033.1, from coordinate 54,509 downwards.
TATTCCTGTATTCCATGATGATCAACATGGAACGGCTATTGTCGTTTTAGCAGCTGTTATTAATGCATTAAAAGTTGTTAGCAAACAAATGGATCATGTGAAAATTGTTATTAACGGTGCTGGTTCGGCAGGAATTGCAATTGGAAAATTATTATTAAAGGCTGGTGCAAAGCACATTACGTTAGTTAGCTTAGAAGGTATTGTTTGTGAAGGTGAAGCATGGATGAACGAAGCGCAAATTGAGGTTTCAAAAAAGACAAATCGAGAACATGTACGTGGAACGTTAAAAGAAGCGATTTATCAAGCTGATATTTTTATCGGTGTATCTGCTCCTAATGTACTAACGAAAGAGCTTGTAAAGACGATGAATGAGAAAGCAATTGTGTTCGCTATGGCGAATCCAATTCCAGAAATCTTCCCAGAGGATGCATTAAAGGCTGGGGCAGCTGTAGTAGGAACCGGGCGCTCAGATTATGCGAATCAAGTAAATAATGTATTGGCGTTCCCAGGAATATTCCGCGGTGCGTTAGATGTGCGCGCGACTGATATTACAGAAGAAATGAAATTAGCGGCAGCGTATGGGATCGCTAACATCATTACGGACGAAGAACGTAATGCGAATTATGTAATCCCGAATCCATTAGATAAAAGAGTTGTTCCAAGTGTTGCTGAAGCTGTGGCGAAGGCAGCTATTGATTCAGGCGTGGCGCAAATTACGAAAATACCAAGTTATTAATAGCTAAAAGCAGTGCCTAAAAGGCACTGCTTTTTTTGAGATAAGAAATCAAAATAATGAAGAAGTGTAAAATTATTTATTTATGTTTCTTCACTATTTATTTAATTCCATTGCAACTTGTTTACCATTTACTAAAACCTCAGTTACTGCTACGATCACTTCTATCATTTTTTTCATCTCTCATCTCTCCTCGTTTTATTTCTTACTTTAAGTATAAGAGAAGAGAGAGACTTCAACTATCGAAGTATATGACGTGGAAATTACATTGTTGTAAGAAACTATTTTAGTTCTGTCACTTTACTCAGTAGTAATTACAAATTGATCATAATATTTTTCATTCACGTATATATTTAATACCCATAATCCAGATGAAGGTAGTGACATAGTGAGTGGGAGTTCGGTTGTAGTGGAATCAATTATATTTGAAGTAGTCCAAGTTGGTTCGGAAGTTTCTTGTTGAAAGAGTACGGGTGTTGGGGTTACTGATCCTTGTTTTAGTGCAATAATAGATAGTTTTCCAGTTGGCATTTCAGGATCTAAAAAGTACCACATCATTTCATTTTTTTCATTTGCGATAATAGGGCTATCAGCCATTGCAATTTTTTCTTCGATACCTTTTAAAGGTGTTTTTTCTTGTATGAAGGAGGGTGTTTCTTCCCAATTTACATCTTTTAAAACGCTAAGATGAAAGAAGGAAGGTGCATTAACTTGGGTGGATGACGTGGCGATAGCTTCTTTTTTAGGTGCTTCTGAATCAGGCTGCAATTGCGAGCATCCAGTGATGAGAAAGGAGAAAAGTAGCATAGTTCCAATTTTTTTCATGGTGTCACACTCCTAATTTTTACTGTTAGTGTAATTGTATTTGCCAGAAAGAGGGACAATTCCTTTAAAGTATAAAAAGAGGTCGTAAGTTTTGTACGACCTCTTTTGACATTTTTTATATTTGTTCAGTTGAAAAGGTTGGTTCTCGTTCTTTTTGAGGCATCGTTAAGAAAATAACAGAAAGAACGATACATACGCCGCCTAGTAATTGATACGCTCCAAATGATTCATTTAGCCAAGCGATTGAAACAATAGCCGCTACAAGTGGTTCAATACTAGATAAAATGCTTGTTTCTGTTGCTGCTAAATATTTCAGACTACCGATATAAAGAAGGAAAGAAAGAGTGCCACTTATAATGATAAGGATAAGCATAGAAAAAGTTTTTGGTGTAAAGGTTTGTGAAAGTTGACTCCATCCAAACGAGCGATTAAAAATAAGCAGGGCGATGCCGCCGATTAGCATCCCCCAGCCAATTACTATGGTTGTTCCGCATTCTTTAATAAGAGAAGCTGGATGGAGGGTATAAAATGCAAATCCAATTGCTGTTAATAGGCCAAAAATAATGGCTTCTTTCGATAAAACAATATTTTCAATTGAACCGTTTGTAATAATAAAGTACGTTCCCGTGAGTGCAGTTATAATGGCGAGTAGTTGCATAGAAGCAGGGAATTTTCGTTGTTCAAATGCGACATAAATGGTAATAAGAGCAGGACCTAGAAATTGAAATAATGTCGCTGTGACCGCGTTACTAATATGAACTGTTTCGATAAAGGCATATTGCGCACCGAGCATGCCGAAAATAGAGAAAATAATAAGTTGTATAGAATGTCTAGGGTGTTTCCAAATTTGAAATATGTTTTGTTTCTTTATCAGTAAAAAAGATAAAATAAATAATCCTGCAAGCAACAAGCGAATTGTTAAAAAATCAATTGATGATACGTTAGTATGTTGAAATAGCCACTGAATCATCGGGCCAGATAATCCCCATAAGGTAGCTCCTGTAATAATCATAATGAGTCCAATCCGTCTACTGTTGTTCATAATCATGCATCTCCTCTCGAGTATTTGATTTTTTATGTGTGACATGATAAAAGGAATTATATATAACTTCTGGTACTGTAAAAAGTATCAGATTTTAGTTTTATTAAGGGGTCAGATATTATGTTAGAATTAACGCCTAATTTAAATATGAATAGTAAAAAGGCATTGTACGTGCAATTGTATGAGTATATAAAAAAAGAGATTAAGGATGGAACGATTTCCGCTTTTACAAAATTACCCGCAAAGAGAAAGCTGGCGAGCTATTTACAAGTGAGTAAGAATACAATAGAAGCGGCTTACGAGCAATTACTTGCAGAAGGTTACATTGAGTCGATATCAAGAAAAGGTTATTTTGTATGTAAATTTGAACAAATGATGGATGTAGAAGGAAGCGAAGCGAAAGTAGAAGAAGTATCGTTTCGGGAGGAGAACTATACATTTGATTTCACACAAACAGGGGTTGATACAAAAACTTTTCCGTTCACTATGTACCGCAAGCTTATAAATGATGTATGGCAGCCGCGTAATAATGATTTACTTTTTCTTGGACACCCTCAAGGAGAATTAAGCTTACGAGAGGAAATTGCGAACTATTTGTATGAATCTAGAGGTGTACGTTGTTCAGCTAGTCAAATTGTATTAGGTGCGGGAACACAAATATTAGTGAAGTTACTTTTTCAATTGTTGAAGGGAAGTAATTACGCTGTTGAAAATCCAGGGTACCATAGGAAAATGGTCGTTTTTGAACAGGGAGAAAAGAAGGTTCAAATGTTGTCTTTAGATAGGGACGGCATTTGTATGGCAGATTTAGAAAATAGCACTGCAAATGTTGTATTTGTAACTCCTTCTCATCAGTTTCCATATGGAATGATTATGCCTATTACGAGAAGGACGCAGCTTTTACAATGGGCAAAGAAAGAAGAAGATAGGTATATTATTGAAGATGATTACGATAGTGAATTTCGTTATTCAGGAAAGCCAATTCCGGCACTACAAGGGTTAGATACAGATGGGAAAGTTATTTATATGGGGACGTTATCAAAAGCTTTGTTGCCCTCATTACGGATGAGCTATATAGTATTACCGAAGAATTTAATTAAAAAGTATCAAAAAGAATATTTATTTTATACACAAAGTGTTTCAAGAATGGATCAAGAAGTGATTAGAAAGTTTTTACATGAAGGTTATTGGGAAAAACATATTCATAAAATGCGTGTCGTCTACCGGAAAAAGAGGGATCGACTTGTTTTTGAAATAGAGAAGTATTTCTCTAATCATGTTGAAGTGATAGGAGAAGATTCGGGATTACACATTTTATTAAAAGTACATAATGGAATGCGAGAAGAAGAACTCATTCAAGAAGCTGCAAAATATAGTATTAAAATATATCCTGTTTCTACGTACTATAAAGACGGTACTGCACCTGAAAATGTCGTTTTACTTGGGTTTGCGATCTTATCAGAAGAAGAAATTGCGCAAGCGATTCAACTATTAAATACAGCGTGGTTTAGAAAAAAGTAAAAAAACATCCTCATACATGAGAGGATGTTTTTTATTATTTATTTTCGTCTAAGAATAAGACCATATGCTCTTCGTCCCAATATTGTCCGTTATATTTTAATGAACGTTCTTGTACACCGAATGTTTTAAATCCTAATGATTCATAAAGTTTTTTTGCTCCATCGTTGCCAACAACAACATCAAGCATAACTTGTTCCACCTCTAAAGATTTAGCAAGCTCAAGACATTCTTTAATAAGTGCTTTCCCTGCTCCAAGTCCGCGTGCTTTTGGAGATACATATACAGAACCGATTTTAGCTTTATGTTCTTGTTTTACATATGGTTTCGTTTCCAGCGTTGCAACCCCGATTAATTTTCCATCTTTAAATGCACCTAGCGTATAGTTTTCATCTTGTGCTAATTTTTGTGCTTTATATTCAATCGCACACTCTTTATTAATAATATCTTCATAAGAAGAGCTGAAAGCCTCAGGGTTTTGCTTTAATCCTTCTACACGAAGTTCTAAGTAAATTTCCGCTTCGTCTTTTGTTAATACATGGATATCCAATTATATCACCCTCCAAATCTTTGACAAATGTATCTTTATTTTATATTGAAATAAGAATAATTTCAAAAGCTTAGCTTATATAAGCTGATTTTATGAACAAAATAACACCAGTAGTTTTTACTACTACTGGTGTTTTCACACACATATTATTCAAAAGGTAGCTCGATTATAAAGTTTGTTCCTACGTCTAATTTGCTTGTTACTAGAATGGCACCGTTATGCAATTCCACAATTTCTTTAGCAACAGCTAGCCCGATACCTTTTCCCCCAGTAGCTCTCGTTCTAGATTTATCAACACGATAAAAACGATCGAAAATATGCGGAATATCTTCTTCAGGAATACCTTCACCTTCATCTTGTACACTTATTGTAAAAGAATTTGTTTCAGCGAGTACGCGTATCGTAATAGTAGTGTTTTCTAGTGAGTGTTGATAAGCATTGTGTAATAAATTTAACATAACTTGTTCCATACGTCTTTCGTCTATGCAAACTCCTAAATCGTCTTTGCAATATACATGGAGTTGCATTTGTTTGTTAGTTAATGTTGTTTTTGTTTTTTCAACCATTCGCTCTAAAAAAGGCCTAAGAAGCACTTTTTGTTTTTTTATAACAAATTGGTGTTGTTCTAATTGTACAAGCATAAATAAATCTTGAACGAGATCAGTTACACTATCTGTTTCATCCTCAATGATTTGTAAGTATTCTTCTCGCTCTTCTTTCGTTAAAGTGTCTCTCTTTGCCACTTTCGCATAACCTTTCATATAGGTTAATGGAGTTAATAATTCATGAGCAACACTAGCGAGAAACTCACCTCTTTCTTTTTTCATATAAGTCAGTTCACTGGATAAATCTTCAATCGTTTTTGCTAAGCTTCCAAGTTCATCATTCCGTTTAATACCTAATTGAATTGGCTTATTTAATTTTGACATTTTTTCTGTTGCCCTCTTCATTTTGATGAGCGGTTCTGTAATAACACGAGAAAAAATAAAGACAGAAATAGTCGTTAAAATAATCGTCAAAACACTAATAATAAGAAATTGCTTCATGAGTTTAAGTAACATGTTTTCTAAGAAAGATGTTTTTAATAACATATATAACTTTCCTTGAAACTTTGTTGTGTTAAGTGGGCTTACTGTGGTGATGAATTTTGATTTTTTCCAGTTTCTTTCAACGATTAATCCGCTTTCTGGGACAGATTCTGTTTTACAAGTAAGTTGTTTTTTCATTTCTTTTGTTACGGGTTCTGAGGTGGAAATAATTTTGCCGTTATGGTCAGTAATAATAATAGCTATATCGGAGTTAGAAATTGATTCCGATTCAACTAAGTGTGCAGCCGCATTCGCAATATCGAACTCGGGGTACACGGGGCGTTTAGGATTTTTATTATGTTCAGTGTGTTGCATTTCTTTATAATATTCATCCCGTCTCTCGCGGTTTTTAATTTTTTTACTATAGCGATTACCTTTTTCTAAAAGAGCGAGTGTTTCCTCTTCAATGCGCATTTTAGAAATACTTTTGTAAAAAGATACGAAAGCAATCGTTTCAATGCATAAAGCTAATATTAAAAAGTATGTCCCGATTTTAAGTGAAAGTTTACTCATTTTCTCACCATACCTTATTCATAATAAAGGGTCAGTGGTATACTAGTTTCCACTGACCGAAGTGATTATTCACTTTTCCATTTATATCCGACCTTATAAACAGTTTCTAAGTAATTTTCAACTGGAAATCCTTTTTTCCGTAATTTATCGCGGATATTGCGAATATGTGAATCGATTGTTCTATATTCAATGTCTGTTTCATAACCCCAAATTTTTTCGATTAAATCATCTCGGCTATAAGCACGGTTTGTATTTTGTAAAAATAGTCCAAGTAACGAAAATTCGATAGGAGTCAGTGAGATTTTTTCGTCATACACTGTGACAGTATGTTTCGTTTTATCCCACTCAATACCATTGAAGCTAACAAATCCATCTTTCTTTGTACGGCGTAATATAGCCTCAATTCGTGCAACTAATACATGCTCATCAAATGGTTTTGTAATATAGTCATCTGCGCCGATCGTAAGGCCTTTTACCATATCGTAATTTTGATTACGAGCTGTTAGCATAATGATTGGAACGTTGGAAATTTGACGAATTTGATAGCAAGTATCCCATCCATCCATATTCGGCATCATTACATCTAACAAAACAATATCGAAGTCTTTTTGTTCTATTAACTTTAGTGCTTCAAGGCCAGAGGTAGCTTTCATACAAAAATAGCCACGAGGACTTAAGAACAGATCTAATAATCGTAACATACGTTCTTCATCGTCTACTAATAAAATTTTTACCATAATCTTGTGCACCCCAAACTGTTCATTCTACTTGTATAGTTTACATGAAAATGATAAAAAACTCTTTTTATGTGATTGAGTGGAAGAGTGATTTCTCGCTCAGAGTAATTGACATAAAAAATGCACTAGTTTTGCACAACTATTTTTTATAATAGAAAACGTAGCGACACAAAATACCCTATGTTGCGACATAACGTCATGTCATTTTATTTATAAAATGACAATTCCATTCTATTGTGTATGTGAGATAGAGAGGGTTTTCGTATTCACCTCGCATCGGATAAGAAAAATTTCCTATCTCACACTTTTTTTAAAAGGAGATCATACACATGAATCCAAAAGAAGAAATTTCAAAAAAAGAAAAGCAAGATCGTAATACGGTTGTCATGTGCGTTGCCGTATCTATGGTTATTATTATAAGTTGTGTAAATAAAATTTTGGGGATTTTATAATATAAAAAAAGCTTATTGCTTCTTAAGAAGCAATAAGCTTTTTTCGTTGTTAGGGGGAGTATTTTTATATAATAAACCAAGGTAAAATTGCTAATCCAGAAGTTACAATTGCTGTAGTAAATATTAAAAGCATAGCTCGTTTGTTTTGTTTCATGTCACATTCTCCTCTACATATCAAGTACATGCGATCAGCGTGGGATGTAGTTCCCCACTGAGTAAAGTTTCACTTTATATTTTTAGTATAATGAATGGAAAGGTTTGGTACGATCGATAAAGGTGACATGAAGATTACATTGTTGTAATGAAAAAAGCATCTTTCTTAATAAAAAGATGCTTTTGGAAAACTAGATTGAAGTATTAATCATTTAAGAATAGAACCATATGTTCTTCGTCCCAATATTGACCGTTATGTTTTAATGAACGCTCTTGTACGCCGTAAGTTTGGAAACCTAATGACTCATATAATTTTTTTGCTGCATCGTTACCAACTACAACATCGAGCATAAGTTGTTCTACATGTAATTTATCGGCATTTTCAATAATTGCTTTAATAAGAGCTCGTCCTGCTCCAAGGCCACGTGCTTTAGGGGAAACAAAAACGGAACCGATTTTTGCTTTATGTTCTTGTTTAATGAAAGGCTTTGTTTCTAAAGTAGCAATGCCGATTAAATCGTTATCTTTGAAGACACCTAGAGTATACTTATCCGGATTGCTTAATCGTTTTGCCATAGCAGCTACAGGATCCTCATGTTTAAGAACATCTTCATAAGAAGAGCTAAAAGCTTCCGGGTTCTTCGTTAAACCTTCCATACAAACTTTTAAATATATTTCTGCGTCCTCTGTCGTTAATAAGCGAATTTCCATCGTTGTAACCTCCTTGGTCGATTTCAAATAAAGTGAACCTTTTATAAGATTGTGTATGTGTTTTGTGAGCAGTCTCTTTTAATTTGTAAAAGAATGAAAAGATATATGCTACAATGTTTTGTTTTTTAATATGTAATGAAATTATATATTAACTTTATTAACTATTCAAGTGTTTAATATATTACATTTTTATAACTAAATAACTCCTCGATTGAGGAGTTATTTTAGTTATTCGATTGATAACCATCAATTCGATGTGGATGCGTGTAAATATTACAAGAGTCATTTCTAATAAATCCTACGACTGTAATGCCTAAATCGTGAGCGAGTTGCAATGCTAGTTTTGTTGGAGCGGATTTAGATAGAACAATTTCACATCCGATTTTTGAAACTTTGAGTAAAATTTCGGATGAAATACGCCCGCTAAATGCGATGATTTTTCCTTTAACAGATATATCGTTGCGTAAACAATGTCCATATATTTTATCTAATGCATTATGTCTTCCAATATCCATTCTTGATAGGAGGATATTGTTTCGATCACATAGCGCGGTATTGTGAACACCGCCGGTTTGGCGAAAGGTAGTAGAAGATTGTTGTAAAGTATTCATTAAGTAAAAGCATTCTTCAGGAGTAATTTTTATATGTATATCATGTAAATCTTTTGCTTTTGCTGCATCGTTAGCGAAAATAAAACCTTGTCTACCTTTTCCGCAGCAGGAAGTGATGTATCGTTTATTATATAAATTTTGATAGAGCGGATTTATTTTTGATGATGTTACATGGACAATTCCGTTATCTTTTTGAACCCATAGTTCTTCAATATCTTTATAGGAAGAAATAATCCCCTCAGAAATTAAAAAACCAATTACCATATCTTCAATATAATTTGGTGTACATACGACTGTTACATATTCTTCACCATTCAATTTAATAGTAATAGGAGATTCTGTAACAATCTCATCAGTTTGTTTTGAAAATGTACCAGAGTGATAGCGTACAATTGTATAACTCTCTTGCGTAGGTCCCATATGAAATTCCCCTTTTATATGTATTTTCTCCCACATTCATCATAAAACATTGAAAAAATAAAAACATCTATTAGAAGGAAGGTATCAGATTATTTTGGTTATTATTGTATATATACGATATAATAGAAATGTAGAATAGTGAAATTTTCAAGCTTTCGTAGTGATACCTTATAAACATCTAGAATCGACTTCATAAGAAAAGTATTTAGGCAGGGCGTTTCAAAAATATGTACAGTAATTCATTTGTGAAAACGGATTCACAAGTGTGTTGTACAGTTGGTTGTAAGGAGAGGGGAAACTATGGCAGAACAGACAGTCCGTGTAACCGTAGATGGTAAAGAATTTTCAGCATCAGGTGAAAAGACGATACTACAATTATTTAACGAGAGTAATTTGGAACATCCTCAAATTTGTCATGTACCAGAAGTAGATCCAATTCAAACTTGTGATACGTGTATTGTAGAAGTAGATGGGAAGTTAATGCGTGCTTGTTCAACGCAAATAGAGAATGGTATGCATATTGAAAGACAGTCACAGCGTGCGAAAGAGGCTCAGACTGAGGCGATGGATCGAATATTAGAGAATCATTTATTGTATTGTACCGTATGTGATAACAATAACGGTAATTGTAAGGTTCATAATACAGTACATATGATGGGAATTGAAGAACAGAAATATCCGTATGAGCCGAAAGTAAGTGCTTGTGAAGTGGATATGTCACATCCGTTTTATCGGTATGATCCAAATCAATGTATTGCTTGTGGACAGTGTGTAGAAGTATGTCAAAACCTACAGGTTAATGAAACGATATCGATAGACTGGAGCTTAGATCGTCCGCGTGTTATATGGGATCATGGTGTAAGTATAAATGACTCATCTTGTGTAAGTTGTGGGCAGTGTGTAACAGTATGTCCATGTAATGCGTTAATGGAAAAATCAATGTTAGGTGAAGCTGGATTCATGACAGGATTAAAACCAGATGTGTTAGATCCGATGATTGATTTTGTAAAGGATGTAGAGCCTGGATATAGTAGTATTTTAGCGGTTTCAGAAGTAGAGGCTGCGATGCGTAAGACGAAAGTGAATAAAACAAAAACAGTTTGTACATTTTGTGGTGTCGGTTGTTCATTCGAAGTATGGACGAAAGATCGCCATATATTAAAAGTGCAACCTGTTTCAGATGCACCGGTTAATGGTATTTCCACATGTGTAAAAGGTAAATTTGGATGGGACTTTGTAAATAGTGAAGATCGAATTACGAAGCCATTAATTCGCCAAGGAGATATGTTTGTTGAAGCTTCATGGGAAGAAGCGTTAGAAGTTGTTGCTTCTAACATGCAACATATTAAATCAGAATACGGCAGCGATGCATTTGGATTTATTTCTTCTTCGAAAGTAACGAATGAAGAAAATTATCTTATGCAAAAACTAGCTCGTCAAATATATGGAACAAATAATGTAGATAACTGCTCGCGTTATTGCCAATCTCCAGCAACAGATGGTTTATTTAAAACTGTCGGTATGGGCGGCGATGCTGGAACAGTGAAAGATATAGCTGAAGCAGGCCTTGTCATTATCGTTGGTGCGAACCCAACAGAAGGACATCCTGTACTCGCGACGCGTGTAAAACGTGCTCATAAATTACACGAGCAAAAACTGATTGTAGCAGATCTTCGTAAACATGAAATGGCAGAGCGTGCGGATTTATTTATTCATCCGCGCCAAGGTACAGATTACGTATGGCTTGCTGGTATTACGAAATATATTATTGATCAAGATTGGCATGATAAAAAGTTCATAGCTGAAAATGTGAAGAACTTTGATGAATATAGCACAATGTTAGAAAAGTATACGCTTGATTATACAGAAGAAATTACGGGAATTTCGAAAGAAAACCTGAAAGAAATGGCTCGTATGGTATATGAAGCAGATGGAACTTGTATACTTTGGGGAATGGGTGTAACGCAAAATACAGGAGGAAGTACAACATCTGCTGCCATTTCCAATTTACTGCTTGTTACGGGGAACTATCGTCGTCCTGGTGCAGGCGCATATCCATTACGAGGTCATAATAATGTACAAGGTGCTTGTGATATGGCGACATTACCAAACTGGCTTCCAGGTTATCAAGCAGTATCGGATGATACGCTTCGTGCTAAGTTTGAAAAAGCATACGGCACAACGATTCCGAAAGCACCAGGATTAAATAATATCGCAATGTTACTTGCGGCAGAAGAAGGAAAACTACGTGGTATGTATGTCATGGGGGAAGAAATGGCTTTAGTCGATTCCAATGCGAACCATGTGCAACATATTTTAGCGAATTTAGACTTCCTCGTTGTTCAAGATATGTTCTTATCAAAAACAGCTCGTTTTGCTGATGTTATTTTACCAGCGGCACCAAGCTTAGAAAAAGAAGGAACGTTTACGAATACAGAGCGACGTATTCAAAGATTATATGAAGTATTAAAACCACTAGGTGATTCAAAACCAGATTGGTGGATTTTACAAAAAGTTGCTCGTGCACTCGGCGGGGATTGGAATTACGAAAGTCCAAGTGAAATTATGGACGAAATCGCATCGCTTGCACCGTTATACTCTCAAGCAACGTACGATCGTCTAGAAGGATGGAATAGTTTATGTTGGGGTAGTCATGATGGTAGTGATACACCGCTATTATATGTAGACGGATTTAACTTCCCAGATAAACTAGCTCGTTTATCATTAGATGAATGGATACCACCAGTTGTAGCGCCAGATGAGTATGATTTACTTTTAAATAATGGACGTATGCTAGAACATTTCCATGAAGGGAATATGACGAATAAGTCGGCTGGTATTTTATCTAAAGTATCTGAAGTGTTCGTTGAAATTTCACCTGAGCTTGCTATAGAGCGCAATGTGAAAGATGGTGGTCTTGTAGAATTAGCATCACCATTTGGCAAAATTAAAGTACAAGCGCTTATTACTGAGCGTGTAACGGGGAAAGAGCTATACTTACCGATGCATGCAACGATAAATGAAGAAGCGATCAATATTTTAACTGGGACGGCAACAGACCTTTATACGTGTACACCGGCGTACAAACAAACGATGGTGAAAATGCGTGTATTACGTGAAAAAGGAAATCGTCCGTTACCATCTTCAAACCCGCGAGATAAAAAGCGTAATCCGCAAAATGGTGTTGAAATCGAGCAAAAATGGCAAAGAAAACAATACGTATCACTCGTGGACTAGGGGGCGGAGATAGTGGCGAAAGAGATTACTTTAATTAAAAAGAAAGTTGTAACAGAGGAAGAACAGAAACAGCAAGTAGCAGATGAACTTCTAAATGAGCTATCTAATAATCGTGAAGCAGTAGAAGAAACGATGCAGCTGTTAGCGCAGTTACAGAAGGCTGGAATATTAGATGCGGCGATTAGTTTACTTGCTGCTAAGGAAGATGTTTCAAAAATCGCTGTGGAGCAATTAAATCGTGAACCAGTTAAAAATGCACTTAACAACATGATGGGGGCGGGAGAAGCATTATCTTCAGTTGATCCGGAAGTAACGAAACAAATTACATCCAGCTTAGTTACGGGATTACAATTTGCAACAGATGAATTAAATAGTGGTAAAAAAACAAAAGTGATGGATTTCTTTAAAGTGTTAAAAGATCCAGATATCAATAGAGCCATTACATTTGGTTTTAGCTTCTTGAAAGCATTTGGACAAGGGTTAGAGAAAAAATAGAGTAGATGAAAAAAGTGATGGGGAGTAACCATCACTTTTTTCATTGTATGTATAAGAGTGTTCATGTTAAGCGGAATATATTATTATTAAAGGGATGGGTTAGAAATGGAAATGTGGAATCCATCTCAAATATCGTTTTAGAATGTGGAGGAATATATGCAACACCGTAAAAGACTATCTATACCAGGAGTAATGAGACATTCCTTTCAAACTGTTAGATTTGCCTTTTGGAATGTGTTAACATTCCAACTTGCTTATAAATTGTTAGCAGCGATTGTGTTTATCCCGCTTTTCGGTATTATTTTCAATAAGTTGTTGTACTTTGGTGGGTATGCAAACGCAACAAATGATGAGTTATTAGCATTTTTGAAAACACCATACGGGATTTTGGCGATCGTAATTTTATCTATATTGGCATTGTTCCTGATCTTTACAGAGTTTGCAGTACTTATTATCATTTCGTACTTCGCTCATAAAAGGCAGAAGGTGAGATTACGTCCGATTTTATATAAAACAGTAACGTATTTACCTTCTCTGTTTACATATTGCTTACCTGGCTTTGTTTTGTATGCAGTTGTACTATTACCACTATTAAGTATGGGATATAAATCTGCATTGATTCCTGAAATTCAAATTCCTAATTTTATTACAGGTGAACTATTTAAGACAACAATGGGGCAAGTTGGATATTATACTTTCTTTGCTGTAGTTGCCTATTTGAACCTTCGTTGGATTTTTGTTTTACCTATTATCGTTTTAGAGGAGAAGCCGTTCCGTACGGCAGCACGCAAAAGCGCAAACTTAGTAAAAGAAAGTTTCTTTAAAGTTTTGTTCTTTTTAGTAGGTTTTTTCATATCTGTAGGAATTGTTTTTCTTTTATGTGTAGGAGTTTATTTACTTTGTCTGTGGGGAGTATATGAATTTACAAACCCAGAAGGGACATTTGCACTACTAGCAGAGTCAACTATTTCAGTTTTCCTAACAAGTACATTGTATCTATTTAGCTTTATTATGACGCCGTTCTATATTATGGCGTTAACAAGATTGTATTTACAAAAGGTTCCAGTCGAAGATGTTTTATTAGAAGAAGGATTAGATTATTCAAAGACGAAGGCAGATAAATGTTTCTTCCAAAAACATCGTTGGAAATTTATTGGTGTATATATTGTAGGAATTATTACGGCGGGAATGGTTGTTGCTTTCATTGTGACCTTTATTACAAATACATATAAAGAACCGATTATTATGGCTCATCGCGGTTATATTTCAAAAGGTGTAGAAAATACGAAAGAAGCTGTGCAGGGAGCTATTGATGCGAAAGCAGACTACGCTGAAATAGATGTATTACAAACAAAAGACGGTGAACTAGCAGTTATACATGATTTGAAGTTGAAACGTCTTGCCAATGCTAACGTTCATGTTTCGGATTTAACGATGGAAGAGTTAAGGCAGCTTACCCTTAGTCAAGATGGTTTTTCAGGACAAATCAGTACGCTGGATGAAATCATTAAGTTGGCAAAGGGTAAAATCAAACTCAATATTGAAGTGAAGCTTCATGGGGGCGAAAAAGACTTTGTAAACAAAGTATTAAAAACGATTAAAGATAATGAATTTGAGAAGCAATGTGTTATTCAAACGTTACATTATCCGCTTATAAAAGAGTTTAAGCGTGCAAATCCAAATATAAAAGTAGGATATATATTATATGCAAGTAGAGCTCACTTAAAGAATGTAAAGGCTGATTTTTATGTAGCGGAAGAATATATGTTAAATAAGAAATTAGTAAAAGAAGCAAGGAAGTTAAATAAACCAATTTACGTATGGACGGTAAATGATATGGAAAGTTTAAAGGGATATTATAAATTGAACGTAGATGGTATCATTACCGATTATCCTGAATCGGCACGTGAAACAATTAAGATGTTAAAAGAGCAAGAAGAGGAAGAAAGTGATCTGTTTGATAAAATTACGGAAACAACAGATGATTTATTTTCCAAGTTATTTATAAGTTATCCAGCTGCTAGTTAAATGCTAGCAGCTGTTTTTTTAGGGAAAGAATATATCTCTAAAGTATTGTTTAAACTTATAACTGTATATGTATACGGCATCATTGGTATTTCTTACATTGTTACATTATTGTCGAATAATAAATGATTGCTGCTTATTTTAAAGGAGTATAATAAAAATAGAGTGATAGATAATGAGATGGAACAACGAGGCTAATAGAATCAATGTTTTATATATTTACACTATTCTAAATATATAAACTTTAAAAATATGGTATGTTAGCGTTTTCATAACTTTTAAGTTATGCTAGAATAAGGACATAAGTTATTAATTATTACAAAAAGAAAAAAGACTTTCTTTTTTCTGTTAATTATAAGGGGGCATTTCATTATGCGTATTGGGGTACCAGCAGAAATTAAAAACAACGAAAACCGTGTGGCAATGACACCAGCAGGTGTTGTACATTTAATTCGTAACAATCACGAAGTATTCATTCAAAAGGGTGCAGGTTTAGGATCTGGTTTCACAGATGCTCAGTATGTTGAAGCGGGAGCGAAAATTGTTGATACAGCTGAAGAAGCTTGGAACATGGAAATGGTTATGAAAGTTAAGGAACCAATTGAAAGCGAATACAAACACTTCAGCGAAGGTTTAATTTTATTCACATACTTACACTTGGCTCCAGAACCAGAATTAACAAAAGCATTAATCGAAAAGAAAGTTGTTTCTATTGCATATGAAACAGTACAATTAGAAAACCGTTCTCTACCATTACTTGCACCTATGAGTGAAGTAGCTGGTCGTATGGCTGCACAAATTGGTGCACAATTCCTTGAGAAGAACAAAGGCGGTAAAGGAATTTTACTTGCAGGTGTTCCAGGGGTTAAACGTGGTAAAGTAACAATCATCGGTGGTGGACAAGCTGGTACAAATGCTGCTAAAATTGCAGTTGGACTAGGTGCGGATGTAACAATCATCGACTTAAGTGCAGAACGTCTTCGTCAATTAGATGACATTTTCGGAAACCAAGTAAAAACTTTAATGTCTAATCCGTACAATATTGCAGAAGCTGTAAAAGAGTCTGATCTTGTAATCGGTGCAGTATTAATCCCAGGTGCAAAAGCGCCAAAACTTGTAACAGAAGAAATGATTCAATCAATGGAACCAGGTTCTGTTGTTGTAGATATCGCGATTGACCAAGGTGGTATTTTCGAAACAACTGACCGTATTACAACTCATGATAACCCAACTTACGAAAAACACGGCGTTGTTCATTATGCAGTTGCAAACATGCCAGGTGCGGTTCCACGTACATCAACTCTTGCATTAACAAACGTAACAGTACCATACGCAGTACAAATTGCTAACAAAGGCTACAAAGAAGCTTGCTTAGGCAACTCTGCATTACTAAAAGGTATTAACACATTAGATGGCTATGTAACATTCGAAGCAGTTGCAGAAGCTCACGGTGTAGAGTACAAAGGTGCTAAAGAATTATTAGAAGCAGAAACAGTATCTTGCTAATACAAGCATTATACAAAACAAAATCGAACAATATATAAACCAACATGATAAGAGCTAAGAGTGAATATCTCTTAGCTCTTCTTGGCAAAAGGGGGCATACATCGTGGCCAACCTATTTAAAAAGAAATCCGTTACGCAATTGTTAGGGGAAAGTAAAAGTAAAACTTTAACGAAAACGCTAGGGGCATTTGACCTAACAATGCTAGGGATTGGTGCGATAATTGGTACAGGAGTACTAGTATTAACAGGATTAGTAGCAGCAAGAGATGCTGGTCCAGCAGTTATCTTTTCATTCATGATTGCAGCGATTGTTTGTGGATTTGCAGCGTTGTGTTATGCAGAAGTTGCATCTACACTTCCGGTTTCAGGTAGTGTGTACACATATTCATATGCGACAATTGGTGAGTTTATTGCCCATCTAATGGGATGGACATTACTATCTGTATATGTCGTAACAACTGCCGCAGTAGCTGGTGGATGGACGGGTTATTTTAATAACTTAGTGAGTGGATTCGGATTAGAAATTCCAACAGAGTTGTTAAAGATTCCATCACAAGGTGGGATCGTGAATTTACCAGCAGTAGTTATTACATTAGTTTTAACTTGGTTACTATCAAGAGGTACGAAAGAAAGTAAGCGTGTGAATAACATAATGGTATTAATTAAAATTGGTATTGTTATTTTATTCATTGCAGTTGGTGCGTTCTACGTACAACCAGAAAACTGGACACCATTTGCACCATACGGTATTAGCGGAATCTTTGCCGGCGGAGCAGCAGTATTCTTTGCTTTCTTAGGATTTGATGCATTAGCAACTTCTGCTGAAGAAGTAAAAAATCCACAACGTGATTTACCGATTGGTATTATTGCTTCATTAGTTATTTGTACAATTATTTATGTTGTAGTATGTCTCGTTATGACAGGTATGGTTTCTTATAAAGAATTAGATGTACCAGAAGCTATGGCATATGTATTAGAAGTTGTAGGACAAGATAAAGTAGCGGGTGTAATCGCAGTTGGAGCTGTAATTGGTATTATGGCTGTAATCTTTGCTTACATTTATGCAACGACACGTGTATTCTTCGCGATGAGCCGTGACGGTTTATTACCAAAATCATTTGCGAAAATTAATAAGAAAACAGAAGCGCCAGTATTCTCAACTTGGTTAACAGGTATTGGTAGTGCTTTAATTGCTGGATTTATCGATTTAAAAGAATTGTCGAATTTAGCGAATATTGGAGCATTGTTAACATTTGCGATGGTAGGTGTGTCAGTTATTATTCTTCGTAAAACACATCCGAACTTAAAACGTGGCTTTATGGTACCACTTGTACCAACGCTACCGCTTATTTCAATCGCATGTTGTCTATTCTTAATGTTTAACCTACCATTAACAACATGGATCTACTTCGGTATTTGGTTAGCGATTGGAGTAGTTGTATACTTTGTTTATTCGAAAAAACATAGTCATTTAAAAGACGATGGAAGTTCGCAGGATAATTTAGAACAAGCTAATTAAAAGCTTAGTTAAAAGGGATATAAGTATAGTAAGCCTTGTGCGTCTAGGGAACGCGCAAGGCTTTTTCTTTTGTGTAAAGTGTATATTCTTTTTTGTATGAGAATGTAATGGATGCGGAAAATATGTGTAGATCTTTTTAAAATGTGAACGAAATGTTCAAAAAAATGTATGAGATTTCATTGACACATATGAATGGACGCTCATATAATAAAGGTATAAGATATATGAATGATTGTTCATATGTTCAAATAAAGAGGTGAGCTATAATGGCTGGAAATAAAGTAGAAACACCACAAGAGACATGTTCTCAAACGATAATTCATGAAGAAGTTGTTGAGCAAGTAAAACAAACAATTCCAACGGATGAAAGTTTAAGTAAAGTAGCAGAATTATTTAAAGTATTAGGCGATCGTACACGTACAAGAATATTACATGCGTTATTTGAAGCTGAAATGTGTGTTTGTGATTTAGCGTATTTATTAGGAATGACACAATCATCTATTTCACATCAGCTTCGTGTGTTAAAGCAAGCGAAACTTGTAAAGAATCGTAAAGAAGGAAAGGTCGTTTATTATTCGTTAGCTGACCAACACGTAATTCATATCTTCGAGCAAGCGTTTGAACACGTAAACGAGGAAGAATAAATAGAACGCGAGGAGGGAGAACGATGGCTGAAGCATTAGTGAAAAAGAAACTGATGTTAGAAGGTTTAGATTGTGCAAACTGTGCAATGAAAATTGAAAAAGGCGTTGGGAATATAGAAGGAGTAAATTCTTGCTCTGTAAATTTCGCGACAAAAACAATGGTTTTAGAAACAGTGCAAAATAAAGAAAGCGAAGTTGTTACAGAAGCAAAACAACTCGTTACAAAATTAGAACCGCACATTAAAGTGCAAGAAGAAAAAAACACAAAAATGGCAAAAGAAGTGTTTATATTAGAAGGTTTAGATTGCGCAAATTGTGCGATGAAGATTGAAAATAAAGTTAAGGAAATGCCGACGGTTTCGGCAGCAACTGTTGATTTCGTATCAAAGAAATTACGAGTTGAAGTAGCGAATAAAAGAGAATTAGAAACGACTGTAGCCAATATAACAAATGTCGTTCAAAAGTTAGAACCAGATGTGAAAGTTGTTCGTGAAGAAAAGGGTGGTCATGACCATGGACATAGTCACGATCATGGAGAAGCAAATGTGAAAAAAATGGTAGGACGATTAGTGGTTGGCGGAATTTTGACAGCAATTGCTGCATTAGCTGGCTTACCACAAATGATCACAATTCCGTTATTCGTCCTTGCGTATGTATTAATTGGTGGAGATATCGTTTGGAGAGCAGTAAGAAACATAACTCGTGGCCAAGTGTTTGATGAGAACTTCTTAATGGCAATTGCAACACTAGGAGCTTTCGCAATTCAACAATACCCAGAAGCGGTTGCAGTAATGTTATTCTATCAAGTAGGAGAACTATTCCAAAGTATTGCGGTAAACCGTTCTCGAAAATCAATTACTTCATTAATGGATATTCGTCCTGATTACGCGAATGTAAAGATTGGAAATGAAACGAAACAAGTATCACCAGAAGATGTACAAATCGGCGATTATATTATCGTGAAACCTGGTGAGAAAGTACCGTTAGACGGAAAAGTAGTTGAAGGAACATCAATGGTAGATACTTCAGCATTGACTGGTGAATCTGTACCACGTGAAGTTGAAATTGGAAATGATGTATTAAGTGGTTTTGTGAACCAAAATGGTGTATTAACAATTGAAGTTACAAAAGAATTTGGTGAATCAACTGTATCAAAAATTTTAGATTTAGTTCAAAATGCAAGCAGTAAAAAAGCGCCAACAGAAAACTTTATTACGAAGTTCGCGCGTTACTACACTCCAGTTGTAGTAATTACAGCAGCGATCATGGCGTTTATTCCACCACTTATTTTAGAAGGAGCTACATTCTCGGATTGGATTTATAGAGCTTTAGTGTTCTTAGTAATTTCTTGTCCGTGTGCGTTAGTTGTATCTATTCCTCTTGGATTCTTTGGAGGTATCGGTGGTGCATCTAAAAGTGGTGTGTTAGTAAAAGGGAGTAACTATTTAGAAGCTTTAAATGATGTGAAATATATTGTTTTTGATAAAACAGGCACATTAACAAAAGGTGTCTTCAAAGTTACAAAAATGGAACCGAGCGAAGGTATTACAAATGAAGAATTATTAGAGTATGCAGCATTTGCTGAAGTGTATTCTAACCATCCAATTGCACAATCGATTCGAAATGCATATGGAAAATCAGTTGATGAAAAAATGATCGATGATTATAACGAAATTTCTGGTCACGGTACAGTCGTAAAAGTACAAGGAAAAGAAATTTTTGCAGGTAATGCTAAATTAATGAGAAAAGAGAACATTACATTTAAGCAACCAGAAACAGTAGGTACATTGGTTCACGTTGCTGTAGATGGAAAATATGCAGGTTATATTGTTATCTCTGATGAGGTAAAAGAAGATTCAAAACAAGCAATTCAAAAGTTAAAAGAACTAGGTATTAAGAAAACAGTCATGTTAACTGGTGATGCAAAACCAGTTGGTGAAGCTGTTGGTAAAGAGTTAGGTTTAGATGAAGTTCACGCAGAACTATTACCGCAACAAAAAGTAGAAGAGATTGAAAAAATTGATGCAGCGAAGCATGGAAAAGAAAAAGTTGCTTTCGTTGGTGATGGTATTAATGATACACCGGTATTAGCAAGAGCCGATGTTGGTATTGCAATGGGTGGTTTAGGATCAGATGCAGCAATTGAAGCAGCAGATATCGTTATTATGACTGATGAGCCTTCAAAAATTGCAACAGCTGTAAACATTGCAAAACGTACAAGACGCATTGTATGGCAAAATATTATCTTTGCATTAGGGGTAAAAGGATTAGTTTTACTACTTGGGGCTTTCGGTATTGCAACAATGTGGGAAGCGGTTTTCTCAGATGTTGGTGTGACACTACTGGCAGTGTTAAATGCAATGCGTGTACTACGAGTGAAAGATTTATAAAGTGAAACTTTAATCAGTGGGGGGCTTCATCCCCCGCTGATTATTAGCCTTCACCAATCGGGCTTTTACGGACAGTTGATCCCCCATCTAACGCCCTTGCTTTTGCTGAATTTTGGGGGTCTTACTGCCCGTTAATGCGGGATAAAAAAGAGGACGCAACCTGCGTCCTCTTTTTTAGGTTATTCTGTTGAAATTGACTCAATAAAATAATAACAAATATTATTTTGGAGATAAATAACGTAATATTAAAATTTACAAATAAAAAATATTTGTCTTGTTATTTTAATATATTTTTTACAAAGATATATAGCATTGAAGAAAACAGAGAAGGAGCAGCTTCTCTGTTTTATTTTTGTATATTTTTTTCAACTTGTTCTCGAACAGTTTGAATGTAATTCATTTTATGATCCCAGCATTCTTGACTTAAATCGACAGGGTACTCTTCAGGATTTAAAGTTCGCATATACTCTTCCCAAAATAACGCGAGACTCTGTTCATTGTATTTTTGAATATCCAATATGTCAGGTAGTTCATATGTTCTTTCACCGTTAACGAAAATGTCTTTATGCAGTTCGCGCGCTTCAAAGTTTGTTACAAATTTACTTATATACGTGTGAACAGGGTGAAACATTTTTAAGCGTTCTTCTTTTCCTGGTTCTTCACAATCTAATGCAATATAATCGCCTTCTGCATGATCATTAACTCGGTTGATAATGCGATAAATTCGTTTCAGTCCTGGAGTAGTGATTTTTTCCGGGTTAGATGAAATTTTAATTGTATCATTTAACTTTCCATCAGTATCTTCAATCGCAACGAGTTTATAAACAGCCCCTAATGCTGGTTGCTCAAAGGACGTAATCAATTTTGTTCCAACGCCCCATACATCAATTTTTGCTCCTTGAGATTTTAAATGCATAATGGTGTATTCATCTAAGTCGCTAGAAGCAATAATTTTTGTATTTGTAAACCCGGCTTCATCTAGTAGTTTTCTTGCCTTTTTAGATAAATAAGCCATATCACCACTATCGAGGCGAATGCCATAAAAATCGATGCGATCCCCAAACTCTTTTGCCACGCGAATTGCATTTGGAACACCAGATTTTAATGTGTCATATGTATCAACGAGAAAGACGCATTTTTTATGTGTCTCAGCATATTTTTTGAAAGCAACATATTCATCACGGTATGCTTGAACGAAAGAGTGTGCATGTGTGCCGGCTACAGGTATTCCGAAGCGTTTCCCAGCCCGTACGTTACTCGTAGATGAGAAACCACCGATAAAGGCAGCACGTGTACCCCAAAGGGCTGCATCGAACTCGTGGGCACGTCTTGTGCCGAACTCTAAAAGTTCATCGTTATTTGCAGCGTGCTTCATACGAGCTGCTTTCGTTGCAATTAATGTTTGGTAATTCACAATGTTTAACAGGGCGGTTTCAATAATTTGTGCTTCGCCGAGCGGTGCATCGACACGTAATAAAGGCTCGTTATTAAAGACAACTTCACCTTCTTGCATACTTCGAATCGTCCCAGTGAATTTCATATTTTGTAAATACTGAAGAAATTCTTCTTCAAATTGTAATTCTGCTAAATAAGCGATATCGCTTTCGGTAAAGCTGAAGTTTTCTATGTACTCTACAATTTTTTCAAGGCCAGCAAAAACAGCATAACCGTTCTCGAATGGAAGTTTTCGAAAGTATAAATCAAACACCGAGCGGCGGTTATGAATACCATCTTTCCAATATGTATAAGCCATATTAATTTGATATAAATCTGTATGTAAGGCATAGCTATCGTCTTTATAATAAGTCATCGCGAAAACACCTCCATAATTTGGTTATAGTATACCAATTTTTCACGGATCGTAGCAAAGAATAGATATGAAAGTATAGTCAAGAGGGAAAAAAATGAAATATTGCATATTTTTTAGAAAATTAACATTTATCAATTTATATTTCTCAAGATTTTATGTATTATTAAAGTAATGGGGGTAAATGAGAATGGAGGAGGACAATGCAACAAACATTAGAAAAAATAGGCAAACAAGTCTTTTACAAACGGCTACAGCAAAAAATGACACAAGAAGAATTATGTCAGGGCATTTGTTCTGTCTCATACTTAAGTAAAATCGAAAATGGAAAAATCGAAGCATCAGAAGAGATTCTACAATTGCTCTGCGCAAGATTAGAAATTGCCGTGACGGATTTGAGAGATGTAGAAGAAGATGTGAAGGGGAAGCTGGATGAATGGTTAAATGCATTAGTTCATTTGGACAAGCCACAAGTAGAGCGCATATATGAAGAATTACAAGGTGAAATGAAGCATGTTTTGGATTTTGAAATTATAAATTATTATAAACTGCTTTATACGCGTTATTTAATTATGAAACGAGATTTTCCTGCTGTTGAAGAAGAATTAGAGAGCTTAAAAAAGATGTACAAAAAGTATTCACCATTCCAGAAATTATTATATACGTATAGTAAAGGTCTATATTATTTTTTACAGCATAAATATAAGAGGGCATTGGAATACTTGACTCGAACAGAAGTAATGGCAAAGGAACAAGGTTATCACGAAAATGGAATATATTTCAATTTAGCTCTTGTTTATAATGAATTGGAAGTTGAACATATGACTTTACATTTTGCTAATGTAGCAATGGAAGGATTCAAGAATGAATATAAGTTTCGTTATGTGATAAATTGCCAGTTACTTATTGCATTGAGTTATATACAAAAAAAACAATATAATGAAGCACTATCTATTTATAATAATATTTTGAGGGAAGCAAATTCTTTTGCCGATAAAGAAAATATAACAGCTATTGCTTTAAATAATTTAGGCTTCCTGTACTACAACTTAAAAGATTATGCAAAAGCTAAAGATTATTATTTGCAATGCTTAAAGTACAAGAAGGAAGAGGATTTAAATTATATTGATGCAGTGTATGAAATCGCTTTACAGTGTATTGAATTAAAAGAATTTGAAGAAGCGAAAGATTGGATTGATAAAGGGATAGATATCGCGAAGAGGGATGAAAAGTATAAAAGTATGCTATATATACTTTTAATGCTTAAGCATAAATACTTTGAAACTAAAGATGTTTATAAAAAGTTTTTAGAAGTTGAGGCAATCCCATTTTTTAGAGGCGAAGAAAATAAAAAAGAATTAAAACTGGTTTATTTAGAACTAGCAGGATACCACGAAGAATTATTAGAGTTTAGAGAAAGTAATAATTATTATAAATTAGCAATTAATTTATTAGAAGAAAAGGGAGGAAAATAGTATGAAAAAGAAAATAATTATTGGTGCTTTAGCTTTGGTAGCTGTACTGGTGGTATTGGAACCGCAATATGCTTGGACATCGGATATCTATGGTCAAGGAGAAAAAGTAGTTGAATTGGTAAATTCTTAATAAAAACCCCCTTTCCAACCGGAAAGGGGTTTTTCAATATTTGTTCCTCAAAATTCTACAAAACTTGAGAAAAAAATTAATTGAATTTTTAGTATATTAATAGTGGAAACATAATGCTAATATGAAACTACTCTTTTTCAAAAAATAATTTATTAGGGGGAAGGTTCATGAAAAAGAAAAGTTTAGCATTAGTGTTAGCGACAGGAATGGCAGTTACAACGTTCGGAGGGACAGGCTCTGCATTTGCAGATTCTAAAAATGTGCTCTCTACGAAGAAGTACAATGAGACAGTACAGTCACCGGAGTTTGTTTCTGGGGATCTAACTGGGGCAACTGGTAAGAAAGCAGAATCTGTTGTGTTTGATTACTTAAACGCAGCAAAAGGTGATTACAAGTTAGGGGAAAAGAGTGCGCAGGATTCTTTCAAAGTGAAACAAGTGAAGAAAGATGCTGTAACTGATTCAACAGTATTACGTTTGCAACAAGTATATGAAGGAGTACCTGTATGGGGTTCTACGCAAGTAGCTCATGTAAGTAAAGATGGTTCTTTAAAAGTATTGTCTGGAACAGTTGCACCTGATTTAGACAAAAAAGAAAAGTTGAAAAATAAAAATAAGATCGAAGGCGCAAAAGCAATTGAAATTGCACAAAAAGATTTAGGGGTAACACCTAAATATGAGGTAGAACCAAAAGCGGACTTATATGTATATCAAAACGGTGAAGAAACAACATATGCATACGTTGTAAATTTAAACTTCTTAGAGCCAAGCCCAGGAAACTACTACTATTTCATTGAAGCAGACAGCGGTAAAGTGTTAAATAAATATAATAAATTGGATCATGTAGCAAATGAAGATAAATCACCAGTTAAGCAAGAGGCACCTAAACAGGAAGCGAAACCAGCTGTAAAGCCTGTAACAGGAACAAATGCAGTGGGTACTGGTAAAGGTGTATTAGGAGATACGAAGTCGCTTAATACAACGTTATCTGGCTCATCTTACTACTTACAAGATAATACGCGCGGAGCAACGATTTTCACATATGATGCGAAAAATCGTACTACATTGCCAGGAACATTATGGGTAGATGCAGATAATGTTTTCAATGCAGCGTATGATGCAGCAGCGGTAGATGCTCATTACTATGCGGGTAAAACATATGATTACTATAAAGCTACTTTTAATAGAAACTCTATTAATGATGCAGGAGCGCCATTAAAATCAACAGTTCATTATGGAAGTAGATATAATAATGCGTTCTGGAATGGCTCTCAAATGGTATACGGAGATGGTGATGGTGTAACATTCACTTCATTGTCTGGTGGAATTGATGTAATTGGCCATGAATTAACGCATGCTGTTACAGAGTATAGCTCAGATTTAATCTATCAAAATGAATCAGGAGCATTAAATGAAGCTATTTCAGATGTTTTTGGTACTTTAGTAGAATTCTATGATAACCGTAACCCAGATTGGGAAATTGGTGAAGATATTTATACGCCTGGTAAAGCAGGAGATGCGCTTCGCTCTATGAGTGATCCAACGAAATATGGTGATCCAGATCATTATTCTAAGCGTTACACTGGTACTAGTGATAACGGTGGGGTTCATACGAACAGTGGTATTATTAACAAACAAGCTTATTTATTAGCAAATGGCGGTACGCATTACGGTGTAACTGTAACTGGTATTGGTAAAGATAAGCTAGGTGCAATTTATTACCGTGCAAACACACAATATTTCACGCAATCTACTACATTTAGTCAAGCGCGTGCTGGTGCAGTACAAGCTGCAGCTGATTTATATGGTGCGAACTCTGCTGAAGTAAATGCAGTTAAGCAATCATTTAGTGCTGTTGGTATTAACTAACGATCTAAAGGATAGCTATTAATAAAATACCTCAAAAATAAAGAAGGAGCATAGGCTCCTTCTTTATTTTTTTCTCCATTTTTTCCACAAATAAAACAATCCAATAGCGCCCGCGATTGTTACAATCCACTTCGCTTCATTTGTTCCGTTCATGACATGATAAGCAGAATATACCTCGATTAATAATGCCGGTATTTTACCTATTGTACTGGCAATACTGAAGGATAGTAATGACATTTTGCCTAGAGCTGCAAATAAAGTCACGATACTAGACGGAATGAAAGGAATGAGGCGGAACGATAGGACGAGTAGAAAGGCCTCTCTACCTTCTACATAAAGTAGGCGTTCTACCTTTGGATACTTATTTACTTTGCTGTGAGTGAATTTCTGAAGGCCTATACGATAAATATAAAACGAGATAATAGCCCCTAATGCCTCACCTGCGATCGAAATAAGGGTTCCGTTTGTTACACCAAAGAGCTGTATGTTAATAGCGGTCAAAAAAATACTAGGGATAACACCTAAAAGGCTAATGACTATGTTGATTAAGATACTAAGTGGAATTGCGATTGAATAATAGTCTGTTAAGAAGTTTTGAATTGTTTCAGCCATTGTTTAAAATCCTTTATCTTTTTTTGCATTACACCATATTTCCATTGTGTAGGCAAGTACAAATTTACATAATGTAGAAAAACGTTAAAAAACACCATTATTATACCTTATATGGGTATTAGGTATATGAAGTAAGGGGTATATTTTACTTTTTAAAAAAATACAAATAAAACCTTTATTTAAAAGGTTAATAGATGATTTTAGGGGGAGGTTTAACTCGGGAAATAATCATAAAAACATAGGGGTATATTTATGTAAGGGCGAAAATAGCGGTTTTATGAAAAACGGGTGGTAATTTGGCAAAATAGATGAGGAGTTTGAAAAATGTGTATGTTTTTTCGATGTGAAATTGACTTTTAGTGAAGTTACGATAATAATCATGAAAGAGGTGATATGATGAAACGAATAAGTAGTCTTTTCGTGAGTAGTTTATTGGCACTCATGCTGATCTTAAGTGGATGTGCAGGAAAAGAACAAAAAACAGAGAAACAAACAGGGAATCAATCGGCATCAGTAGAAAAAATTAGTGATAATATTTTAGACGAAATGGAAGGGCCACCTAAAAATGGTCATACGATTGAAAGACATGTAGGCAAATCAGAAGAAGATTTGAAGAATCGCTTGAAGACAGATAAAGTATCAGCAGCAAGTACATACTATGACAAGGAAACGGCAACGAAAGCTGTAAAAGATAGTTTGAAGCAGCATGATAAGGAAATTCAAGATTGGTTAAAAAATTCTAAAGAGGCTCGTCTCGTATTAAATACAACACATTCATTCCCGGTTGGAAAAACGGTAATAAAGAAAAATATGAATGTAAAAGACAAGTTAGTCAAAACTGTTACTGTTTTAGCGAGAGATAAGTCAGGGGATTTAGGATATAAGATCATTACTTCTTATCCATCTGATAAATAAGAAGGGGGAGTAAATATGTATACGACATTACAATATTTTTTCAAATCGTATTGTACGTTAAGTATCCATGAAGATGAAATAGTAGGCGTGATGGAAGAGTTTATAGAGCAAGAAGACGAAGAAATTGTTTTGAAATTACGCGATGAATTATTATATATGAAGAAAAAGGGTGCTTGGGAAGAGGCGTGCGTACTAGCTGCGAAGCAAGGAAATCGTATGTGGTCGTTAGAAGAAACGAAAGACCATCTTGCAACCTTTTTAGTATTATTGCAAAAGAAAAAGGCGTGATCTACTCACGCCTTTTTCTTTTTGGAATTCGTTCGTTTAATAGTGTTTTATTGTTTTGGAGCGCTTTTATATACGCTTTTTGAAATTTGCCCATTAGATATTACTTCACCGTTTTGTGTAACTTTTTTATATGTAACTGCTGTTATTTTATCATTAGTCCTACTAATTACTTGAGAAGAAACTTCAACATTTTTACCAGTATTTGTGCCGAAAATACGTGTAGTAATACTACCTCCATTTGAAAATGCTTGAATATAAATATGATTGCCTGTATTGTTTTTAAATTTTAAATCTGGACCATAATCTGCTACTGCTGCATCTTGCCCAAGTGGTAAATAATTTACGGGCATAGAATGGTTGCTTCGAGAAACAATTCCTAAATCTGCTCTTAAAGCTGCGCTATATAAAGTACTACTCACTTGGCAAACGCCTCCGCCTGCACTTTGTATAACTTTCCCTTGTGAATATACAGCTGCGGATTTATAACCATGAGCAGCATCCGTTACGCCAACGCGGCCATTAAAACTAAATGTTTCATCAGGTGCGACAATCACTCCACTTAAAGTATTAGCTGACTTATTTACGTTAAAGGATTGATTCCCATTACGGCCAGCCATTGGAGTTGAATATTCAGCAATTACTTCTTTAATCCCCATTTTCTGTATATCTTCTGTAGAACGTTCAGGCTTTAATAGTGTAACGGGTAATGTAACGTCAGATGTGCCAGAAGTAATGGCTTGCCGCGTTAAATCAGTTAACTTTTCTTTATCGATTTTTTCTCCATTTTGGCTCTGGCTAATATTTACTGTAGTGCCTTCAATACTTAATTCTGCATTAACAGGATTTTTTAATGTTTCATTATATTTATCCTTCATAAAGCTTTTATAAGTAGTTGTATTTAATTGAGGTGTTAATTTATAGTCACGTTTTAATTCACCGTTCTCAGCTTGTTTCCGCATTTTGTAACGATTTATTGCGTTGCCTTCTTGTTCTTTAAAGATTTTGTCGATAATATCTTTTTCTTTATAATTTATCCCTAAATCTTTCCATGTGTAAGTTTGTTTATCGTTTTGGAATATGTACGTAAGTGATTTTTGATCTAATTCAGTGATTTTTTGATTAATAATAGCTTGAATATCTTTTTTATTTTTTCCATCGAGAGAAATACCTTCAAATGTAGTATTGGGTAATGCAGTAGTATCTAATTGATTATTTAGTTTGGATACATATTGATATCCGCCAACACCGCCAACACAAAGTAATATGCCTCCAGCAATTGCAGAACCGATCAGTATTTTACTTAGCTTCATTTATTTCCCCCCAGAAATTTTTGTATAAATATATGTATTACATTTTTTGTATAAAAATGATGAAAATAACATTATGTACGTACTAGTATACTATTATTTTCACTGTGCGTGTAATGTTTTTATAAAATATGTTACACTGTTGTAATAATTGTCTCTTTTTGTCACAATGTGTACGAAAAATATGTTGAAAATTATAATAAAAAGGCTGTCTAGAAAGTTCTAGCAGCCTTTTTATTATAATTTTTTATGTTCATTTTTATTCGTAACACCGAGATGATCTTGTAGTGTTGTCGAAATATTATCGACGCTTTTTTCGTTTGGAACGTAATAATAAATACCACCTATATATTTATCAGTACCTTCTACTTGCAATTTGTCCATTTTTAAGTTTGAACCCATTGAATTTTTCGCAATTGTCATCATATCATCAAAAGTTAAATTTGTTTTTAAGTCTTTATCAACAGCGTCTAATAAACCACCGATTTTATTAATGGAATTCAGAGATAATGCCTTTTCAGCAATAGCTTCTAAAACAAGCTGTTGTCGTTGACCGCGCATATAATCACTATCGATATGACGAGTTCTCGCTAGTGCCAGTGCTTCTTCTCCATTTAAATGTTGACGTCCCTTTTTAAGGTGAACTGCATCTGCTTCATCTTTACTATTTTGTTCTGTGAACTCCACTGGAACATCTACAGTAATGCCACCAAGGGAATCAACAATTTTGATAAAGGATTTAAAGTTGAATTTTACATAGTAATCAACTGGAACATCTAAAAATTTCTCAACTGTATCAATCGTGCTGTCTACACCACCGAATACGTGCGCATGTGTAATTTTATCGTATTTATCACGTGATTTAATATAGACACGTGAATCACGTGGAATACTGACAAGCTTAACAGATTTATCGTTTTTATTAATGGTTGCAAGTAATAGTGCATCTGTACGAGTTGCTTTCCCATAATTTTTGTCCCTAATATCACTTTCATCAACACCCATAATAAGTACGGAAATGTTGTCAGTCATAGGTTTAACGGCTTTTTCACGTTTGCTGGATTTGTCTCCGCGACCAAGTTCAGAATAGGCATTACTTAGAATTGATTTTGCTTTACTGTATATATGGAAGGAGTAGCCTCCTGCTCCAAGTGCTATAATCAGTAATGGAATAAGAAGGAACCAAAGTAGACGTTTTTTCTTTGAGCGTCCCTTTTTGGCTCGAGTATCTTTGTGCATATCGGATTTCATCATTTTTTCTCCTTTAAAACTATCAAAGTATATACATCTAGAAGCGCATTTAAACACATAAAAAATATTGTACGCTAAATAAAAGCGATTGTACATGTATAAAAAATAGATGTCTTGATTATTTATAAAGACATCTATTCGTTATTGTATACAAAAGATAGGGATAAGAAAATGATAAAATTTTACCTAATTACAACATAATGCTTACGATAATTGCAGATAAAATGCTAACGAGAGTCGCTCCGTATAGTAATTTAAGGCCAAATCTGGCAACGACGTTTCCTTGTTCTTCGTTTAATCCTTTTACCGCACCTGAAATAATGCCGATAGAAGAAAAGTTGGCAAAAGAGACGAGGAAGACAGAAATAATACCAACTGTACGAGGAGAAAGGCTATTAGAAATTTTACTAAGATCCATCATTGCTACAAATTCATTCGTTACAAGCTTCGTTGCCATAATGCTACCAGCCGCGACAATTTCAGAACTTGGTACACCGATAAGAAATGCAATTGGTGCAAAGACGTAGCCGATTAATTGCTGGAAAGTAATGCCGAATATAATGAGGAATAGATCATTAATGCAGCTCATTAATGCGACGAATCCGATAAGCATAGCACCGACAACGATAGCTACTCGAAAGCCATCTAGAATGTATTCTCCAAGCATTTCAAAAAAGCTTTGCTTTTCGCCTTTTAGTTCTAAAATATCTTCGTCATCCCTCACGTCGTAAGGGTTAATGATAAGTACGATAATAAAGCCGCTAAATAAATTGAGAACGAGTGCGGTTACTACATATTTAGGTTCGATCATTGTCATATAGGCACCTACGATAGACATAGATACAGTTGACATGGCAGATGCACAAAGTGTATAAAGACGGTGTTTTGGAATTTGAGCTAATTGTTTTTTGACCGTAATAAAAACTTCTGATTGGCCGACAATGGCAGATGCGATAGCATTGTAAGACTCTAATTTCCCAAGACCATTTATTTTGCTAAGGAAGTAACCGATCCAACGAATGAAAAATGGTAGTATTTTGAAATGTTGTAGTATACCAATTAAGACGGAAATGAAGACAATTGGTAATAAGACAGTAAGGAAAAAGGGCATTTCACCTTTATTGGCAAGGCCGCCAAATACGAAGTTTATACCATCAGCAGCATACTCGAGTAGCTTTGTAAACAAACTGGAGATGAACCGAATAAGTATGAGACCGATTTCTGTATTCAATAATAAATAGGTTAAAATTAACTGTATAAGAAGCATGATGAAAATAGGTTTAAATTTAATATGCTTCTTATTGTTACTAGCGATATAAGCAAGGAAGAAGACGACGATAAGTCCTAAGAAAAAGGTAATAAATTTCATAGTAAGCCCCCTAAAAGAGATATTCTGCTATATATGTTTTTCATTTCAAGGGAGAATATGCATCTTTGGTAAAGAAAGGAATAGAGAGAGTATGAATATATGTAGAGTACACCACGTTGCAATTATTTGTTCAAATTATGATGTGTCAAAAGATTTTTATACTAGGATATTAGGTTTTGAAGAGGTAAATGAGGTATATAGAAAGGAACGAGATTCTTATAAGTTAGATTTATGTGTAGGGGGAGAGTATCAAATTGAATTATTTTCATTCCCAAGTCCGCCTGAGCGCCCGAGTTTTCCAGAAGCGTCTGGACTTAGGCATTTAGCATTTGCTGTTACAAATATAGAAGAAGCCGTGCAACATTTAAGTCAATGTGGTGTTGAAACTGAGGCGATACGTATTGATGAGATAACCGGGAAAAAATTCGTTTTTTTCCAAGATCCGGATGGTTTACCTTTAGAATTGTATGAGGTTTGAAATTGGTGAATTTTATATAGGGTTGCTTTTGAGTAAATGAAGAAACTAAAGTGAAACTTCTTTTTTAAAGGAGGTGTCACTTTAGCTAAGAAAGCTAAAGGATATATGTGGATATTTTAAAATTACTGATGGTAGTCATTCTTATTGCATTAACAGGTTTTTTTGTAGCTGTTGAGTTTGCAATTATTAAGGTGCGTAGCAGTCGTATTGACCAACTCGT
Organism: Bacillus paranthracis; assembly: GCF_001883995.1. GTDB lineage: Bacteria > Bacillota > Bacilli > Bacillales > Bacillaceae_G > Bacillus_A > Bacillus_A paranthracis. Next base: position 21,620 of record NZ_MACE01000033.1, on the reverse strand, counting down.
TAGTGAGAAACGACGAGGAGCATTGGCAGCAAAAAAAGTAACTTCAAATTTAGATGAATATTTATCAGCATGTCAGTTAGGTATTACCATTACCGCTTTAGGGCTTGGGTGGTTAGGCGAGCCGACTATAAAACATTTACTAGAGCCGTTGTTTTTAAAACTACACCTATCTTCTGCAATTGCAAGTACCGTTTCATTTATTATTGCTTTTGCAGTTATTACGTTTTTACATGTTGTTATTGGTGAACTTGCTCCTAAGACGTTCGCCATACAAAGAGCAGAGCAAGTTAGCTTATTATTATCGAAACCACTTATTTATTTTTACCGAGTAATGTATCCGTTTATTTGGGCTTTAAATGGTTCAGCAAGGCTTGTAACAGGGTTATTCGGATTACATCCGGCTTCTGAACATGAAGTTGCTCATTCGGAAGAAGAATTACGATTAATCTTATCTGAGAGTTATGAGAGCGGAGAGATTAATCAAAGGGAATTTAAATATGTAAATAATATTTTTGAATTTGATAATAGAGTGGCAAAGGAAATTATGGTGCCTCGTACGGAAGTTGTAGGTTTATATGAGGACGAACCATTTGAAACACATATTAAAATAATCGCACAAGAAAAATATACGAGGTATCCTGTATTTGGTGAAGATAAAGATGAAATCATTGGAATGGTTAATGTAAAGGATTTATTTATTCGTTATATGGATGGTAATCGGGACGAGGAGTGCTCGATTATGCCATATACAAGGCCGGTCATTGAAGTGCTAGAAAATATTCCAATTCATGATTTACTATTACAAATGCAAAGAAAACACATTCCATTAGCTGTGTTGTATGATGAATATGGTGGTACAGCTGGGATTGTTACATTAGAAGATATTTTAGAAGAAATTGTTGGGGAAATTCGAGATGAATACGATGAAGATGAACACCCGCCTATAGAGCATATAAGTGAAGGGTGTAAAATTGTAGAGGGGAAAGTGCTTATTAGTGAAGTAAATGATTTATTTGGCATACACTTAATCGCTGATGATGTAGATACAATTGGTGGATGGATTATGGTACAAAAGCAAATCGTTGCTGAAGGAGATATTATTGAAAAACACGGCTTTTCTTTTAAAGTTCTGGAAAAAGATATGCATCAAATTAAACGAGTGGAAATAAAGAAGGGAGAAGAATGATTTTCTATAAAAGGTATATATAGAAAATTAAATGTTTGCGCTTTCAAAAAAGGTACTATATAGTGAAGGTGGACACTGAAAAATTCTTCTGAATGATACTCGTATTTTTAGAGGGCGAATTTTTTAAATAGGGATTTAGAATGAAAAGTATAGGTGATGAAAATGATAGCAACGAAGGATATACGTATAGAAAAAGATTTTTTAGGTGAAAAGGAAGTACCAAGTAGAGCTTATTACGGTGTACAAACATTACGTGCGGTAGAAAACTTCCCGATTACAGGATATCGCATCCATCCGTCACTCATTACGGCAATGGCAATTGTGAAAAAAGCGGCGGCACTTGCAAATATCGATACTGGTTACTTGGCGAAAGACATTGGACATGAAATTGCGGAGGCAGCGCAAGAAATTGTTGATGGGAAATTCCATGATCAATTTATCGTAGATCCAATTCAGGGCGGTGCTGGAACTTCTATTAATATGAATACAAACGAAGTAATTGCTAATCGAGCGTTAGAACGTATGGGATATGAAAAAGGCGAGTATGCAAAAATTAGCCCAAATACGCATGTAAACATGGCTCAGTCAACGAATGATGCGTTCCCAACGGGAATTCATATTGCAACTCTTATGATGTTAGAAGAACTTCTTATTACAATGGAAGAACTTCATGCTGCTTTCCGTGCAAAAGCAAACGAGTTCGATCACGTCATTAAAATGGGACGTACGCATTTACAAGATGCTGTTCCGATTCGTCTTGGACAAGAATTTGAAGCGTATAGCAGAGTGCTTGCGCGTGATATAAAAAGAATTAAACAATCTCGCCAACATTTATATGAAGTGAATATGGGGGCGACAGCTGTTGGTACGGGATTAAATGCAAACCCTACCTACATTGAACAAGTGGTTAAACACTTACGAACATTTAGCGGATTCCCACTTGTTGGTGCAGAGCATTTAGTTGATGCAACGCAAAATACAGATGCATACACAGAAGTATCTGCAGCGTTAAAAGTATGTATGATGAATATGTCTAAAATTGCGAACGACCTTCGTATTATGGCATCTGGTCCACGTGTTGGATTGGCGGAAATTCAATTACCAGCTCGTCAGCCAGGTTCATCTATTATGCCAGGTAAAGTAAATCCTGTTATGGCAGAAGTAATTAATCAAGTCGCTTTCCAAGTAATTGGTAATGATCATACAATTTGCTTAGCGTCAGAAGCAGGACAACTGGAGCTCAACGTAATGGAGCCTGTGCTTGTATTTAATTTAATTCAATCTATTAGTATTATGAATAACGGATTCCGTGTATTCCGTGAATATTGTATTAAAGGAATTACAGCAAATGAAGAACTGCTGAAACAATATGTTGAGAAAAGTGTTGGAATTATTACAGCAGTTAACCCTCATATTGGTTATGAAGCAGCATCTCGCATTGCACGTGAAGCAATTGAAACAGGAAAATCTGTTCGGGAGTTATGTTTAGAACATGGTGTACTGACAGAAGAAGAATTGGATATTATTTTAGATCCATTCGAAATGACGCATCCTGAAATTGCTGGAGCTTCTTTACTAAAGAATAAGAAGATGTAATGTAAAAAAACACCTCCATTGAATTTACATACGTAGTATGCAAATTCAGGAGGTGTTTTTTTATCACTATTCAAATTTACTTCATGTTGAGAGGGAGTTTGAGTTATATAAGACGAACAGCAATATAACAAGAAAAAACGTCTTATAAAAAGACGTTTTTTGAATGGATTAAAGAACTATTTTAATGGAGGATGTTTTAGCATGCTTAATTCTTCAGCAGTTAACCTATTTCCACCCCAAGCTTTCTCTTTAATATAATCTGGGTCGTTAAGGTAAGCGGAGAAAGTTACTTTCCCATCTTGATAATGATATACATAGTGAATGTTTTCTTTTTCATCATTTACGTACGTAAACAAGTTATATCCGCCGCGTTTATAATCTTTTTTAAAATCAACGTATTTTAATTGCTTTTCTGTAATTCCTTGTTTGGATATATAGTTATAAATACTTTTTTTCGCTTGTTCTTTAGTAAATAAAATGTATACAGTAACTAAAACGATAGGAATTAGAATTGAGATTAATATAATCAATTTTTTGTTCAATCTTCCTTCCCTCCTAAATTTAACCATTAAAATGATTTATTAAGAAATTGAAAAAAGGAAAAGTCCCGATTTGTAACGGGACTTTTTCCTTTTTTATTATCACTTATTTTAATTTTTAAAAGATATTAAATACAGCGTTTAATTGAAGTAAGCTAATGATAGCTAAGAAGATTAAACTGTATTTCATTGCTGTTTTAAATAGGGCAGATTCTTTACCAACTAGTCCAACTGCTGCACAAGCAACTGCTACAGATTGTGGTGAAACCATTTTTGCCATTGTACCACCTACTACGTTTAATGCAACAAGAGTAGAAGGAACGATGTTTAATTGATCTGCAGTTACTGCTTGAAGCGGTGCGAATAATGAACCACTTGATACTACTGAACCTGTAATGAATACGCCAATCCATCCTAAGATTGGAGAAAGAATTGGGAATGCATTACCAGTAGAAGAGAATGCAAGTCCAAGTGTAGATGACATACCAGAGTAGTTTTCCACGTAAGCTAAAGCGATAACACTACAGATTGTATACACTGGAGCTTTTAGTTCTTTTATTGTTTCAACCATTAATTCTTTAACCATTTTACCTTTTACGCGGTACACGATAAGTGAAACGATAATTGCTAATACGATTGCAGTAGTTGTAGATGAGAATACATCAAATTTGAAAACCGCTGCGAAAGGTGTATCAGCTTTTGTAATTGGTGTAGTTTTCATAACAGCGTTATGAAGACCAGGGAATTGAATGTTAAATACTAGGTTTGCTAGTGCGCCATCCGGAGCAAATAAAGCTTTAATTGGTTTTAAATTAAAGATTGTTACAAATGCAGTTAAGAATACGAATGGAGACCAAGCATATAAAATTTGATTGAATGTATGAGATTCTTTTTCTTCTTGTTTTTCTTCTTTAGCAGAAGATTTTGGCTGCCAAACACGTAGGAATAATGCAAGAGAGATCATACTTACAACGGCTGCGAAAATATTAGTAAGTTCTGCACCTAAGAAGTAAGTTACAACGAACTGAGTAATTGCGAAAGAAATACCACTTACAAGAATACCTTGCCAAGTTTCTTTAATACCTTTAATTCCATCGACCATTGAAACAAGTAAGAAAGGTAATACAATACTAATGAATGGTAGAATAAGAACAGTTTGACGACCGATAGTTAATGCATCTAATTCAGTTAATTGTGCTGGTACTGTAACTGGGATACCCATAGCACCCATAGCACCACCAGCGATGTTTGCTACTAAACAAATACCTGCTGCTTTTAATGGATTAAAGCCCATACCTACAAGTAGTGCAGCTGTAATAGCAACTGGAACACCTAGACCAGCTGCGCCTTCTAAGAAAGCACCGAAAGAATAAGCAATTAATAATACTTGTAAACGTTGATCATTTGTAATACTTGAAATGCTATCACGAATGATGTTGAATTGTTCTGTTTTAACAGTTAATTTGTAAAGGAAAATTGCTGCGATAACGATAGTACAAATTGGGTAAAATCCGGATAAAATACCGAATCCGGCAGATGCTACAGCTACTGTTGCTGGCATTTTATAAACGAATATAGCAAGAATAATAGCGACAATCACACTATAAAGCCCAGCGATATAACTTTTCATTTTCAGTCCCATTAAACAAATGATGAAGCAAAAAATTGGAAGTGCTGCGATTAGAGCAGATAACCAAATATTGTTTAATGGGTCATAAATTTGTGTCCAAGTACTCATAATAATGACAACTCCTATCTATTTTATGTGAAGAAATTCACATTATTTGTGAAACTATTCACAATCAACTTACATGCTTAGTATATTCTCCTTCAACACTATTGTCAACGTAAAAAAGTATAATTATTCCATAATAGTGTTAAAAGAAATGCTTTGTTCATAAAGTAGACAAAAAGCCCACTCAAATCTATTTGAGTGGGTGAGATAAATGATTTACATATTCTTTTCTTATAGTTGTTTATACATTATTGATCCTACAGCTCTATAATAGAGACCGTCTTTGTATTAAATATAGAGCTGCAGAATGTACCGCTTGCCCTATTTGATCAAGTTAGGAGTGGGACAGGAAATGTATTTAATAGGAAGTATTCCATCATAGTTCAAGCGATTGAATATTAATTAAAAAGCAATAAGTTAAAATTTAATGTTATGATATCTCTTTTTACTGAAAATTCCTTTTAGCATAACAAAGAGGTTAAATATAACCCAAATACGTTACGATAGGTTATCAATTATAGACGGTATTTTACAATATCATTACTGCACATTGCAATGAGGTAAAAATATAACAAAAAGCCTGATAAAACAACGTTTGCAAGCAAAGTATTTGCAGCCCGTTATTTTGCTTTTTCGTTATATCGTATAGTATAATATTCAAAATCAGCAAGGAATTTTTCCTGAGTCCTTTGCTGGTTAAGGTGGAAAAAATTTTCAGCTTTATAGGTTGATAAAGTTATGTCGTAACAGGAAATATAAGAACAGATATATAAATAAATAAAAAGAAAATAAAAACGAAAATGAGGGGAACTTTATGAGCCAAAATCAATTCGAATGTCGTATTTCAGAAGAAGATGTACAAATGTTAAGAGCGTTAGCGCATCCGTTGCGTCTACGCCTAGTAATGGAACTAATGCAACGTGGAACATGTAACGTAACACAATTACAGGAAGTGTTAGAAATTCCGCAATCAACAGTTTCGCAACATTTAACGAAATTAAAACAAAATAAAGTAGTACGCTTTGAACGACGAGGACTGGAAGTGTATTATCAAATTCATAACGATAAAGTAAGTGAAGTAGTAAAAACATTATTTTCTTAAAATTTGAATATTATGGAAAAAGACGTGTGGGATCTACGTCTTTTTTTATTTGTTAGAAGGTGATATGAGAAAGAATGTTAATATGTAAGGAAAAAAGGCTAACCATTAAAATGTTGCTATATGGAATATATTCTAAAAGGAAAAGAAAAGATAGAAAGGAGTGTAATAAGTAAAAGGAGGGATAGTAGAATGGATGTAAAACGTGTGAAACAAATTTTATCTTCTTCAAGTAGAATCGACGTTACATATGAAGGTGTACCAGTATGGATTGAGAGCTGTGACGAGCAGAGTGGGGTTGCTCAAGTGTATGATGTATCTAATCCTGGAGAAAGCGTCCACGTGAACGTGACGGCTTTAGAGGAGAAGTAATAGAAAAGACGCTTCTAAATGTTTAGAAGCGTCTTTTTATTTCTTATTCCATCATATGTGCAATTTTCTTAGAGAACATAAGAAGTACTAATCCGAGTACGATTACGATAATACCGATACTTGCGAATACTTCTAAATATCCTAAAGATTGAGTGAAAGCAGCTAATTGTCCTGCTAATAAGTTTGCGAAGCCAGTACCAGCTAACCATACACCCATTAATAATGATGCTAATTTAACAGGAGCGATTGCACTTACCATAGATAATCCGATTGGTGATAAGAATAATTCACCAATTGTATGGAACATGTAAGTGAATACAATGAATAGTAAGTTTGCTTTCATTGTAATGTTACCTTCGTCGCTACCAGTTTTTAATACAGCTAAAGTTAGAACTAAATATCCAATCCCTAGTAAAATCATACCAAATGCCATTTTTGTTGGGATTTTTAAATCACCATTTTTTGTTTTCGAAAGTTTAATCCATAATGCAGAAACAGGTAATGCTAGTAAGATAATGAATAGTGGGTTTACAGATTGGAACCAAGGTGTTGGAATTGTAAATCCACCAATTGTACGATCCACAAACTTATCTGTGTAAAGTGTTAAAGAACTACCTGCTTGCTCAAATCCTGCCCAGAAGAATACTACGAAACAAGTTAAAATTAAAATTGCAGCAGTACGTTTTTTCTCTTGTGTTGTTAAAGGTTTTTTCTCGATTGCTTTTGCATTTTTTTCTTTAGATTTTTTCCCTACAACAGTTGTTCCGATAGACCCTAAGTAACGAGGTGCTAAGAAATTAAAGGCAAGCTGTCCAATAATCATACCGATACAAGCTGTTAAGAAACCGTATCTATAGTCTGCGAAGTAACCGCAAATGAATGGAGCGATAAGAGCACCTAAGTTAATTCCCATGTAGAAGATAGTGAAGGCACTATCACGACGAGAATCGTTTTCGCTATATAATTGACCTAATAAAGTCGAAATATTTGGTTTGAAGAATCCGTTACCAATAACTAATAATCCTAATCCTAAAAATAGTCCAGTTTTTGTGTTCATTGAGAATAGTACAAAGTTACCAATTGCCATGATGATACCACCAATAGTAATAGCATGGCGCTTCGTAATGAAATGGTCAGTTAACCAACCACCGATAATCGGTGTGAAGTATACTAACATTGTGAAAATACCGTAAATTTGAACTGCAACTGCTTTATCAAATCCTAAACCGCCGCTTACTAAGCTCGTTGTTAAATAAAGAACTAATAAGCCACGCATTCCGTAATAACTGAATCTTTCCCATGCTTCTGTAAAGAACAACAAGTATAACCCTGGTGGATGTTTTTTTGGTGATTGTTGCTCTCCAGCTTTGTCTAATTTTAAAGCTGCATCCATTTTTGTTTCCCCCTAATCCTGTATAACGGATATTTATGTAATCATTTTAATTTACAAAATATTTAGAAGTCAATAGAATTATATGGAAATAGAAAGAAAATTTCTAAAAAAGTTCTATTTTACTTCGACCGTTACTGTATTTTGCCCTGAAAACAAGATGATAAGCGTTTTCAAATGTAATAATTGAATTCTAAAAGAAAATAAAATAGTGATTAATCAGAAAATTTAGATTAAAATATTTATTCTGATATAGAGAAAATATATTCTATTTACTTTTATAATATAACATATTGGGAATAAAAATACAAAATGAAATAATGTGACATTTAAGTGAATTGAAAAATAACCAGCTCCATAGAAGGGGAGCTGGTTAGGGAAATACTATTTAATAAAGCGTTTTTCGATATCATCTAATAGTAGGTTAGCAGCCATTACACCGCCAGCAGTATTCCAAATCACATCGTCAACTTTGTATGCTTTATTATTTTTCACTGCATTTAAATTTTTAAATAGTGGATCATTGATATATTCTTTTTCTAATTCAGAGCCTTTTTTCTCATTTCCTTTATCGAATGTGAAGTAGAACAATACATCGCCATCCATTGCAGAAATACGTTCTTTAGATACGTTACGCTCTGCGAAGTCATCTTTATTTTGATCGCCAGGACGTTTAAATCCAAGTTCTTTTAAAATAACACCAGAGAATGTATCACCATGATAAATACGAACATCACCAGGCATGAAGCGAACCATAGAGATTTCTTGATTTACTTTATCACCTAGTTTGGCTTTTAAATCTTTCATACGTTTATCGTAATCAGCTAAAACCTTTTCGCCTTCTTTTTCTTTATTTAATGCTTTCGCATAAAACTTGAAGTTATCTTTCCATTCACCACGTAATGTTTCAGAGAACACAGTAGGTGCAATTGCTTTTAGTTGCTCGTACACTTTTTCGTGACGCATTTTGTTACCGATAATTAAGTCTGGTTTTAAAGAAGCGATTGTTTCTACGTTCACTTGTCCTTCATCACCAACAACCTTTACATCTTTCATTTTATCTTTAATATGTGGATACCATGGATCACCAGTCCAAGATTTTACAGCCCCAACTGGTTTAACACCTAATTCAAGTAAAGCTTCAGTACCTTCATTTGTTAAAATGACTACACGTTTTGGATTAGCAGGAACTTCTGTTTTACCCATTGCATGTTCCACAGGAATCATTTCTTTTTTCGTATCTTCTTTTGATTCTTCTTTCGTATTTGATTTTCCACAAGCACTTAAAAGTAGTGAAAAGGCTAATAAAAATACAAATACTGTAAACGATTTCTTTCGCATGAAATTCATTATGTACCCCCTACATAGTGAGAATTTTTTTCAATAGCAAGCATGATATTAAGCCTTTATCTTTAGATTGTCAATACATACGGTTGAAAATAATTCTCATTTCCGTTGACAATGAGAATTAAGTTGAAATACACTTACAACGTATCATTATACATTGAAGGGGAAACGCTGCATGTTATTAAAAACAAATCGAGCAAAATGGATTGGATTATTTGTTGGGATCATTGCAGTCATTACTTGTATTTGGGGCAGTATTATTTTCGGATATACAAATACGAGTTGGAAATTAGCGTTAGATGCTTTTTTCCATTTTAATGGGTCCAATGAACATATTATTATTCAAAATGTGCGTCTACCAAGGGCATTAATTGCAGCGAGTGTTGGTGCTAGTTTAGCCATTGCAGGTTGTCTTATGCAAACTTTAACGAAAAATCCACTTGCTTCTCCAGATTTTATTGGATTAAATTCAGGTGCTGCTTTCTTCATAGTTGTAGCAATTGTTATTTTTTCCGTGACATCATTATCAGCTTTCACGTGGATTGCCTTCTTAGGGGCAGCAATTGCAGCTGTACTTGTATTTGCTTCTAGCTCTTTAGGAAAAGAGGGGACAACGCCTCTTAAATTAACGTTAGCAGGAGTGGCAATTAGTGCGTTATTTTCATCATTAACACAAGGATTACTTGTTTTAAATGAAAAGGCGCTTGAAGAAGTATTATTTTGGCTTGCCGGATCTGTGCAAGGAAGAAAGTTAGAAATTTTACAATCAGTATTCCCGTATTTATTAATAGGCTGGATTGCATCTATTATGATGGCAGGGAAAGTAAATACATTGATGATGGGGGAAGACGTTGCAAAAGGACTTGGTCAAAGAACGATTTTAATGAAATCATTCGTACTACTTATTATTGTCCTGTTATCCGGTGGTTCAGTTGCGGTCGCAGGTCCTATTGGGTTTATTGGTATTGTTACCCCGCATTTTGCCAGATTTCTTGTTGGAGTAGATCATAGGTGGAGAGTACCGTATAGCGGCTTATTAGGTGCAATACTATTGATCTTAGCTGATATCGCAGCAAGATATGTCATTATGCCACAAGAAGTACCAGTAGGGGTTATGACAGCATTTATTGGTGCGCCGTTCTTTATTTATATTGCACGTAAGAGAGGGCTTAGCAAATGAAGAAGTATATTCCGTTTCGTATAGGAAAAGGCGGGCTCTCGTTTTTAATGTACAAACGAGCTTGTCTCGTCTTATTCAGTTTACTAGTTGTTTTAATAGGATTGTTTTTTGCGAGTGCAGGTATGGGAGACATGAAAATTGCTCCTTATGATGTATGGCAAGCGATTACTGGAAATGGCGATGCGATGTCCAATATGGTTGTAAATAAGTTTCGTATGCCGCGTATTTTAATTGCTATCCTTGTAGGAATCGCACTTGCTGTAGCAGGATGTATTTTACAAGGGCTCGTTCGAAATCCACTTGCTTCTCCGGATATCATCGGGATTACAGGTGGTGCAAGTGTTGCAGTGGTATTATTTTTAGCTATATTTAGTGATAAAAATAATGCGCTAACTGTAAGCATTCATTATATGCCGTTAGCAGCTTTTATTGGGGCAACGATTGTAGCACTTTTTGTATATTTATTTGCATGGAGAAATGACGGATTATCACCGATTAGTCTTGTTTTAATTGGTGTTGGTTTTTGGGCATTAACGAAAGCGGCAACGACTTTGTTTATGTTGTTAGCGCCAATTTACCAAGCGAGTCAAGCGAATGTATGGATTACAGGCACTGTTTACGGTTCTTCTTGGCAAAACGTCATGGTACTTGCGCCGTGGGTTCTCATTTTAACGGTAATATCATTTATAGCTGCTAGACATTTAAATGCGCAAGAGCTAGGGGATGATATTGCGGTAGGGCTTGGTGTTCCTTTAACAAAGTCACGCATATTTATGTTATTACTTAGTACAGCTTTAATTGGTGGAGCAGTTGCCTTTGCTGGTGGAATTGGATTTGTCGGTTTAATGGCACCTCATATTTCACGAAGACTAGTTGGTTCTTTATACGGTGCATTACTCCCGGTTGCGGCTATTGTCGGTGCAATTTTAGTACTTGCTGCAGATTTAATTGGGCGTACAGTTTTCACCCCACTTGAAATTCCAGCAGGGGTATTTACATCAGCAATTGGTGCACCTTATTTTATTTATTTACTTTATAAAAGTCGGAATTCATAAAGGAAGATGAATATGCAAAAAGCATTGGAGACGAAACGTTTGACGTTGTCTTACGGTGAAACAATTATTATTGATGAGTTGAATTTAGAAATTCCAAAAGGTGAAATTACCATCTTTATCGGTTCTAACGGTTGCGGGAAATCGACCTTATTACGTTCACTAGCTAGATTATTAAAACCAACAGCTGGTGACATTTTGTTAGATAGTCAAGCCATTCAAAATATGCAAACGAAGCAAATCGCTCGTCAAATGGCAATTTTACCGCAAGGACCGCAAGCGCCAGAAGGGCTTACAGTATTGCAACTTGTAAAGCAAGGACGTTATCCGTATCAAACATGGCTGAAGCAATGGTCAGAAAAAGATGAGGAAATGGTACAGAAAGCACTTGCAGCAACAGGTATGACAGAATTTGCTGAGCGTGATGTGCATGCTCTTTCAGGTGGACAACGACAACGTGCTTGGATTGCAATGACGCTTGCGCAAGATACAGATATTATTTTATTGGATGAGCCTACTACCTATTTAGATATGACTCACCAAATTGAAGTGCTAGATTTATTATTCGAATTAAATGAAACAGAACAAAGAACAATTGTTATGGTACTACACGATTTAAATTTGGCCTGCCGTTATGCAGACAATATTGTAGCCATTCAAGATAAACAAATATATGCACAAGGTAAGCCAGAAGAAGTAGTAGATGAGAAGCTAGTACGTGATGTATTCCGAATGGAATGTCAAATTAGTACGGATCCGTTATTTGGGACGCCACTTTGTATTCCGCATGGAAAAGGAAGACGTGTACGTAAAGAAGTTGCTCATGCAATGAGATAAAGAAAAAGACGATGAGGAAATCATCGTCTTTTTTATTTTCGGCAAGAGAATAAGAGAAAGAGGGGAATACGTAAACGACGTTCATATTCTTCCGCGCTTTGAAAATAAGTTTGATCTGGTGTAGCTTCTTTTAAATTTGTAATTGTAAATCCAGCCTGTTGTAATAGTGTAAAATATTCTTCCGTTGTACGATGATATTTAATAACTTCTTGATCAATCCAAGGTTCAACCCGTTTGCCTAGTTTAAAGTAATCATCGACAAGCCAACTCGTTCTTTTTCCGCTCGTTTGCAAGCTTTCAAATGAAGAGGTAATAATAGGGTGTTGAACGCTAAAAGTAAAGGTTCCATTTGTCTTTAAAGTTTCGTACACATTTTGAAAAATGATAGTAAGATGTTCGATATAATGTAAGGCGAGTCTAGATGTTACTAAATCAAAAGTAGAAGGAGGGTATGTGTAGTCTTTGAGGTTTAAAAAATGAACGGCGCCATTTTTGTTTTCTAGTTGTTTTTTAGCTTTTTCATACATAAGTTCGGAGCCTTCAATACCGGTGTAAGAGTGGCAGTCTTTTTCTAATAATTCCTTGCCAAATTTTGCGTCCCCACAGCCTAAATCGAGAATTTTCTTTCCTTTCACATCACCAATGAGTTGAAAGAAGGCTGGTTTTTCAAGTGATTCATTTGGGCTATTTTCTCGGTATCTTCGTTTCATATATTGTTCAAAAAACGCTTCGTTATTATATACATCAGATTCAGTAAATGCCATGATTGAAGCCACCTTACATATTTTTTTTATTCTACCAAATATGAAAAGTAAATGATAGATTTCTTGTAATGAATCATATATAATCTAGAATTGTAAGCGGTTACTTTAAACTATTTTTCTATAATAAATTCTGAAAACGTGTTAAGCTAGTAGAGGGATTATTAGAACTATTAAGACAATAATTCGCTTACATGAACGATGGGAGGCTTCACGATGTCTAGTAAAACACTTGCGAAATTTTTAGAAGAAAATTTAGAGGATTTAAAATCAAAGGGGCTTTATAACGTAATTGATCCGCTCGAAAGTTCAAATGGACCGATCATTACAATTGGCGGAAAAGAATATATTAACTTATCTTCAAACAACTATCTTGGATTAGCAACAGATAGCCGTTTGCAAGAAGCTGCAATTGGTGCAATTCATAAGTACGGCGTTGGAGCAGGAGCGGTTCGTACAATTAACGGTACTTTAGATTTGCATATTAAATTAGAAGAAACAATTGCAAAGTTTAAACATACAGAAGCAGCAATTGCTTATCAATCAGGATTTAATTGTAATATGGCAGCGATTTCAGCTGTTATGGATAAAAATGATGCGATTCTTTCAGACGAGTTAAACCATGCTTCTATTATTGATGGTAGTCGTCTATCAAAAGCAAAAATTATTGTTTATAAACATTCTGATATGGAAGATTTACGCCAAAAAGCAATCGCAGCGAAAGAATCAGGACTTTACAATAAATTAATGGTAATTACAGACGGTGTCTTTTCAATGGATGGAGATGTTGCAAAACTACCAGAAATTGTTGAGATTGCGGAAGAATTAGATTTAATGACATACGTAGATGATGCACACGGTTCAGGTGTACTTGGTAAAGGGGCAGGAACTGTAAAGCACTTTGGTCTGTCTGATAAAGTTGATTTCCAAATTGGTACATTATCAAAAGCAATTGGGGTAATTGGTGGATATGTAGCAGGGAAACAAAACTTAATTGACTGGTTAAAAGTTCGTTCACGTCCATTCTTATTCTCTACAGCATTAACACCAGCTGATGCTGCAGCTTGCATGAGATCAATTGAAATCTTAATGGAAAGCACAGAGTTGCACGATCGTTTATGGGAAAATGGTCGCTATTTAAAACAAGGGTTAAAAGAACTTGGCTTTAACATCGGAGAAAGTGAAACGCCAATTACACCTTGTATTATTGGTGACGAAGTATTAACACAAGAATTTAGTAAACGTCTAAATGAAGAAGGCGTATATGCAAAATCTATCGTGTTCCCAACTGTAGCTAAAGGAACAGGACGTGTTCGTAATATGCCAACAGCAGCTCATACGAAAGAAATGTTAGATGAAGCAATTCGTAAGTATGAAAAAGTAGGGAAAGAAATGGGCATCATTTAAGTAACGACATCTTTTGAATAGCTTGCAAATGAGGAGTGGGGAAAATGAAAAAAATTCTAGTAACCGGTTCTTTAGGGCAAATTGGTTCTGAACTAGTAATGAAACTTCGTGATGTATACGGCGCATCAAATGTTATTGCAACAGATATTCGTGAAACAGATAGTGAAGTAGTAACGTCTGGTCCATTTGAAACGTTAGATGTAACAGATGGACAAAAACTACATGATATCGCAAAGCGCAATGAAGTAGATACAATTATTCATTTAGCAGCTTTACTTTCAGCAACAGCAGAAAAAAATCCGTTATTTGCATGGAATTTAAATATGGGCGGACTTGTAAATGCATTAGAAGCAGCTCGTGAATTAAACTGTAAGTTTTTCACGCCAAGTTCTATCGGTGCATTCGGTCCATCAACACCGAAAGATAATACACCACAAGATACAATTCAACGTCCTACTACGATGTATGGGGTAAACAAAGTAGCAGGGGAATTATTATGTGATTATTATCATCAAAAATTTGGCGTTGATACGCGCGGTGTCCGTTTCCCAGGTTTAATTTCTTACGTAGCTCCTCCAGGAGGCGGAACAACTGATTATGCAGTTGAAATTTATTATGAGGCGATTAAAAAAGGCACATACACCTCATACATTGCAGAAGGAACATACATGGATATGATGTACATGCCAGATGCTTTACAAGCGATCATTTCATTAATGGAAGCTGATCCAAGTAAGTTAGTGCATAGAAATGCATTTAATATTACAGCAATGAGCTTTGAGCCAGAGCAAATCGCAGCATCAATTCGTAAACACATTCCGACGTTTACAATGGACTACGCTGTAGATCCAGCTCGTCAAACAATCGCTGATAGTTGGCCAAACTCTATTGATGCAACAGCAGCAATGAAAGAGTGGGGCTTTAAAGCAGAATACGATTTAGACAAAATGACAACGGACATGTTGGCTAAGTTAAAAAAAAAGCTCACAGCTGAGTTAGTGATGAATTAATAGGAAGGGTCGATTCTTAGGAATCGACTCTTTTTATTTGTATTTTAGGAATATACAAATAATTACAAGTGTGATAGAATGAGTTAATTTGTGTGTAAAGGGGAGACAGGAAATGGAGAAATGGGAGTTAGCAAAAGAAATTTATAATACGTCACGTTTAACGGGAACGTTTAAGCTTCGATCAGGACAAGTATCAAATCAATACTTTGATAAGTACTTATTTGAATCTAATCCAGCATTGTTAGTAGAAATTGCTAAGCAATTGAAAGAGCTCATTCCTCCTGAGACAGAAGTGCTCGCAGGCTTAGAGATGGGAGGAATTCCAGTAGCAACAGCATTATCTTTACAAACGGGTATACCAGTTGTATTTGTAAGAAAAGAAGCGAAGAAGTACGGTACATGTAAGTTAGCAGAAGGCGTTAATATTACTGAGAAAAATGTTTGTGTTGTTGAAGATGTTATTACGACAGGTGGTCAAATATTATTAAGCACGAAAGATTTAAGAGAACTAGGTGCGAAGGTACATCATGTTTTAGGCGTAATTGAACGAACAAAAGAGGGAAGAGAAAACTTATTAGAAGATGGCTTACAGCTACATTCTTTATTTACAATGGATGAGTTAATTGAAGGAGAAAAGGAACATGCAAAGGGTTGATGTCGTATACGCACTAATACATGACGAAGAAACAGATAAAATATTAATGGTACATAATGTAGAACAAAATGTTTGGTCATTGCCGGGTGGGGCTGTTGAAAAGGGTGAAACGTTAGAGGAAGCTTTAGTAAGGGAAGTAAAAGAAGAGACAGGGTTAACTGCTGTGGCAGGTGGACTTGTTGCGATTAATGAAAAATTCTTTGAAGAGCCAGGGAATCATGCGCTATTATTTACATTTCGAGCGCATGTAGTAAAAGGTGAACTTGTTGCAGCAGATGAAGGAGAAATTTCCGCAATGGAGTGGGTGGACAGAGCAATTGCAAATGAACGATTCCCATTCTACGATGGAGGATTCGATTCATTATTAGAAGTAGCCATTCCATATAAGTTTCAACCAGAAACAAAGTGATTGAATAGAAAAAAACAGGAGCGCAAAGCTCCTGTTTTTCTATTCAATCGTCTTCAGTAATAACTTTTTCAATAGTGGTTTAATCTTCAGACGTAAATCTTCAGCGTGATTTGCAACTAAGAAGTGATGGTTATAAATGTTCTTCATTAATTGATAAGTTGCTTCTTTCGCTTCGCCTTCTTCGATGAAAATTCCGATTACTTCCATACCACTTTTACGAGCAAGTTTGACAGCTTCATGCGTATCTAAAATACCGTCTTGTTGGTAGTCTAGCGCAGAAGGTTCACCGTCTGTGAAGACAAGTAAGAATTTATGTTTTTCTGGTCTTTTTGCAAGCTTTTCAGAAACGATCCGAATGATATATCCGTCGCGGTTATCTTCTTCTTCGCGAAGCTGCATAATTTCTGGACCAACGTTTGGTAACGTTGAGTTTTTATACGTTACAACTTCATGGATAACGTTCGGCTTATCTTCAGGTTTAGCACTAGAAGCATCTTCCCAAAATCCGCTAATAGCGTGCGGGATTTTTAAAGATTTTAACGCTTCATGGAATAGGACCACACTCTTTTTCGTTTCTTCCATTTTGTTATACATAGAACCAGAGCAGTCTACTAATAGTTGGAATGCAACGTCGAGCTCTTGTGATTCTTGCCCTTTTTTATAAAACATGCGAGGCTGCTTTTCAGTATAAATACGAAGGAATTTCTTACGAAGTCTTCCGTAATATTTATCACTATTTGCATTCGTTTTATTTTCAATCGTTTTTTCGATAATTTTCTTTAATTCTTTTACATCTTTATTAACGACTGATTTGATAGCTTGGTAATCCTTTTTCTCATCAGGATTTGGTTTACGTGCTTCTTTAAATGTATGAGAAGCGCCAGTGTTATATTTACCATATGCACCATCATTTTGACTAGAAGCGTGAGAAGCTCTTGCTTCTTTTGTGTCAGCACCATCAAAGTTAGATTGTGTACTTTTTTGAGAAGTACCTTGTACAGAGCCAAGTGCTTGGTCGCCATCTTCTGATTCGCGAGCAGTGTCACCCATCATATTTGTTTTTGTTCCGCTTTCTAATTCAAAGCGTAAAAAGTTCTCGTTTTCATTGTTTTTATTTTCACGGTGCCATGTTGAGAAGCTTTCATCCATTTTGTTTTTATTTTCATCGTCATCTATGAGCTGCGTATCATCGTTTGCTAAATCTTCGACGCGACAGTTTTTTTCATCTGCAATGACAGATAAATAAAGCGGTGCATGCCCGAAATAGTTGTTCAGCATATCACTTTCAAGAAGCTCCTCTAAGCGATAGCGAATTTTCTCAACGATATACATAATATCTTCCGTATTACGAGCTTGGAATGTTTCATGCAAAATAGCTTCAATTTGCTCGAAATATTCATTATTAAACATTTCATATTTATCGCTCGTTAATGAAAGATAGCATAGACAAAATAGACGATCACCGTGATAGTTACGAACACGATTGATTTCATTTTGTGAGCTAAAGTAATTGCGATACATTTCTTTTCTTCTTTTAAAAACATGCTTTGTGCCAGGGCGTAAGTTTTTTACGATTTCCTCAACACGTAAATCTTCTAATAGAACAAATAATTGTGTTAAAAACTTTTTTAAGGGTGATTCTTGCAATTCAATTGCATAAGAACGAATTAAAGTCATGTCCGAGTAATGTTTATTACCAAGTGCTTTTAAAAACACTTCGCTTTTTAATCCGATTACTGTATCCTCTTCTTTTCGATCATCCCAAAAGTGACTAATGACAACCTTTTTTTCAATTTCGTCGTAGTATGCTTTATAGCCATACTCAAGGTAGGCATCATCTTCTTTGAGAAGGGCATACATTAAGTTTTCCATTTGTAGAAACAGCGACGCATCAATTTTTTTGTCACTAAAAATTTGTCTCATGAATTATCCCTCAAAGAAATAACTTTCTGCTAATTCACGGACAGTCATTTGTTCTGTTTCATCGTTTAATTTTGCGATAATACTACGTTCAATTGCACGCATAACGGGAATATATACACCTAAATCACATGCATCAATAATGCCACGAATACTTGCTGCTTCTTCACTTACGCGGCCATCACGAGCTAAAGGCATAAGATCGCTTGCAAATGCAACGAACTTTTCAATTGTTGCAGTGTCTTTTAGTTTTGATTCTGCTAATAATAGTTCTTTTAATGTATCACCTTGGATGTAGGGAACTTCAATAATAACGAAACGGTTTTTTAACGCTTCGTTTAGTTCACTTGTTCCAACGTAGCCTTCATTAATTGCTGCGATTACACGATACTCATCATCACCGTATACAACTTCTTGTGTAAACGGGTTTGTAATCATTTTACGGTAATCTAATGCACCGTGAAGAAGTGGTAACGTTTCAGGTTTTGCCATATTGATTTCATCAATATATAGGAAATGACCGTTCTTCATTGCTTTCATAAGAGGACCGTTAACGAATGTAACTTCAGATGCGCCATCTTTCGTTTGTAGTGTGTTGTATCCTAAAATACCTTCTACATCTAAATCGACAGAACAGTTAATGCTATGCATTGGTTTTTGGAATAAAGAAGAAAGAGTTTCAGCTAGTACGGTTTTACCACTACCAGTCGGCCCTTTTAATAGAATATTTTTGCCAAGAAGAAGTGCTGTAATGGCATCTTCGATAATGCTATTATCAGATGCTTTATATACTTTTGTACCGATTAAATGTGCATTTTCACCAGCTTCTTGTTTATTCTTTTCGTGAATTGTAGAAAGTTGCTGTTTTAAATCAGCATGTATATGAAATTGTTCTAACATGTATGTCCCACCTAACATTATTTTCATAAAGTAATACATCTTATGATAACTTGTTTTAATATGGTATGCAAAGAAAAGGAGAGGGGACAAATATAAAAGAAAAAGCAATCAATAGTACATTGATTGCTTATAGTAAAGGAGAAATGAGCCTCATAAAAGACTCTAATATTCGTTTTTTGATACTTCTCTTTTGGAAAGCGTTCCATTTAATTTCAGTAGAATGCTTAAAGTCATCTTCAAAATCACGTTTAATATCATGAACAGTTTCTGATTCATACAGTACGCTAATAATTTCGTAATTCAATTCAAAGCTGCGTACGTCCATATTTGCTGTTCCGATTGTTGCAATTTTATCATCAACAAGTACAATTTTTGCATGCATAAAGCCATCTTTATAACTATAAATGGAGGCACCAGCTTTTAAAAGTGGAGTGAAGTAGGACTGAGATGCTTGGTCACTAATAATACTATCACTTTTACCAGGATATAAAATGCGTACATCTATGCCAGATATTGCACTTAAACGTAATAATGTTAAAGTTTCTTGATCTGGAATAAAGTATGGTGTAGCAATCCAAATAGATTTTTTTGCCGAGCCCATAACAGCTAATAATGTATTGCGAATGCTCTTATCATCTGAGCTTGGCCCGCTTGCTACAATTTGCACGGCACCTTCTGCACTTGAAATTTCTTTACCTGGGAAGTATTGTCTATTCATAAATTGATCCCAAGAATAGGTTTTCAAACCACTAGATGCATAGAGCCAGTCCTCTAGAAAAATTGCTTGTAATTTATATAACGCTTTTCCTTCGATTTTTAAATGACTATCACGCCAAACGGGAAACTTTTTTGAACGGCCAAGATATTCATCACCGACGTTAAGTCCTCCAGTAAAACCGATTTCTCCATCTACAATGACGATTTTACGGTGGTTACGATAATTGACGGTTTCAAGTAACCAAGCTGAAAAAATAGGGTCAAATTCAACAATTTCAATCCCAGCTTCTTTCATAGGTTTTAAAAAGCGTCTTCTTAACGTATTACTTCCTAATCCATCATAAAGGAAGCGTACAATAACACCAGCTTTTGCTTTGTTTATTAAAGCATCCCGAACTTTTGTACCAATCTCATCAGATTTATAAATATAGTATTGAATATGTATATGATGTTTTGCTTGCTCGATCGCTTGCAAAATTGCTGAAAATGTTTGATCTCCGTTTGTTAAAAGTTTTGTAGTTGTTCTATCTGCGGCAGGCCCGCCTCCAAATTTTTGTACAACTTCTGTTAAATGGGTAGAGCGTTCACTTAATGGGACTTTGAGTGATAACTCTAGTCGTTTTCCTTCTAATATTTCACGGAATAATTTTCTTTGTTCTTCTGAACGATGGAGATGCTTTTTTCTTCTCCAACGGCTACGCCCGAAAATAGAGTATAAAAGTACACCTACAACGGGAAGAAGTGCTAATACTAAAAACCACGCTAAGGTACTTTGCGGAGACCTATTTTCGATAAAAATAACGAATGAAATTCCTACAATTGTGATGGACCAGAGAACGCCGACAAATGTATATAACGAAATATACGATGTATTTAATAGGAAAAGAACGATAGATACAATTGTAAATATTAATAGTAATTGGACAATAGGTTTCTTCATTTCTATATAATTCCTCTAATCTTTCTTCAATATAGACTTCCTAAATAGCGGATGTAATGTGACATTTTTATCCCACTTTAATGGGCAGTAAGCCCCCCACTGATTAAAGTTTCACTTTATTATAAAGTGTTTTCTGTTTTTTACAAAATGTAGGTATTTCCCCCATACTTTCCGCATTTGTCCTACATACAGTGTATTGTTACGTTTTTAAAGAGAAAAGGAAGGTGAATAAAATGTATGGTCGTCCAATTGGAGGATTTGGTCACGGAGGTTTTCATGGTGGTTTTGGACATTCACCATTTTTTGGTGGAGGTTTCTTTCCAGGGTTTGTAGCAGGAGCATTACTCAGCCCTGGATTTGGTTATGGCGGATATGGTTATCCGTATTACTCGGATTATTCTTATTATACAGGTTACCAACAAGATCCATATTATTCTTACAATACCTATTAAGATGAGAAAATGGAAAAGGAGAGGGGAAATATGAATTATATAGAAAATAACGGATTGTATTATCGTAATCATCATCATGGAGGGCACCATCATAACGGCGGACATCACCACCATGG
>NZ_MACE01000032.1 GCF_001883995.1 Bacillus paranthracis | reverse complement strand
CATGATCATCATCACCATCACGGAGGTGGATGGGGCTGGGGTGGCGGCTCATGGGGCGGTGGATTTTTCCCTGGAAGTTTTGCTGGAGGTGTGTTAGGTGGGCTTACAGCTGGCGCATTAACGGGTGCAGCAGGTGGAGGCTACTATCCAGCACCATACCCAGTAACTTATCCAGCGCCATATCCAGCACCGTACCCAGTAATTTATTCAGCGCCATATCCAACACCATATCCGTATTAAACAAAAAAAGAGGATATCCTCTTTTTTGTTTAATACAGTATTTATTTATAAAATTCTTCCAAAATCAAGGTAAAAATATGTTAATATTTTGTTATTATAATTCAAAAACTACTATTTATAATCGAAACGGTATTATATTGCTTTTTATTACAAATAATATTATGTTATTTTAATCGACATATTTCAAAACGTGATGTATGTAAAGAACGATTATTAGGAAATGAAATATCTCTATTTCTATGAAAAGAAACAAGTTATGTTTTAGTCAGATAGGAAGCAAGGAGAGATGCGCATGCTAGAACAAAGAGGTCATGCATTATATGAATCTTCATTGCGAGATTTAAAGTTAGCATTAGATGAGTCTTCAATTGTTGCGATTACAGACCGAAAGGGTCTTATTACATATGTAAATGATAAGTTTTGTGAAATCTCCAAATATACACGAGAAGAGTTAATAGGGAAAGATCATCGTATTTTAAATTCAGGACATCATCCGAAAACATTTTTTCAAATGCTATGGAAGCGTATTTTGAGCGGAAAAGTATGGAGAGGGGAGATTCGAAATCAAGCAAAAGATGGTACATATTATTGGGTTAAAACAACAATTGTTCCATTTTTAAATGAAAAAGGAGAGCCATATCAATTTATTGCGATCCGAAATGATATTAGTAGTAGGAAAGAAGCAGAACAGAGGTTACGGTTAAGCGAAAGTCGTTATAGGGAGCTTGCGTATCATGATGCTTTAACGAGTTTACCGAACCGTTTACAATTAATAACGACTGTTAACGAATTGATTGCAGATAAAAGAGAGTTTGGTATGATTTATTTTGATTTGGATCGTTTTAAATTAGTAAACGATACGCTAGGTCATATGATAGGAGATTTACTTTTAAGCGAAGTTGCTTCACGGTTGCATTATGTGCTAGGAGAGAAAGATGTTCTGGCTAGGCTGGGTGGCGACGAATTTGTGTTGTTAACAAAAAATCATACACAAGATGAGATGAGGCAGCTAGCGACATCTGTGTTGTCATGCTTTCAGGCGCCATTTATACTTGAAGGTCACGAAGTATACATTTCAGCTAGTCTAGGACTGTGCTCATATCCGCAAGATGGACAAGATGTAGAAACTCTATTGAAGAATTCAGATTTAGCTATGTATAGTGCGAAAGAACAGGGAAGAAATGCAGCGTGTTTCTTTACAGATGAGTTACGTGCGAAAATAAATCGTAGAATGAAAATTGAATTTGCTTTGCAAAAGGCAATTCGTGATGAAGAGTTAGATGTGGCACTGCAGCCTATTATTGATTTGAAAACGAAGAAATATACTGGTATTGAAGCTTTAGCGCGTTGTTCGACAGAAGAAGGACCTATTTCACCAAGCGAATTTATCCCAGTAGCTGAAGAATCTGGACTTATTATAAAATTAGGAGACTGGGTATTAGAAAAGTCATGTCGCTTGTTTAAAACATTGCCAGAGTATGAAGAAGGACTAAAGTTATCTGTGAATTTATCCATACAACAATTAATGCAAAAGCGTTTTATTTTATCTGTACGTAGCATTTTAAGGAGAACTGGATTTCCTGCAAATCGTTTAATTTTAGAAATAACGGAAAGCATTGCTGTTCGTCATTTTGATTATATTATTGCTACATTACAAGAATTAAGAAATATGGGTATTTTAATTGCTTTAGATGATTTCGGAACGGGTTATTCTTCCTTATATTATTTAAAACAACTACCGCTGGATATAGTAAAAATTGATCGTAATTTTATTCGTGAATTTCATTATGATCATGCACAGCCAGAGCGAACGATTGTAAAATCTGTTATTGAAATTGCCCATAGCTTACATTTAGCAGTAGTTGCTGAAGGGGTAGAGACAGTAGAGCAAGAAAGCTTATTAAAATCGATGGGCTGTGATTATGTACAAGGATTTTATTATGCAAAACCTTTATCTGTAGCAGAGTTAAAGGAAAAGTTAATTATAGACTTCTAATAAAAAAGAGAAGCCAGAAGCTTCTCCTTTTTTAATTCATTTTTTGTGAGTCTTTCATTAGTACAGGATAAAGAATAAGACCTAATACGAACAATCCGATTCCTAAGAAGAACGTTTTTAAATCAGCAGTTCCCGTTTTGATAACCCAAATAGAATATATGAATGCTAATGTAGTAATGATGCCGTCCTTTATTCGAGAGCCAGGCATTATATCATACGTTTCTCCTGTAATAACTAATTTGAATTGGTACAGCGTAGAAACAAGGTATGGAATTAAATAAGCTAATGTTGCTACAACGATAGCGAAATTATAAGCTTCTGATACGGTACCAGAAATCGTTGAGAATAAGAAAATTTGCGTCATCACATTTGTAATAAATAATGATTTTGAAGGACTACCTTTTTTATTTGTTTTCGCAAAAAATTTAGGGAAAAGCCCATTTTTTGCTGCCTGATAAGGAACCTCTGAACTAACAACGATCCAGCCAACTGTAGATCCAAATAAAGATACAAGTGCAAGTAAAGCCATTATATATGCGCCTTTATTGCCAATTGCTAAATTTAATGCGTCTACTAATGGTTTTTGAGAGTCTTTTAAAGCATCTTGCGGGAGAGCTCCCATTGTAAGTAGCGTAATTGACATGTAAATAAGAAGAGCGATAATTAATCCGAAAATAGTCGCTTTTTTAACATCACGCTGAGATTTTGCACGATTAGAAAGCATGACAGCCGATTCAATACCGATAAATGCCCAAAGTGTTGCAATAGCAGCTGAATTGATTTGTCCACCTAACGAAATGGATTGTCCTGCTTCATTCATAAATGTTTGCCCGTCTCCGAAATTAGAGGCATTGAAAATGAATAATGTGATTACAATAAACATTGTAAATCCGATAATTTTTGCAATAGTAGCAAGAAGATTCATATTTCCAGCACGATCAATATTTTGAGAAAGAATATATTGAATTCCCCATAACATAAGGCTACATACGAGGAACGTTAATCCTTTTCCAAGTTCTAGTGAAAATCCGTTCGTTGAAAAGAGAATTTGCTTACTTTGTAAAACTGGAAAGAATGTTGATAAATATCCAGCAAAGGAAATAATAACAGATGCTGTTGCAGCCCAGTTCGCAGCCCAATATCCCCATGCCATACTATAGCCTGCAACTTTACCCGCTTTTTTTGAAGGGAACATCGCTTGAGCATAGCTTTGTGGTCCCGCTTTTAATTCTGGTTTTCGGATTGCTAAATTTCCAAATACGAGTGCAATCATAAATACGCCAAGTCCTGTAATACTCCATGCAAGTGTAGAACCCATTGGACCTGATACTTGTGCTAAATTTGCTGGGAGCATAAATACGCCACCGCCAACCATATTCCCGATAACAAAAGCTGTTAAAACCCATAATCCCCATTTTTTCGTTTCCATTTTGGTTAACTCCTTTGTAGTAATATTTGCTTAAACATCATTTTTTACTAGCTTTTTGGCAATAAAAAAAGAGCCATGTAGATAAAAAATACCTACATGGCTCTTCGCCAAAGCGTAGGTACAACGGGAATAACCCTTGTACCTACGCGTAATTTTTCCGCTAGGTTTCAAGGGTTACGTATGATGATGATGTTTTTGTGCAAATGTAACTACAATTGTTGTATAAGTAAGCATAGTTCTTTGCTCCCTTTCTCCTCTGATTTTGAAGTTAGTATACTACATGTTTTTTTGAATGAAAAGAAAAATATAAAAATTTTTATAAAAATACGTTTTAGAGATTAAATATTTACCTTTATTTTTCCTATACTGGAAAATAAGTGAGAGATTGGCAGAAGAGTGTAGCATGGTATAATACATATAGAACTAGAAGGTGACAAGGGGCTATTGTAGATGATGAGTAAGTATGAACAAATTTATACAGAAATCAGTAATTCTATTGATAATAGGCAATTAAAAGAGGGATGCAAAATCCCATCAGAAACTGAATTAATGAAGCAATATGAAGCGAGCCGCGGTACTGTAAGAAAAGCTGTAGATTTATTACAAGAACGTGGATATGTTCAAAAAATACACGGAAAAGGTGTTTTTGTTTTAAAGCGAAAAAACATTGAATTCAACTTTGGTGGTATTGTAAGTTTCCAAGAAGAAAATGAACGTTTAGGACGCCATTGTATTACAGAAGTCGTGGAAATGGAGAAAGTAAAAGCGACAAAAGAGGTTGCAAAGCTATTAAATGTGAAAGAGAAAACAGACATAGATCATATTAAACGCGTACGAAATATTGATGGAGAAAAAGTAATTTTGGATATTAATCATTTTGTATCGGAATATATTCCTGGATTAACGAGTGAGATTGCAGCGGGGTCCATTTATAAATATATTGAGAAAGAACTAGGTCTTCATATTAGTTACTCACAGAGAGTAATTGAAGTGCAACCATGTACAGAGGACGATAGAAAGTATTTAGATTTAAATGGAACAGATTATGTTGTTGTCGTGAAAAACTTTACGCATTTGTATGATGGAAGTCAGTTCGAATATACAGAATCCCGCCACCGCTTAGATATTTTTCATTTTTCGGATGTGGCGCGGAGAAAATAAGGAGATGGAACGTAATAACGTTTCATCTCTTTTTTTATAAAAAAATGACAAACTCGTATATATGAGTGTTGACTAACTTATATATACGAGTTAATATGTAATTGTAAACGGTATCAAAAAAAGAAAAGAGGGACGGGAATATGGGGAAAGACTATCGTAAAACAGCAGAGGAAGTGTTGCAGTATATTGGCGGGAAAGACAATATTGAACAAGCTGCGCACTGTGTAACGAGACTCCGTATCGCTTTAAAGGATGAAAGTAAAATAGATAACGATAAATTGCAGTCTGTTTCATTAGTGAAGGGAGCGTTTCATAACGCTGGGGTATTTCAAATTGTAATCGGTCCAGGAGATGTTGATCGAGTATATGCTGAATTGATAACGCTTGCAGGTATGAAGGAAGCGACAGTAGCTGATGTAAAAGATTCTGGAAACCAAAAGTTAAATCCAGCTCAAAAGTTTGTAAAAGTATTTTCAGATGTATTTATGCCGATATTACCAGCAATCGTAACAGCTGGTTTATTAATGGGTATTAACAATCTATTAGGCGCAAAGGACTTATTTTTTGATGGAAAAAATTTATTAGATGTGTATCCAAACTTAGGCGGGCTTTGGGATTTAATTAATATGATGGCCAATACAGCATTCGTATTCTTACCGGCACTTGTCGGGTGGTCAGCAACAAAACGTTTTGGTGGTAGTCCAATACTAGGGATTGTTATGGGATTAATGCTTGTGCATCCGGCCTTATTAAATGCCTGGGACTATGGAAAAGCAGCGACTGGTTTAGATGGTCAAAAGATTGAGTACTTCAATATTTTAGGGCTGTTCCAAATTGAGAAGGTAGGATATCAAGGACAAATCTTGCCGGTTTTAGTAGCAGCATTTGTATTAAGTAAAGTAGAAATCTTTTTAAAGAAACATGTACCAAATGCAATTCAATTATTAGTTGTACCAATTACAACAATCGTTGTGACAGGTGTATTAGCATTAGGGATTATTGGTCCGGTTACACGTCATATTGGAGATTTATTAACAGTAGGATTAGTAGGTGTATATGAAACAGTACCAGTAGTTGGAGCAGTATTATTTGGAGCATTGTATGCACCACTTGTAATTACAGGTATGCATCATATGTTTATTGCTATCGATTTACAATTAATTGCACAACACGGTGGTACATTCATTTGGCCGATGATTGCTCTTTCTAACATTGCGCAAGGTAGTGCGGCACTTGCGATGTTCTGGATTTCTAAAAATCAAAATGATAAAAGTATGGCATCGACATCAGCAATCTCGGCATATTTCGGTATTACAGAGCCAGCTATGTTTGGTGTAAACTTACGAAATAAATTCCCGTTCTATGCAGCGATTATCGGATCGGCTGTGGCGGCGATATTCATTACATTAAATGGTGTATTAGCACCTGCTATCGGAATTGGTGGATTACCAGCATTTATTTCTATCATTCCGAAATCGATTCCAATGTTTATTGTCGGAATGGTTATCGCAATTGTAATTCCATTTACGTTAACGTGGTTATTTGCAAAACGAGTAAAACAGAAGTAGGAGGAAGTTAAACATGAAGGATTGGCATAAAAGTGTAGTTTATCAAATTTATCCGAAGAGCTTTAATAGCTATTACAATAAAGAAACCGGTGATATAAAAGGGGTTACAGAAAAACTAGATTACTTAAAAGAACTCGGAGTAGATTATATTTGGTTAACACCGATATACCAATCGCCACAAAATGATAATGGATACGATGTAAGTGATTACTACAATATTGATCCATCTTACGGAACGATGGAAGAATTTGAAGAGCTTTTAGAAGAAGCAAAAGCACGTAACATTGAAATTATGCTTGATATCGTTGTAAATCATAGTTCGACGGAGCATAAGTGGTTTAAAGAAGCGAAGGAAGATAAAAATAGTCCATATCGTAATTACTATATTTGGCGTGATGAAAAAAATAATTGGCAATCTAAGTTTGGTGGGTCTGCTTGGAAATATGATGAGAAGACAGAGCAATATTATTTACATCTATTTGATGAGACACAAGCAGATTTAAACTGGGAAAATGAAAAACTTCGTGAAGAAGTATATGATATGATGCGCTTTTGGCTTGATAAAGGGGTAACTGGATTCCGATTAGATGTTATTAATTTAATTTCAAAAGATCAACAGTTCTTAAATGATAATGGAAGTACGGCGACAAGCGATGGCCGTAAATATTATACAGATGGCCCACGTGTTCATGAATATTTACAAGAAATGAACCGAAATGTTTTTGAAGGGAAAGATGTAATTACAGTTGGAGAAATGTCATCTACGACAATTGATAATTGTATTAAATATTCAAACCCTGAGCGTAATGAATTAAGTATGACGTTTAGTTTCCATCATTTAAAAGTTGATTATCCGAATGGTGATAAGTGGACGAAGGCTGATTTTGATTTTATTAAATTAAAAGAGATTATGTCTAATTGGCAAATTGAAATGCAAAAGGGCGGGGGATGGAATGCGTTATTCTGGTGTAATCATGACCAGCCTCGTATTGTGTCACGTTTCGGTAATGATGAGAAGTATAGAAATGAATCTGCAAAAATGTTAGCAACGGCTATGCATATGTTGCAAGGAACGCCTTATATTTATCAAGGCGAAGAAATCGGTATGACGAATCCTAATTTTGAGTCTATTGAACAATATCGTGATGTGGAATCGTTAAATATATATGATATAAAGTTGGAAGAAGGATTATCAAAAGAAGAGATTATTGGGATTTTAAAACAAAAATCTCGTGACAACTCCCGTACTCCAATGCAGTGGAATGAAGAGATGAACAGTGGCTTTACAACAAGTACACCTTGGATTTCAGTGGCTGAAAACTTTAAAGAAATAAACGTAGAGAAGGCATTAGAAGATAAAGAGTCTGTATTTTATCATTATAAAGAGTTAATAGAACTTAGAAAAACGTATGATGTAATTACAGAAGGAGAATATGCTATTTTGGATGAAAATGATCCTAAAATTTGGGCATATACTCGTACTACAGAAAGTGAAGTGCTACTTGTTATCAATAACTTCTATGGAGAGGAAATAACGTACTCTGTACCAGCGCACGTTCAATTAGATGGAATGCAACAAGAAGTATTACTGTCGAATTATAAAGATTCCAGCAAGGATATTACAAACCTTGACTTAAGACCATATGAATCAATTGTATATCGATATACGAAATAAAAGGTTGTATGCCTGCGTGGCATACAACCTTTTATTTTAAGACACCACTATACAAAATGCTTACTTCTACCTCAGGCTTAAATTTTACTTTTGCATAATCTTTATTCCAATTTTTTTTCTTCCATAGGTCAGGATGATAAGCGATAAGATGTCTACCAATTCCGAAAGCATCACAATTTGCCTTTTGTAACTTTTTCGTTATTTTTTTCGCTTCTTTCGTGAGCTGTTTGGATAGTTCCTTATTTAGTTTTTTTCTTTCATCCATTTTGTAAAGATTATCTCTCGGAGCTTCAAGGGCTATAACTTTTAATTGAAGCTTAATGTGAGCATAAACATTTCCTTTTTTATCTGTTGTTATTTTTAAGTCTCGTTTTAATTTCCGATTGCTCACTTCCATTGTTAAATAGTCAGATGTCTTCTCGGATTCATCGCTAGTAAGTTTTTGGGTTATACGGGCACTTGTTCCCATTTTTCCAGTTAATAATACGAATAAAACAGATTGTTTTAAAGGTAAATGCCCGGTCAATTTATCATTGTTAAATAAAGCTAATCCGTTTGTAATTACTTCTTTTCCTTTTATTTTTATAGAAGGAAGGGTAAAGTCTTTACCGGGATCTAACATTTTTGTAGCAGCTGTTTCTAAAGTTTCTTTTGGAAATACACTCATATCTTCTAAGCTTTTCACTTTTTTCTTTAGAAAATCTCCAATTAGTAAATTTCCTACTTTCTTTTTTTCTAGTATCTCGGATGTTTCACCATCTACTGCAATAAGTTTTACTAAAGCAGTTGGGTTTGTTGGGTCCCGAAAGCTGACATCTAAATAGGGGAGTATACCTTTTTTTAAAATTTTGGTTCCTAGTAATTGAACACCATATTTAAAATAACGAATATTTCCAGTCACATTTTTTTTCAGTGCATCGCTTGTATCTCTTATGTTATGCCCGGTTGCTGAGTGTATTTCATTCTCGAATGAAGATTGTTCGCCGCTTGAACTTTTTACGAGCTCAATTGTTTGCTGGAGTTGATTCTCTTCCGTAATATCAGATCCGATACTATAAGCTAACCTTGCTTCCCTTAATGGTTCTTGATCCCAACAGCCAGCAAGGAATGCACTAGTACATAATACAAAAAGTAATTTAACTCTTTTTTTGAACATACTGTTCTCCTTTCTTATTTCTTATTACTGAATAAAGTAGAAATAAAAGAGGGAGGACAACTATGAAAATATACGTGAACTTATCAGTGAAAGTTGAGATTACTTTTAATTCTTCAGGTGTATCTATAAATAAGGCTACACTAAAGGCAATAATACCAACGATTGGGACAGCTTTTTTATGATTAGCAAGATTGAATATATGTCCAATCCCTATAGAAGCAGCGCAGTAATAACTAGCGATAGAAGCTACAACTGTTATCATCCAAATTGGTATGAATAGTAAATCAGTTCGGTCTATAATCCCGATATGCAAGGATCGTAATAAGTAAGCAACTGGTTCTGGAATAAGCTCAATTTGTTTTGGACTAAATACGATAAAGCAAATCCAAACAGTAAAAGTATAAAAAAAGGTTACAAATCCATTCGCGATAGAAATTGCCTTTAGTTTTGCTACAGAACTCCCGTTTACTTTTGGGAAAGCGATAAGAATAATTTCAAAACCATACATGGCTGTAATTGTTTCCTTGGATGCTTGAATTATATTCCACCAGCCGGCTTCTGTAATAGGAAAAATATAAGAAAAATCAGCTCTGGAAAGCCCTAGGGCAATTAAAAGGGCCATTGGAATAATGAGGATAGAGGCCATGACATAAAATCGTATGATGACTTTAAAGGTGTTATAAGCTACATAACAACAAGCTATTGTAAATAGCATGAGAATGGCAGACCAAGGAGTAGCTTGTAATATCCAAACTTTAATGACATTACAAGCATTTAACATAACTGTCATACCGATAAGGGTAAAATAAAAAACATAAGCAAAGCCTAATAGTTTTCCAAACTTGTTACCAAATAGCATACAAACACTTTCATACATATCTGCATCAGGAAATCGTTTTAAGAAAAGCCACATAAGTAAAATAATAAGCTGAATCGCAAGCCCGGCGATGAGCGCGGAAATCCATCCACCACCTTTTGCTATTGGGTGAAGACGGTTAGGCAGGGAAAGTATCCCCACTCCAATTTGGCATTGGATAACGAAAAAGGTAAATTGAACGAGCGAAATTTTACTTTGCGTGTTTGTCACCGTCCTCATCCTCTCTCGTTACATGTTGGCGCTGCATTTTTTTCGGTTTTGGATCATGTGGTCGTTCCCAAAATGACCAAATTGGTAGTCTGACAAAAGAATCTTTCATATCTTTGATCCGCATTGGTGCAACAGGAGAAAGATATGGTGTATGAAAAGAATGAAGCTGACATAGGTGAACGAAAGTTATAATTAGACCCAATGATATTCCTACATATCCAAATATCGCAGCAAGGAGCATTAATGGAAAACGAAGAATTCGAACAGCTGAACTCATATCGTTTGATGGAACGAGAAAAGATGAGATGGCAGTTAAAGCTACGACGATGATCATCGTATAAGAAACAAGTCCAGCTTTTACAATTGCATCACCAATTACTAAACCACCTACAATACCGATTGTTTGTCCAACTCTGCTCGGCAAACGAATACCAGCTTCCCGTAATAACTCGAAAATTAGCTCCATTAAGAGAGCTTCAAAAATAGGAGGAAGTGGTACTTTCTCTAATGAAGCTTTAATTGTATACACAAGTTCAAGCGGCAATACATCAGGGT
The DNA here is from genome assembly GCF_001883995.1 of Bacillus paranthracis. Taxonomy (GTDB): domain Bacteria; phylum Bacillota; class Bacilli; order Bacillales; family Bacillaceae_G; genus Bacillus_A; species Bacillus_A paranthracis. Next base: position 93,350 of record NZ_MACE01000032.1, on the reverse strand, counting down.
GAAAGGCTACGGTTGCGATATAGATAGCTGGTAAGAGAAAAGCAATCAAGAAACTCACTAAGCGAATCATTCGGACGAAGGAACCGACAATCCAGCGGTTATTGTAATCATCTGGTGATTGATAGAAAGCAAATAACGTAACAGGAACGATAAGCGCTGTTGGATCTCCATCAGATAAAATAGCCACTCGTCCTTCCATTAAATTTGCTGCGACTCTATCTGGACGCTCTGTATTTAATTGCTGCGGAAATGGTGAGAAAGACGTATCCTCTATAAATTCTTGTATATATCCCGGAGGCATAAGTGCATCTGTCTTAATCGTTTCTAACCTTCTTTTTACTTCTGTAACTAAATCGTCATTCGCTATGTTTTGCATATAAGCAATTGCCACTTTCGTATGCATTTCTTCACCAAGTGTGAAATATTTAACGACGATATTTGGACTTTTTATGAGTTTACGAATGGAAGCTAAATTGGTTGCTAAATCTTCTACAAAACCAGTATGTGGTCCACGTACAATGCCTTCATTATCAGGCTCTGCTATATCTCTCTTTAAAGATAAAGCTGTTTCGAAAATACAAAAACTGTCGACTTGTTCATGAAAATATAATGATTTGCCTTGTAATAAAAGTTGCACACCGTAATTTAAATTTGTTTCTTTCTTCATACTTAATGTGGCAAAAGCTTTATCTAAAGACAAATCCGACCGAGTTAATAAAGGCTCAAGAGCTAATTGGTGAATTAAATTTAAATCTGCTAAAGATTCGATATATAAGATTGTTCCTTTGCAGTTTTGGAATGGGACATCTAATTTTTTTATATCATCTGAGTGACATAGCTTATTTTCAATGTAATTAATATTTTCCGGAAGTGATGGAAACATATGCTTTTGATCCGTACTCTTTTGTTGTTCTTTTTGCTCTGTCATAATTTCCACCTCTTTTAGATAAAGTTACTTCTGTTAATTTTTGCTTTTTGTGAGAAATTTATGCTTGGATTATTTTTGACAAAGTAGCTTGAAAGTTACGTTACGTCATCTTTTATACTATAGAAAATAGGATATAGGGGATGATATAAATGACTTTGAGGTATATGTGGGGATGGAAAGAAGTTTTATATTTATTTATGTTTGTATTTGTTATTGTTCCAGTAACTGTCGAATCCCTTTTTTATAAATATATTTTAGAAGTAATAGGTAACTCACTATATGCTGGAGTATTAATGGGCTTTATAATGGCAGTGATATTTACTACTGTAGTTTATCTTTTTTGTATCAAAAGATATAAACTCTCGTGGAAAGATATTGGAATTCGAAAACTTTCATGGAAAGATTTTTTATGGACAGTTATAGCATTGATTACCTTAATTGTAGTTAGTATTGCTGTATTAATGATAATGGAGAAAATGGGTATTTCTTTTGAAAATAGTAAAACGGAGACGGTCCAAAATGATAAATCAATATATTCGTTCTGTATCGCGGTAATTGGAGCAGCAATTATATCACCAATTTATGAAGAGATTTTATATCGAGGTGTTTTTTATACATTTTTTCGTAATAGATATGGCATGCGGGGCGGTATGTTTATCAGTTCCATAATATTTACTGTTGTCCATATTCCAACATATAACACATTACCGGTGAATTTTTTAAGTGGGGTAGTATTTGCTTGGTTATATGAGAAAACAAATTCTATTTTATCGGCTATGATTGCCCACGCATTATTCAATTTCATAGCAGTACTTCTCACATTTATGTCGAATTAAGAAGATATATAGGAGGGATACATATGGAAATAGCTGTAGAACGTATTTTTACGAAAGAGATTTTAAAAAGAGCAGCGAGTTTGTTTCATGTAACAGTGGACGAAAAGCCGCTTGGAGATTTTGAGAATTATATTTTTAAGGCGAAGGGTGATAATGATGAAGATTACGTATTACGTTTAACACATTCTTCTCATCGCTCTAAACAAGAGGTAGAGGCTGAACTAGATTTTTTACGATATGTTGCGGAGAATGGGGCAAAGGTAGCAGGCCCCCTTTATTCAGCATCTCAAAATCTTGTAGAAGACATCAGAGCAGAGGATGAAACTTTCTTTTTCGCTTCTTTATTTACATATGCAAAAGGTGAGCAAGTAAAAGGAGCGGAATCGCCTTATTGGGGAGACGCTTACTTTGAAGCATGGGGAAAAGCGATTGGACAACTGCATCGCCTTACAATGGATTATCCTAAAACAGACTACCGTGATACGTGGGAAGAAGATGAGAGTGGGATTGTTAATGGATTAGAAGATGATCAAGTGAAAAAGATCGCTGCGGTATTAATGGATGAGATAAAGGCTCTTCCAATTGAAAGAGAAACATTCGGCCTTATGCATGGGGATATTCATCCAGGTAATTTTCATTATGATGGAAAAGAGCTAACAATCTTTGATTTTGATGATGCGGCTTATAATTACTTTATACACGATTTAGCAATGGTTCTTTATTACTCTGTTCTATTTACAACGTGGACAGCGGAAGAGAAGACAGACTTTGCTCGTAAACAGTTACAAGTGTTACGGAAAGGCTATGAGTATGAGCACAGACTGGCGGATAGCTGGTATGAATCATTACCACTATTTTTACGTTTGCGTGACATAGGTCTATACGGTACGCTCCAAAAGAAATTTAAAGGGAAAGATATGCCAGATAATTTCCGAAAGTTATCAGAAGAGCTATACGAAAGAATTATAAAAAAAGAAGCAATTGTGAATATATAATACATTCTGTTCAAAACAAAGTATATAAAACAAATATATACTTTGTTTTTTTATACAAAAATATGTTTGTTTTATTAAAATAATATTGTCATAGATTCGGTATACACTTATAATTTTTATATATTCTGAATATTCTTGATAAAAAGGAGGGGGAATATTGGAAGCTTTCGTAAATTGGTTAAATAATATTGTTTGGAGTCCAGCACTTGTTTATTTATGTTTAGGAGCAGGTTTATATTTTTCTATTCGAACGAGGTTTTTACAAGTAAGGCACGTAGGAGAAATGGTGAAGCTGACATTTAAAGGAGAAAAATCAGAGGCTGGTGTTTCTTCATTCCAAGCGTTAGCACTTTCGTTATCAGGGCGCGTTGGGACAGGGAATATCGCTGGGGTAGCTACAGCGGTTGCCTTCGGTGGACCAGGGGCTGTATTTTGGATGTGGGCAGTAGCCTTTTTAGGAGCAGGATCAGCTTATGTAGAATCAACACTCGCGCAAATCTATAAGACAAAGCATCAAGGACAGTTTCGTGGTGGACCTGCTTATTACATCGAAAAAGGTCTAGGTGTGAAATGGTATGCTTTAGTATTCGTTGCAGCGACAATTCTTGCAACTGGGCTTTTATTACCGGGCGTGCAAGCAAATAGTATTGCTGTAAGTTTAGAGACAGCTTTTGGAATTAACACTACATTATCAGGGGCTTTATTAGTTGTTGTATTAGCTCTTATCATTTTCGGTGGAGTAAAGCGTATTGTTAACGTAGCGCAAGTTGTCGTACCGTTTATGGCAGTTGGGTATATTTTAGTAGCTTGTGTTATTGTCGCTATGAATATTGAAAAACTGCCAGAAGCATTTATGTTAATTATAAGAAGTGCGTTTGCATTAGAAGCAGCATTTGGTGGTATTATCGGTTTAGCAATTTCTTGGGGGGTAAAACGTGGTATTTATTCTAATGAAGCAGGGCAAGGAACTGGGCCACATGCAGCGGCAGCAGCAGAAGTATCACATCCAGCTAAGCAAGGCTTAGTGCAAGCATTTTCCGTTTACATTGATACATTATTTGTTTGTTCAGCAACAGCATTTATGATGATTATTACAGGCATGTATAACGTATTTGATGCAAGCGGAAAAAACTTTATCGTAAATAAATTAAATGGTGCACAGCCAGGACCGGGATATACACAGGCAGCAGTAGAATCTGTTTTCCCTGGATTTGGAAACGGTTTCGTTGCAATCTCGTTACTATTCTTTGCATTTACAACAATTATGGCGTATTACTACATTGCAGAAACGAATATCGCGTACTTAAACCGTGATAAAGACCGCCCTTGGCTGTCTATGGTACTAAAGTTTGTCTTTTTAGGAGCTGTATTCTACGGTTGTATCAAAACAGCAGCAACGGCTTGGGCTTTAGGCGATATCGGTGTAGGAATTATGGCATGGGTAAATATCATTGCGATTTTACTATTACAAAAACCTGCATTAGTTGCATTAAAGGATTATGAAAAGCAGAAAAAAGAAGGAAAAGATCCAGTATTCGATCCAGGGCCATTAGGAATTAAAAATGCTGATTTCTGGGAGCATGAATACGGAAAAGATAAGAAAGAAGAAGTATCGTAATGGAATAGAGATGAAAAAGCAAAGGGGAAACCCCTTTGCTTTTTTTATGGGTGAAATGAGGATCAAAGTTATTTTTTTGCTTATTTTTGAATATAAAAAGAATGTACATGCTTTGTTAGGGGAAGGGGGGAGTATGTTGATAGAGTTTCGTAATGTAAATAAATATTATGGTAACTTTCAAGTTTTAAAAGATATTAATGTACAAGTGAAAAAAGGTGAAGTGGTAGTAGTTGTTGGGCCTTCAGGATCAGGAAAAAGCACGTTGCTTCGGTGTATAAACCAGTTAGAGTCAATTACAGATGGAGAGTTAATTGTACAAAATACGGAGGTACACAATGCGAAAACAGATATGAATGAATTACGCCGAAATATCGGAATGGTCTTTCAACATTTTTATTTATATCCACATAAAACGGTTCTTCAAAATATTACACTAGCACCTATTAAAGTAAATAAAATTTCAAAAGAGGAAGCAGAGAAAACGGCGATGTTTTATTTAGAGAAAGTAGGAATTCCGGAGAAGGCCAGTGTATATCCACATCAATTATCTGGTGGACAACAGCAAAGGGTGGCAATTGCTAGAGGACTTGCGATGCAGCCGGAAATTATGCTATTCGATGAGCCTACGTCTGCTCTTGATCCAGAGATGATCGGGGAAGTACTTGATGTTATGAAAACGCTAGCTAAAGAAGGGATGACGATGGTCGTTGTCACGCATGAAATGGGATTTGCAAGGGAGGTAGCCGATCGGATTTTATTTATGGATGATGGCAAGATTATTGAGGATACAACACCGGCGCAATTTTTTGCGAGTCCTGAACAAGAAAGAGCGCGTCTATTTTTAAGCCGAGTGTTAAACCATTAAAGGAGGAGTTTTATGCTTAAAATGAAAAAGTTGTTTACGTTAATCGTATTTTCATGTCTATTCGTACTTGTCGTTGCTGGATGCGGAAGTAAAAAAGATGAGGCAAAAGAAACGAACACGAAGCAAGGCGGTGCTGTTGAACAAATTAAGAAGCGAGGGAAGTTAGTAGTTGGGGTGAAGAATGATACGAACTTATTTGGATTGAAAAATCCTTCGACAGGGCAGGTAGAAGGATTTGATGTTGATGTTGCAAAGGCGCTTGCGAAAAAGATTCTTGGGGATGAAAAGAAACTAGAGTTGAAAGAGGTAACATCTAAAACGCGTATTCCACTCCTGAAAAATGGTGACATTGATGCAATTATTGCAACAATGACAATTACAGAAGAACGTAAAAAAGAGGTCGATTTTTCAGATGTATATTTTAAAGCAGGGCAATCGTTACTCGTGAAAAAAGGAAGCGATATTAAAAGTATTGATGATGTGAAAAAGGGCGTAAAAGTGTTAGCAGTAAAAGGCTCAACATCGACAAATAACATTCGCCAAAAATCACCAGAAGCGACTGTATTAGAATTTGAAAATTACAGTGAGGCATTTACAGCGTTAAAAGCAGGAAAAGGTGATGTTTTAACGACAGATAATGCAATTCTTTACGGTATGGCAAAACAAGATTCAAATTATGAAGTGGTAGGGAAAATTTTTACGGATGAACCGTACGGAATCGCAGTGCAAAAAGGTGCAGATGATTTAACGAAAGAGATTAATAATTTAATTAAAGACATGAAAGCAAGCGGAGAGTATGACAAATTATATGAGAAATGGATTGGGCAGAAACCAGAGAAGTAAAGTGATAAATAGTAAAAGTGAGAGGATGAGAGTACTCATCCTCTTCTTGTAAAGAAAGAGGGGAGAATATGTGCCTGATTTTTCTATATTAACGAATAACATTGATATGTATTTAGAAGGCTTTAAGTATACAGTTATGTCTAGTGTACTTGCATTGATAGGAAGCTTTATTTTAGGAGTAATTTTGGCGGTAATGCGTATTGCACCAATTCGCATTTTAAATTGGTTGGGAGCTGCTATTGTAGAATTTGTAAGAAATATTCCGCTCGTATTAATTGCATTTATATTCTATTTCGCTTTACCTGTAGTAGGAATTACTTTAAATGGTTTTGTAGCAGGAACAGTTACGCTTACCGTATATACTGCAGCGTTTATTGCGGAAGTCATTCGAGCTGGTATTTTATCAGTCGCGAAAGGCCAAATGGAGGCAGCACGTTCCTCAGGATTGACGTATGTACAGGGAATGTATTATATTGTTTTGCCCCAGGCGATGAAAATCGTAATCCCTCCTTTAGGAAATCAATTTCTCAATTTAGTAAAAAACTCTTCTATACTCGGAATTATTGCTGGTGCTGATTTAATGTATCAAGGAGATTTAATTTCAACGAAGACGTTTGTTACGTTCGATGTGTATATATTTGTCGGGATGTTTTATTTAATATTAACAATTCCGCTCAGTATGCTAGTGCGTTATTTAGAAAAACGCTTAGCAAAGGAGGCGGTGTAAATGGATTTTAAGGGAGCAATTACAGGAGATCATATTCTCTTTTTATTAAAAGGATTACTCATCACATTAGAGGTAGCGCTCGTAGCAATTGTACTTAGCTTTATTATCGGTAGTGTAATAGGGATTGTACGGTACACAAAAATACCCGTCTTCTCACAAATATTAGGAGTTATCGTTGAAGTAATTCGAAACTTACCACTACTTTTAATTATATTTTTCACATATTTTGCACTTCCAGAAGCAGGCTTGAAATTAGAAATTATAACAGCCGTAATTGTCGCTTTAACAATATTTGAAGCTGCAATGATATCTGAAATTGTTCGAAGTGGCCTATTATCTATTGAAAAAGGACAGATTGAGGCTGCAAGATCTTCAGGATTAACGTATGTGCAAGCACTTTGGCACATTATTTTACCACAAGCATTAAGAAGAATGGTCCCGCCACTTGTCAGTCAGTTTATTTCATTGCTGAAAGATACAGCGCTAGCAGTCGTTATATCACTCCCAGAGCTTATGCATAATGCTCAAATTATTAGCGGACAAAATGTAAATTATATGATTCCAACGTTTATAGTAGTAGCTTGTATGTACTTTATTGTAAACTATAGTTTATCAATTTTATCGAGAAGGTTAGAACTTCGTTAACCCTTACAATATATGTAAGGGTTTTTCCTTGTTTCTCCTTATTTTCCTCTAAATAGAATCTAAATCTTGCAATAATTCAATTTTTTATATTATTTTATCAGAAAAGTTTTAATTTTATATAGAAAATGTAATCGCTTTCGTGTATATTTTTATTATCAGAAAATTTTAACAAGATATAGGGGTATTGGTAGGGGGAGGATTTAGATGCAGCAACCAACGAATGAGAAATTACATCGTACGATGAAGAGTAGACATTTATTTATGATCGCACTAGGTGGTGTAATCGGAACTGGTTTTTTCTTAGGTTCAGGTTACACCATTAATCAGGCTGGACCAGGGGGAGCCATCCTTTCATATTTAGTAGGCGGATTTATTATGTATTTAACAATGCTTTGTCTTGGAGAGTTAACGGTAGCGATGCCAGTTTCAGGTTCTTTCCAAAAGTATGCGACGAAGTTTATTGGACCAGGAACGGGCTTTATGATCGGCTGGCTATATTGGCTTGGCTGGGCAGTAACAGTAGGATTAGAATTAACGTCAATCGGTTTAATGATGAAAAGATGGTTTCCGAATGTTGATGTTTGGGTATGGTGTCTTGTATTCGGTGTTATTTTATATGCTTCAAACGCAATTTCGGCGAAAAGTTATGCTGAATTAGAATTTTGGTTCTCTAGTATTAAAGTAGTTACCATTCTTGCCTTTGTTGTTCTTGGTGGTAGTGCGTTACTAGGGTTTATATCATATGACGGAAAAGAAGCAGCACCTCTTTTCTCTAACTTTGTAAGCGAAGGTGGATTATTCCCGAATGGACTAGCTGCCGTATTACTTACGATGATTACAGTTAACTTCTCGTTCCAAGGAACAGAGTTAATCGGGATTGCAGCGGGAGAAAGTGAAAATCCAGAAAAAACAATTCCACGTGCAATCCGTAATACAGTATGGCGCATTATGTTATTCTTCATTTTAACAATGACGATTTTAGTAGGATTAATTTCTTGGAAAGAAGCTGGCGTAATTGAAAGTCCGTTCGTAGTTGTATTTGATAAAATCGGTATTCCATATGCAGCTGATATTATGAACTTCGTTATTATTACAGCGTTACTATCTGTAGCGAATTCAGGATTATATGCGGCAACTCGTATACTATGGTCACTTGCAAATGAAGGAATGGCACCAAAGTCTTTCCAGAAAGTAAATAAGCGTGGTATTCCAATTACAGCGCTAGTCGTAACAATTGCTGTAGCTGCTTTATCTTTATTAACAAGTTTCCTTGCAGAAGATACAGTATACATGTACTTATTATCTATAGCTGGTTTATCAGCTGTTTCAAGTTGGATCATTATTGCCCTGTCGCAATTGCGCTTTAGAAGTCAGTATATAAAAGGCGGAGGAAAGTTAGAGGACTTAAAATATAAAACACCGTTATATCCAATTGTTCCTATTTTAGCTTTAATTACAAATAGTATCGTTGTTATTAGTTTAGCGTTTATTCCAGAACAAAGAATGGCGTTATATTGTGGTATTCCATTTATCATTTTCTGCTACATATATTATTATATAAATAAGAAACGGCAGAAACCGATGAAGGTGGAGACAACAAATGAAACTAACCATCAAACAAGATGATATTGAGGCAGATTTATCGTATGGTCAATTAGCGATTGGAAAAGAAAACGGGTATTCACCGTTACAATTACTTATTTCTTCAATCGCAGGATGTAGTGCAATTGTCTTTCGAACAATTTTAGAAAAGAAACGTATTCCATACGATACGTTTACAATTGAAACGGAAATTGGTAGAAGTGATGCTTTATCAAAACCAGTTGAAAGTGTTCATTTGCATTATAAAATTAAAGCACAAAACATTACAGAAGAGCAGTTGGACAAGGCGTTGCAGCTTGCAGTGAAAAATTGCACAATTGTTCAATCTGTAAAGGATAGTATAAAAGTTACGGAAACAATTGAGCTAATAAAGTAAAACAGAAAAACGTGAGAATACGGCTCTCACGTTTTTCTGTTTTAGAGAGGGGGGGAAGTATGATGGAATGTTTAGGATGTAAATTAGCAAACGAAGAGGAGAAAATTTACAGAGTATACGAAGATGAGTATGTAACATGTTTTTTAGATCATGCACCTTTCTATCCAGGACATACTTTAATTGTGCCAAAACAGCATGTTGTAGAAGTAGATGAATTAGATGATGTTGTAGCAAAATCCATTATGGATGCTTCTAAGCTTATTGCAAAAGCGATTAAGGCATTATATAAACCAGATGGAGTTACAGTTTGTCAAAATGGTGGAGTATTTAACGAGTTAACACATTACCATATGCATGTCGTACCAAGATATAAAGAGCGCTCGTTTGCTGAATTTTATACGGTACAATCGGGAGAAAAGCAGAATCATAATTTTGAAGAGACTAAGCGCTTATTAAAAGGGGCGATAGAGCAAATACTGCTTAATGAAAAAGTGTAAGAGGGATGTTTTAAAGAAGTTTTCAGGAAAATTCTAATAAACAAAAGCCCAATTTCTCAGTTAAAATAGAGAAATTGGGCTTTTGTTTATTCTATTATTAAATTTTATCTATAAAAAGATTTTGCAGTGTCACAAAGTATGGTGCTCATTCGTTATATAGAGTGAGAGGAGGAATTATATGAAAGTTACAAACAACGATTATGAAAAGATGGAAGAGCTATATGAGTTGTATGAACAAAAGATTTATTATGTAGCTTATTCTATTTTAAATAATATTCAGCAGGCAGAAGATGCAGTTCAAGAGACGTTTATTACTCTTTATAAGAACTTGGAAAAGCTCCATAGCTTGAGTACTGAAGAGCTTAAACGATACATTTTGAGGGTTGCGAAAAACAAGGCGATTGATAGCTACCGGAAAAATAGACGACATGAAACATTTTTAGAAGAATATGAAAGAGAATCAGCAGAAGCAGTAGATGAAAATATTGAAGAGTGGGAAAAACGTGTAATGTCCGAGGTTCAAATTGATGCATTGTTAAAAGAGTTAAATGAATCTAACAAACAGGTGTTTAAGTATAAAGTCTTCTATAACTTAACGTATCAAGAAATTTCAAGCGTCATGGGGATAACGGAGGCTAATGTCCGAAAGCAGTTTGAGCGTGCTCGAAAAAGAGTCCAAAATATGATAGGAGGTATACAACATGACGAATTCAAAGAACTCCAAAGAAATATATGAACTTGCTGAAAAAATTGCTTTAGATGATTTTGATAAACTCGAAGAACAACATGAATTTTCACATACATATACACGTAAAAAGAAATTGTTTATGGAGGAAATGAAGCTGAAAAATGGACAACCACAGAAAAAGCGTAAAAAACATCGTATGTTAATCGCTGCTGCTTGCTTATTGATTGGTATGCCGACAACCGTTTTTGGTGCAGTGAAAGTCTATAATATGATTGTTCAAAAACAAAATTATGAAGTAAATGTTTCGGTAACAAATAAGGACTCGAAAAAGGCTGATAAGTGGTATAAGCTGAAAATAGGTAAATTGCCAGAAAATATGGAAGCAATCGATGATAGTGCTATGAAATATTCATTTAAAGATAACGACGCAATGGGCGGGTTTTCATTCGTTCTTTCGAGAGTGGGAGAAAATGCGGATTTTCAAACTTTATATTCAAAAAGTTATGAAGAAAAAGAGATAAATGGCAGGAAAGCAGTAATTGTCCATAAAGAAACTGGGAACAACAACGTAATGTTTGACAGAAAGGTCTTTCTCTTTTTTGAGAAAGAAGGGATTATGTTAGAAAGTTATATTGGATCCGATGTAAATGAAGAACAAATGATGGATGTGTTAGGGAGTATTTCACTTGAGCCTACGTCAAAAGAAAAGGCATCATATATAGCAGATTATGATGAGAATCGCTTTACCAAAGCAGCTGAACCGAAAGAAAATAAGGTGATTCCTTTGAAAAAAGATAGTAAACGACTATTTCATATAGGACAAAAGGTTCCAGTAACGATATCTATGGATAACAGCCAAATTGAATATGTGATAGAAAAAGTTGAAGTTTTTGATTCAATCAAAGATTTTAAACAAGAGAACTTTAATGAACTTGGCCTAGAGATATTAAGCAAGAATAAGGCTTTAGATCAGACGGGAAAATTACTATCGTACAGACGAGATGAATATAAATTAGGGAATGGTAAAGATTCAATTGATACATTAGTAGATTCGAAATTAGTTAATGTTAAATTTGTCTACTTAACAACAACAGTGAAAAATATTGGTAAAAAGTCGACAGAAGAAATCTATATGCATCCATCCATAAAACAGCTTAAATTTGAAGGGAATGCATGGAAATACGCTAAAGAAGAGGGAATGGACGCAACGCGTATTATGACAGGTGAAGTTGATTATTTAGAACCTCACGGAGATGGAAAAAGTTTTTACAATATTGGCAGTATCCGACCAGGACAAACCATGAAAGTTAACTTAGGTTATTTTGTAGATGAGGATAAACTAGATTCAATCTTCCTTGATGCTTTCCATTACAGAGGGAATGGTGGCACTGAAAATATGAATGCGGAATATCGTTGGTGGATTGATATTCGTCAATAGTAACAAAGAGACTAAAAAGCTGCTTACATCTAGCAGCTTTTTTCGTCTTCATACATATGTAAAATTTCTTTCGCACGTATACGTAAACCATCTATTAATTCTTTCGGTTCTAACACTTTTGCATCTTTTCCAAGTCTATAAAATAAAGGGATAATAAAGTTTATTTCACCTTTATCAATTGTTGAATGTATATATCCTGTCCCGTCCTCGTTTACTACAACGAATTCTTCAAGGTAAGGCACGCTTTTACATTGGCGCACACCTTCTTTTGTCAGTAAAACATGTAACTGCGTAGGAATGTGTACGACGTTAGAGCTAGAGTCAAACCATTTTGCTAAATTCATGAATGTACTTTCATTTTTTTCCGTTGATAATATAGAAAGAATACGATCAACGCGATACAGTAATACTTTTTTTCTACTGAAGTCATAGGATGGTAAGTACCATAGTCCGTCATGAGCATATACACCGATAGGATGAACATGTTTTGTTTTTATCCCCGATTTAGATTCATATTGAAATTGTAAATTTTTATTTTCAATAGCCGCAGTTAGTACTTCGTTTAAAAGAGGTGTATCAATTGTACGCTTCGGATTCCAAAAGGCGATGTAAGAACGTATTTTATCAACTTTCACTTTCGCATCATGTTGTAGGGAGCTATACAGTTTATGTGTAACGGAATTGATTTCTGTGTTAAAAGGCAAGTCTCGATAGTAACTTAAAGATTGAAAAGCAAAAAAGATGGAGACTGCTTCTTCTTCCGTAAATAAGATAGGTGGAATGACTCTATTCGTTAATACTTTATAGCCGCCGTTACGACCTTGTTCTGCGTAAATGGGCAACCCCATATCACTTAAATCTAAAATGTATCTATGGACAGTACGAACGGAGATATTAAATTCATCAGCTATTTCTTGCGCTGTAAATGTCTTTTTGGCAGAAGCAAATATAAGAATATCTAATAAGCGTTTAGCTTTTGACAAATGTATCACCTTTTTTCTTTTTAACATGACATAAATTGTCATGTTTTATTGTTAGTATATTGTTTACATCATATGTTATCAAGATGATTATCAAGATGAGATGCAAGGAGGAAAAGATATGTCACGTGAAATAGTTTTATTTATTGCGGCGAGCTTAGATGGATATATTGCGAAAGAAAATGATGATTTAGAGTGGTTAATGGAAACAGAAGGAGAGGGAGATAACGGTTATACAGAAATGTATGAAACAATTGATACGATAATCATGGGAAAAAGAACGTACGATTATGTAGTAGAGCATATGGAAACATTCCCGTATGTAGATAAAAAATGTTATGTTTTCTCTAACTCAGAAAAAGGTTCGAACGAACACGTGGAGTTTGTAAATGAAGATGTAGTGGAGTTTACAAAAAGGTTGAAAGAGCAAGAAGGATCTAAAATATGGATGGTCGGTGGAGGGAGTCTACTGAGAGAGTTCTTTAAGAATAATCTAATTGATGAATATGTTGTTACGATTACACCGCATATATTAGGTTCTGGAGTTCCGTTATTTCAAGACAAGAACCCAGAAATTCATTTAACTTTAACGGATACGAAACGTTTTGGGCAATTTGTAAACTTATATTATAAAGTAAAATGATAAAGAAACACGACTACTGATGGTAGTCGTGTTTTTGTATAGATGGCAATGAAATAATAAAGCAAGATCCGTGATCAACTTCGCTCGTTACAGTAATATTCCCACCGTGCAGCTCTACAATTTCTTTCACGATAGATAATCCTAAACCAGTTCCGCCTGTAGCTCGTGATCTCGCTTTATCAACTCGATAAAAGCGGTCGAAAATGTGAGGGAGGTCTTCAAGCGGAATACCTTCGCCTTCATCTTCAATTGCAATGGAAATACTTTTATGTTCTTCTGTAACAGAAATGTTTATATGAGAATGCTCTTTTGAATGTCTATAAGCGTTATTTAAAATATTCACCACAACTTGTTCGAATCGTTGTTCATCTAAGTTTACTAGCAGTGTAGGAGGACAAGAGAAAGAAACTGTAATGTACCTTTCTTTATACATGGCGTTTACTTTTTCACATATACGCGTAAGGAAGGTGTGTAAATGCACTTCCTTTACTTGAATAGAAAAGTTATGTTGTTCCATTTGTGCAAGGGAGAACAAATCTTGAACTAAGTTTGTGATGTAATCAGACTCATCTTTTATAATAGATAAATACCGCAAACGTTGCTCAGGAGATGTTGCTTCTTTTGAAGCAATGTCAGCATAACCTCTTACGTATGTTAATGGTGTTCGTAATTCATGAGCAACACTTGCCAGAAATTCACTTCGCTCTGTTTTCATATAATGTAAATCATTTGCGAGTGTTTGAATAGATGATGCTAGTTCACCAATTTCATCATTTCGAGTAGTCGTTAATGAAACTGATAAATCTCCTTTACTCATTTTTTCAGTGGCATGTTTCATGTGTAACAATGGTTTTGTTAATAACCGAGATAAAAGAAAAATGGTAATGACTGTGAGTAGAAACGTGATGGCACCAGCGATAATGAATTGTTTTGTTAATCCATTCACCAACTTTTCAATGGATTCTGTCCCAAGAAACATATACACATACCCCTCATGTTTTCCAGCTACTATGATGGGACTAACCGTACATATATAATTAGATGTTTTCCAGTGATTCTCTATAATTGCTCCGTCATGATCTGTCCGTGTTTGCATCTTTTCAATATGCTTTTTTATAGTAGTATTTATTTCATTGGATTTAGCTAGTACTTCCTTATTTGCATTTGTAATAACAACAGTGGTTTCGGCTTCGGATTCCATTAGTGCAACATGAGAGATTGTTTGCTTATCAAAATACTTTTCAAGGACATCTCTGTGACTATTTCCGCGCTTTAATAAAGCTGTCATTTCTTCATTTACTCTATTGTTGACAAGACTATAATAAAGCGAGACAAATAGAACACTTTCGATTAAAAGTGTAACAATCAAAAAATAAAATCCGAGCTGAATAGAAATTCGCTTCATTGCTTTGCTCCTTAATCTAAAGTATCAACCCATCGATAGCCAACTCCGTACACAGTTTTTAAATGATCGTCAATAGGGAAATTTACTTTTCGTAATTTATCACGCAAATTACGAATATGTGAATCGACAGTTCTATCTTCTGTATTTGTATTTAATCCCCAAATTCGTTCAATGAGCTGATCGCGGCTTAATACGTAGTTCACATGACGTAAAAATAATCCGAGTAAAGAGAATTCAATTGGTGTAAGAAGAAGTTCTTCGTTATAGACAGAAACGAAATGCTTTGCCTCATCCCATAAAATGCCGTGATATTGGATTTGCGTCCGTTGATTCGTTCGCCTTAAAACAGCTTCAATTCTCGCGAAAAGCTCTTCTTCATGGAAAGGTTTCGTTACGTAATCATCTGCTCCGATTTTTAATCCTTGGACGACATCTACCGTTTGATCACGAGCTGTTACCATAATGATAGGAACGTTACTAAATGAGCGGATTTTTTTACACGTTTCCCATCCGTCCATCTTTGGCATCATAATATCCAGTAAAATAAATTTAAAGTTTTGATTTTCTATATGTGAAATCGCTTCTTCTCCGGATCGTGCACATATGCAGTTATATCCAATTGGAGTAAGATAAAGCGTTAATAATTCAAGCATTCTCGGTTCATCGTCTACGAGCAGTATATCAATCATAGAGAGCCCTCCATATATAATCTTTACTTAAATTGTAATGCAAAATCATGAAGAAATGGTGCAGATTGTAATGCGTCTGCATAATTTCTTCAGAATTGCTTGTTATTGTAAAGTTGAAATTCCATTTTAGGTAATCATATTGGCTCGAAAATGATTTATACGGAGGCGGTATAGTGAAAAAAATGACCCGAGTTTTTGGGATAACAATAATTACAGCAGTTGGTCTTGCGGCGTGTGGACAAACAAATGCAGATCATAAAAATCATGAATCTAAAGAAGCGAAGAAAACAGAGCAGAAGGAAATGAAAATGAATCAGGAGGTAACTGCGCCGAAAGAAATGAACAAAGGGGCATCAAATGATTTATTAACGATAAGTTTAAAAAATGTAACGAGATTAAACACAAATGATCCTCTTCAAATGGCAGTATTAACTTCGCAGACGATATGGCCAGCAACACATAAAGAGAATCAGCCAGGCGCTGTTATTTTAGTACCAGTAAAAGACTGGCAATTAGGTATTGCAAGTGCAGACCTTATTCATCATCCGAATAACGGACCGATTCTATTTATAGAAAAAGAAAAGGTACCCGAAATGACATTAAAAGAAATAAAACGATTAAATCCGCTCGGAACGAAAGATGGAACACAAATTATGGTGATGGGGGATGTCGATGCATCTATCCTTGAGCAATTAAAAGAGTATAAAGTAAAGCAAATAAAAGAAACGGATCCAGCTACATTTGCTAAAGATGTGGATAAAGAATATGCCGATATAACAGGTAGTTATCCGAATAGTGTTATTATCGGCTCATCCGAAGAGGAAGGGCGTTTATATACAACACCAGCTGTAAACTGGATTTCTCATATGCCAGAACCACTACTTTATATAGAAAAGAATAAAGTGCCAGAAGCGACGATAGAGGCATTAAAGACGCGAAAAGATAAAGCAAATATATATGTACTAGGACCAGAAAAAATCATTTCAAAAGAAGTAGAAAAAGAGTTAAGCAAATACGGGAAAGTAACGCGTATTAGTGGAGAGACTCCAGTAGAGAATTCTATTGCATTTGCAAAGTTTAAAGATGAAAAAACAAAATTTGGATGGGGGTTCACAAAACCAGGTCACGGTGTATCATTTGTTTCAAGCAAAACACCAGACTTAGCAGTTGCAGGAGCACCATTTTCACATATGGGTAAACATGCCCCCGTTATCTTATTAGAGGAAGGAAAAGCTTCACAACCAGTGTATGATTTCCTTGCTACTATTCAACCGAAGTTTAAAGATGACCCAACACTTGGCCCGTACAATCATGGATTCTTATTAGGGAATACTGAAAATATTTCATTTGAAACGCAAGGAATACTAGATGAGAGGTTAGAAATTGTTCAGGAAAGTGGTCAAGGGCACGGTGGACATTAATGAAATGAGAGAAGACGCTATGAAGGTAGCGTCTTTTTTAGGAAACTTTTACATAGCGCAAAATCCTCTACTCGTTATATAATAGCCTTCGTGCAGTCGGCTAGATTTTCTTATGGAGAAAATCGAATGATAAAGTGAAACTTTAATCATTGGGGGGCATCCCCCAATGATTATTAGCCTTCACCAATCGGGCTTTTATGGGCAGTTGATCCCCACCTCACTTCTTTGCTGTCACTGAATTTTGAGGTAGGGTCTTACTGCCCGGCAAATAGCGGGGTAAAAGAGTAGAGGAGTGGTATTTTGTTTCAGACGATAAAAAATGATTGGTTCTCCAACGTGAAAGGGGATGTGCTATCAGGAATAGTTGTTGCTTTAGCGTTAATCCCTGAAGCAATTGCTTTCTCTGTTATTGCAGGCGTGGATCCGACCGTTGGGTTGTACGCAGCCTTTTGTATTGCCGTTACCATTTCATTTGTTGGTGGACGAACTGGAATGATTTCAGCTGCAACAGGTGCAATGGCATTGTTAATGGTAACGCTTGTTAAAGATCATGGTTTGCAATATTTATTTGCTACAACAATAGTAACAGGTATTGTCCAAATTATTTTTGGCGTGTTCAAACTGAGCTCATTTATGAAGTTTGTTCCGAAATCTGTTATGAGTGGTTTTTTAAATTCACTTGGAATTTTAGTTTTTACAGCACAATTGCCACATTTTAAAAATGCAACTTGGCAAATGTACGCGCTTGTCGCATTAGGACTTGTAATTATATATGTATTTCCACGTATTACGACGGCTGTACCGTCTACACTTATTTCCATTATTATTGTGACAAGTATTGCAATTATGAGCGGATTACAGTTAAAAACAGTAGGGGATATGGGAAGTTTGCCGAAAGAATTACCGTTCTTTAGTATTCCAGACGTGCCTTTTACACTTGAGACATTAGGGATTATTTTACCGTACGCAGTTATGCTTGCAATTATCGGTTTACTAGAGTCTTTATTAACAGCTTCAGTTTTAGATGATATGACGCATACGGAAAGTAATAAACATAAAGAAGCACGTGGGCAAGGTATTGCAAACATTGTTGCTGGTTTCTTCGGAGGAATGGCAGGATGTGCAATGATTGGACAATCTGTTATTAATATTAAATCAGGTGGACGTGGACGATTATCGACGTTTGTAGCGGGCGGATTTTTGATCGTATTACTATTCATTTTAGGGGACTATGTTGTTCATATTCCGATGGCAGCTTTAGTTGCGGTTATGATTATGGTTTCAATCGGAACATTTGATTGGAACTCTGTAACAACAATTCATAAAGTACCAAAAGGAAATGCATTTGTTATGATCGTAACAGTTGTGATTGTCTTAATTACACATAATTTAGCATTAGGTGTAATTATCGGAACAGTAATTAGTGCGGTTTTATTTGCATTCAATATGGCAAAGATTCACGTGAAACATTTATATATTGAAAATAAGAAAATATACGAAATTCACGGTCAACTTTTCTTTGCATCTACGGCAGAGTTCATAAATAATTTTTCATTTGAGGAAGATGTAAAAGAAATTGAGTTGAATTTTTCTCACGCACACGTATGGGATGATTCAGCAGTGGCATCAATTGATAAAGTTATCATGAAGTATGAACAAAGTGGCGTGAAAGTAAGTATAACGGGATTAAATGAACGTAGTGCAAAACTTGTTAAAAATTTAGCTACTTATAATAAAAGAATTGCTAGTTAGAAGCCTCCTTTTTAGGGGGCTTTATTATATAATACGAGTAGGATAACGAAAAGGGGATTCAGCATATGTATAAACAAATTATATTAGCATGTGACGGTTCTGAACATGCACTTCGAGCGGCGGAACATGCAACATATATTGCGAAATGTAGCGAAGAAGCAAATGTTGAAGTTGTGTACGTAGTAGATAATAGAACAGCAAAATCAGATATTATACAAGGTCAAACGGATTTAGAAACAATATCGGCTAGTCGAAAAGATAAATTGAAAGAGATTGAAGGGTTATTAAAGAAAGAGAACATTTCTTATAAAATTACGATATTACATGGTGATCCAGGAGATACGATTGTTCAATATGTGAATACAGGAGATATAGATCTTGTTATTGCTGGGAGTAGAGGGCTAAATACACTGCAAGAAATGGTGCTTGGTAGTGTCAGTCATAAAATAGCAAAGCGTGTGAAATGTCCGGTGATGATTATTAAATAAATTGAGTGAAATATTTTGTAGTGTAAGCAAGACCTTGATATAATTCGAGGTCTTTTTTGACGTATAAAAGGGGCGAGTGTGGACATAATAGATACATAAGTTTTAGAAAATATTAACTTACAAATTTGTAAGTTTTTTGTCAGAAAAATCGATGTTATGAAAATTATTCCATTGGTAAAATAAAAATAACGAAGGGGAGATAGGGAGGATGAAAAAGATGAAAGCACTTCAAAATTTATCATATAGCCAAGGTGTCGGTCTTATTTGTTTAGGGGGATTTGCTGCATCTGTTACATTAGCTGTTGTAATAAAGATGATTCATCAAATCTTTTAATTTTAGAGTGGGGAAGGAATTGGTTGTTATTAATAGCACTAAAAAGGTTGTAAATAAAAAATAGCTCCTGGCATGTATATAGATGCTAAGAGCTATTTTTATGATTATTTTTCTACTTCTGGCTTCTCACTTGTTACAGTAACGTCTTTCCAATGTGAAGTTATTTGATTCACTTCAGTGTTGACATTGAAACCTTTCACGCGCTTATTAACACCTGTTAAATCGAATGTGTAATGAATTGGAATCATCGGTGCTTCGTCATGAATTAATTTTTGCCATTTATCGTATACTTCTTTACGATATTTTTCATCAGTAGCTTTTTCTGATAATCCAGCTTCTAATAATTTAGTATTTTCATCATTTACCCAGCGCTGATAGTTAAATCCAGCATTTTTGCCCCATAGACCAGAAAGATCAGGATCAGAACCTGTTCCCCAAGCACCAGAGAAAATATCAACCTTAGGATCATCTTTTTTAATCATATCACGCATAGCATTAAATTCGTGTAAGCGTCCATCAAGAAGTTCTACTTTTAAGCCGATATCTTTCCAAGATTGAATATAGAATTTTGCCAGTGGTTCACTTGTCTCACTACCGTTACTAGCTAGGAAGTTAATTTTAAATTCATTACCTTTTGGATCTTCACGGAATCCATCACCATTTTTATCTTTATAGCCAGCTTCATCTAATAGTTTTTTCGCTTTATCTACATCTAAGTTATATGAACCAACATCGTTATTATGGTACTTTGGCATAGATGGTGGAATTGGAGAGTTAGCTGGAACGCGAAGGCCGTGATATACTTTCTCTGCCAATTTTTCTCTATCAATTGCATGTGCCATCGCTTGACGTAAACGAACGTCTTTGAATTTATCTTTATCCATTACAGCTTCGTTCTTTGCTTTGTCCATATGTCCAAATTTAAATCCGATATAAGTGTAAGCAAGGTCAGTTTTACCAATTAGTTGTGTATTTTTTAATTTACTTACGTTCGGATATTGATCAGCAGTAATTGCTGCAATATCAATATCACCTTTTTTCAGAGATGCACTAACAATAGATGGATTTACAACTTTTAACGTTACATTTTTTAACTTTGGTTTACCAGCCCAATAATCATCGAAGCGCTCATACTCAACTGATTCACCAGGAACGATTTTCTTCACTTTAAATGGTCCGAATCCAATTGGATTTTGACGGATCTTATCAGATTCAGCTAGTTTTTCAATTGGTACATCGCCTAAATATTTTTTAGGTGTAGGATATGTCCAAATACCAGTTTTCAGTGAAGGGTTTACTTCTTTATAAGTAATGGAAATTGTTTTTGGATCGACTACTTTAATACCAGAAATTTTGTCAGCTTTTCCAGTATGATATTCTTCCATACCTTCAATCATTTGCATTTGTGTATCGTAACGGATACCTGTATATTTACTATTACCAATAATTAAGTAAGAATATTCCAAATCCTCAGCTGTTACAGGATTACCGTCGTGCCATTTTACATTATCTTTAACCTTAATAGTAATTGTTTTTTTATCTTCAGAAATTGTATACGTTGCAGCACCGTCATTTGTAATTTCCCAGTTTTTATCTGTAGCTAATAATTGTTCATCAAAGAAATCCATAATTTCTGAATCTGGAGCAACTTCATATAGTACTCTACTTAAAACACCAGCAAAAGGTGAATTTGAAACGAGTCCATATGTTAATGATCCGTCTTTAATCTCTTTAGCATCATTTTTTACAGCAGCACTAAATTTATTTGTTTCTACTTTTTTGGTATTTGTCTTTTTACTACCGCTATCAGCACCCCCACATGCAGACAGTAATAATGTTGAAGCAGCAAGTGTACTTAATACTTTGTACAGTTTTGGTTTGTTCATAACTTCTCCACCCCTTAACCTTTTCTTTGTCTTGCATCAGCCGCACGTTTTAACGCTTGACCAATAAAATTTATACACAGCATCAACACTAAAATCATGATTGATGCGGGTAACCAAATCCACCATTTTTCTTGCAATACATCTGGGTTTGTTGCATAACTTACAAGTGTACCAAGACTCGGTGTGCTTTCTGGTAGACCGAAGCCTAAGTAAGTCAAACTAGATTCAATCCCGATGTTACCAGCAAGATTTAATGTAATATTTACGATAATAATAGAGCTCAAATTAGGTAATATTTGCTGGAAGATAATCTTCCAATTTGGTGTTCCTAATGTTTTAGATGCAGATACGTAATCAAGTTCTTTCTCAGTTAATACTTTAGAGCGTATAAGTCTTGCTTTTCCGACCCATAAGAAAGCGGTCATTATGAGAATAAATGTAGTAATATTGAAAGTTGGAACGAGTGAGATAAATACGATAACAATCATTAAGAATGGTAAAATCATCATAAAGTCGATAAAACGCATGATGATGTTATCGACAACTCCTCCAAAATAGCCAGCAATTAGTCCCATTGTAAGACCGATAAGAGTTGATAAAAGAGTGATGGCTAAACCCACTGTAAAGGAATTACGTGTACCAATAATTAATTGTCCGAAAATATCACGGCCTCCATAATCAGTTCCTAGCCAATGTTCAGCAGAAGGAGGATCATAAATGGCGAACAGATCGACTCGAACGATATCTTCTTGTTTCATAATAAATGAAGTTGTATAAACGGCTATTAATATTAAAGCTAAAAAGAATAGGGAAAACATTGCTAGTTTATCTTTACGAAATTCTCGCCACATAATGGAGAAACCAGAAGGGCTCTTTTCGTAATGAATGACCTCAGTTTGTTTTTCAGGATTTGCTAACATAACGTTTCTTCACCTCCATTAATCAATACGAATACGTGGATCAACGATGCTTAGAATAATATCGGAAAGAAGAGTCCCGAGTAGCGTTGCGAATCCAGTAAATAATACAAGAGCAGTTACGACACTGAAATCACGTTGAGTGATAGATTGGAAAAATAGTTGTCCAATTCCTGGGTAGCCGAAAATATTTTCTAGAATAATAGAGCCACCAACTAAACCTGTAATTTCATATCCTAAAAATGCTGCAATTGGTAAAAATGAATTTCGTAAAATATGTCTGGAATATACTTTAGATTCTGGTACACCTTTTGCTTTTACTGTGCGTACAAAATCTTTATGTTTCGTATCAATAATTTCACTTCGTAAATATTGTACAGTTCCTACAGTGCCAATTAATGCCCCAGATAAAGCTGGTAAAATCATATGATTTAATTTACTTAAATAGTAATCAAATGATCCGGCTGCCACTTGTGGATCAACGCTACCACTTGTAGGGAAGATCGGGTATAAAAAGCCGAATAAGAATAACATTACTAATCCGAAAATAAATAGGGGTGTACCAAATCCTAAAAAGTTATAGAGTGTAATGAGTCGGTCAGCCCACGTATCATTCCAACGCCCACTTATAACGCCAAGTGGAATGGCGATTAAATAAGTAAGAATAAGAATTAGAAGAGCTAACAGCACTGTATTACCAAGGCGTTCCCCAATAATATCTGTTACTTGTATTTTATGTGCGTAAGAAATACCGAAATCTCCTTGTACGGCGTTTGAAATCCACCTTACATATTGTGTGGGAATAGGATCATTTAACCCAAGTTTCTCACGTTGTTCTTCAATTACTTTTGGATCGGCTTTTGGGTTTGCTAGTTCAGCGCCACTTAATGCATCACCTGGCATTGCTTTAGCAAGTGTAAAGACGAGTACGCTTAATACGAATAATTGCGGTATCATAACTAAAATCCGGCGTAATATAAATTTCCACATGTTTTATCACTCCCTTATGGTAATGCCACCCGGTGAGTTGGCGAGATTGGTTTTAAATCGTAAGCACGTCCATTTTCATTGAAATAATTTTCGTATGATTTTTCGTACTCGGCGCTTACTTCACGGCGCAATTTACGCTGTTGTTCGCGGTTTTCTGGACGAATGTCAGGAATAGCTGATATTAGGCGCTTCGTATAGATGTGCTGTGGATTATTATAAATTTCAGCACTAGTTGCTTCTTCCACAATGCGTCCGCGATACATAACACCTATACGGTCACACATATGGCGAATTACACCTAAATCATGACTAATAAATAAGTATGTTAGTCCGAGTTCGGATTGTAAATCTTGTAAGAAGTTTAAAACTTGCGCTTGTACTGACACGTCAAGTGCAGATACAGGTTCATCTGCGATAATAAGCTTCGGTTTTAGTGTAAGTGCGCGTGCAATACCAATCCGCTGTCTTTGTCCACCGGAAAATTCATGTGGGTATTTATAAATAGACTCTGGATTTAAGCCAACTTTATCAAGATAATCTTGAACAGCTCTACGCTCTTCATCAGGTGAGAGTTTCTCAAAATTCCGAAGTGGTTCAGCTATAATATCCATAACACGTTTCTTCGGGTTTAAGGATGAATAAGGATCTTGAAAAATCATCTGAATATCTTTTCGTTGCTCTCTTAGTTCTGAGCGACTTAATTTTGTTAAATCTCTATTATTAAAATGAATGCTACCGCCTGTTGCTTTTGTTAAGTGCATAATTGCTTTTCCAGTTGTTGATTTTCCGCTCCCAGATTCCCCAACGATTCCGTACGTTTCGCCAGGTTGTAGTTCGAAGCTTACGCCATCAACAGCACGAACGTAATCTAATGTACGACCGAAAACACCACCTTTAATTGGAAAGTGTACTTTTAAATCTTCTACTTTAAGCAGTGCCATGAGTTACGTCATCTCCTTTCTTATCTTGGAAGTTAAAATGTTTGTAGCAAGTGCAACGTACCCAATGGTCTGGTTTTACTTCATGTAAAACGGGATTTTCTTCATGTTGATCAGGTCTAATCCACGGAATTCGTGCTTGGAATCGACAACCTGTGCGAGGTAACTTAGCTAATGTCGGTACAACACCTTGAATAACATGTAATTTTTCCTTTTCAGCATACGCAGATGGAATAGAGTTTAATAGAGAACGAGTATATGGGTGAAGAGGGTTATTAAAAATTTCTTCAACTTTTCCTGTTTCTACAACTTGTCCAGCGTACATAACGACGATACGATCAGCTGTTTCTGCGACAACACTTAAATCGTGAGTAATTAAAATAATGCCCATTTTCGTTTGTTCTTGAATAGATTTTAGTAAGTCTAAAATTTGTGCTTGGATGGTTACGTCAAGAGCCGTTGTTGGCTCATCTGCAATAATAAGTGCTGGGTTGCAAGCAATTGCAATTGCGATAACAATTCTTTGTCTCATTCCGCCAGATAATTCGTGTGGGTATTGTTTATATGTAAGTTCTGGTTTTGGAATACCAACTTGATGAAGTAGTTCTAAGGTGCGTTCTTTCTTTTCAACTTTTGAAAGGCTTGTGTGGTAGTCTAAATTTTCTTCGATTTGTTTTCCAACTGTCATAAGAGGGTCGAGTGCTGTAAGAGGTTCTTGGAAAATCATGCCGATGTTTGATCCGCGTACTTTATTCATCTCTGCGGCTGACATAGATAGTAAATCCTTATCTCTATAGTTAAGCTGCCCTTGTAATTTTGTATTTGCTTCATTATGCAGTCGCATAATGGAAAGGGCAAGTGCACTTTTTCCGCAACCTGATTCACCGACTATCGCGACAATTTCATTTTCATGGACAGTTAACGAAACATCATCAACTGCGGCATGATATTGATCTTGTATGCGAAAGGAAGTCTGTAAGTTTTCAATGCGAAGAAGTGGATTCTTCATGGCTATCCCTCCATCTTTCTGAAAAGACTAAATATTTTGCATGTTGTTGTTATTTTAATATAAATTGACAATGTTTGACAAGCATAAGTTGAGAAAATATTCAAAAATCTTTTTATATAGAGATTGGATGCATGTATATAAGTAGTTGAAGTACTTTGAAAACGCTAACATATATAAGAGAGGGAAATAAATCTTTTGTAAGAAAAAAGTATTATATGTAGAAAAAAGAGAGGCGTTCTGGAAAGAACAGCCTCTCTTTTTTTGATAAGAATAATATTAGTGCTTAAGCTTGCTTTTGTTTTGGAGATCCTGTCTTTAAAGTAAGAGCAAGGAAGAACATTGCAAGTACACAAGATACAAGTAATAAGATGAATCCGCCATCCCATCCGAATGCATCGACGATAAAGCCCATAGCGGCACTAGCGAAAGCTGCTCCGCCTAAGTAACCGAAGAAGCCAGTTAATCCAGCTGCAGTTCCAGCCGCTTTCTTTGGTGCTAAGTCAAGAGCGTGTAGACCAATTAACATAACAGGTCCGTAAATTAAAAATCCAATTGCAACAAGTGCAATACTATCAACCATTGGGTTACCAGGAGGGTTTAGCCAGTACACAAGAACGGCGATAAATACACCAACCATAAATAAAATACCAGCAGGTGCGCGGCGTCCTTTAAATAGTTTATCACTCATCCAGCCGCAAAGAAGTGTACCTGGAATACCAGCCCATTCATATAGAGCATAGGCTGTACGTGAACTACTATGAGTAAAGCTTTTTTCTTCTACTAAATAAGTAGGAGCCCAGTCTACAACACCGTAACGTACGAAATAAACAAAAACGTTCGCAATAGCGATGTACCATAAAAATTTATTGTTTAGTACGTATGTAAATAAAATTTCTTTTACCGAAAGTTCGCGTTCGCGATCTTGTACTTTCTCATCTGGTGGATATTCTCCAGTATGTTCTTCAATAGAAGGTAATCCGCAAGATTGAGGTGTATCTCTCATCGTAATTAATACATAAATACCAACTAAAATTGAAAGAATACCTGGGAAGTAAAATATACTCTTCCAGTCATTTGCAAAGAAATATAACCCTAATGTTACAAGGGAAGGCATAAGTGCGCCACCGACATTATGAGCGACGTTCCAAATAGACATTTTTGTACCACGTTCACTAATAGAGAACCAGTGAACCATTGTACGACCACAAGGAGGCCATCCCATCCCTTGCACCCATCCATTTAAAAACTGAAGTACAAACATAAGTATAATGCTCGTTGTAATGAAAGAAAATGAGCCGAAAATAATATTAATGATACCTGATAAAAATAGTCCAGCTGCTAAAAAGTAGCGAGGATTACAACGATCGGATACGATACCCATAAGAAATTTACTTAATCCGTAAGCGATAGAAACTGCTGAAAGGATAACCCCAAGTTCCCCTTTACTAAAGCCTTGTTCAATTAAGTATGGCATTGCTAGTGAAAAGTTTTTTCGAACAAAGTAATAACCTGCATAGCCGATGAAGATACCTAAAAATACTTGTAAACGTAGTTTACGGTATTCACTATCAACGCGGTCAGCTGGTAAGCGTTCCGCGTGGGGCGCAGGTTTAAAGAATTGTGTAAAAAACATAAAATGAAAATCCTCCCCAAATTAATTCGAAGTGTCGTAAGTCAGAGAGAATATAAAAAGGCCATGAAATATAAAAAAGTTTCCTTTTTTATGATTCATAGCCGTGTACTCCGATTCTCCGTGACTGTCAATATTAACTTCGTCGAAAATTATACAACTTTGTGACAAAAATGTAAACGTTTTTATAAATAAAAACGTTGACGGATTTTATTCGTCGGATTAATATTTAAATACATTAAATATTTTATTGTTTAAATAAGAGGTGGATAACATGCCAAATGATATGATGCATATCGATAAAATTCAAGCTCTTGCCTTTTCAATTGGAAAGAAAATGCAGACGGAGTTATTAGAACAAATGCAAGCAACAGGACTTACACCACCGCAGTTTTATATTTTAAAGATTTTAGATCATTATGGAGCTTCAAGGGCGACAAAATTAGCAAAAAAGATGTATGTAAAGCCTAGTGCAATTACAGTGATGATCGATCGCTTAATTGACCAAGAGCTTGTAGAGCGTTATCACGACAAAGAGGACCGTCGTGTTGTCGTCATTGAGTTAACCAAAAAGGGGAAAGCTAGAGTAGAAGAGGCAATGACCGCTCGTAATGAGCACATTGCAAAATATTTCTCACATTTAGAATTACAAGAAAGAGAAGATTTGTTACGCCTCTTTGAGAAGTTAGAAACAATTATTTGCGGGACACAAGAGAAAAAAGAGAATAACTAAGAGGAATTGAGGAGATTACATGGAGCAACAAGAAAATATAAATAGAAAGTTGTTGTTAATCGGTTTAATCATTGCGATGCTATTTGCTGCCTTAGATGGAACAATCGTTGGTACAGCAATGCCGCGTATCGTCGGTGAACTAGGCGGATTAAGCTTAATGACGTGGTTAACAACAGCTTATATGTTAACATCAACGACAGTTGTACCAATCGCAGGTAAATTAGCGGATTTACTTGGCCGTCGTAACGTATATATAACAGGGCTAGTTATCTTTATGGTTGGCTCAGCATTATGTGGTATGGCAAATGGTATGACAGAATTAATTATTTTCCGTGGTATTCAAGGTCTTGGTGGCGGTATTATGATGCCAATGGCTATGATTATTATCGGAGATATGTTCACGGGGAAAGAACGTGCGAAATGGCAAGGTATTTTTGGTGCGTTATACGGTCTTGCTTCTGTAATTGGACCACAAGTGGGTGGTTGGATTGTAGATGCAGTGAACTGGAGATGGGTATTCTACATTAACTTGCCAGTTGGTATTTTAGCAACAATCTTTATTGCAATGGGATTAAAATCACATAAACAAACAGGACCAATTAAAATTGATATCGCTGGGATCTTTACGATGATTCTCGGTGTTGTAAGTTTATTACTTGCATTAACGTTTGGTGGAAAAGATTACGCATGGGATTCTTGGCAAATTATCGGGTTATTTGCATTAGCTTTAATTGGTATCGTTAGCTTTGTTATCGTTGAAACGAAAGCGGAAGAACCAATTTTACCGATGCATTTCTTTAAAAATCGTACATTTACATTACTAAATGCGATTGGATTCTTTATGAGTATTGGAATGTTCGGTGCGATTATGTTCGTACCATTCTTCATGCAAGGAATTGTAGGAGTAAGTGCTGCTGAATCAGGAACAATTATGACGCCAATGATGATTACAATGATTGTGATGAGTATTATTGGCGGGCAACTTGTATTAAAAGTTGGTGTAAAACCACAAATTATTACAGGAATGCTTATAATGGCTGGAGGGTTCTGGTTATTAACAACGATGGATATGCACACAACTAAATTGACTGCTACTTCTTATATGATGGTTATCGGTTTAGGAATGGGCCTTGTAATGCCGACATTAACATTAGCGTTACAAGAAAGCTTCCCGAAAAAGGATCTTGGTGTCGTAACATCATCAAGTCAGTTCTTCCGTCAAATCGGCGGAACATTTGGTATTACAATTTTAGGATCAATCATGAATAACACTTCAGGTACAACGTTAACAAAAAATTTAGTACCTGTATTAGATACATTCCCAAAAGAAGCGGGACAAATGGTAACGAAATTTAAAGATATGATTCATACAGATCCGCAAGGCTTATATTCAATGTTATTTAGTCCAGAGGCATTAAAACAAATGCCAGAAGCATTCGCTAATAGCATTGTACCAATTTTGAAAAACTCTTTAGTAGACTCACTTCATACTGTATTCTTAACAGGATTAGTATTTATCGTAGTAGGCGCTATCTTTACGATTTTCTTACAGAAGATTAAACTGTCAGATCGTAAAAAAGATGCTGAAGAGCCAGCTACAGAGGAAAAAGAACAAACTGTATCCTATTCGTAATGAAAAAGCATCGCCTTATGGCGGTGCTTTTTTGAGTATAACCTTAAAAGCTTTTTCGTGAGAAATGATTGACGTATTTCTAGAAATACGTTATATTATTTTCTGTAAACGGTTACATGAAATGGAGAGGAAAGAAAATGAGTACGATTAAAGACGTTGCAAAATTAGCGGGAGTATCTGTTGCGACCGTTTCCAGAGTGTTAAATAAAAATGGATATGTTCATGAAGATACTTTAAAGAAAGTAGAACGAGCGATTGAGATGCTAGACTATAAGCCTAGTACAGTAGCGCGTTCACTGTATAATAAAAAATCTCGTTTAATTGGCTTAGTTGTTCCAAATATCGTGAATCCATTCTTTCCAGAAGTTGCACGTGCCGTAGAAGATGTAGCGCATAAGCAAGGGTATACAGTTGTACTTTGTAACTCTGATGAAAGTTTAGAGAAAGAAAAGCAATATATTGATGTACTTAGGCAAAATAATGTAGATGGATTTATTGTAGCGACAAATCCACAAAATAGTGTGAATTACATGAACTTGTCAGTACCAGTCGTTGCAATTGACCGTATGTTTAATGAGCGTATACCTGCTGTGTATGCAGATAACTATGCGGGAAGTCAGGTAGCGACAAAGTTATTAATAGATAAGGGCTGTAAACATATTGCACATATTCGTGGACCGCGTGACGTAAGTACAGCTAATGAACGTTTTGAAGGCTTTGTAGACGTTATTACGCAAAATAATCTTTCTTATATGATTGCAGAGAGTACATTTGATCCAGCTAATAGTGAGCGTGTAGCGGTGGAACTATTAGAAGAATACCCGCATATTGATGGAATTGTTGCTGGGAATGATTTAATTGCAATAGGTATCGTAAAGGCTGCGCTTCAAAAGGGGATTTCTATTCCGGATGATTTACAAATTATCGGATTCGATGGAATTTCTTTAACAGAGATGATGTATCCATCTATTACAACTGTTGCACAGCCAATTTATGAAATGGGGAAAGTTGCAACAGAACTGTTGTTAGAGCAGATGGAAGGAAACGTATTAGAAGAGAAACATTATCGTTTACCGATTGAAATTATAGAACGAAATACAACGAAGTAAGGAGATGAAATAGATGCCAAATATTGCAGTAGTAGGTAGTATTTCAATGGACTTAGTGGCCGTTTCAAAAAAACGTCCGAAAGCAGGGGAAACAGTAATTGGTGAAGCATTTCATACAATTCCAGGAGGGAAAGGAGCTAACCAGGCGGTTGCTGCAGCTAGATTAGGCGCAAATGTAGCGATGGTTGGAGCGGTAGGAGACGATAATTATGGAACTGTAGTTAGAAAAAATTTAGAGAACGAACGCGTTTTTATCGACTATGTGGTACCGGTTACAGATGCGGCGACAGGAATTGCTCATATCGTTTTAGCAGAAGAGGATAACAGTATTGTTGTCGTGCAAGGAGCGAATGCTCTTGTCAATGAGTCGGTTGTAAATCGTTCAAAAGATCTTCTTATAAAAGCTGATATGGTTGTGCTTCAACTAGAGATTCCGCTTGAAACAGTAAAATATGTATTAGCTATTTGTGAGGAACACAAAATCCCGGTTATGTTAAACCCAGCGCCAGCACAAGTGTTATCAGAAGATATTTTAGAAAAGGCAACTTATATTACGCCAAATGAACATGAGTGTCGCATCGTATTAGATGATTTCACATCACCAATTGAAGAGTTACTGGCTAAATATCCAAACAAACTATTGATGACAGAAGGTTCTAACGGTGTACGTTTCCATAATGGTACGGAGATTGTACATGTTCCTAGCATTGCTGTTGATGTAGTAGATACGACTGGAGCTGGTGATACATTTAATGGTGCATTAGCAGTTGCGCTTTCTGAAGGAGAAATACTTCAAAAAGCAATTCGTTTTGCGAATATTGCTGGTGGTCTTTCTGTAACGAAACTTGGGGCGCAAGGCGGTATGCCAACGAGAGATAAAGTACGTGAAGTGCAGGTGATTGTCGGATGAAGAAGCACGGCGTATTAAATAGTGAGATTGCATCAATCCTTGCTTCACTTGGGCATACGGATACGATTGTAATTGCTGATTGCGGTTTACCAATTCCTGACGGAGTAAAAAGAATTGATTTAGCTGTTGAAATAGGAAAACCTAGCTTTTTAGATGTATTGCAAGTGGTAGCTGATGATATGGCAATTGAAAAAGTGACGTTAGCAGAAGAGGTTATTAACAATAATGCGGAAATAAATAAAGAGATTGAGCTGAAATTAGTAGAGCCAGCGTTTGAATATGTATCTCATGAACAATTTAAGGAGCATACAAAGAAAGCGAAGGCCATTATTCGTACAGGCGAGGCTACGCCTTATGCCAATGTAATTTTACATGCAGGCGTGATTTTTTAATAAAGGGAAGTGATGGGAATGCGTATTGAAATGAAAAATATTTCAAAGGCGTTCAATGGAAATCCTGTTTTGAAGAATGCACAATTTATGATTGAAACAGGAGAAGTCCATGCATTGATGGGGGAAAATGGAGCGGGTAAATCAACGCTCATGAAGATTTTAACAGGTGTATACAAAAGAGATGGTGGAACGATCACGATTGATGGACAAGAACGAACTTTTAAAAATGCGAAAGAAGCTGAAGAGTACGGTATTGCATTTATACATCAAGAATTGAACATATTACCGAATTTAACAGTAGCTGAAAATATGTTTCTCGGTAAAGAGTTAATGTATGGGAAGACAGGTATTTTACGTACGCGCCAAATGAACGCGATTGCGCAGCAGCAACTAGCAGAGTTAGGATTACATGTAAAAGGAGCTATGTTGGCAGGAGAGTTATCGGTTGGACAACAGCAAATTATCGAAATTGCGAAAGCACTAATGACAAATGCAAGCGTTATTATTATGGATGAGCCTACTGCGGCACTGACGGATCGTGAAATCGAAACGCTCTTTACAGTAATCAATAAGTTACGTAAAGAAGGTGTTTCATTCGTGTACATTTCGCATCGTATGGAAGAGATTTTCTCAATATGTGATGCTATTACGATTTTGCGTGATGGAGAATACGTGGGAAAGAGATTAATTCCAGAAACATCATTTGATGAAGTAGTGAGTATGATGGTGGGGCGCAGCATTGGTGAACGTTACCCAGAACGAAATAGTCAAATTGGCGATGTGATTTTTGAGATGCGTAATGGAACGAAAAAAGGGAAGTTTGAAAATGTATCGTTTCAGGTGAGAAAAGGTGAAATCCTTGGTGTTGCTGGTTTGATGGGAGCTGGCCGTACAGATATTATGAAAGCGATATTTGGATACGAACCTTTAGATTCTGGCCAAATTTTTATAAATGGACAAGAAGTAAAGATTGATAGTCCGATAGATGCGATTAGACAAAGAATCGCTTTCATTACAGAGGATAGAAAATCTGAAGGATTAGTGTTAGATTTCTCAATTCGGGAAAATTTGGCTTTAACGAATTTAGAAAGTCTTTCAAAGGGGAGTGTCGTAAGTAACGAACTAGAACAACAGTTTACGGCGGACATGATGAAGCTTCTTAATGTGAAAGCATCTAGTGGAGAGCAAGCGGTAAAATCTCTTTCTGGTGGAAATCAGCAAAAGGTTGTAATTGCAAAATGGCTAGGTATCCACCCGCAGTTACTCATTTTAGATGAGCCAACAAGGGGTGTTGATGTTGGAGCAAAAAAAGAAATTTACTCTATTATGAATAAGCTTACCGAAGAAGGAGATGCCGTTATTATGGTATCATCTGAGCTTCCAGAAGTTTTAGGGATGAGTGATCGCGTTCTTGTTATTCATGAAGGAAAAGTCGGCGGCATTTTAGAGAAAGATGAGGCATCACAAGAGTCTATTATGGCACTAGCTACAGGGGGAGAGTAAGGATGGCTAAGAAGGGGAATGTATTACAACAACTTGGGTCTTTAATTGGACTAGCGCTAATTATTGTAGTAATTACGGCTTTAAATCCAGCGTTTATTGAAATTCCAAATTTATTTAATATACTGCGTCAAGTATCGATTAATGCGCTTATTGCATTCGGAATGACCTTTGTAATTTTAACAGGGGGTATTGACTTATCGGTAGGTTCTATTTTAGCATTATCAAGTGCACTTGTTGCTGGAATGATGGCAAGTGGCATGGACCCGTTCCTTGCGATGGCAGTTGGATTATTAGCTGGTCTTGTAATGGGAATTGTAAACGGTATCATCATAGCGAAGGGAAAAGTAGCTCCATTTATTGCGACTTTAGCAACAATGACTATTTTTCGCGGGTTGACGCTTGTTTATATGGACGGACGTCCGATCACTGGTCTTGGTGATCATTTAATGTTCCAAATGTTTGGCCGCGGTTATTTTCTTGGTATTCCAGTACCAGCTGTTACAATGATGATTGCTTTCGCAGTGCTGTACTTCATTTTGAAGAAAACGACATTTGGTCGCCGTACATTTGCAATTGGTGGAAATGAAGAAGCAGCAGCATTATCAGGTATTAATGTTACGAGAATTAAAGTAATGATTTACGGTCTTTCCGGAATTTTGGCAGCGCTTGCAGGTATTGTCTTAACATCACGACTAGATTCTGCACAGCCGACTGCAGGTACTTCTTACGAATTAGATGCAATTGCAGCAGTTGTATTAGGTGGAACAAGTCTTTCTGGGGGAAGAGGATGGATTGTTGGTACATTCATCGGTGTACTTATTATCGGTGTACTAAATAACGGTTTAAATTTATTAGGTGTATCTTCTTTCTTCCAACAAGTTGTAAAAGGACTTGTAATCTTATTAGCTGTATTAATTGATCGTAGAAAAGAAGCGTAATGGAGGGACAGTTCATGAAGAAATGGTTACTTATACTCGTTGCATGTATTATGGTCATTACTGCTGGTTGTTCAATGGAACCGCCAGAATGGGCAAAGGATTCTAGCGATAAAGGTCGAAATAAAACTATTAAAGTTGGATTCTCTGTTTCAACTTTAAATAACCCCTTCTTTGTAACTTTGAAAAAGGGGGCAGAAAAGAAAGCGAAAGATAGTGGCATCGAATTGATTGCTGTTGATGCGCAAAATGATGCAGCAAAGCAAACGAACGATGTTGAAGATTTAATTCAAAAGGGTGTCGATGTAGTTGTTATTAATCCGACCGATTCAGATGCTGTTGCTTCAGCGGTAAGTGCAGCAAACGCAGCGAATGTTCCTGTTATTACAGTAGACCGCGTTGCGAATTCAGGTAAGGTTGTTTCTCACATTGCATCTAATAATATCGAAGGTGGTCAAATGGCTAGTGATTACATTCGTGAATTAGTCGGCGAAGGAGCAAACGTTGCTGAGTTAGAAGGAATCCCTGGATCGTCTGCTGCTCGTGAACGTGGGAAAGGATTCCATAACGTAGCGGATAAATCTTTAAAAGTAGTTGCTAAACAAGCGGCTGATTTTGATAGAGCAAAAGGATTATCTGTTATGGAAAACATTTTGCAAGCGAATAGCGACATTAAAGCCGTGTTTGCGCACAACGACGAAATGGCATTAGGGGCACTTGAAGCATTGAAGTCTGCTGGAAAAACGGATGTAGTCGTTGTTGGATTTGATGCAACAGAAGATGCTGTGAAAGCGGTTAACGATGGGCGTATGGCTGCAACAGTTGCTCAAAAACCGGAATTAATCGGAGAGAAGGCGATGCAAACAGCAAAAGAGATCACGCAAGGTAAAAAAGTGGACAAATCTATTCCGATTGAATTAGAGCTTATTAAGAAAAATAAATAAATATAAAATGAAAATTAGGAAGGAAGAATAACAAATGAAATTCTTTATTGATACAGCAAACATTAACGAAATTAAAGAGGCAAATGCATTAGGCGTATTAGCTGGAGTAACGACAAATCCATCACTTGTAGCAAAAGAAGGCGTAGACTTCCACGAGCGCATTCGTGAAATTTGCAACGTTGTAGAAGGACCTGTAAGTGCAGAAGTAATTAGCTTAGAAGCAGATAAAATGATCGAAGAAGGAAAAGAGTTAGCGAAAATTGCTCCAAACGTTGTTGTAAAAGTTCCAATGACAACAGAAGGTTTAAAAGCAGTAAAAGCGTTCTCTGACTTAGGAATTCGTACAAACGTTACATTAGTGTTCTCAGCAGTTCAAGCATTACTTGCAGCTCGTGCTGGTGCAACATACGTTTCACCATTCTTAGGTCGCTTAGATGATATCGGTCATAACGGTATGGACTTAATTCGCCAAATCGCAGAAATCTTTGCAATTCACGGCATCGAAACAGAAATCATCGCAGCATCTGTACGTCACAGTGTTCACGTAACTGACGCAGCATTAAATGGTGCACATATTGCAACAATCCCAGCAAACGTAATTGCTTCATTAGTGAAGCATCCACTAACAGATCAAGGAATTGAGAAATTCTTAGCTGATTGGGAAAAAACACAAGAGAAATAATAGAAAATCAAGAATCCTAGTTTAAGTGACTAGGATTCTTTTTTTGTATTTAAAAGAATTTTCATGCAATTTTGCATATTGTCTTTTAAATTTGTTATATAAACTATTTAATATATACAAATCACTCTTTATTTTTCATATTTTGATATAGACAGATAGAGAGTCTGACCAGAAAACTGGAGGGCATGATTCTATAACAGAAAGCTTAATGTTTATAGAATTATGCCTTTTTATCCCGCATTAACGGTCAGTAAGACTCCCACCTCAAAATTCAGCTGGGGCAAAGAAGTTAGGTGGGAAATCAACTGCCCGTAAATGCCCGATTGGTTCAACTAATAATCAGTGGGGATGAACAAACTCCCCACTGATTAAAGTTTCACTTTATATAGGGAGGTCAGAAAGTAGAGCTTTTGATTTAAATGCACTTATTTATCCCACTTTATCTGAATTTTAAGTTTTATAAAAGGAGAGAAATGAAATGAGAAGAAAAGCGCCATTTAAAGTGTTATCGTCATTAGCAATTGCGGCAATTATCGGATGCACATCTGTAATGAGTGCTCCATTAGCATACGCAGAAACGCCAGCAAAAGAGAAAGAAAATGTGTCTACAACACCAATTGATTACAATTTAATTCAAGAAGATCGTCTAGCGGAAGCGCTGAAAGAAAGAGGAGAAATTAATCCAGCATCTTCTAAAGAAGAGACGAAAAAGGCTGTAGAGAAATATATTGAAAAGAAACAAGGGGATCAGGCAAATAAAGAAATTCTTCCAGCTGATACTGCTAAAGAGGCATCTGATTTTGTGAAAAAAGTAAAAGAGAAAAAAATGGAAGAAAAGGAAAAGGTAAAGAAACCTGAAAAAAACGTTAGCCCTGAGCAAAAGCCAGAACCAAATAAAAAGCAATTAAATGGGCAAGTTCCAACATCTAAAGCAAAGCAAGCGCTGTATAAGGGATCTGTTCGAACGGATAAGGTATTAGTGTTACTCGTTGAATTTAGTGATTATAAACATAATAATATTGATCAAACACCAGGGTATATGTATTCGAATGACTTTAGTAGAGAGCATTATCAAAAGATGTTATTTGGTAATGAGCCGTACACGTTATTTGATGGTTCAAAAGTAAAAACATTTAAACAATATTACGAAGAGCAGTCTGGTGGTAGTTATACGACAGATGGATATGTAACGGAGTGGCTAACAGTTCCAGGAAAAGCATCTGACTACGGTGCTGATGGTAGCAGTGGTCACGATAATAAAGGTCCGAAAGGTGCACGTGATTTAGTGAAAGAAGCTTTACATGCAGCTGCTGAGAAAGGATTAGATTTATCTCAATTTGATCAGTTTGATAGATATGATACAAATGGTGACGGGAATCAAAATGAGCCTGACGGTGTAATTGATCATTTAATGGTAATCCATGCTGGTGTTGGTCAAGAAGCTGGTGGAGGTAAATTAGGCGATGATGCCATTTGGTCACATCGTTCAAAATTAGCAGTAGATCCAGTAGCAATTGAAGGAACAAAATCAAAGGTAGATTACTTTGGTGGAAAAGTAGCAGCACATGATTACACAATTGAACCAGAAGATGGAGCAGTAGGTGTATTTGCGCATGAATTTGGACATGACCTTGGCTTACCAGATGAATATGATACGAAATATACTGGAACCGGTTCACCTGTCGAAGCTTGGTCATTAATGAGTGGGGGAAGTTGGACAGGGAAAATTGCAGGAACAGAGCCAACTAGTTTTTCACCACAAAATAAAGATTTCTTACAAAAGAATATGGGTGGCAACTGGGCAAAAATTTTAGAAGTAGATTACGATAAAATTAAGCGTGGTGTAGGAGTTCCTACATATATTGATCAAAGTGTTACGAAATCAAATCGTCCAGGTGTTGTACGTGTTAACTTACCAGGCAAAAGTGTTGAAACAATTAAACCGGAGTTTGGAAAGCATGCATATTATAGTACAAGAGGCGATGATATGCATACAACATTAGAAACACCGTTCTTTGATTTAACAAAAGGAACAAATGCAAAGTTTGATTATAAAGCAAATTATGAGTTAGAAGCAGAGTGCGATTTTGTTGAAGTGCATGCAGTAACAGAAGATGGAACGAAAACATTAATTGATAGACTTGGAGAAAAAGTAGTCCAAGGAGATAAAGATACAACAGATGGGAAATGGATTGATAAGTCATACGATTTAAGTCAATTTAAAGGGAAAAAGGTAAAACTGCAATTCGATTATATTACAGATCCAGCAGTAACGTATAAAGGTTTCGCGATGGATAATGTAAATGTAACAGTTGATGGACAAGTAGTGTTTTCTGATGATGCAGAAGGAACATCAAAAATGCAGTTAAATGGATTCGTTGTTTCTGATGGAACAGAGAAAAAAGCTCATTATTACTACTTAGAGTGGAGAAACTATGCGGGATCAGATAATGGATTAAAAGCCGGAAAAGGTCCAGTGTATAATACAGGTCTTGTCGTTTGGTATGCAGATGATAGCTTTAAAGATAACTGGGTTGGGGTGCATCCAGGTGAAGGATTCCTTGGTGTTGTAGATTCGCATCCAGAGGCACTTGTTGGCAATTTAAACGGAAAACCAACTTACGGTAATACAGGTATGCAAATTGCAGACGCTGCATTTTCATTTGATCAAACACCAGCATGGAGTGTAAATTCATTCACACGTGGACAGTTTAACTATTCTGGATTACAAGGCGTTACAACTTTTGATGATTCAAAAGTATATAGTAACAACCAAATTGCAGACGCAGGAAGAAAAGTTCCGAATCTTGGACTTAAATTCCAAGTTGTTGGACAGGCAGATGATAAATCAGCAGGCGCTGTTTGGATTAAACGTTAATAACAGAAAAGCACATTCTTCATATGGAGAGTGTGCTTTTTAAATTGTACAGTAAGTTATTATTTTAGCTGATGTAATACAAGTGTCTGTTTATATGTAGTGTATCAAATTATGTAGGGAAAGGAAATATTTCCGAGGAAATTGTCGAAGTATCGTTGGTATTGATACACTTTTTTTGTAAAAGAAGAACTGTAGTATTGCCATTACAGTTTAATTTATTTACATTGTTACTTGGCTATACACAAAAGTAATATATTCGGCAATAAAAGAGCGCTACTTGGATAGTGCTCTTTTTTATGAATAGAAAGGAGTGAGTAAAATGAAAGAAGTAATTGAATGTCCACAGTGTGAAGGGAATATTACTGCGCAACATATTATGGATCTCCCGCATCCTTTTTCATTCAGGTGTCCACATTGTAAAGTGAGGCTAAAAGAAATGAGGATCACACCGTGCTTAATATTAGCAGCAATTTGTATAATCCCACTGTTTATTATAATTGGAGAGAGTATTAAGGAATTATTAGTAAAGTATTTTTCTATTATAGACGATGTACCAACTGTACTTATTTTCTTCTTATTTTGTTATCCATTGTATTATCTCTATGAAAAATATAATGCCATATTGTTTATTAAATACGGCTTATTGAAAGTTAAAAGTTGAATAGAAGTTTATCATTAAAAAAAGACAATGATGGAATTATCCTATCATTGTCTTTTTTACTTTGTCTCTGCCTTTTACTTTGCTTCTTACATAAATCATACCGGCAAATGTTAATAAGAAGGCAGTTCCAATAACGAAGCTGACGCTAGGGGATGCCCCGATTGCTCCAACTGTAAAGGATCCAGCAACAACGCCTAACGAGAAGAAAGCATAAAACAATCCGAATGCTTTTCCGCGTTTATCATCTGTCGTATTTTCAACAAGTAATGCGTTTATCGATGGGAAAAGGATAGCGAATCCAATGCCATAAATCATCATAACGATAAAGAGCATGCCTTTTGTTGCGAATAATCCAAGTAAAGATAATGCTAATGCCATTACTGCAATACCAATTAACATTAGTTTTGAACGATTAAATCGATCGTAAATACGATTTGTTGGCAGTAAGAAGAAGAGGATAGCGGTAATGCCGAATACACTTAACATCATGCCTGTTGTAGATGCTTTAAGGGCTAATGCTTCAACCTTTACTGGTAACATATAAGTGACAATTCCTTGTGAAAACATGAGTGTGAAAGCACCAATATATGCCTGTAATAACGGTTCTGATTTCAATAGTTCAAACATATCTTCTTTGTTCATCATTTGTGTTCTTGAAGTATCTTTTCTTGATACGTTATTTGGTAAGAAGAAGAGAGATACAATTGTACCAAGAACCATTAAAATAGAAATGGTAATGAACACCCACTCTATACCGGCAGTTGCTTTCATAATTCCGCTAAAAGCAGGTCCTACAATTGCCGCTGTTCCAACTGCAGCCCCAGATAGAGCCATTGCCTTACCTTGCCTTGCTGCATTTGTTTGTTTTGATAAAAACGTAAAGGCAGCAGGAATTAAAAATCCATCACTAAAGCCATGCATAAAGCGCACAACTAATAGTTGTTCACCACTTTGAACAACAGTGTATAACAAGACTATGAAACTCGTAAGTCCCATGCTTATATAAAGTATTTTTTTTGCACCAAATTTATCGACAGCAGCGCCAGCAATAATATTACCGATCATATTAGCGAATGAGTACATGCCGACAACTAGCCCAATAATAAGAGGGGATCCTCCAAGACTTTGAGCGAACGTACTCATAATAGGTAATTGTGAAAACGTATCTAGAAACGCTACGATAACAATAAAGTAAATAAAATATTTCAAGCGATATTCACCTCTCCTATGCTATTATGGCATAATGCGAATTTCAACCGCAATGAAATTGAATTAACAGATGTGGAAAAAAGTACAAAGTGACAAAATATTGAACGTTATTTGTTAAAATTTAGTGGAAATGAGATTGTTTTTTTGAAATATATGGATAGAAGTATTATAATAGATTTGTAAACTTCACCAGGTTAAGTATATACATAGAGAGGGATGTATAAAATGAAAGCATTACTTTGGCATAATCAACGTGATGTAAGAGTAGAAGAAGTACCAGAACCAACTGTAAAACCAGGAGCAGTTAAGATTAAAGTGAAATGGTGTGGTATCTGCGGGACAGACTTGCATGAATATTTAGCAGGACCTATTTTTATTCCGACAGAAGAGCATCCATTAACACATGTAAAAGCACCGGTTATTTTAGGTCATGAGTTTAGCGGTGAGGTAGTTGAAATCGGTGAAGGCGTTACATCTCATAAAGTGGGAGACCGCGTCGTTGTAGAACCAATTTATTCTTGTGGTAAATGTGAAGCTTGTAAACATGGACATTACAATGTTTGTGAACAACTTGTTTTCCACGGTCTTGGCGGAGAAGGTGGCGGTTTCTCTGAATATACAGTAGTACCAGAAGATATGGTTCACCATATTCCAGATGAAATGACGTATGAACAAGGTGCTCTTGTAGAACCAGCAGCAGTAGCGGTTCATGCAGTACGTCAAAGTAAATTAAAAGAAGGGGAAGCAGTAGCAGTCTTTGGTTGTGGTCCAATTGGACTTCTTGTTATCCAAGCAGCTAAAGCAGCAGGAGCAACTCCTGTTATTGCAGTTGAACTTTCTAAAGAACGTCAAGAGTTAGCAAAATTAGCAGGTGCGGATTACGTATTGAATCCAGCGACTCAAGATGTATTAGCTGAAATTCGCAACTTAACAAATGGTTTAGGTGTAAATGTAAGCTTTGAAGTAACTGGTGTTGAAGTAGTACTTCGTCAAGCAATTGAAAGTACAAGTTTCGAAGGACAAACTGTAATTGTTAGTGTATGGGAAAAAGACGCAACAATTACTCCAAACAATCTTGTACTAAAAGAAAAAGAAGTGGTTGGTATTTTAGGATACCGTCATATCTTCCCAGCTGTTATTAAATTAATTAGCTCTGGTCAAATTCAAGCAGAGAAATTAATTACGAAAAAAATCACAGTAGATCAAGTTGTTGAAGAAGGATTTGAAGCACTTGTAAAAGATAAAACACAAGTGAAAATTCTTGTTTCACCTAAATAATATAGAATAGTAAAAAGTAGCTCTTTTCTAGAAATAGAAGAGGGCTACTTTTTTTCTGTACAGAAAGGTGATAGACTTTCCTGTAACTACAGGTATTTTGTTTGGAAGGGGAAGTCTCATGCTTTCATTTATGTTGACATTGAAACGAATGCTAAAAGCTTGTTTACGAGCGTGGAAAGATAAAGAATTTCAAGTATTATTCGTATTAACATTTTTAACATTAACATCTGGTACGATTTTTTATAGTACAGTTGAAGAATTACGTCCTCTTGACGCTTTGTATTTTAGCGTTGTGACGCTGACGACTGTCGGTGATGCGAATTTTAGCCCGCAAACTGATTTTGGGAAGATATTTACAATCTTATACATATTTATTGGGATTGGATTAGTATTTGGATTTATTCATAAGTTGGCAGTTAATGTACAACTGCCGAGTATATTATCGAAT
The DNA here is from genome assembly GCF_001883995.1 of Bacillus paranthracis. Classification (GTDB taxonomy): domain Bacteria; phylum Bacillota; class Bacilli; order Bacillales; family Bacillaceae_G; genus Bacillus_A; species Bacillus_A paranthracis. Next base: position 50,895 of record NZ_MACE01000032.1, on the reverse strand, counting down.
AGAAAAAAAGAGTAAAGCATGTGGGTGCTTTACTCTTTTTTTACATTAGTTTAGATAAGCCTTAATAATAGTTTATTAAAATGAAAGTGTATTCATTCATTATATTCACTGTGTATAAAGTTATAATGATATGAACATTTACATATTTTGATTTAGTAATAGAAATTTCATGAAAGGTGGGATATTCTAGTCATAGGTTAACCGGATGACATTATAGGATCCTAACAAAAAGTTTACAATAATTCGATTATAAAATGGAGGATTTCAGATGAAAAAGAAAGTACTTGCTTTAGCAGCAGCTATTACAGTAGTAGCTCCTTTACAAAGCGTTGCATTTGCTCATGAAAACGATGGGGGAAGTAAAATAAAAATAGTTCACCGCTGGTCTGCTGAAGATAAACATAAAGAAGGCGTAAATTCTCATTTATGGATTGTAAACCGTGCGATTGATATTATGTCTCGCAATACAACACTTGTAAAACAAGATCGAGTTGCACAATTAAATGAATGGCGTACGGAGTTAGAGAACGGTATTTATGCTGCTGACTATGAAAATCCTTATTATGATAATAGCACATTTGCTTCACATTTCTATGATCCAGACAATGGAAAAACATATATTCCATTTGCAAAGCAGGCAAAAGAAACTGGCGCTAAATATTTTAAATTAGCTGGTGAATCATACAAAAATAAAGATATGAAACAAGCATTCTTCTATTTAGGATTATCTCTTCATTATTTAGGAGATGTAAACCAACCGATGCATGCAGCAAACTTTACAAATCTTTCGTATCCACAAGGATTCCATTCTAAATATGAAAACTTTGTAGATACGATAAAAGATAATTATAAAGTGACGGATGGAAATGGATATTGGAACTGGAAAGGTACAAATCCAGAAGAGTGGATTCATGGAGCGGCAGTAGTAGCGAAACAAGATTACTCTGGAATTGTAAATGATAATACGAAAGATTGGTTCGTAAAAGCAGCTGTGTCACAAGAATATGCAGATAAATGGCGCGCTGAAGTTACGCCAATGACAGGTAAGCGATTAATGGATGCACAACGTGTTACTGCTGGATACATTCAGCTTTGGTTTGATACGTACGGAGATCGTTAAGTATTTAAAAAAGGTCAAATCTCACAATAGAGTATTTGACCTTTTTATCAATTTAGCCAAGAAGACTCCTTCCTCAAGGAGCGTGAAGGGCGTAGCCCAGCGAGTAGGTGGGAGATGAATTGGCTTCGAACAAGAGATGGCAGGAAGTCATCTTAATTGTTCGACATATGTAAAGTGTTACCGGATAATTTGTCATAATCACTTAACTAACTATCGAATGTGCGTTTGGTATATAATGGAAATATATCGAAATGGAGGTGAAATGAAGGATGATCAATAAAGCGTATAAATTTCATATCTATCCAAATAAAGCACAAGCGATCCTGATCAATAAAACGATTGGTTGTTCTCGTTTTGTATTCAATCACTTCCTATCTCTATGGGATAATGCATACAAAGAAACAGGAAAAGGTTTGACATATGGTACATGCTCTGCCAAACTTCCTGCCATGAAGAAAGAGTTTGTTTGGCTAAAAGAAGTGGATAGTATTGCTATTCAATCGTCTGTTCGCAACCTTGTGGATGCTTATACACGCTTTTTTAAAAAACAAAACAGTGCCCCGCGTTTCAAATCTAAAAAGAACAACGTACAATCTTATACCACAAAACAAACAAATGAAAACATTGCTGTTGTCGGAAACAAAATGAAATTGCCGAAACTAGGTCTTGTTCGATTTGCCAAAAGTCGTGAAGTAAAGGGACGTATTTTAAATGCTACGGTTAGACGGAACCCTTCTGGCAGATACTTTGTGTCATTGTTAGTTGAAACAGAAGTGCAAGAACTTCCGAAAACACATTCTTATATTGGAATGGATGTAGGATTAAAAGATTTCGCCATTTTGTCAGATGGAACAACCTATAAAAACCCTAAATTTTTTCGCTCATTGGAAGAGAAGTTGGCAAAAGCACAGCGCGTTCTTTCTAGAAGAATGAAAGGATCTTCTCGCTGGAATAAACAACGAGTAAGGGTAGCTAGAATTCATGAATACATAGCTAATGCTAGAAAAGATTACTTGGACAAAATCTCAACTGAAATCATCAAAAACCACGATGTTATCGGTATAGAAGATTTGCAAGTATCGAATATGTTAAAAAATCATAAGTTAGCAAAAGCGATTAGTGAAGTATCTTGGTCACAATTTAGAACGTTGCTAGAATACAAGGCAAAATGGTATGGAAAACAAGTCATTCTGGTATCCAAAACATTTGCTTCAAGCCAATTATGTTCTTGTTGTGGGTATCAAAATAAAGACGTTAAGAATCTAAATCTTCGTGAATGGGATTGTCCTGAGTGCAATAGTCATCACGACAGAGATATTAACGCAAGTATCAATCTTAAAAATGAAGCTTTAAGGCTTCTAACCGTAGGAACTACGGGGATAGCCTAATGAATTAGAAGCCATTAGGCTTCTGTACTTAGGAATCTCCCACTTCAAACAGTCCGTAAGGACGTTAAGTGGTGAGTAGTTCAATACTATACACATGGAGGTATGGAACGTGAAAGGTAAATTGCTAAAAGGTGTACTTAGCTTTGGGATTGGTTTAGGAGTTTTATACGGAGGATCCTCAGCTCAAGCAGATACGTCTACAGATCAAAACAATACTTTGAAAGTGATGACGCATAACGTGTACATGCTATCAACTAACTTATATCCGAATTGGGGACAAAGTGAGCGTGCTGATTTAATTGGGGCGGCAGATTATATTAAGAATCAAGACGTTGTTATATTAAATGAAGTGTTTGATAATAGTGCTTCAGATCGCCTTTTAGGAAATTTGAAGAAAGAATACCCAAATCAAACAGCTGTATTAGGTCGTAGCAACGGAAATGAATGGGATAAAACGTTAGGTAGCTATTCATCTGCAACTCCTGAAGATGGAGGCGTTGCAATCGTTAGCAAATGGCCGATCGTTGAAAAGGTTCAATATGTATTTGCAAATGGATGCGGGCCGGATAATTTATCGAATAAAGGATTTGTATACACGAAGATTAAGAAAAATGATCGTTTCGTTCATGTAATTGGGACGCATTTGCAGGCTGAAGATAGTATGTGCGGAAAAACTTCACCTGCATCTGTACGTACAAACCAGTTAAAAGAAATTCAAGATTTTATTAAAAATAAAAATATACCAAATGACGAGTACGTCCTATTTGGTGGTGATATGAATGTGAATAAAATAAATGCTGAGAACAATAGTGACTCAGAATACGCATCAATGTTCAAAACATTGCACGCTTCTATTCCATCTTATACAGGACATACAGCAACTTGGGATGCAACGACAAACAGTATTGCAAAATATAATTTCCCTGATAGCCCTGCCGAGTATTTAGATTATATTATTGCAAGTAAGGACCATGCGAATCCGTCATTTGTAGAGAATAAAGTGTTACAACCGAAATCTCCACAGTGGACTGTTACATCATGGCTCAAAAAATATACGTATGATGATTATTCTGATCATTATCCAGTAGCAGCAACTATTTCTATGAAGTAGTCCTAAAAAAGTTTCTTCTTAAATAGGAAGAAACTTTTTTATTTTGTAGAGGAGATTCCAACTTTCTTTCCAATATGTATAAGACATATAGAGAAGAGGAGAGAAAAAATGTGGATCGAGGAATTTTTAAAGAAGTTCCATTACCTTGTGCATTTTTGGATGAAGTGGCTTTAGATAGAAATATTCAATCGATTATAGAATTAAGTGGAAATAAGAAGATTCGTATAGCGAGTAAATCGTTACGTTCTGTTCCGGTTATGCAAAGGATTTTGGCTGCAAGTGATCGATTTCAAGGTATTATGTGTTTTTCACCTAGGGAAGCTTTGTTTTTAATTGAACAAGGATTCAATGATTTATTGCTCGGATATCCTGCTTATGATGAAAGAGCGTTACATGAAATAAGTTTGCTAACAAAGCAAGGGCTCATTATAACTTGTATGGTGGATTGTGAAGATCATATTGTTTATTTAGAAAAAATTGCCGAGAAGTCTAAAGGATGTTTTCGTGTTTGCTTAGATATTGATATGAGTAGTCGTTTTTTTAAGTTCCATTTTGGGGTCAAAAGATCACCGGTAAAAGATGTGCAAGGTGCTTTGAAAATAGTAAAAAGGTTGAAAGAATCATCATTTTTAATACTAGATGGTGTAATGGGATATGAAGCCCAAATTGCTGGGGTAGGAGATCACATACCGAATCAACGAGCGAAAAGTAAAGTGATTTCATATTTAAAGAAGAAATCAGTGTTAGAAGTTAAAGAAAGAAGAGGACATATCGTAAAAGAAATACAAAATCTAGGTATTGAACTAAGGTTTGTAAATGGGGGAGGCACAGGAAGTATAAAAACAACTGAGCAAGATCATTCAGTTTCAGAGATTACAATAGGTTCGGCTTTTTATGCCCCGAAGCTGTTTGATTATTATAAAGAGGTGCAATTTCATCCAGCTGTCGGATTTGCTTTACCAGTTGTGCGTAAACCAGCACCAACAATTTACACTTGTTTAGGTGGTGGATATATGGCCTCAGGAGCAATTGGGAAAGATAAAGAACCTGAGATTTGGAGGCCAGATGGTGCCAAACTATTAGCTTTAGAAGGTGCTGGTGAAGTGCAAACACCGATTTTCTATAACGGTGAGGAACGAGTAGAAATAGGAGATTGTATTTTGTTTCGCCATAGTAAAGCTGGAGAGTTATGTGAGCGGTTTCCGTTTTTATATCGTGTGAAAGAAGGAGAGATTATTGGGAAGTATTCAACATATCGGGGGGATGGCCAATGCTTTCTATAAAGGGACAAAAATGGAGAAATTGGACAGGGAATGTAGAAGGAACACCGCATTATACGATGTATCCAGAAAGTATACAAGATGTAGTAGAAGTTGTAGAGCTTGCACGAAAAGAAGGGAAGAAAATTCGCGTTGTCGGTTCAGGACACTCGTTTACACCTCTTGTGAAAACGGAAGAAATTTTAGTTTCTTTAGATGAATTGAAGGGAATTGTGAATATTGATAAGGAAGAAATGGTTGCCGAAATATGGGCAGGAACAAAGTTACATGAGCTAGGGAAGTTACTTGAGGAAAAAGGTTATGCGCAAGAAAATTTAGGGGATATTGATTCGCAATCTATCGCAGGAGCAATTAGTACGGGGACGCATGGAACGGGTATTACCTTTGGAAGTTTATCAACACAAGTTATAGAGATTACCGCAGTTTTATCTACAGGTGAGAGTATAGTTTGTTCGGAAACGGAGAATGTACAATATTGGAGAGCTTTTCAGTTGTCGCTTGGAATGTTAGGTATCATTGTAAAAATAAAACTGAAGGTTATTCCAGCCTATTCACTCGTTTATAAAAGTGAAAAACAGTCATTATCTACTGTAATGAACAAGCTAGAAGAATATAAGAAGAATCGCCATTTTGAATTTTTTGTTTTTCCTTATTCAGATGAAGTGCAAGTGAAAATTACAAACGAAACAACGGGTAAAAAAAGTGATTTGAAATGGCATAAACTAAAGATAGAGTTACTTGAAAATAAGATGTTCTCTTTGTTATCTAAAGGATGCAAATGGTTTCCTTCTATAAGTAAAGGAGTAAGTCGATTATCAGCTAAAGCTGTACCGAATACAAAAATAATTGGTCCGAGTTATGAAGTATTTGCTACATCGCGTGCAGTTCCATTTTATGAAATGGAGTATAGTGTTCCTTCAAAGTATATGCAGGCCGTTGTAGAAGAAATTTCAAACCTTATTGAAAAGAAAAAGTATAAAGTGCACTTCCCAATTGAATGCCGTTATGTGAAAAGGGATGATATATGGCTCAGTCCGGCGTATGGAAGAGATTCTGCGTATATAGCTGTTCATATGTATAAAGGTATGAAGTATGCTGCTTATTTTGGTGAGGTGGAGAAAATTTTTCTAAAGTATGAAGGACGCCCGCATTGGGGAAAAATGCATACGTTAACGTACGAAAAATTACAAAATATATATCCAGAATTACATTCGTTTCTAAAGGTGAGGAAATTATTAGATGAAGCAGAAATGTTTTCAAATCCTTACACAGAAAAGTTATTTACGATTATGAAAAAAAGCTGACAAAGTATTACTTGTCAGCTTTTTTTAGTACGATCGCATTTCTTGTTTGACTAATTCGCTCGTAAAATAGTAACTTATCACGACTAAATACATGTAATAAAACATGAATAATAAATAGACCGTTAATTACGAGTTGGAATAATAATATAACTACTAATACTAAAGGCTCTTTAAGATTTAAGATAGAGCTACTAGAAAGAATATAATTGATTCCACCTAAAACGAAATAGAATATACCATAACGGATGAATAGTTCCTTCAACGTAATACGATCTGATTGTCCTTTCACGTAGATACGAAGCAATGCTTTACCGATTGTCTTTCCATTCGTAAAGTATGGAATGATAATAAAGTAAATAAAGATCGAACACGTTATGAAAATGAGTTCGTATATGTTCGTGTAAGATTGAATATTAGAAACAAAGAAAGAATTTCCTTTGTTTTTAATGACAGGTACAACGATGGATAAGAAAATCCAATCAATTTGCATCGCGATAAAGCGACGAACGAATCCGACTGGTTTCGTTTCCAAATCAATATGACTATCTAATTCGCTTGCTTTCGGAAGGAAGTACGTAAAAATTGGTGCAATGATAAAGCCGATTACGCCGCCTAATGTATTTAAAAACAGATCATCTATATCAAATAAGCGGTACGCACAATTGTATATACCGTATAGTCCAGTCACTTGTGTTAGCTCGAAAAAGAGTGAAAGACAAAAAGAAATACAAATTGTTTGTAAGAAACTACGTCGGAAATAATACCGTAAGTAAATACCGAATGGAACGGTTAATAGAACGTTAAATGCTACTTGTAAAAAAGCAGATTCTTTTAATAGGTAGAAATAAGTAGCTGGTTTCGTTAAAATTGCCGAAGTACGATTACTAATTTCTTGTATGAAATAAAATGGTGATAGTTGCATGTGCTGCGTATTAGCCGGTTGTAGGCTACAAGTATCATATGTTTGTGGCAACGGCAAAATCACAAGAAAATAGGCATTTAATAAGTAAAGCAATAATGAGTATAAAATAAATGAACGCCATTTATTTAAATAACCATACTTTCGATAATTAAATATTAAAAAAGGGATTAATAGAAACATTGCTAAAAAAGGAAATAAAATAAATGCTGTTTTTACAGGGAATAAATATGCAGTCAAAATGAAGCTCCTTTCAATGAAAATTCGTTTACCATTATAACGTTAAAAGAACCTTAAAACAAAATTAAAATATTTTGAAATAGAAAAAATTATAAATTTTAATAGAATTAAGTTATACTAAATTTAATATAAGGATATTATGATTATTATAAGTTGAAAGAGGGAACAAGATATGCGATATGAGCTTTTTTCTGTAAGTGGGAATCATATTACAACTTTTGAAAGTGCGTGGCGTTTTCAAGAGGGAGAACAGATTTTTGTTCATGATGATCAAATAAAACGAAATTTTATTATTATCCGCCTAACGCATGATGTATTTCAACAAAATAAACATGTTATTCGTTTGTATTGTCAAGAAAAGAAAGTATATGCATAAAAAAACGAGTCGTTCTAGTGTAATAGAATGACTCGCTTTTTGATTTGTAAGTTTCACCTTATAAGAAAATAAGAGTAAGTACACCTACGATAATGCAATAGAAAGAGAAATATTTTAAATTTCCTTTCGCCATAATGTTCATAAACCATTTTAATGAAATATACGTCATGATAAATGTTGCGATAAATGCAACGATATATGGTACGAATAGTGTATCTAGATTTGGATCTTTTGCAATGTCTGTAATACTTAATAATAAACCACCTAAGCTAACAGGGATATATAGTAAGAATGAGAAACGAAGAGCCGTTTCCTGCTTCATACCAAGTAACATCGCTGCTACGATTGTTGCACCTGATCGGCTTATCCCAGGAATTAGTGCGCAAGCTTGTGCTAGGCCAACAATGATTGCATCTTTCATAGAAAGGTCGCCATCATTTTTACGTCCACGCAAGTTTCTAATAATCCAAAGACCGACAGCGGTAATAAGAAGGGAAATCCCAACCATTTTCACACCTTTTAAGTATTGATCGATGTAATCTTTAAATAAAACACCAATAACACCTGCTGGAATGGTCGCAATAACAAGGTAAATAATAAAGAAGAAATCTGATTTTGCATCTTCTGCTCTTGTAAATATATAAGATAGACCATTCTTCGTTAGACGAATTAAATCATTTCTATAAATAAGTAATACAGCTAATAATGAAGCTGAATTAACAAGTAGTTCAAAGCTAAACCCTTCGATTTTTAGTCCTAGCAAATGCTGTGCTAAAACGAGGTGACCACTTGAAGAAATCGGAATCGGTTCTGTTAGTCCTTGGAACAGACCAAGAATTAAATATTTTAAAATGTAGTAAAATTGTTCCATAATAACCTCCTTGTTTAATAGTCGAAAGAAACAACTTGTCCATTATAACAAAGATACGGATGAATATTGAGAAGAAATAAATATTCAAAATATAATAAAAATCCCTTATAGCAGTATAAGGGATTTTTATTATTAATGAGAAACTGCTGTTTCTTCAAGACTTTTCGTTAATTGAACATCGACTTTCTCAGCATCATGAATGTGATTCATAATAGTAGTATTTAACTTTTGGAACATTTGTTGTGTAGTAGCGAATTCTCGTAATATATCATCATTACAAGACTTTTGGTTTTCAATAGCTTTAATAACATTAGTAGCACCGTTTTGTAACGTTTGAATCATAATTAAAATATTTTCAATTCTAGCGTTTGTATCGGCACTCATTTCTACACCTTCATCGACTAAATGCAAATTATCTTTTGTATTATCGTATGCTTTTTCAATTTCTTCTTGAATTTTTTTCGTTAAGTTGCCAATGTTTTTTGTACTTTCAGCTGTACTTTCAGCTAATTTTCTTACTTCATTGGCAACGACAGCGAATCCTTTACCGTGTTCACCAGCACGTGCAGCTTCAATGCTTGCATTTAAAGCAAGTAAATTTGTTTGTGCTGCAATGTTTTGAATGACTTCTACAATTTGCTCGATTTCTTTTGAGCGTTCACTTAAATGATTCATACTATTAGACGTACGTTGAGATTGTTCGCCTAATTTGTTAATTACAATAAGTAAACGGTGAACAGATTCTTTTCCTTCATTAGAGCAGTCAATGATTTCTTCAATAGATTGAATTAAGCTTTGTTCTTTTTGTAACATTTCATTATTTAATTCATTGGAATGTGTCGTGCGTGTTGAAACATTTTCGAAACATGAGCTTAATTGTTGAACTAAATTTTGAAGTGTATTGTGCTGGTTATTTACAAGTTGATGCTCTTGAACAACGCTTTGTACACGATCGTGGATAGAAGAAATAGTCTCTTGTTGTTCGATATCCTTTTGTTTTAATTCTGCTTCTAGTTCTTGTATACGACTTTCTAATTGATCAATTTTATGTTGGAGTGATTTCTTTTGAGTAAACATATATTTATTTCAACCGCCTTTAGAAGTTATATTTTCTCTATATTTGGATTTTAGCATCTTTTATAATTTTTAAATATAGGAATTGTTAAATATTTAAGAATCTATTACATTTTATGCATAATTCCCTTTTTTTCGTCATGAAAAATAAACTGTATTTAATGGTATTGTAAACAAACTGTAAAATAAATCATGTATAACTGTATAAGAAGGGAGTCGGATTATGAACTATTTTAAGCGAATCAGTAGTCTAGTATTAGCAGGAATTATAAGTCTTTCTAGTACAGTCGCTGTTAAAGCAGAGTCAAACGACGAGAAACTTAACAACATGCAACAGCAATTGCAGCAAAACGATGCAGAAATGCAAAAGAAAGAGCAAGAGAAGCAAGCTGTTAGTAAAGAAATTCAAGGTATCGAAAACGAACTACATAATTTAAATAATACAATTGCAAAAAATAAAGAGGATCAAGCTGCTATTCAACGTAAAATTGATGAAACACATAAGCAGATTGAGCAAAAAAAGGAAGAAATTGTCGTTTTAGAGGATAAAGTCCTTGCTCGTAAAGATATTATGAGAAAACGTATGGTTTCTGTTCAAAACAGTTCAAATACAAGTTTAGTAGTAGAAGTTGTAGTAGAGTCAAAAAACTTTGCAGATTTCTTACAACGTATGAACGCAGTTTCTACTATTTTAGAAGCTGATAAAGAAATTTTACGTCTACAGGAACAAGATCTTCGTCAAATTGAAGCAGACAAGAAAACAATTGACGAAAAAGAAGCATCTTTAGTAGTAGACAAACAAAAATTAGCAAAAGCACAAGCTGATTTGCAAGATAACTTGAAAAAGCGTCAAGCTAACTTACAAACAGTTCAAGCTAAATATAATCAGGTTGCAAGCCAACTTAATTTAGCTGCAGAAGAAAAGGCTAAAATCGAATCAAACATGAAGGCAGTACAAGAAACGATTGCTCGTGAGCAAGAAGCAGCAAGAATTGCAGCAGAAGAGCGTGCAAAAGCGGAGGCAGCTGCAAAGGCTGAACAAGAAGCTTTAGCAAAAGCGCAAGCGGAAATTGCTGAAAAGCAAAAGCAGGAAAAAGCTAGTAAACCAGCTGAACCAGTTGCTAATAATAATTCGAAGGTAGAACCTCCACAACCTAAACCATCTCCTAAGCCAACTGCTGGTGGGAAAGAAATTTATGTAGAAGCTACAGCTTATACAGCTGATCCAGGGGAAAATGGTTATGCACCAGGTCAACAAGTATTCTCTGCATGGGGACCAGGTGGTAAAGGTTATAATCTAACTGCAAACCCAGGAATGAAATTAATTGCTGTAGATCCAAATGTTATTCCATTAGGTAAAACTGTAAATGTTGAAGGTTATGGAGTCGCAATTGCAGCAGATACTGGTGGAGCGATTAAAGGTAACAGAATTGATGTGTTAATGCCTGATAAAGGGTCTTCTAGTCAATGGGGAAGAAAAATCGTTAAAGTTACAATTTTAAACTAACACGTAATCCAACTTTACAATACGTAGAGTTGGATTTTTTTATAAAAACAATGTTAAGTTGAGTTTACATTTTGTTAAGGGTAGCATACAATGATGGTGAGAGGTGGTAAATTTGACCATTTTAAATAGAGTGAAGGAATTAAGAGCTCGGTTTAATTTTTCGCAAAGTGTATTAGCAGAAAAGGTTGGAGTGACGAGACAAACAATCGCGGCAATTGAAAAAGGGGATTATGTTCCGTCATTGTTATTAGCGCTTACGATTTGCGATGTGTTCGAGCTCAAGATGGAAGATGTGTTTGTTTTAAATAAGGAGGGGGAAGAGGATGAATAGACTTGTATTTTCCTATATGTTGAATGTACTTTTAATGGTATTAGCAGGTTGGGCATTTATTGAGTTGTATTATTTTACTATCGAAGTTGCTAATTTTATTCAAACGAAGAGGGTACCATTTGAAGTTTCGGTGAGTTTAATGCCAATAGGATTGCTTTTAATATTTGGTATTGTATCGACTGTTCTTTATAAAATTCAAAAGAAAAAATATAAAGAGCTATCATATTGGATGTTTCCACTGTTATTTCCTCAAGAAGACGAGCGGGAAAAGGCGATTACAGAAAAGGCTTGTCGTACTACATTTATGTCACTATGGTACGTGTTGCCTTGTGCGGTTGGTTTTTTAACGCTTTCTCCAATTGCTAATCTATATGTTCCTGCATATCCAATATATATTGCATTTAGTATTTTCTTTATTCAAATGACAATTTTCCACGTATCTTTATATCGAAATAAAATCGCTTAAAAAGAAACCTTCTTGCATCAGCAAGAAGGTTTCTTTTCAGCTTACACTTGTACATATAGCAATATTATCTTATCATTTTAAATAGAGTAAGATTTTGTAACGGAAAGGAATTGTATATGAATAAGCAAAGAATTTATAGTATAGTAGCAATCCTCCTATTTGTTGTAGGTGGTGTATTAATCGGCAAACCATTTTATGATGGATATCAAGCTGAAAAGAAACAGACTGAAAATGTACAGGCTGTTCAAAAAATGGATTATGAAAAACATGAGACAGAATTTGTAGATGCTTCGAAAATTAATCAACCAGACTTGGCAGAAGTAGCGAACGCATCTTTAGATAAGAAACAAGTAATTGGTCGTATTTCGATTCCGAGTGTTTCATTAGAACTTCCTGTTTTAAAGTCTTCTACTGAGAAAAACCTATTATCAGGTGCAGCAACAGTAAAAGAAAATCAAGTAATGGGAAAAGGGAATTATGCATTAGCAGGACATAACATGTCTAAAAAAGGTGTTTTATTTAGTGATATAGCGTCTCTAAAAAAAGGCGATAAAATTTATTTGTATGATAATGAAAACGAATATGAATATGCGGTTACTGGTGTATCTGAAGTAACTCCTGATAAATGGGAGGTTGTTGAAGATCATGGGAAAGATGAGATAACACTTATTACATGTGTATCTGTAAAAGATAATTCTAAACGTTATGTTGTTGCTGGTGATTTAGTAGGAACGAAGGCGAAGAAATAAAAAAGAAGGTCAACTCTCTAAAGAGTTGACCTTCTTTTTTACTAATGTTGAGAAATAATAGAATATTTTAGTTGGTATTTAAGTATTTTTCTATTTATATATAATAAAGTTAGAATTCAGGATTTTGGGAGGAACAAGAGTGAAACAACAGGTGAAGAAACTTCTTTTAACAACAAGTGTAGCGTTATTGGTAGCTCCAATTTCAGCCTATGCGCATCCAGGACGTACAGATGCTAATGGGGGACATACGTGTCGTACAAATTGTGAAAAATGGGGATTGCAGTACGGGGAATATCATTATCACAATAAGCCAGCTTCTAGTAGTGGTGCAACAAGTCCAGCTCCTAGTCAAAATAATAATGGTGCTGTAGAAGCTGAAAGACAAGCAGAAGCACAGCGCAATGCTGAGGCTGAAAAACAACGTGCTGCAGAGGCGCAGCGTAAAGCTGAAGAAGAGAGACAACGTGTAGCGGAGGAACAAAGAAAAGCAGAGGCAGAGAGACAACGTGTAGCTGAAGAACAAAGAAAAGCGGAAGAAGCACGTAAGCGAGAGGAAGCACAACGTCAAGCTGATATGGAAAAAGGACAGCTTGAGGGACAAAAAAATGGAGAGATTGATTTTAAAGCAGGGAAAAATGATGCAGAATCACATTTAGCTGGAAAATCAGATACATATAAAGAAGCATTCAAAATTGCTTATGCTGCATCTTGGTCTTTAGAAGAGCAGAAGAAAACGAATTTTGAAAAAGGAAAAGAGCAAGGTTTAGCACAAGAGACGATGGAAGATAGTCAAATTGCTCCAGAGTTTAAGCCGAATTTTGCAGAAGGTTTCCAAGTAGGGAATAAAGAAAGAACAGAAAAAATTGAAAAAGAGCAAGCTGAACTAGGGGAAAAGGCAGGTAAGGAATTAGCCGGAAAGAACCCCGGAAATAGAGAGAAAGATGTGTACGTGAAGGCGTATGAAACAGCTTATGAAAAGGGTTATAAATCTACAAAAAAAGCAGTAGAAAAGGCTGGCTATAAGTATGCATTTGAAAACTATGATTTGAAAGTTCCTGCTAAATATGAAAAAAATGAATCGTTAAAGAAATGGTTTATTGAAGGATTTAAATCAAATAAAAAAGCAGCAGAAATTAGAGAAGAAGGATATAAAAAAGGAGACAGTTGGCTTGCATTCTTCTATAAGAATTTTGTGCCAAGTGAATATAAAGAACATAAAAATCTGTACGAACAAGCGATAGAAAAAGGTAAGAATGCATAAAAAAGATGAGGGATTTCCCCTCATCTTTTTTAATCCATCCATTTCACTAACTTCTTAGAAATTAGTAATAAAACGCAGCCTAATACAATTGCTACAGCGCCAATTACTGTAAATACTTCAGCATATCCAAGTGAAGTTGTGAAGCTTGCAAGTTGTCCACCTAAAATGTTAGCGATTCCTGAGCTTGCTAACCATACTCCCATTAATAAAGAAGCAAGTTTTACTGGGGCAAGCGCACTAACCATTGATAGTCCAACAGGTGATAAGAATAGCTCACCTAACGTATGGAAAAGATACGTAAAGACGATAAATAGTAAGTTTGCTTTTTCTGTAATGTTATGTTCATCACTACCTGTTTTTAATGTAGCAATAACGAGAATGATATAACCGATACCGAGCAAGATCATACCAAGTCCCATTTTAGTTGGGATTTTTAAATCCCCGCGCTTGCGAGTTGCAAGTTTTGCCCATAATGCCGAAATAACTGGAGCAAGTAAAATAATAAATAATGGATTGACCGATTGGAACCAAGATGTTGGAACTTCCCATCCGAACACAGAGCGGTCTACAAATTTGTTTGTATATAATGTTAATGAACTACCAGCTTGTTCAAAGCCAGCCCAGAAGAAGACAACGAAGCATGTTAAAATGACGATAACTGCAGTACGTTGTTTTTCTTTTTTTGTTAAAGGTGTATCTCCTACTGATGGTTGTCCATCTGTTGTTTGTAAATCGCGAGTTGGTTTTTTACCGATATCACCAAGGAAGCGATTGGATAGTGTTGTAAATAAAATTTGTCCAATGATCATTCCGATTGAAGCGGCTAAGAATCCGTAACGGAATCCGTAATGTACAACGCCATCAACCGTTGTTTTGAATAAATTTTCTGATAAAAATCCGCAAACGAGTGGAGCTAAAAATGATCCGACATTAATACCCATATAGAAAATGGTAAATGCACTATCACGTTTTGGATCGTTCTCTTCGTATAATTCCCCAACCAGTGTAGAGATGTTCGGTTTGAAGAATCCATTACCGATAATAATAAGCGCTAATCCGAGGTATAGGCCGACTTGGTTTTGTAAGGCAAATAGTGTAAGGTTACCGATTGCCATTGTTATACCACCAATTGTGATCGCTTTTCGTCTACCTAGAAAACGGTCCGTTAAGTATCCACCAATCATCGGTGTGAAATAACAGGCTCCAGTGTAAAATCCGTAAATAGAGAGTGCCCATCCAGGACTAAACCCAAGACCACCGCTTACTAAAGCTGTCGTTAAATATAATGTTAATAATCCTCGTAATCCATAGTAACTAAATCTTTCCCACATTTCTGTAAAGAAGAGTAAGTATAAACCTGGAGGATGTTTCTTTTTTCTTTGTTGTTCTCTTTCTAGTTGTATCGCTGATTCCATGTTATTTTCCTCCTGACACAAACAAAAACAAAGTTAATAATTTTGTACATTTAATATTTTACTTTATTAACTATTATAAGTCAATAAAGGTTGATTTTTCAGAAGAAATTGGAAAAGGGATATAGCTATAGAATGAGTGTTTCTTTTATGTTAGACTATGGACTATGTTTTCTTTGTAAAGAAGCGGTTTATTGCACTTTTTTATATGTGAAATTGATTTCATAAAAGATGAAATTAAAGAAGGAGAAAGAAATGAAATTGTTACAGAAAAAAGAAATTTTACTTATTAGTCTTATGTTATTCTCGATGTTCTTTGGAGCGGGGAATCTTATATTTCCACCTTTTCTTGGGTATGAAGCAGGAGAACATGTGTGGATTTCATTAGTAGGGTTTATTATATCAGCAACAGGTCTTCCGATATTGGGAGTTATTGCGATTGCAAAAGCAGGAAGTTTTCAAACGCTAGCGGGTAGAGTTCATTCTTCATTCGCCATTATTTTTCCATGTATCGTGTATGTATTTATTGGACCAGGCCTTGGTATTCCGCGTGCAGGAAGTCTAGCTTTTGAAATGGGACCGGGTCAGCTATTTCCGGAAGCGGGTAGCGTAGTCTTATTATGTTACACAGTTATTTTCTTTAGTATTGTGTACTGGTTAAGTTTATCACCGTCTAAATTAATGGGGTTGTTCGGAAAAGTTTTAACACCGTTATTATTAGGTATGATTGCTCTTATCTTTATAAAAAGCATGTTTACATCAGTAGGTAGTGTGAAAGAGGCTGCTGGAAATTATGGACAAGCGCCTATGTTCCAAGGGTTTTTAGATGGATATTTAACGATGGATGCATTAGCAGCTTTAATTTTTGGGATTGTGATTGCAAATGCTCTTCGTGCAAAAGGTATTGAAGATGATAAAGGTTTAGCGAAATATATGAGTATTGCTGGAATTGGTGCAGGACTATTATTATCTATTATTTATGTCATACTTGGATATGTCGGTTCAATGAGTGGTTCATTGGGGACATTTGATAATGGCGCGCAAGTGTTAGCGCAAGTGATGACTACATTATTTGGGCAAGGCGGGGTCGTTTTATTAGGTCTTATTTTTACGATCGCGTGTTTATGTGTGTCAATCGGACTTGTTACATCTTGTAGTCAATTTTTCGCAAGTGCATTTCCGAAAGTAGCTTATAAAGTTTGGGCATTTATATTAAGTTTGGTTAGTATGATTTTAGCTAATTTAGGATTAACACAAATTTTAAAAGTATCAGTACCGATTCTTGGATTTATTTATCCAGTTGCATTAACGCTTATTATTTTAGGGCTATTCCATAAGTATATTGAGAAGTATGCATACGTATATACAGTAACTGTTGGAATTGTAGCGGTGTTTAGTGCAGTTGATATTTTCAATAAAAATGTGATGATGAATCAGTGGACATCAGTATTGAAATACATTCCGTTTTATATGGAAGGTGTTGGGTGGATTGTTCCAGCTATTATAGGTGCTTGTATTGGTGTTGTATTAAATAAGAAGAAATAAAAGAAAGGTGTTTTCCAATTTCGGAAAACACCTTTCTTTTTTGGAAAAATAGTATTGAAAATGAATAGACTAAGAGTATGATAAAGGTAATTGGTAATATATAGGTTTTGAACGGATAAGGGGGGAGCGTATGAAGGAGGATTTGAATAAGAAAATAGAAGCACTCGAAACGGCAATTGAAACGATTCAAGAAGCACTTTTTGAATTGAAAGCCAAACAAAGAGAAATAGAAGCAGAAAATGCTAAGCAACATGTTAGTAAGGAAAAGAAAGAATATATTGAAACGGTGACGGAAGAAAAACAAAAAGAAGAAGTAGTTACAATAAAAGAACCTGTGCAAGAACGTGAGGTAAAACAAGTGGATATATCTGCTTTTAAACGAGAACCATTTAATATTATTAAGTTTTGCCAAACCTGGTTACCGCGCATATTTGTCGGTATTATGTTGCTTGGAGTAATTTGGTTATTTAAAGCAGGGGTAGATGCGGGATTATTAACACCAGCAATACGAATTGTGTTTGGTATTGTCCTATCAATCGGTTTTTATTATATAGGGGATATTCAAATTAAACGCGAGCGGCAAGCGTTAGGGTTAGTATTAGCAGGAGGAAGTATTACGGGTATAGTTTTAACGACATTTGCGGCACATTATTTATATGGATTTATTCCAGCGAGTGTCGCGTTTCTATGTAATATCGCATGGGTCATTTTAGGTATTTATATAGCGAAGAGGTATCAATCGGAATATCTTACTATCTTTGTAGCGGTAGGAGCTTTCTTCGTGCCGTTCTTATTAAATAGTACAACTCCTAATCTGTATATTTTCTTTGGATATGAGACGATACTAACGCTCAGCTTATTATGGTATGCGTTGAAAAATCGTTATCAGTATTTATATATGATTTCTTATGTTGTTGCTGCTATTGTTCTTTTTGTCTTCTTTGCTGTTATGTCAATGTTAGTAGAGGATTTGCAAGTCCAGTTAACAGTAGTTTATGGTTTAATTCACTTACTATTATTTTGGCATATGTTTACGGAGAGAAGTTTTATAGTAGAGCCACGCTTGGCGATATTTAGTGCGAATGCAGTCTTCTTTATATTAGCCATTTCAAAAATACATGAATTTACAACATGGGGATTAATGATAAGTGCACTCGTGCACGCTATTATGTTCGTGTTTGAATATAGGAAGAATAGACATTCTACATTTACAAATCTTTTATTTGGTTTCGCAATGGGGGCCTTTAGTTTAGCGATTTTATATGAGTATAGTTTAGTGAATGCAGCGATTGTACTATTATTACAAGGCTTCCTCGGTATGTTTACTTCTATTAAAGGAAAACAACAGATAAAATTGTATGTTAGTGCGACGGTTTACGCAATTGGAATGATACAGACGATTTTTAGCCCGTTTGATCAATTTATTTCGGCAGGCTTTGTTGCTCATCTTATTTTAATAGGAACGTTCTATTATTGCATGAGACAAGCGAAAGAAGTATTAGCGAGCTTTGGCAAGTATATGTATTCTATAGCACTCTATTGGTTTATGGTGATTGTATTTATTACAATTACTAGAATCGGTGAAGTTTTGTCCACAGATGGAAGCATAATAAGTGTATCTGTATCGTTATTATGGATGGTGTATGCATTATTTGCAGTTTGGCTTGGCCGGAATAAAAATATGAATGAAATATTATATGCCGGCTTAGTCGTGTTAGTCGTAACGATAGGAAAGCTATTTCTTCTAGACTTACCAGAAGTTTCAATGATGATTAGGGCAGTGTTATTCTTAATCGTAGGAAGTATAGGCATCGTTATTTCAAGAATGTTTTTCTCAAAAGAAGAGAAATGAGAAGAAGGCAATCCATATCCGGATTGCCTTTTTCATTATTTCTTATTAATCGTTACAGTCTCACTATATTTCGCTGTCGTATTTTGGCGTAGACGAAGTGTTGCTTGTCCAGTCGTATTTGGATCGATTTGTACGTTCACAATTTTTTCAGTAGAACCTAAGCTGTTTGTTGTGAAAGAAAATGCACTACTATATCCGAAAGTAGATGGCCAAGTGCCGTTTGTATTTTGAACTTTTGCTACTTGTGTACCGCCAGTAGTGAATATACCTAAAGAATAATTATTGTATGTTGTGTTTGGTAATAAGTTATTTACTTGAATTTTGATTTGGAACACTTCATTGTTTGGTAGAGTGCTAGGGTGTGTAACTACGTAGTCATTTGCTGTTACTGCACCGTTATAGCCATATGAACCAGGTTTAAAAGTATTTGTATTAAACCATTGATAACCTGCATTTGGCGCACTCCAAGGTTCAGGTTGTGGCTCAGTTGATAAGCTTGGTTGTTCAAATGTTTGTAAAGTGGTAGGTAAATCAAGTTGTAAACCATTTACTTGGTCTAAACTTGTAAATGTTTCTTTATTCGATAGCCAATTTACGATATTTTCTAGTAAAATCGCATCGTTTTCTTCTTTATATCCATCGTAAGTTTTCTTTGTTTGGCCAGAGTCTTCACGAACGTATTTTGGTGTAGCATCTTCAACAGGAGAAGAGTCTCCAATAAAGGCAGCTTTTCCAAGCCCTACTTTTGCGATAGCAGCATAAGGACCTTCTGCAACACCACCGCCGTTATACACACCGCTATCAACAGCGTTATTCCATTTTGCTGGGTTTTCTGGAAGATAAACAAGTCCTTTTGCTAGTTTTGGATTTGTAATTGCTAAAGTAGAACCAGCATGCATTGCTACAGATGAAACCCCTTCTGTAATTCCGAATGATTGTTCAGGTGATACAATATTTTTAGCGGAAACATCACCGATTGCATTATAGCGGAAGCGAATACCGAAGTTGTCAGATAGCCAATCAGAGCTTTCTACTCCTTGCATAGCTTGTGAATTGGCTTCTTCGTTAGACATTCCTTTTGCTGGATTATCCCAAGCACCGCGTCTATATCCGTTAAATACTTCAGAAGAGTCCCAACGATTTTTATTACGATCTGCATTATAATGATCGGCAATGAAGAAGATACTACCGCCATTTTTCACGTATTGTAACATAGCATCTTGTTCAGATTTTTTGTAAGGAATATTTGCTTCTGGAACGATAAACACATTGTAGTCTTTTAAATCTTCGTATGTAATCGGTGTTGATTTACGTAGTTCTTTTACATGATAGCCGTTTTGGGCAATGCCGTTTCCGAAATCAGAAAAGCCACCATCGATAACCCAGTCAGCAGTCCCGGCAGTTTGACCGTGTGTATTATCGAATAATACTTTTTTCCCATTGTTTTGATTTACAACTTTTGCAGCAATTTCAGGAGCTGGGTCTACAGAGCTTTCGGCATAAGTAGATGGTATGAACGAAGCCCCTATGCTTAGTGTAATTGCTGTTGCTAAAGAAAATGTAATCCATTTTTTATTCTTCATAGAAGAATCCCCCTAATAATAAATATATGTGCTTTAATAATGTAATTTATTTTTCTGTAAAAATAAAGACGGAAAACATAAAAAATATTAAAAATTTGTAAAAATACCGTGAAATTTGTTGAGAAATATTTATATAGGCATAAAAATATCCCTTCCAAGTAATAAGGAAGGGATGTTTTGCTTAACTAATTTTTGAATTAGGTGTTTCATCAATTTTATGAAAACCTTTCATGTAATACACGACAGCTAAACCGATAAGCCAAATTGGTCCAACAATTAATGCAATCCTTGTATCTTCTGAATACGCCATTATACATAATACGAGTGCAAGGAAAGCAAGTGAGAAATATGAACTTAATGGGTATAAAGGCATTTTATACGATAACTTTTGTTTGTTTTGCGTCGGCAAACTTTTACGGAACTTAATTTGAGCGACTAATATAATACCCCAAGTCCAAATTGCCCCGAAAGTTGAAATACTAGTGAGCCATGTAAATACTTTTGCGGGCACAAGATAGTTTAATATAACACCAACGAGTAAAACGATTGCTGTTGCTACAATTCCTTGACTTGGAATGCCATTTTTATTTAAACGACCGAATCTTTCCGGAGCTTTTTTCTGTTGAGCTAATGTATACAGCATGCGGCCTGTACTAAATAAACCACCATTACAAGAAGAAAGAGCTGCTGTTAATACGACAAAGTTAATAATCCCTGCTGCTTTTGCGATACCGATTTGCTGGAATGTTAATACAAATGGACTTCCTTTCTCACCAAGTTCGTTCCATGGATAAATTGCCATCATAACGAATAGAGCCCCAACGTAGAACAGTAAGATTCTCCAAAATACGTTATCGATTGCTTTTGCGAGTGTTTTTTTCGGGTTTTGCGCTTCACCCGCTGTAACGCCGATTAATTCAACGCCTAAATAAGCGAATAGCACCATTTGCATGGAGAGGAGTAACCCAGAAAAACCATTTGGGAACCAGCCACCATGTGACCAAAGGTTTGAAATGCCAGTAGCGATACCACCGTTTCCGAAGCCAAATAAAATAATACCAGCCCCAACTACTATCATACAGATAATTGTGACAATTTTAATGAGAGCAAACCAAAATTCAAGTTCTCCAAATACTTTTACAGATAAAAAGTTGAAAGCACTCATTAATAATAGAGCGAGTAAAGCCCAAGTCCAGCGCGGAATATCTGGGAACCAGTACTGCATGTAAATGCCAGCAGCCGTAATTTCAGCCATGCAAGTAACAACCCATAAGAACCAGTAGTTCCAACCGGTAATATAGCCAGCTAGTGGTCCAAGATAATCATATGCATATTTACTAAAAGAGCCAGCAACAGGTTGTTCAATTGCCATTTCTCCGAGTGCTCGCATAATGAAAAAAATAACGAGTCCAGCAATCATATAGCCTAGTAAAATAGAAGGACCAGCTAGTTTAATAGCAGAAGCAGATCCTAAAAATAGTCCAACGCCAATAGCTGAACCGAGTGACATTAAAGTAATATGTCGTTCTTTTAAACCTCGGTTTAAAGTTCCAGATTTGTTTGTGTGCTGCATAAGAAGAATCCCCCTTGTAGAGTGAACGATATTTGAATGCGTTTACTAAATATTTAACTATTTCAAATTATAAAACATTTCTATCTGTTATGCTACAAAAATAATCATTATTAACTGTACTACATCTGTACTTGTCAGACTTAAACTTAAAATTCGAACTATTAGCGAATATATTGACTCTTCTTTTTATTGATTGTTAAGATTAAGTATTATATTTTCTCACATACTAGTAAGAAAAGAATGTGTGATAATAATTCAGATGTAGGAAGGGTACATAACCATGTTTCAATTACAAAAATATAACACTTCTGTGAAGCAAGAGCTTTTAGCTGGCATCACAACTTTTTTTACATTTGCGTATATTCTTGTCATCAATCCGAAAATATTATCTGATGCAGGTGTACCATTTGATCAAGCTTTTACGGCAACTATTATTGCGACTGTTGTAGGGACGCTATGTATGGCGTTTTTAGCTAACTATCCAATTGTTATTGCTCCAGCTATGGGAATGAATGCGTATTTTGCTTATTCTGTCGTTCAACAGGCAGAGGGGATTACATATGTCATTGCGTTTTCAGCAGTATTTGTAACAGGTATCATTTTTCTTTTATTATCTTTCACTTCATTTAGGCAAAAGCTTATTGTCGCAATTCCTGATAGTTTAAAACATGCAATTGCAGGTGGAATTGGGTTATTTATTGCTTTTATTGGATTACGTCTATCTGGAATTATCGTTGATCATCCATCTAACTTAGTTACGATTGGTGATTTCCATTCTCCAGTCGTTATTTTAACTTTAATTGGTTTGATTTTAGCGGCGGTATTAATGACATTGCGTGTGAGCGGTGCATTATTTATTAGTATGATTGTGACAGGAATTATCGCCTTCTTTACAGGGCAGCTGAAGTTTACGGATAAAATTGTTGCGATGCCTCATTTACCAGAGGGGATTATCGTTTCAAATCCAATTAACGCCTTTTCAGATGTAATTGAATACGGATTATATGGCGTTGTATTTTCATTTTTACTTGTACTGTTATTTGATACAACAGGAGCATTACTCGGTTTAATTAAACAAGCAGGTTTAATTACAGATAATACAGAGAAACGTTTTGGTAAAGCATTTATTGCGGATGCAATTGGCGGTACTACAGGCTCTATCTTTGGGACAAGCCCAACAGCAGCGACGATTGAATCTTCAGCTGGTATTGCTGCAGGTGGTAAAACGGGATTAACAGGTATTGTAGTAGTCGGCCTAACGATTATAACGGCATTCTTTAGCCCTGTTATTGCTTCTTTATCAAGTGTAGCCGCTATTACAGCTCCTTCATTAATTATTGTAGGTAGTTTAATGGCACAAAGTATTCGTGATATTAATTGGAATGAATTTGAAGATGCATTACCAGCATTTTTAATTTTCGTTGGTATTCCGTTAACGTCTAGTATTGCGAATGGAATTGCAATTGGATTTTTAGTGTATCCAGTCTTAAAAATTGTGAAAGGGAAAGGGATGGAGGTACATCCGTTACTCTACTTATTTACAATTTTATTTGGATGTCATTTATTCTTATAATATAGGAGAGGGGGCTTCTTATGAGGGGCTCCTTTTTTGTGTATAATAAAGTGAAACTATAATCAGTCACGCAAAATATAAATTACTTAATGGAATATATATATTACAATATGGATGGAGGGGGAACATGAATGGCTGTAAGTAAAATAAAAGTCGCGCGTGTTCAGTTAGATTTAACACAGCAACAATTAGCAGAAAAAGTAGGCGTTACAAGGCAAACGATTAGTTTAATTGAGAAGGGCAAATACAATCCGTCTTTAGATTTATGTTTGAAAATTTGTTATGCAGTAGATAAAACTTTGAATGATTTGTTTTGGGAGGAAAAGGAGTGATTCGATGAAAATTGTGAAAGATGAACGTTTAATGATTGAGGGGTTAAAACATATTAGATTAGTTTTCATCTTACAAAATATTTTCATACTAGGTATTGTTTTTTATCGCTACGTTTTGCAAGATGCAGGATATGAAAGTATTTCGGATTTATTAATGGTATTTATGGGTGGGATTGTAGTTATTAACTTTTTAAATCTGAAAAATTCAGTGGAAGTGTATGAGCATACAGGGGGAGTATCACGTAGCTATTTCATGAAACTATTATTAATTCCTGTAAGTATTGTTATTGGGATTTTAGCTATTTGTATCGTTGTAACACCAGATATTTCGATAAAGGAAATTAGTATGACAGGACTTATTATGTTTGCTTGTTTTTTAGTTCCTAGTTTGTTTATATACATATATATGAAAAAGATAAAAAGTGAAGATTGAAATATAAGAAAAGCTTTCCCGTATTGCGGAAAGCTTTTCTTATATTCTTTTATACAGTACTTTATGAAGGCCAATTGGTTCAATTTCAAAGATTTCACCATGTTCTTGGAAGCCTAAGCGCTTGTAATAGTCAGCTACAGTAATTCGGCCATTACACCATAGCATATTTGCTTGACGCTCTTGTAAGATTTGTTTTGCTTTCTGAATTAAGGAGCTTCCAGCGTGGTTGTTTCGAAACTCAGGCAATGTGGCCATTCCTCGTAGACGATAATGCATACCTGCCTGTAAGTCGGGATGCATTTCCTTTGAGAAAGAAGCGATACTAATAAGTTGATCGTTTATAAATGCGCCTAAGTGAAAGGTATCTGTTTCATAGTCAGAAGGGTATTTACAATCTGCTAATGTTTGATTCGGGCGCAAAATTTTTTGACGTAATACGTAAGTTTCAGATCCATCAATATTTTTCACGGTAATCATATTAACATCCTTTCTTATAAGGCTTTTTCTGTTAATTGTATAAAGAAATAGGCAGGTGCGGCGAAAAGTCCGAGTATACTAGCGGTTCCGAGAAGGAGTGAAAGTAAGAGGCAAGAGTATTTTATTCCATTTGATCTTTTCCATCCGTAACTACAAATTTCAATACTAACACCGATGAGAATAATGGCAACGAGTATTTCTGCTAATAATAAGAGAGCTAAAGTTATAATAGACATAATGTAATCCATCCTCATAATATGTGATAGTAACATTTTACCATATGGAATGAAAAAAAATGCCCCTTAATTATGTAAGGGGCATTTTTCTATTCTAATATGCTTTTTAGTGTATCGATATGTTCCTTTGAGCCTGTTACAAGTAATGTGTCACCGTGTTGTAGTCTTGTATCACCATGAGGGATTAATGCTTTATTCCCACGATAAATTTGAATGACTAGTACATCACCTAAAAACGGAAGGCGACGAAGTGCAACGCCGTTATATTTATTGCTTCGTAGTTCAACTTCACGGACTGTTTCGTTTGCTGTTGTAATTAAGCGAACGAGACTCGGTTTATCAATTAATGCACGTAATAGAATACGTGTAGAGTTAATGGTTGAGAATACGGCGATATGTTCTTGTGTTGCTTTTTCCTGTAGAAGCGGATCTTCTACACTTGCAATAACATGTTCAACACCTAGTTCTTTTGCATGTTCTGCTAATAGTAAGTTTTGTTCATCATCACTTGTTGCAACAACAACGCGGTCTGCATGAAATGCTGTTTGTTCGGTTAATGATGCAATTGTGATGTCATCTAATTTCACAATAGGGAAGTCGTGCGATTTCGCTTCCTCATCATTTATTTTATTTTGACGCATCATATATAGTGTTACGTCATAATCTTCTCGTTTTAAATCAAGTGATAACGGAAGGGTAATTCTGCTCGCACCAATAATTGAAACTTTTGGTTTTGGTGTTTCCACTTTTGGGAACATCTTTTTAAATAATATAGGTGCGAAAATACAAGTAATAACTGCGCTTAAAATAAGGGAGGCAGATAAACTTGGACTAATGATTCCTAGTTTTTCACCAATTTGTGCAGCTGCAATAACTAAAGAAAGTGTCGATGTTAATAAGATGGCACTTCCTAGTACGATATTACGTGGATACCATTTTCGTAAAACGAGTGATGGTATCAGTTTTGAAATAAAGAGTCCTACAATTAAAATTGGGATCATGAGCATGCTAGAAGGTTCTTTGAAAATAGACCAGACCTCTAAATTTACACCAACCATTACGAAGAAAATAGGAATGAAGAAACCGTATCCGATAGAATCCAGTTTTTCAACCATATCTTCATTTGGTGATAATAATGATACGAGTACACCTGCTAAGAAGGCACCTAAAATATTTTCGGCTCCAACGGATTCAGATAACCCAACTAATATTAAGATGAGTGCAAAAACAGCTCTTGTATCAATTTGTACACTACCAGCTTTTAAGCTATCTAAGTATGGAATGTTTTTAAAACGTTTTGCAACGAAGTAAATAATAATACCAGCGCCGAATAGAAGAAGAAGGAGCCACATGCTTTGGCCGCTTTCGGAATTTAATCCGACGAATACAGCAAGTAAAATCATTGTAACTAAATCCGCAATAACAGCGACCAATAAAATGATTTGTCCAATTGCTGTTTTTCCTAGGTTATTCTCTTTTAATGTTGGTACGACAACACCTAAAGAGATTGTTGAAATAATTAAAGTCATAAACATTGCATTATCTACAAATCCTAACCATACGAAT
The DNA here is from genome assembly GCF_001883995.1 of Bacillus paranthracis. Taxonomy (GTDB): domain Bacteria; phylum Bacillota; class Bacilli; order Bacillales; family Bacillaceae_G; genus Bacillus_A; species Bacillus_A paranthracis. The sequence goes on along the minus strand of NZ_MACE01000032.1, from coordinate 24,316 downwards.
AGTAATGATAGGGCATAAGATAAGATGAAAATAAATAAGAAGATAACACTTGCTGCTTGGAATGTGTTTGGTTCGTTTGTCGTATTCTTTTTCCCTTTTTGTTTAAAGATAGAAAAATCAATTTCTAAACCGCTTAAAAACATAAGAAAGATAAATCCTAGTGTCGATAAGACTTGAAGCCACATATCTGGCTCAATAATATTAAACCCACTTTTACCTACAAAGATTCCTGCGATGATTTCTGCAACGACGACAGGAAGTGCTTTTAATTTAAAGCGTTGTAACAAAAGGGGAACGAAAAACGCGATTGCAACGACAACCATAAGTGATAGAACAGAAGTGTGATGTTCCATTGCGTTCTCTCCCTTCAAATAAATATAGTACTTATTTAGCCATATAATAGGTAGAAAAGCAACGTATATGGATTCGATTTCATAAAGAAAGAGTTTTCTTAACATTTGTCATAATAAGTATATTTTTCATGATTCTGTTGTTAATTCCGTAATGTGGATGTAATAGGGGAGGGAATAAAAAAAGACTGCTGAGATTTCTCAGCAGTCTTTTCATGTACATTACATTGAGAAGAAGATCCATACAGTTAAACCAACTGTTGCAGTTGCAACGAAGAAACTGTAAATCATAGTAAGAACTTGAACTCTTCCTTCTCCTTCTTTTAAATGCATGAACATAATTAATTGTAACAACGCTTGCGCAACAGCCATTATGATAATGGTAGTTAAGATCGTTGATAGTGGCAGGTTTGTATAAAGTGCCACGTATAACGCTAAAAACGTTAGTGCAAGCGATAAAATAAATCCGAAAACGTGTGACCAAGGGAATCCGCTATGCGCATGCCCGTTTGCTTGGTTGTTATTTTGACCCATTTACGCCACCATCCCGTTCAAGTAAACTAGTGTGTAAATAAAGACCCAAACTAAATCAAGGAAATGCCAGTATAAGCTGATAATGAATACTTTACGAGCTGTAACTGGTGTTAAACCTCGTTTTAAAATTTGGATAATAACACAAATTGCCCAAATGATACCGCCTGTTACGTGGGCTCCGTGCGTTCCAAGAAGAACGAAGAATCCAGATAGGAAAGCACTTGTTTGAATTGTTGCGCCTTCACCAATATACATAATGAACTCTTCAATCTCGAAGAATAGGAAGCCTGCACCTAAAAGTAATGTAAGGACGAACCATCCAAGCATTGCTTTTTGGTTGTGCTTACGCATTTCGTGAATCACGATACCACATGTGAAACTACTTGTTAAAAGTAGTAATGTTTGAATTAAAAGCGTTTTAAGTTCAAACAGTTGTGCTGGTGTTGGGCCATCTGCCGTACGACCAGCAAGTACTAGATAAGAGGCGAAAAGTGTTGCGAACAGCATAATTTCAGCCCCAAGAAAAATCCAGAATCCTAGGATATTCAATCTGCTTTGTTCGGATTGATATTCCAAAGGTAAGCTTTTATCTAAAGCCGCCATATCATTTCACCTCTCATGCTACATGTTCTGATTTTTTAATTTCATCAACACTAATATAGTAACCTTCATCGTAATCGAATGAACGATAGATTAAGCAAGCTAAAATACCAATGCCGCCGATTGCTGCAAGCCAGAACCAGCTAAATACTAATGCGAAACCTGCAAGACCGAAGAATCCAGACGCAATAATAGGCACACCAGAGTTACTTGGCATGTGAATTGGTTTGATGTCTTCTGCTGCTGGTGTAACTGTTTCTCCGCGTTTTTTCATGTACCAGAAAGCATCAGCTTCTTTGATTTCAGGAAGTTTCGCGAAGTTGTAATGTTGTACAGGAGATTGAGTTGCCCATTCAAGTGTACGGCCGTCCCATGGATCTCCAGTTGTGTCACGTTCACCGTGACGAGCACTCCAAATTACGTTGTAGCAAAGAAGTAGGAAGCCGATACCCATCATTACCGCACCAACAGATGCGATTTGGTTTAGCCATCCCCATCCAAGACTTTCAGAGTAAGTGTACATACGACGAGTCATACCGTCTAAACCTAAGAAGTACATTGGGAAGAAACAGATGTTGAATCCGCTCATAAAGATCCAGAATGTCCATTTACCTAGGCGTTCATTTAACATATGACCAGTCATTTTTGGATACCAGAATGTGAATCCAGCAAGCATAGCGAATACTGTACCTGCGATTAATACGTAGTGGAAGTGAGCGATTAGGAAGTAGCTGTTATGGTACTGATAATCAGCTGCTGCCATACCAAGCATAACCCCTGTAACCCCACCGACTACGAAGTTTGGAATAAATGCCAATGACCAAAGCATTGGAACTGTAAAACGAATACGTCCTTTATACAGTGTAAACAACCAGTTAAAGATCTTAACCCCGGTTGGAATCGAAATCGCCATTGTCGAAATCGAGAAGAATGAGTTAACCGCTGGACCTGCACCCATCGTGAAGAAGTGGTGAAGCCATACGACGAAACTTAGTAAAGAAATTGCAACCATTGAGTATACCATCGCACTGTAACCGAATAGACGTTTACGTGAGAATGTACTAATGATTTCAGAGAAAATACCGAATGCCGGTAAAATAACGATATATACTTCAGGGTGACCCCATACCCAGAATAGGTTGGCCCATAACATTGGCATACCGCCGCTCGCCATCGTAAAGAAGTGAGCATCGAATAGACGGTCAAATGTCATTAATGCAAGAGCAACTGTTAATACTGGGAAAGCGAAAATAATGATAATCGTTGTAATTAAGATTGACCAAGTAAACATTGGCATTCTCATTAAAGTCATACCAGGTGTACGCATTTTTAAGATAGTAACAAGGAAGTTAATACCTGTCATTAACGTACCGAGACCTGAAATCTGTAATGCAATTGCGTAGTAGTTATTTCCTACACCAGAAGTAAACTCTGTACCTGCCATTGGGAAGTAAGAAGTCCACCCAGCGTCTGGAGAACCACCGATTACGAAAGCGATGTTGAATAACATTGCTCCGACAAAGAATAACCAGAAACTTAAAGCATTTAAGAACGGATATGCAACGTCACGAGCACCAATTTGTAATGGTACTACAAGGTTCATTAATCCCATAACGAATGGCATCGCCATGAAAAGAATCATAACTGTACCATGTGTTGTGAAGATTCCGTTATAGTGTTCAGCGTTTAAATAAGTTGTTTCAGGGAATGTTAACTGTGCACGGATCATTAAACCGTCCATACCACCACGGAATAACATAATAACCGCAGAGATAATATACATGGCCCCAATCTTTTTATGGTCAACAGTTGTTAACCATTCGTCCCAAAGCCATTTCCATTTTTTATACTTAGTTAGTACGAAAATGATTGCTAATGTCACAAGAACGATAGAAGCGTCTGCACCGTAAATAATCGGGTCACCTGTGACAAAGAATTCATCAAGCTTCACTGTGTTCACTCCAATCTGTTGGAATTATAGCTATTATTTTTTGTTTTTGTAGTAGTTGTAATCACAATATTCAAGTGATTTTGGATCTACATAACTTAAGTGATGGCTAGAGAATGTCATACGACCAACTACACCAGGTTTAACAATTTCGTTGTACTTATCTTCTGTTAGTTTAGGAGCAGTTTGTTGTACTTCTTTAACCCACTTGTCATATTTCTCTTTAGTTTTTGCTTCAACTTCGAACTCCATGTGAGTAAATCCTTCACCAGAGAAGTTCGCGCTACGACCTAGGTAAGAACCTGGTTTGTCAGCTTGTAAATAAAGGTCCATAATCATGCCATCCATTGTGTACTTCATACCACCAAGTTCTGGTACCCAGAAAGCATTCATTGGGCCGACAGAAGTCAGTTTGAATTGAATTGGTACACCAGCTGGGATGTTTAAATAGTTAACGGTTTCAATTTTTTCCTCTGGGTAACTGAATAACCATTTCCAGTTTGCAGATGTAACATAAATCTCCACTGGTTTAATATGTTTGGACTCTTTCGGAACCTCTTCCGAAGCATAAGTTGCTTTTACTGTTGGAATCGATAATGCGATAACGATAATAACAGGAACAAGCGTCCAAATGATTTCTAATAATGTGTTACCGTGTTGTTCAGGTGGCTCATAGTCCATATTCTCTGGTTTTTCACGATAACGAATCAAGATGACTGTAAACAAGATGAATACAATTGCGATAATTAATGACATAAGCAAGAATGACCAAACAATTAAATCATACTGTGCTTTTGCAACAGGTCCTTGCGGATTTAATACTGCGAGTTTTTTATCACAGCCACCGAGGAACAGAAGTAATGATAACGGAAGAAGCGAAGCCAACTTCCAAAACGCTTTCTTTAGTTGCACGATTGAAAATCTCCTTTCTCCTTGGATTGAAACTATGCCAATAAAACAATATAAACCTATTAATTTATAGAAGGCAATAGTTTTTGAGATATTGTTAAAAAATAGACACAAATGCACACTTTTTAAGGTGAATATCATTTGTAACTTGATTACATTGTAAACTATTTTCCAGAGAAAAATGCGATTGTGAAAATTTTAAGATAAATAAAGTTATACCAGGATACCCAAGAAATAGAAAAAAGCTATCTTATCATAAGAAAGATAGCTGAATATTTCGTATATTTAGTTTATTTCTTGTGAAATAGTCTGTTGTTGTTCAAATGTGACAATTTTTTTATATTTCACTTGATATAAAATGTAACAAATGACCATAAATGGAATGCCGCAATAAAGAGCGATTCTCTGATCTGGAATGAAAGCTAAACTAACAAATGTAATAAAATTGAGTGAGAACGCTACGATTGGAACGAGCGGATAAAGTGGTGTGCGATATTTTAAATCATTTATGTCACCACCGTTTTTCACGAAGTTTCTACGGAAGAAAAACTGTGAAGCCGCAATTGACATCCAAACGACAACAGCAGCCATTGCTGCGATAGATGTTAAAACTAAAAAGACAGTATCTGCTGCAAATACACTTGTTAATAGGGATAGACTTGCAAAGATTAGACTGAAAATCAATGCGTTTAGTGGTACACCTTTTTTAGTTAATTTCGTAAATGCTGGACTTGCCATTCCTTGTTTTGCCATCGCCCAAAGCATACGCGAATTTGCGTATAGACCAGAATTGGCTACGGATAATACAGCTGTAATAATAACAAAGTTCATAATGTCTGCTGCATATGGAACACCAGCTACATCAAATACAAGTACAAATGGACTTTCGACTAGATTAGCCTCTTGCCACGGGAGTAAACCTACAACAACTGATATTGCTAGGACGAAGAAGAATAGTGTGCGCCAAATGGTATTTTTGATTGCTTTAGGAATTGTTTTTTCAGGATTTTCACTTTCCCCTGAAGCAATTCCGATTAATTCTGTTCCTTGGAAGGAGTAATTTACTGTAATCATTGTAAGAAGAACAGCTAATGCACCATTTGGAAATAGGCCGCCATTTTCAGTGAAATTGTGAAGCATTGGAGCTGGTTTTCCGTTAAAGTCTAGTAGACCGAACATAACTGCACCACCGAGTACGATGAAAACAACAATAGTTGCGACTTTTACACTTGCGAACCAAAATTCTGCTTCTGCATATGCTTTTGCTGATAAAGCGTTTACAAGAAAGAGTGCTGCCGCAAATGTAACACACCAAATCCACGAAGAAACGTATGGAAACCATCGTTTCATTAAAATACTTACAGTTGTTAACTCTACTCCAACTGTAACAGCCCAATTTAACCAATACATCCAACCGACAACAAAACCAAAACCAGGTGAAATAAATTTGCTTGCATAGCTTTGGAATGAACCTGCTTCTGGCATAGCTACGGATAATTCACCAAGACATAACATCGTTAAATACATAACAAATCCACCGACTAAAAATGCAAGGATAGCACCACCAGGGCCGGCGTTATGGACGATTTGACCAGATCCCATAAATAGGCCAGTTCCGATAACACCACCAAGTGCAATCATAAATAGGTGTCTACTTTTCATTGTACGTTTTAAATCTGTTTGTTCTACTTGTTGATTCATATGCCCCTCACCCCGTTATTTTCTTATATGTGTTAACTGGTTTTCATTCTGAGTTTTTAATCATTAGTGGGGGATGTGACACATACTCAGTTTATTTGCTATGAAATGAATGGAGTATGTAAAAAAACGAACTATGACTAAATACTCTAAGAATGTGTTTATTAACAAGGTGATATCTTCACCATGTTAATAATTTTGATTTTAGCAAAATGTTGCTAAAAAGTATATTGTTTTTTCTTTTTATTAAAAATAATTAGAATTTTATAACGATGTAGTTATGAACAATAATTCACAGAATCTTTCTAGCAAACTAGCAAGAAGAAAGGTACAATGGTAAGAGGTATGTCTGTAAAATAATAATTGATGGAGTTTTGTTTAAAATGAAAAAGTTAAAATATCTTTTTGTTTTTGGAATTATATTTGCTGCAGCGTTTTTTATAGGGAAAGATAAGATTATACAAAAGGCACAAGTGCTACGCTTAGATTTTCTATCTGAAATGAAAGAAGCGGCTATGATTGAAAATGTTCCGTTTATAAAGCAGTTACCAGAATTACCTCGTGGATGTGAGGTGACAAGCTTAGCTATGTTGCTACAATATAAAGGTGTGCAAGTAGATAAGATGCAACTTGCTAGTGAAATTCATCGAGTTCCATTTGAACAAAATGGTTTGCGTGGAAATCCGTATGAGGGATTTGTTGGAAATATTTATACGAAAGCGGAACCAGGATATGGTGTATACAATAAACCAATCTTTAATTTAGCAGAAAAATATGTTTCTGAAAAAGTAATTAATTTAACAGATAGAGATGTGAAAGATCTATATAAGGTAATTAGTTCTGGTTCTCCAGTATGGGTTATTATTAATACGACGTTTAAGCCGCTAGCTGAAAGCAGTTTTGAAACATGGAATACAAGCTCTGGTGAAGTGAAAATTACATATTTTGAGCATAGTGTAGTAGTAGTTGGATACGATCAAAACTTTGTATATGTAAATGATCCTCTAAAAAATAATCCGCGTTTTGCTGTTCCACGAGCAGAGTTTGAGAAAGCGTGGGAGCAAATGGGGAAACAAGCGATTACTATTTTATAATAATGAAAAAGTCATCATTTCGATGGCTTTTTATTTTTAAATAATTATAATAGAAAATTCAGAAGATTCTTTTAAAAGTTAACAATTCACGTTATAATAACATTTAACTTGGTGAAGAAGGGGAGAAGAGAAATGGATGTAGCGAAGAAACTAGTTGTATCGAAAAATCAATTGATTGAGTGGAGAAGACATTTTCATAAGTATCCAGAGTTATCTTTTCAAGAAGAGAAAACATCGCAGTTTGTGTTCGATATACTTCGAGAAATTCCATGTTTAGAAGTATCAAGACCTACTAAATATAGTGTAATGGCAAGATTAATTGGTAAGCAGCCTGGTAAAACTATTGCGGTTCGTGCTGACATGGATGCTCTTCCTATTCATGAAGAAAATGAGTTTGACTTTATTTCTACATATCCGGGTGTAATGCATGCATGTGGCCATGATGGACATATAGCGATATTACTTGGAGTTGTACATAAGTTAGTAGAAGCAAGAGAGAAAATTAAAGGGGAGATTCGTTTTCTATTCCAACATGCTGAAGAAAACTTTCCTGGTGGTGCAGAGGAAATGGTTGCAGCGGGTGTAATGGAAGGGGTCGATTATATTATTGGTGCTCACCTTTGGGCATCGTTAGAGGTTGGAAAAGTAGGTGTAATTTATGGTCCCGCAATGGCTGCTCCAGATGTTTTTAAAATTATAATAGAAGGAAAAGGTGGACATGCTGGAATCCCTCATGAAACAGTTGATAGTATTGCAATTGGTACACAAGTGATTTCCCAACTTCAGCAAATTGTATCTCGCCTCACGAATCCGTTAGATTCTCTTGTAGTATCTGTTACGCAGTTTCACGCTGGGACAACTCATAATGTGATTCCAGAACAAGCGGAGATTGAAGGGACAGTGCGGAGTTTAAGACATGAGTTACGAGAAGAAACAGAGAAAAGGATTGAACAGATTGTAAAGCATGTGACGGAAGCTTATGGAGCGAAATATACGTTTTCTTATGAATATGGATACCGTCCAGTAGTAAATGATTATGAAGTGACAGAGATTATTGAGCAAACAGCATTACAGCTTTATGGAAGGGAACGAGTTACTCGTTTACAGCCGACGATGGCTGGAGAAGATTTTTCAGCGTTTTTACAAAAAGCACCAGGGACATTCTTTTTTATCGGAGCAGGAAATAAAGAGAAAGGAATTATATATCCTCACCATCACCCTCGTTTTACGATTGATGAAGATGCATTACCAATTGGCGTGCAAGTCTTTGTATCATCGATTATGAATTTCATAAGTAAAGGAGAATGAGATGAAGAAAATACACGTATTAGCGCTTATTCCAGTTTTTTGTTTAGTTGTTGGCCCCGTATTTGCTAATTCAGTTACTCCTTACATATTAGGGATGCCATTTTTATTATTTTGGATATTATTATCAGTGCTTATTACATCTCTTTGTATGGGGATTGTGTACGTATTTGATCCTGCTAATAAGGGGGATGTAAAATGACCGCATTACTTATCATTATTTTATTTTTGTTTCTCGCACTATTTTTGGGAATTCGGGCGCAACATGGAAAAGATATGAATTTAGAGCAATGGTCAGTTGGAGGAAGAGGCTTTGGTACTATTTTTGTTTTTCTTCTTATGGCAGGTGAAATTTATACGACATTCACATTTTTAGGTGGAAGTGGATGGGCGTATAGTAAAGGAGCACCTACTTTTTATATTTTAGGTTATGGTGCGTTAGCTTATATTTTATCTTATTTTTTATTACCACCAGTTTGGAAGTATGCAAAAGAGCATAATCTAGTTTCGCAGCCAGATTTTTTTGTGAAGAAATATAAGAGTCAGGCACTTGGCCTTATCGTTTCTATCATTGGGGTTATTTCGATTATCCCATACCTTGTTTTACAGTTAAAAGGATTAGGAATTATCGTTTCGGAAGCGTCTTACGGAAGGGTATCACCAGTTATCGCAGTGTGGATTGGCGCAATTGTTATAACAATATATGTAATGGTTTCAGGTATACACGGCTCTGCTTGGACGGCCGCTTTGAAGGATATTATGATCCTGTTTATCGTTATGTTTTTAGGTATATATTTACCGTACCATTATTACGGAGGATTTCAGCCGATGTTTGAAGCTGTAGAAGCAGCAAAACCAGGATTTTTATCTTTACCTGATGAAGGAATGAGCATTTCTTGGTTTGTTTCTACTATTGTATTAACAGCTCTCGGTTTCTATATGTGGCCCCATACATTTGCCTCTGCTTTCTCTGCAAAAAATGAAAAAGTATTTCGTAAAAATGCGGCCATTATGCCACTGTACTCTTTAGTTTTACTTTTCGTGTTCTTTGCAGGGTTCGCAGCTATCTTGCAAGTTCCTGGATTAAAGGGAGGGGATGTAGACCTTTCGTTATTCCGTCTGGCTCTTCAAACTTTTGATCCTTGGTTTATTGGGGTTATTGGTAGTGCTGGAGTTTTAACGGCATTAGTTCCAGGTTCTATGCTTGTCATGGCCGCTTCTACATTATTAGCGAAAAATATTTACCGAACAATGGTCCCATCTGTCTCGGATCGACAAGTGGCAAAAGTAGCGAAATTATTTGTTCCTGTAGTAACGCTTGTAGCTGTTTTGTTTACTTTTAAAGGTGGAGAAACGATAGGGGCACTTCTTTTAATGGGATATAGTATAGTGACACAACTTTTCCCGGCACTTGTATGTAGTTTGTTTCCACGTCAGGTTATTACGAAGCAAGGAGCAATTGCAGGGATGGGGATTGGGTTGTTAGTGGTTGCGTATATTACTTTATCTGGTTCAACTATAGCTACGATGTTTCCGGGTTTCCCTCAATATATAAAAGATTTAAATGTAGGTATAGTTGCGTTATTAATAAATATGATTGTGATGTTTATCGTTAGCGGATTCACGAAAAATGTGTCTATAAAAGCAGACAATATAATAGTAGAAAAGTAATTCATATGCTAGAGCTATCTTTGAAAAGAGATAGCTCTTTTTTTGTATATATTTTCTTCTATTAGCGGAATCTAACTAAAAACTTGTTGAAAAGGAAGTTAGGTGGGGGACTTGTTAGAGCTAAAAGGTAACTTATTTGAAGTTATGAAAGAAATTAGAGATGAGTTAGGTTCGCCGAATGATTTAACAATTAGGGAAGTTGCCCTTGCCGGTAGTTTTACACGCTGTGCTGTTGTCTTTTTATGTGGGTTAACAGATAAGGATAATGTTTATAAATATGTAGTTCGTACACTTCAATATGAAGAAATACAAAAAGACGAAGCTGTTGTTCAAACATTATTGGATCGCTTTATTTCTATTGCAGAAGTTGGTAAGAAGACAACGTTGCCGGATATTATAAATGCGATTTTAGCGGGAGATACAGTTATATTAATTGATAATATTCAAACCGCTATCGTAATTAATAGTAGGGCTTGGGAAAAAAGAAGTTTAGAACCGCCAGTAACAGAAGATTTAATACGTGGACCGAGAATTGGATTAAATGAAGATATTAACGTGAATAAAGTATTAATTCGCCGTAGTTTACGTGACCCAAAGCTGAGATTTCAATCTTATATTATGGGAAAGAGATCCCAAAAAGAAGTGACTTTAGTATATATAGAAGACATTATTAATCCTTACATTGTAAAAGAGCTAGATCGGCGTCTTCAATCCATAGTGACAGATGTCGTTTTTGAGACGGGTACAATTGAGCAATTAATTCAAGATAATAATTTGTCGCCGTTTCCGCAGTTTTTGAATACGGAAAGGCCTGATAATATTGTGGCCTCATTAACGAAAGGAAAGGCAGCTATTTTGGTGGATGGATCTCCCTTTGCCCTTATAGCTCCGCTAGTGTTTGTTGATATTTTTCAATCTGTGGAAGATCATTATGAGCGTTGGGTAATAGGGACTTTATTAAGAATTTTGCGGATGGGTTCTGGTATAGTTGCAATTTTAATGCCAGCGATGTATGTAGCGCTCGTCTCGTATCACCAAGGACTTATTCCTTCTAAATTGGCTTATTCGATTGCTGGAGCAAGAGAAGGTGTTCCTTTTCCTGCCTATATTGAAACGTTAATGATGGCATTAACGATGGAGTTAATACGAGAAGCAGGAATTAGGTTGCCGAAACCGATGGGACAAACAATTGGGATTGTAGGTGGTCTTGTAATTGGAGAGGCAGCGGTGAATGCAGGAATTGTAAATCCATTTTTAGTTATCATTATTGCGGTTACAGCTATTGCTACATTTTCACTTCCGGTGTATAGCATCACAATTACGTTTCGAATTTTACTTTTCGTCTTTGTATTAGCAGCAACGGCTTTTGGGTTGTATGGAATCATTCTAGCTCTTATTGCGCTTGCTGTTCATATTACAAATTTAACAAGTGTTGGTGTGCCGTATACAACTCCAATTGCTCCCGCATTCTATAAAGATTGGAAAGAAGAGCTTATTCGTTTGCCGAAATCAATGTTGAAAGAGAGACCGGAATATTTACAAACGAAGGATTCTACAATACGTCCAAAGGAGCGAGAATAATTGAAACCATTTGAGTATGGCGATGAAGAGATTGGATCTCGGGAAATTGGGTTTGCGGTATCTTCGACCATTATTGGTATAGGAGCATTGTCTATGCCAAGAGATATCGCTAACCAAACTTTATTTTCGGACGGTTGGATTATTTTGCTTTTGGGTGGATTGGTGTGTGCAGTTTTAGGTTGGTTTGTAACGAGGGTAGCTATTTTATTCCCGAAACAAAACTTTGTTCAATATACGAGTGCGCATTTGACAAAGCCTGTTGCATACACGATTAGCAGCGTTTTAGTATTAACGTTTGCTGCGTTGACAGCATATGAATCGCGAATGATTTCAATTATTTCCCAAACGTATTTGTTTAGTGATACACCAATACAACTACTGTCTTTCTTCTTCTTATTAGTTGTTATTTATGGAATAGCAGGATCTAGAGCAGCTTTATTAAGGTTAAATGTTCTATTTTTACCTATTGTTTTAATTGCGATAGTGCTTCTTTCTTTATTGAATATAAATTTAATGGAAATAAATAATTTACTACCAGCCTTTCAAACGGAAGTGAGTCAATATGCTGTTGGAGTTAAAAATTCTATTTTTACGTTTATTGGATTTGAAGTAGCTCTGTTTTATGCTGTGTTGCTGAATGATAAGGCGGCAAAAAAAGCACCAATGGCAGTTGCGAAAGCGGTAATGGTAAATGTGTTGTCGTACATTTTAATTTATGTAACTTGTATTAGTGTTTTTACGTATATGACAACTCGTGGATTGACGTACCCAACAATTGAATTAGGGAAAGAAATTGAAATTGGTGGAGGGTTTTTAGAAAGATTTGATGCAATTTTTTTTACAACTTGGATTATTACTATTTATAACACTACGGCCATGTATTATGATGTCGCATCATTATTATTTTGCGCTATGTTTCCCAAAGTGAAGAAACATATTTTCATTTTTGTAAGTGCCCCGATTATTTTTATGGTGAATATGATGCCTAGTAGTTTAAATGCTTTATCAAATTATGGAACTTATTTAGCTTGGATAGATATGGGGTTTGTCGTGTTAGCACCTTTGTTAGTTTTTATTGTATATAAAATAAGAAGAAGGAATGGTAGAAATGAAACACCTTCTTAAAATTATAATGCTTATGGTTTTAGTTGGATCTATCAGTGGGTGTTCTGAGCTAGAAGAAATAGAAGAAAGAGGATTTGTAGTAGGTGCAGCCTATGATATCGTGAAAAAAAAGAAATCAAATCCGATTATGAAAGGGACGTATCAGATGGTGCTTCCCAGTAAGCTAGCGCAACAAGGGGGACAAGGTGGTGGAGATAGTGAAAATTATATTAATGTGAGTGCGAAAGCAGATAGTGTCTTTGAGCAAATCCGAATTATTGCTAAAAAGATTAGTCGAACATTATTTTTTCCGCATATACAAGTCATTATTTTTTCGGAAGAATTACTGGCGAATCCGTATGTTTTGCAAAATACGTTAGATGTATATATTCGCGATCATGAAATGAGGAGAAATATTCGTTTGTTTGTTTCGAAGAAGAATGCCGAATCTATTTTAAAACAGAGTGCAAAACCTGAAAATTTACCGGCACAGTATATTGATATGTTAGCTGAACATCCTCCGAAAAATGCCCAAATGATTGAGGCTGCAAGAATTGGTGAGGTTCAGGAAAAGATGATTGCGAGCCGAAGCTTCGTATTACCTATTCTTGAATTAACAAAGCAAGGTGTACAAATGAACGGGGCAGCGTTGTTTCGTGGGAAGGATAATAAGTGTGTAGGTAGTTTGAATGGGGAAGAAACATTAGGAATGAATTATATAGTAGGTAAAAAAATTGGAGGTTTTTTTACTATCCGCAAAAAGAATCAACTTATTACATATGAAATTCATAAGTTGCGTCGGAAAATTAAAGTATCTACAACAAATGTTACAAAACCAAAGTTTAATATTCACTTATTTTTGGAAGGTACAATAGCTGAGTTACACTTTAGTGATCATAAAAAGGTCTTGAATGAAAAACGTTTAGAGAAGGATATTTCGAAGGAAATGGAGACGCGCATCCGAAAATCCGTTCAGCTTGTTCAAAAAAAATATAAGGTAGATGTATTAGAATTAGGGGAAGTGTATAAGCGGCATAATTATAAAGAGTGGAAAAAAATAAGTAAGAATTGGGATCAAGGTGAAAATTACTTTAGTGATGCTGAGGTTACTGTTCATGTTCATCCAACAATTGAACATACGGGTTCAGCTTTACCAAAAAGAGTAAAGTAAGGTGATGGAAGTTGTTTACTGGATTAGGAATTAGTTGCACAATATTAATGGCGATTCTTCCAGGCGCTATATACTTTATTCATAAGAAACTCACAACGTATGGAGCGCAGCCTTGGAATGCTGATGTGCAAAAAAAGAAACCTGAATGATTTCAGGTTTCTTTCGTGCAAAGCATATGTGAAGGGGGATACCTTCTATGTATGCTTTGCTTTATACAAGCCCTAACCAATGTACCAATTGTGTAGAGAGGAATGTCACAACGATGGCGATAACGGTAGGGATTGCAAACGATAAGAATGTCCATTTTGCACTTTTTGTTTCTTTATATATGTTAACCAGTGTCGTTCCGCATGGGAAATGAAGAAGTGAGAACAACATTGTGTTTAACGCTGTTAACCAAGTCCAACCATTTTCTAAGAATAAATTTTTAATTTGATTAAAATCATCTATTTCAGTTAAAGCCCCGGTTGATAAGTAAGACATTAATAAAATCGGGATAACAATTTCATTCGCTGGTAGTCCAAGAATAAACGCAGCTAGAATAAAGCCGTCAAGTCCTAACATTTTAGCAAATGGATCTAGAAAATTTACAAAATACATAAGTAAGCTTGTGTCACCGATGAAAATATTAGCTAGTAACCAAGTTAATGCAGCCGCAGGGGCAGCTACAACAACAGCTCGTTTTAAAACATAAACTGATTTATCGAGTGTTGCGCGTACAATTGTATTCCAAACCTTTGGCTTACGGTACGGCGGTAACTCAAGTGTGTAGTGGGTTGGAACGCCTTTTAAAGCTGTTTTTGATAGTACCCAAGAAACAGTTAATGTCATAACGATACCAATTACAACCATTCCAACTACAACGCCGGCAGTAACAAGTGTTTGCATACTACCTGTATAACCAGCAGCCATAAATAATGAGGCCATTAAAATTAACATAGGCCAGCGACCGTTACAAGGTACGAAGTTATTTGTTAAGATTGCAAGCATACGTTCACGTGGTGATTCAATAATACGTGTTGACATAATAGCTGCAGCGTTACAACCGAATCCCATTGCCATTGTTAAAGATTGTTTACCGTGTGCACCAGAGCGTTTGAATAATCGGTCCATATTAAACGCAACGCGTGGTAAGTATCCATAGTTTTCTAATAGTGCGAACATAGGGAAAAAGATGGCCATAGGTGGTAACATAACGCTAATAACAGCGCCGATACCACGGAATAAACCAAGTATTAAAATGCCATGTAACCATTCAGGTGCGTGTGCTGCTTGGAACCAAGAAGTTAAATATCCTTCGGCCCATCCGAAAAACTCAGCAATCATATCAGATGGTACGTTAGCACCAGCGATTGTAAGATAAAAAATGATAGATAAAATACCGAGCATAATTGGGAATCCCCATATTGGAGATGTGAAAATTTTATCTAGTTTTTCAGAACGATATAATTTATCCGTATTTGTATATTGAACAGATTCTTTACAGATGCTTGCAGATGTTCGATAAATATCTCCGACAATATCATCTCGTATATCTTCTTTTGAAAGTGTTTGAGCGTGTTGAATAATATAGTCTAATGGAAGAGCTTTACTGGCTGAGTGAGATTCCATTGATTACGACCTCCCTTACAAGTGGTTCGTTATGATGTTTTTCAAGTGCAGTTAAGAAATTTTTATCTCCATCTAATATACGTAATGCAATCCAACGTGCTGGATACGTATCACCGAATGCTTTATAAATTTGTGGTTCTAATTCTCGAATCATATTTTCGATTTTTTCACTATAAGTAACTTTAATTGGTGCTGGAATTAGCTTTTTATTTGCTACTTTAGCAATGACATTTAGTAAATGACCGATGCCTACTCGGTTACGAGCGGAAATCTTAACTACAGGTACACCAAGTGATTTTGCTAATTTTTTTTCATCGATAACGATGCCTTTTTTCTCAGCTTCATCAATTAAGTTAATACAAATGACTACGTTACTCGTCATTTCCATCACTTGAAGTGCTAAATTTAAATTTCTTTCCATTGCTGTTGCATCTACAACAACTACAGTTACTTCTGGTTTTTCAAATATAATATAATCCCTTGCTACTTCTTCATCCGCAGAATTTGAATATAGTGAGTAAGTCCCAGGTAAATCTATTAATGTATATTTACTACCGTTATGTTCATATTCTCCTTCAGCTTTTAAAACAGTTTTTCCCGTCCAGTTTCCAGTATGTTGTTTTAAACCTGTTAAAGTATTAAATAATGTACTTTTCCCGGTATTTGGGTTGCCAGCTAAAGCAATGCGATATTTGCTCATCTGAAATCATCTCCTATTAATACCCCGAAAATAAGGGAACTTTCTTCCTTGCGTAGTGCGATAGTTGTGTTGCTTACTTGATAAGCGACCGGATCTCCAAGTGGGCTGCGTTGTAATACTTTAATTGTTGCGCCGGGGATAAATCCTAAATCTAATAAACGTCGTTTCATAGTTCCTTCTAATTGTATCTTCTCAATTTGTACAAACTCTCCAGTCTTAAATTCGGAAAGTGGTTTTTTATTAGCCGATACCATAAAAGTTACCTCATCTCTATATTGTTAGTTTAAGTTTAAAAAGTTTCCTTAGGTAAACTTTTTGTTAGTAATATAGTAGACTACATTGGATGATGCTGTCAATTGGTACTTTAAAAATATTCATTTATTTTTAGAATTGTTCCAATTTATTTAGTTGTACTAAAAAATATTACTGAAATTCTGTGTAATGTACATAAATTAGGCGCGTAAAAGTAACAAAATACAACGGAATTGTAAATGTAACTTTAACTAAAAGGGAAAAAGAGCGAAAAACATTTACATTTAATTTACATTGTTAAGAGTAAATTTACATTACAGCTTAATTAGTGTGGATTTTGTTGGGTTCTTCAACTATAAATGTTGGGATTTCTAGTTTTTAAGGGGTATTATCGTCATTTACTTAAAATTAAAAATTGCTTAACACTCACATAATATTATTGTCCTACAATGAATTTGTGTTCGAAAGAAGTAGATAAATGTGAAAAGTGATAATCCAAATGGGGGTACAAGACATGGTCATGAAAAAGGGTATTAAATTTTCTTTAGCAGCTTTAGTGGTAGCGGGTTCATTAGTGGGATGTGGAAAAGCAGAAGAGACATCAGGTAAAGAGGCTAAAGGAAGCGATAATGCAAAACAAGAATTGTCAGGTACGATAGCAGCTGCAGGCTCTACAGCACTTCAACCTCTTGCAGAGGAAGCTGGAAAGAAATTTATGGAGAAAAATTCAAACGTTTCTATTCAAGTGCAAGGTGGCGGTAGTGGAACTGGAATTAACCAAGTAGCTTCTGGTGCGGTCCAAATTGGTAACTCAGATGTTCCATCTGCAGATAAAATAAAAGATGCTGATAAGGCGAAAGAATTAGTAGATAACAAGGTAGCGGGTATTGCATTCGCACTTGTCGTAAATAAAGATGTAAAAGTTGATAATTTAACAGTACAACAAGTACAAGATATCTTCACTGGAAAAGTAACAAACTGGAAAGAGGTAGGCGGGAAAGATGAAAAAATTAACGTAATTAACCGTCCAGCTTCTTCTGGTACACGTGCTACATTTGAAAAAACAATTATGAAAGACGCGAAAATTAATGATGGAACTGGTACTACACAAGATTCTAACGGTGCAGTAGAACAAGCGATTAACTCTACTCCAGGTTCAGTAAGTTATTTAGCAATGTCTTACATGGTTGGCGAGAAAAAAGGTGCGCTACAAACAGTGAAAATTGATGGTGCTGAACCAAAAGTTGAAAACATTGCGTCTGGTAAATATCCATTCTGGTCTTACGAGTACATGGTAACGAAAGGTGAGGCAAAAGAAGCAACAAAAGCTTACATTGACTATGTAAAAGGTAAAGATTTTGAAAAGCAAGTAGAAGATATGGGTTATATTCCAATGTCTAAATTAAATAAGTAATAAAATTTATGGGGCTGGCTGCAAGGCCAGTCCTGTTCATTTCAATTTATGAAGTGGGGTCTGTCCTGTGATGAAGGGGAAAAAACAAATTAATTACGTGAAAAGTGAATATATAGGAAGATCACTTGTTACGTTTTGTGGTATTTTTATTGTTTTAGTTACATTAGCTATTATTGCATTTATTTGCGGTAAAGGAATTCAATCATTTACGCAAAGTGGTATCTCGTTTACTGAAATGTTAACATCGACAAAATGGAGTCCAAATGCTGATGAGGGAACTTTCGGGGCTGTAATTTTTATTGTAGGTTCAACGGTGGTTTCGTTAGGTGCGGTTATTATTAGTGCGCCAATTGCTATAGCTCTTGCTATATTCATGAATTTAATTTCGCCGAAGTTTGGAAATAAAGTATTGAAGCCTGTTTTAGAATTATTAGTTGGTATTCCTTCGGTTGTATACGGATTATTAGGGGTTACAATCTTAGTACCGCTATTACGTGATTCGTTTGGAGGAGTGGGCTTTAGTTTAATTGCAGGTATTGTTGTATTAAGTATAATGATTTTGCCTACTATTGCTA
This sequence comes from Bacillus paranthracis, assembly GCF_001883995.1. Classification (GTDB taxonomy): domain Bacteria; phylum Bacillota; class Bacilli; order Bacillales; family Bacillaceae_G; genus Bacillus_A; species Bacillus_A paranthracis. The sequence continues at coordinate 5,799 of NZ_MACE01000032.1, read as the reverse complement.
GTATCGCTTCTGATGCAATACGCTCTGTTCCATTTGATTATTTAGAAGCTTCTTATGGTTTAGGATCAACGAAATGGCAAGCGATTAGCCGAGTGATTGTTCCTGCTGCGAAAAAGGGGATTTTAACAGGTATTGTTTTAGGTTTAGCGCGTGCTTTTGGTGAAGCATTAGCGGTTCAAATGGTAATTGGGAATACGGTTAAATTACCAGAAGGAATATATAGCCCGACAGCAACGTTAACTGGTATTTTGACAATGGACATGACAAATACATTAAACGGAACTGCTTGGAACAATGCGCTATGGACTTTAGCAATGATTTTACTTGTTATTTCATTCCTGTTTATTTTAGTAATTCGAGCAATTGGGCAAAGAGGTGAGCGATAATAATGAATGCAAGAACGGTAAATAAAGTTTGGACAGGTATCTTTTATGCGGTTGCGGCTTTAGTTGTAGCTTTACTAGTGTTCTTAGTGTTTGAGATTTTACAAAAGGGATGGGGTTTTTGGGATCCTAATTTCTTGTTTGGAGAACCAAGTAATACAAGAGCTGGTGGTGGGATTGGTCCGCAGTTATTCAATTCTTTCTATATGCTTGTTATAACGCTTATTATATCTATTCCTCTCGGATTAGGCGCTGGAATATATTTAGCAGAGTATGCAAAACAAGGACGTTTTTTAAACTTTGTCCGTTTATGTATTGAGACAATGGCATCTTTACCTTCTATTGTTGTTGGTTTATTCGGTTTGTTAGTGTTCGTTACAATGACAGGATGGGGATACACAGTAATGGGTGGTGCCCTTGCTTTAACAATTTTAAACTTGCCAGGTTTAACTCGTGTTTGTGAAAATGCGATTTCAGAGGTTCCTTCTAATGTGAAAGAGGCGAGTCTTGGATTAGGTGCAACAAAGTGGCAAACGATCACTCGTATTATTATTCCGTCGTCACTACCACAAATTATTACAGGTGTTATTTTAGCGGCAGGTCGTATATTTGGTGAAGCGGCGGCATTAATTTATACAGCGGGTTTAACATCTCCAATTTTAAATTCAGCAGCGGACTTCTCAAGTCCTGCTCATCCTTTAAACCCATTTAGACCAGCTGAAACGTTAGCGGTTCACATTTGGAAGTTAAATTCTGAAGGAATTATTCCGGATGCGAAGTTAATTGCGACAAAGTCTGCAGCTGTATTAATTATTATGGTATTGCTATTCAATGTTATTTCACGCTTAGTAGCATCTATATTGCACAAACGTTTTACAGGAGCGAAAAGAAAAAGTAAAACGACGAAGAAGGTAAAAGCGGCATAAGTTATAAAGAAGAACTCTCTATTTATAAGTAGGGAGTTCTTTTTGCGTTTTAATATAGAAGGAAAAGGTATAGCGATTGTTGAATTTGTAATTCGTTATATAGATAAAGTGAAATTTTAAACAGTGGGGTTTTACTGCTCACAAATAGTGGGATAAAAAGATGAAAATGAGGGAGTGGGTTTAATTTGTTTTTTCTGCAAATGTCAGGTTTTCCAGGATCGGGAAAATCTACAGTTTCTAAGTATATAGGGGAGTTAACAGGTGCTATAATTGTAGATCATGACGTTTTGAAATCAGCATTGTTAAGATCGCTAGAAGTGAAAGGTATTGAATCAACGATTATTGGTGGACTTGCGTATGATGCTGAATGGGCATTGATTGATTCATATTTAGAACAAGGACATAGTGTGATATTGGATAGTCCATGTCTATATAAAGGGATGGTTGAAAAAGGAATTAAGCTGTCTAATAAACATGGTGTGAAATATAAATATATTGAGTGTTATCTGAATGATATGGAAGAGATTAATATGAGACTACAAACACGTAAGCGTCTGGTCAGTCAAATTGAAAAGGTAGAGTCGGAAGTAGCTTTTAAAAAGTGGTTAAATGGTAGTAAAAGACCTCTAAATAGTGAATATCTTATTGTGAATTCTAGTGAACCTCTAGAGCGGTATGCAGAAAAAATGATGGATTATATGAGTAGGTAGAGAAAAAGCGTTATCTTCATTCGTGAAGATAACGCTTTTTCGTTTAAATATCAGGTGTTTCTGTAGAAGTATTTATTTTTCTACGAGAGCGTCTTTTTCTCCCGATTTTATCTAATAGTTCATACATTACAGGAACGACTACTAATGTAAGGACAGTTGAGACTGCTAAACCGCCGATGACAACGACTGCCAAACTTTTCGATACCATACTTCCTGCTTGTGATTGACCAAATAGGAGTGGTAGCATAGCGACGATTGTTGTAATAGCTGTCATAATAATTGGGCGTAATCTAGTGGAACCTGCTTCAAGTAAGGCCTCTCTCGTTTCCATACCGTGTTCTCGGTTTTGTTGTACTCTTTCTATTAATACGATAGCGTTTGTAACGACAATCCCGATTAACATTAATGCGCCGATCAAGGAATTTACATCAACTGGTGTTCCTGAAATGATTAATCCTAAAATACCGCCGACAGCAGCTAATGGCAAGGAGAACAAGATTGCAAAAGGAGCACGCGCCTGTCCAAAGGTAATAACCATAATTAAATATACAATCCCGATTGCAATCCCCATAATCTTGAATAAATCTGTGAAGTTCTCTTGCATAGATTCAGTGGCGCCTGCGATATTTACTTTGGCTCCGCTAGGTAAATCTAAGTCGGCTATCGCTTTGTTCACTTCTGCGCTTACCTTACTTAAATCTTCATTTGAAGCTTCTGCGGTAATTTGAATGGTTTCTTTTCCATCTTTATGGAAGATTTCTGTTTGAAGTTGCTTTTCTGAAATAGTTGCAATGTCTTTTAAAGGAATTGGTCCATTAATAGGTGATAGTATGTTTGTGTTTAAAATGTCTTCTTGTTTCGTAATGCTTTCTTTTTTATGTTCTATCATAATAGTAGTTTTTTCGTTATTGATTGAAACTTCACCAATAGGTGATTTCTTCATAAGGAATGCTACTTGTTGAGCTGCTAATTCTGGTGTTAATCCTAGTTGTTCGGCCTTTGTTTGATCAACATGGATTTGCCATTCTTTCTTAGAGTCTTCTAAATTCGTTTTTACTTTAGAAAGATCATCCATATCTTTTAGTTTTGTTTCGACGATAGTAGCAGCCTTTTTTAAATTCGTTTCGTTAGTGGCTGTTACGTTGAATTGCAAATTATTGCCGCCGCCAGAGCTTGAATAACTCGTTTTTATATAATCAAGTTCAGCGGGTTCAAAAGCGTTATGTTCTTTTTTTAACTCTTTAATATATTGATCAATATCAGAGCCTTTCTTGAAGACTACAAATATACTGGCAAGATTATTTTTCGTCGTTTGCCCCCATTGTGCATCTTCTGCGCTAGATCCCATTCGTAAAATAACATCCGTTACATCTGAATTGGAAAGTAGCTTCTTTTCGAAATCAAAGGCTTTTTGTTTTTGTGTTTCAGGAGCGTAATCAGCTGGGAAAGTCATATTAATAGATAACATTGTGTCGTCTTCAGATTTTATATTCGCTTTCGGTAGTAATACATATGCAGCAATCGATCCTGCGAATAATAAAAAAGAAGTAAGTAGAATAATGAATTTATGCGAAAGAGCCCACTTTAATGTAGCCGTATATCGTGGTGAAGAACTTGGCTTTTTGTGTTTTGTTTTTTTGAGTAGTAAAAAAGCCATAAGTGGAACAACTGTTAGTGCAACGATTAAGGACGATAGTATAGAATATACGACCGCTAATACCATAGGTAACATTAATTTTCCGATTACTCCTGATACGAGGCCGATAGGTAGAAAAACAGCAACCGTTGTTAAGGTGGAAGAAGTAATTGCGACGGCGACCTCTTTCGTTGCATCGAGAATAATATCTTTAGAGAAAGATTCCTTTTGTAACCGGCGGAAAATATTCTCAATGACAACGATGCTATCATCGACGAGACGTCCAACTGCAACGGCTAAACCACCAAGTGTTAGAGTGTTAAGTGTGATGTTAGATTGGTGTAGTAAAAAGAGTGTTAATAAAATAGATAATGGAATACTGACAACAGCGATGAGTGTCGTTCGGAAATTGCGTAAAAAGATTAAGATAATTAGAGTTGCAGCAATTGCTCCAAGGATTACTTCTTTTCCCATGCTAGTAACAGCATTTTCAACTTGTTCATGAGTTGATGCTAAAAGTTTAATAGAAAACTGATCTTTATATTGTTTACTTATATCTTTAATTTTTTTATCGATTTCTTTTCCAATTGCAACTGCGTTTTTACTTGGCTCTTTCATGATGATTAATCCAGTGCCTTCTTCGCCATTTATATGTGAGATTGTGTCATAGTGTTGTTTTAGTTCAATTTGAGCAACATCTTGTAATTTAACTTGAGGTGCAACAGTGATGTTTTTAATGTCATCTACATTTTTTATATCCCCGATGACACGAAGGTTATATTCTTCTTTATTAACGGTAACAGCTCCAGCTGGAGTGGAAGTTTCTTTTCCTTGTAAAACCTTTAATATTTGTTCCGTTGTTACGTTTTTATCTTTTAATTGGTTTGGGTCTAGTATAATAGATAATTCGGAAGTTGATTTTCCAAAAAACATAACGTTGGCAACGCCATCAATGCTTTCGAGTTGTGGTACGATTTCCTTTTCGATTTGTTTTTCATCTGCTTTTGAAAATCCGTTTTGCTTTTGGATTGCAATTTGAGCGAGTGGAATCATAGAAGTATTTAATTGGCTAACTATCGGTTTCGTTGCATCTTTAGGTAATTTAATTGTATTAATGGCCTTTTCAACTTCACGTGTGGCATCTTTCATATTTGCTTTGGATGCATACGCGATATCGATGCGTGATAATCCTTCGTGAGTAGAAGAGGTGATGTTGTCGATGTGTTCTAAGTTGCGAAATTGTTTTTCAAGGGGATCGGTTACTTCTTTTGTCATTGCTTCGGCGTCGAGTCCTGGAGATAAGGTTGTGACGGTGACTGCGGGATTATCGATGCTAGGTAAAAATTCCATAGGTAATTTAGAGCCGGAATAAACACCGAGTATGGAAATGAGAAAAACCATGATGATAACAGCGGCGCGGTTTTTTAATGAAAACTTTGTTAACCTATCCATAAAGTAATTCCTCCATTGGGTTATTTATAGTTGAGTACGTCCTTTCTTACTATATAACAAAAAATGGATATTTTTCATTAATTAAATGTAAAAAAATTCTAACAATAATCTTAAGTTGATGTTTCGTTGGAATTTCGTTATCTATCCCGCCGTTGGTCGGACGATAAAATTCTCACCTCGAATTCGGTTGGGGGGAGCTATCTGCCAACAACCGGTTCTTTCAATTAGTAATGATTTGTGTGGAGGGACAAAAAATCAACATGTGCGCATTATTAGGAAGTGGCGAAGCTATTTTCTTTTTAAATGTGGACTCTAATGTAGAAGAGAATGAAAAGGTGGGAGGGATTATGGAAGGCAGTTTGGTTAATTAGAGTGTATTGGTATACAATCAAAATACTTATTTTCAGTAGAGAGAATAAAAGGTTTTACTATAGAAGAAAGGAGGATAGATAATTTTTTTGTTTTTTTATAAAAAACACTTGTTATTTAAAAACCATGATGGTATATTAATAAACGTCGCTGATGCGGAAACGTAGAAAACGACAAAAAAGAAATTTTAAAACTTAGTTGACATCGAAAAATGAAGATGTTAATATGATGAAGTCGCTTCTGAAGCGATGGACAAGTTCTTTGAAAACTGAACGAAACAAACAACGTGAAACGTCAATTTTTATTTTAGATGCTAGACAAAC
>NZ_MACE01000031.1 GCF_001883995.1 Bacillus paranthracis | reverse complement strand
CGAATCTTCCACATAACTAAATCGTACCAATCGCTTTCGATAAGGTTTTGTAGTTACTGGTCGTCCTTTTTTTCGCCCCACTTGAAATCCCTCCAATCATTTTATGTTATACACAAATGATTCTACTATATCACTTAGAATCCTGCAATTTTTTTAGATAGATTAAAAGAGTCTTCGTCAAGACTCCCAAAACCTCCCTAATCTTCCCTATGCTTTCTAGTGTCTTCGTCGAGTTTTGGCGATGCCTTATGGCTTCGCAATTCCTTGTAATCTAGATACACCATCCTAACTAGGACGAAGGTAGGCAACACACCCAAGACTAGTATTTTAAAAACAATTTCAAATAAACTTTCAGGTTCTCCAAACATTTACATCACCTCACTACTTGGCATCGGATACGTGGCGAGGACAAAGGCTCGTGTGGTCGCAAAGCTGCACTCACTTTGTGCTCGCCACGCATGCAACGCTCAAGAAAAAACACAGCTACGCGCTACGCATTGTTTATCAATCTAAAATCAAGAATCTCTTTTTTTGAGTACACTGCTGCATAACCTCGGAAACCCTCCGTTGTTTTAAACGCAACAATTTTAGTTTTCTTCTCCTGATCAGTAAGACGAATATTGAAAAGTTCTTTTAGTTCTGTAACTGTCCACCAATCTACATCGAACTCAATAGATTCATCATGCACACATATATAATCAACAAATCTAGGAACGTCATAATGTTTCAGTTCAGATTCTGTATACATCACTATCACTCTCCAACACTACGAATAGATGTTAAAAACAATGTTGCTGTATCTTTATACTTTTTCTCCCCAGTAATCAAATCAAATTTCTCTTTCTGAATACGAACATCTATATCTGCTTCAACAATTGTAAGTTCTTTAATTTCTTCATCTGTCTTTATCCCTATCACTACACTTTTCGCATGCGTTTCAGTATCCAAAATATGATATAAATTAGATTTCTTTTTCTCTTCAATTTTTGCCAAAATAAACTTTTTAGTAATTGTAAACACCATTATTTATCACCCCTTTTTATAAATCTCGGTCATTCTATCTAAATATTTAACTCTGTCAATTCTTTACTATACTTTTTGTCCGTTCCATTTTTATTTCACATTCTAATTGACCACGAGCCTCTACACTCTGCACTCTTACAAAGCAAGCCCACCAGGGAAAATTCGCCCTCGGTAGGCCCACTTTGACGAGTGTAAAGCAAAGTGTTTCTCATAATAAATCAGCTTTTGCGACATAATCATTTCCCTCCGATCTCTCCAATAAAAAAAGGCGCCACCTAAAGGTGACACCTTCCTTTCGCTTTCGCACGAATCCTACAAGCTTGTATAAATACTTCTAACGTTTCCTGTCCATAACTACACACACTAGAAATACGCGCTTCATGACCATTATATAACGATTGACCAGCTTGAATTAGCGCACGTGTAGAACTTGTTAAAGCACCTGCATCATGCAACTCTTCCTCATCATATCCATCAAATAGATGAATCAGTGGTCCACAAGATGTATCTAAATGCTCCAAATTATAGCACTTGAAAATTTTTGGGTACGCTGCAACATAAATCGCACTCTCATACTCTACATTTTCTTCAACAACTAAATTATACAACTCCATCAGTTTGTTAAAATTATCTTCATGTTCTTTATCTACAAAAAACATATAATCACCTCTTTTTTTGAGTGTAACAGTTTTTAGTGTCTCCCCCCAAAAAATAATTACCCCCCTGATCCTCCTCTTAATTTTGGTATTCAAATATAAAAAAGCTGAACAGTAATGTTCAGCTTTGTCTTGAAATCTATCTGCATATTTGTATATAATTTAAGTGTTAAATAAACAATTTATTGGGCTCCAACCCAATCCAACCAGCGACTTGCGCCAACAAGTCGTTTTTTTCTTTTTCAAGCGCTTCTTTGAATCGCTCTGTTAAATCCTCATCAATTTTACCTTCAAGTTCTTGAAGTATCTTTTTAAATTTCGCTTTACTTGTTTTAGATAACTCGCTCCATTCATTTTCATTTTGCATAAGGTGGTTCAACATCGCTCTATCTTGAACACGTGGAACGGTTCTTTTGTTAACGACTGGTTCTTTAATCACTAGATTATCAAAAATCGAACCATTAATAGTTATCGCATCACGTTTTAATTCGAATTCCAATCTCCACCAAACATCACGTTCCATTTTCTCAATTTCAACAAGTTCCTTCACCAAATCATCAACAGTTTCAACAGAGTTCGGATTAATCCCATTCTTCAATTTGGTTTTAATTTTATTTTTTCTGTCTTCCAATTCAACCTTTTTATTATAAATTCTCACCATTCTTTCTGAGTTTCTAGAACCCAAATACAGAGTTTCTAAAGCTCCTGCTCTAGATTCAATCTTGGTTCGTTTGGTACTGATTTTCTGTATGTAAGCAAATTTCCCTAGATTACAATCACAATCAAAAGCTATATCTAAACGCGATAACCCCACATCTTCTAACGCTGGAATAATATGTTCAATTATCCATTTCTTCTCGGATTCACTTAACCCATTGGGATTGAACTCCATTCGGAACTCTCTTCGATTTAATGATTGCGCTTTTCGTGGATCATACGAAAAGAACACTTTTTTGAATATATGCCCTTCAGCTGCTTGTCCCATTTTCCATAAATCAACCCAATTGGACATATTAACAAGTGTATGGAAATCTCCAATTCTCTCTTTTCTGATGTTACCCATAATCGTTAATCTATCTATCGAAACACTAAATATATTGATAGATTTTTGTTGTTCAACTGTCATTAAACATCACCTACTTTTCTTTTAAAAAACATTTTAAAAACTACTTTCTAAAAACCGCCTTTTTCTTTTTTGTTGAGTGAAGGTCCGTTTTTCATCCCTCTAACCGGCTATTAGATAGAGCCGGTTTCCCCAAAATAGAATTCCACCTCAAATTCCTCAAACCACTTTCTCTTGTTCCAAGACTTTTTGTTTAGCGACCATTGTCGCCAACTCTTTCTGAATTTCCATGCGAGAGCGTGGATCGTTAACTCTTTCTAGAATTCTATGAATCGAATCTTCCACATAACTAAATCGTACCAATCGCTTTCGATAAGGTTTTGTAGTTACTGGTCGTCCTTTTTT
>NZ_MACE01000030.1 GCF_001883995.1 Bacillus paranthracis | reverse complement strand
CCCGTTGGACCCGTTACTCCCGTTGGACCCGTTACTCCGGTTATTCCTGTCACTCCGGTTGGGCCTGTTGCTCCCGTTACTCCCGTTATTCCTGTTACTCCGGTTGGGCCTGTTGCTCCCGTTGGACCTGTTGCTCCCGTTATTCCCGTTGCTCCGGTTGAACCGGTTACTCCAGTTGGACCTGTTGCTCCCGTTGCTCCCGTTGGACCTGTTGCTCCCGTCGGACCGGTTGGGCCTAGCTTAGGCACTGTCCCATCGCAACTAAAACAACACGAATCAACATGTACACCATTTTGATTATTACAACTACAATATCCATTTATATTATTTCTCCATGAAGACATGTTGATCACTTCCTTTACTTCGATCTTTTAAGTAAAATCATCTAGTTAAAAAACACCTATCTAACTAACAAAGAAATAATTTACTTAATAGGATAAACACAGATACATTCCATAGATTCTAGTAATTATTACATGCAATTTGCTCTCCTTTTGCTTGTACTTTCGCCTCATCTCCACAGATTATTAACTATACACATTTCACTTTGTATTGGGACGATTGCATATCCGAAAGAAATCCCTTCCAGCCTTGTCGTTGCTGTAATTGGAGCACCTTATTTCTCATGTTTGATGAGGAAGAGTGAAAAGAAGGTTAATTAAAAACCAGCTTCATATATGAAGCTGGTTTTTCTATTATGGCATAGAGTGAAACTATAATTAGACTTTTACAGGCAACCTGACTTCCATCTAAATTCTTCAATCTAGCCGAGTTTTGAGACGGGAGTTTTACTGCCCGTTAATGCGGGATAAAATTAATATAAGCTTTGTACATAAAATATATAACAAGTGAATACATGATTATATTGAACACACTTCGTTTTAAAGTTAACTTTCTCTTTAATTCCTTATCTTGTAATTTTAGTTCTATTCCGTTCGCTACTTTCAATCCACCTATTATTTGAAATAGCCTTCTGTAATCATCAGCATTCCCTAACAATACGTATTCCTTATCATTTTTATACTTTATATACAGAAATTCACTTCCATTTCTCTATTCATTACATATACGAATAAAAAGATCGTTTTTCTGACACTTTTATAAATATTTTCTAATTATTTTTATAATGTAGCAATATTTAACGAAAGCTTTTCTATTAAAAGGGAATGCATCACTTCTCTCGAATTTAATGTATGAACATAAATAGGGGGGATAACAATAATGTACCAAACAATTGAAGGCTTCTTGCAATCATGGACATACGAGGCTACGTCTACTCAGAAAATGCTTGATTCATTAACCGATGCATCTTTATCACAAGAAATTGCACCTGAGCATTGGACATTAGGCAGAGTTGCTTGGCATATCGTGACGGCAATTCCTGTTATACTATCTGGTACTGGGCTTAAGTTTGAAGGAGAAACGAAAGATTATCCTATTCCAACTTCAGCAAAAACAATTGCAGATGGATATCGTAAAGTGAATACAGCTTTTGTTGAAGCACTTCAAAGTAAATGGGCTGATAAAGATTTAGCAACTATTAATGACTTCTTTGGTCGTCCTATGCCAAATTCTATATTTTTAATGACACTTATTAATCATCAAAATCACCACCGCGGACAAATGACGGTATTAATGAGGCAAGCTGGCTTAACAGTCCCTGGCGTATATGGCCCTGCAAAAGAAGAATGGGCTGCCGCTGGAATGGAAGCTCCTAAAATGTAACAGCAGAAAAAGACAAGGTGTTTACACATCTTGTCTTTTTCTGTAACTTGTTTCATGTGAAACTATTTTACGTATTCTTATCATACAGTTATATCTTCCTTCTCTATATTTTTAATTCCGTAATATGCAATGGCAACTCCAATTGCTGCCAATGCTAGTTGAAGGGGAAGAAAAGTTGCTGTAGGAAACTCTGGGTTGCTATTCATTGCAATTGAGACAACGATAAGAGATGAAACAATTGTAGTTGGCACGGAACGTTTACGCATTCCGAAATATAATGGGATTAAACTCATCCCCGCAGTTGCAATGGCTAAAGGAACCAGTTTTATTCCTTCTTGCACCAATTGATCTACTGTGAATGAATGAGGAAGAATTGAAAAATAACTATCTATCCCAAAGAAAATTCCTACTACTAAAATGTTAGATACAATAACTGTTATAAATGTTACTATCGCTGTAATAGCCAACTTACTAGCCATCATTTTCTTTCGGTTAATAGGATAAGAAAACATAAGTAGTATTGTTTTATTTTTATATTCGCCAATTATTAACCTTGCGATTAATACACTACCAAAAATAATAAATGTTGCTCTTACTATTGTGCTAGCCATTAACAATATCGCCTCTGGATTCCTTATTTCTGCATCACCTTCTACTTGAGCGATGATGCTCACAAAGATCATTAATGCCAGTATAACAATATTTGCAATAATTGCTCTCTTCACGTACCAACCAAGCTTAAACTTTTTCAATTCTAGCTTCATTAAATGTAGCATGATAGTGTCCTCCTTCCTCATAAGATTTAATCAATATAAATGACTCCTGTTTCACTTAAAATCTTCGCTTCATTTTTTGCATCACCAATCGTTCCTACTTTTATTTTTTCTGTATTTTTATCTTTCTTAAGTCCTTTTAAATCCACTATTACGTCAGTCAAATTACTTTTAGCCGTAAGTTGTAAAGAAGTCGGAACCCCTTTATATCGTACGCCAATATCCCCTGATTTTGTTTCTATAAATAATGATTTTCCTTCTGTCATATCTTTCAGCAATACTTCCCCAGATGTTGAAGTGATGTTCATATTTGAGTTACTTACATTTGTTATATAGTTATCACCAGTCGTAGACTTTATATTTAATTCTTGTACTGAACTATCTTTTACAACTAACTCTCCACTTTGCGATATAAATTCACCTTTCTCGGCTGATAGTCCTACAATCATTCCATCCCCAGATTTGCCTTTCGTCATGATACTTTTCACTACTAGATCTCTTATTTTCACATCACCCGATTTATTATTTACTACAATTTTATCTATCTCTTTCTTCGGAATAGCTATACATATACTATTTTTCTTTCTAAACGTAAAACCATTAAAAAATTTGGCTGCCTTTTGTTTTTGCTTAATCACAATTTTATTTTCTTCATTTTCTATTTTGACGGGATCTATCTCTTTATCCGCTTGTTCACCTTGAGCGGAAATTACTATTTTATTAGCGTCTGTACTTTTAAATTCAAGATTCCAGTTTTCATTGTCTACTTCTATTTCTTTTATATTATTTATCTCAAAAGATTTTTCTTTCTTAAAATCTTTCCCCTGAAATACCTTAATACCAAAAACTACACTAGCAATTGTAATGAATAATATTGCAATTACTATTATTCTTTTCACCATTCATACCCCAGTTCGTTTTTGTTTTATGCTTTTTTCACGCTACATCAATTTTATCAATTTTACGATACGATAGATAACTAATAAAAATTCCTAATAAACAGAGTACAATTGGGATAAATATAAAATCATACATACTTACTTGACCGTTTCCAGGACCAACGTTACTGTTTATTAGCATCCCAATTATCACTGCAGAAGTAATCGTTGTCGGTGTCGATTTCTTTCTCATTCCAAAAAACAAAGGAATTAAACTTATACCCGATATCATAAATGCACTTATAATAGTAGTTGGAACGGTAGCTATTATTTCCCCCATCGTAACAGGTGTTTCAAGTATTCCTATTATTGGATTCATACAGAATATGAGCAAACTAATAATGAATGTTGCGATTATCGTGCTCACAAAGCAAAAACTAAAAACAATTGCTAATTTCGCTCTCATTAGCATTTTCCTTTGCAGTGGGTACATAAATAATAGCTGTATTGTTTTGTTCTTGTATTCATCAATCACTAAACGTGATAAAATAACCGATGCAAAAATAATAAATGTAATTCTAATAAAAATATTTGCTAAAGACATGTATTCCATATAGCTAGAGAACATCAAATCATCCTCTACTTTAGATCCCCATGCCATAAGACTTACCGCAGCAAAAATTGCTATAATACCAATCGCTACTCCTTTAAAATAACTAGATAATTTATGCTTTTTCCACTCGAGTTTCATTAATTTAAACATACAAACCACGCCTCCATTCTTTATATAACTGTCTCTACACTGCTAACATTCTAATTCCAGCAGTAACGAAGCTTAACATTCCTATCACTAGTAGAATTAACAACCATTTCCACTCTGGCTTCCTATAATATAAAATCCCACTTATGAACATTACGACCAATCCACTTACTAGATTCACTAACAATCCATTAAGCATGAATGCCCTCTCCATCCATTACATTTAAGAAATATTCCTCTAAGGAACTATGTTTCTTATTAATACTTTCAATTTCCACATCGTTCATAATAAGCGCTTTTGAAATGGCTTGCTGCGTCACCTTCAATTCATACACACGAATCATATTTCCGCTCATTATTTTGTAATTTTTTATACCGAGTTTATCTTCTAAAATATAAGCTGCACGCTTCACATCAGGAACAGTGATTTCAATGTACTCTGTTTGTTTTCCGTTAATACTCTTCATTGAAACTTCTTTTATTAGTTTTCCATTTTGAATTACACCAATTGTATCCGCCATTTGTTCCATCTCTCCTAAAATATGGCTAGAGACTAATAACGTAATACCATATTCTTTGCAAAGCATTTTAAATAAGTCTCGTAACTCTTTAATACCAATTGGATCTAAACCGTTAATGGGTTCATCTAAAATGAGTAATTCTGGCTTTGTTACGATTGCCCTTGCAATACCGAGTCGTTGTTTCATTCCTAATGAAAAATCTTTTACTTTTTTATTATCTATACCTTGCAGCTTCACTAAATGTAAAGCATGGTCAATTTCATTTTTATCGTAATAGCCCATATATTCACAATGTAATTCTAAGTTTTCTTTCGCCGTTAATTTATCATAAAAGATTGGATATTCAATAATCGTCCCCATTCTCTTTAATACTTCATAAGATGTATCTGTTAACTTCTCACCGAAAATTTCAATCTCACCGCTCGTCGGTTTTATTAAATTTGTAATCATTTTCATAATCGTTGTTTTACCAGCACCATTCGGTCCTAAGAAACCGTATATCTCTCCTTTTTTCACATGCATGTTAACGCTAGAAATAACTTCTTTCCCTTTAAACACTTTCGTTAACTGATTCGTTTTTAATATATAGGTCATATCACTTTCCCCTTTCGCACTACTTTATATTTCTATAATAGACAACGGAAATCTCTTTTTTCTTACCCGTTTCTTACAAATTCCTTACGCTGCAAAAAAGCTTGTAGAATCTACTTCTCTACAAGCTAAAACTGCATCTTTTTTAATGCAACTGTAAAAATTGTTTTTTCATACGGCTTACTAGAAAGATGAATTTTTCCATCCATCGCTTCCACAAGCCTTTTCGTAATCGTTAACCCTAAACCGCTCCCTTGGTACAATCTATTTCTTGAATCTTCAAGTGTGTACATACGCTCAAACACTTTATCAATATGCGATTCATCAATTCCTTTTCCTGTATCCCATACGTCTATATACACATTCGTTTCATCATCTCTTAACGTCATACCAAGTGTCTTTCCATCGTCTCCATATGTAATCGCATTTGATATAAAATTGTTCAATACCCTACCTAATACTTCTACATTTCCAAGTGCATATATATTTCTTTCTGGTATATCAATATGAACATGAAAACCTTTCGACGTCACTAAATCATAAAAAGATAAAATCTTCTCTCGACAAACTTCATTCATATTCACTTTTGTCATCTCGATTGCCTTGTCACCAGATTCTAACTTTGCTAGATCAAAAAACTTATGAATTAGTTCCATCACTTCTAGTGTTTTCGTATGCACTTTCTCAAGTAATATTTGTTGTTCTTCTTCATTTATCGTTTTATCCTTATTTAACATTTCTGTATATCCAAGAATAACTGTTAGTGGCGTCTTCAAATCATGTGAAATATTTGAAAGCATTTTTCTCATCGAAATTTCTACTTTCGCATGATCTGCATTTGTTTTCTGTTTTGCATCTAACAATTGGTTAATTGCCACTAACAATTTTTGCAATTCTAGATCATCTGTCATAACAAGTAACTTCTCACCTGTTTTTTCATTAACAATACTTTCTAACTTTTCATATGTGTATCGCAAATTTTTGCTACTATTTTTCCTCATTTTATATTGTATATAAATGACACATAACAATATAAAAATAATACCTATTAACAAATTGACCATATTACATCACTTCCAACTTATAACCGATACCCCATAACGTTTTAATGTATTCTGGATTAGATGGATCACTTTCGATTTTCTCACGCAATCTTCTCATATGAACATTAATAACGTTATCGTCACCGTAATACTCTTCGTTCCAAATTAGCGTATATATTTGTGCTTTCGTAAATACACGATTTTGATTCTTTACAAACAGTTTTAAAATCTCAAATTCTTTTAAAGTAAGTTTGAGAGGCTTCCCGTTTTTTTCCACAGTAAAATTAATTGGATCAATCGTTAAATCACCAATTTGAATCATCTTTTCTGTTGTTTCTGTAGCTGAATATTTCGTAGATCTCCGAATTCCTGCTTTTACACGCGCGGCTAATTCAATCATAGAAAATGGCTTACAAATGTAATCATCTGCTCCAAGCCCTAATCCGACAGCTTTATCAACATCTGTATCTTTTGCCGACATCATTAAAATCGGAACAGCACTTTTTTCTCGAATGATTCGCACAACCTCTAAGCCATCTAACTTTGGCATCATAATGTCTAGGATAATCAAATCAAATGAACCTTTTAAATATGTGTTCACGCCCTCTTCTCCATCAGACGCGATTGTAACTTGAAAGCCCTCTTTTATTAAATACTTTTCCACCATCTCTTGAATTGAGAGATCATCTTCAACTAATAATATATGATGTGACATATGTCTATCCCCTTTTTACAAACGTTAACAATTCAATTGTATCGTAACTACTACAGACTTGAAACAAATATATGAATTTTCAAACCAACTTCCCTTCCTTCCTTAACAATGATATGATGAAATTCACTACGATTGTTCATAATTAACTTTATATAAAGGAGACTTATCATGTCAGAAAACAAAAAAGTAAGCTTAGCTGATTTAATGCGCGAACAACTTGCAAAGAAAAAGCAAGATAACGGTAATGGTCAAAATGCCAAAAACCAAAGCCAAGAAACAAAAAAGTTACAAAACCAACAAACGAAAAAGACAAACAACCAACGTAGACGTACAGGTGTATAAATGAACGGACAAAAACGTTCTAATATCGCACCCGGCCTTGAAGTTGATATTGTATTAAAACAAGATCAACGAACTGGCAAATTAACACGTGGCATTGTAAAAGATATTTTAACGAACTCCCCTTCTCATCCGCATGGCATTAAAGTGCGATTGCAGGACGGGCAAGTCGGTAGAGTACAAAATATCGTTCAATAAGAAAAGGAGCTCAAGTAAACTCGAGCTCCTTTTTCTTTATTATCCTTTAATTTTCTCGATGAAAACTACTTTTAAATAGTCTCCTTCTTTAAATTGATCGATTGTACGGAAATCTTCTGGTAAAGAATGTTCTTCTAATATTTTATATTTACCATTCATTTCTTTAAAGGCTGTATCGATAAAGCCTTTAAACTTTTTCATATCGAATGCGCTACAATTTGTTGAAGCAACGATAATCCCGTTATTTTCTGTAATGGCAATTGTTTCTTTTAATAAGTTTTTATAATCTTTCGCTGCACTAAATGTATATTTTTTTGAACGCGCAAAGCTTGGAGGGTCAAGTACGACCATATCAAATTTCATTTTTTTCTTCGCTGCATATTTGAAGTAAAGAAATACATCTTCTACAATGATATCTTGCGCTTCATAATCAACTTCATTTACACTAAACTGCTCAATCGTTTTACTTAAACTACGATTTGCAAGGTCGACACTCGTCGTTTTGCTTGCTCCGCCAAGCGCTGCAAATACAGAGAAGGCACCTGTATAAGAGAACATATTTAACACTGTTCTTCCCTTCGCATATTTATCACGAATTTGTTTTCGCACGTTACGCTGATCTAAAAATACACCAACCATCGCTCCGTCATTTAAATAAACAGCGAAATTCACACCATTCTCTTTTACGATAAGCGGGAACTCACCGCGCTCTCCTGCTACGAAATCATCGCCTTCAATGTATTTCCCTTTCGTATCAAAACGCTTCTTCTCATAAATGCCTTTAAAGTTTGCTACTTTTTGAAGAGCTGCTATAATCTCATCTCTGAAAGTATAAATCCCTTCGCTATACCAACTTACTACATAATAGCCGTCATAATAATCGATGATTAAGCCTCCAAGCCCATCACCTTCACCGTTTAGAGCGCGGAATGCTGTCGTATCACTTGATTTATAAAATTGCTTTCGTTTATGTAAGGCAGATTTAATTTTACTTTCAAAGAAAGATTGATTAATTTGTTCACTCTCTTTTCTCGTTAAAATCCAGCCGTATCCTTTATTTTGTTTTCCATAATAACCTTTTCCGACAAAATGGTTCTTCTCATCTACCACTTTAATGATTGTTCCTTCTTCCTGAACATCATTTAAATTTTGAATCGCATCTTTTAAAATAAGCGGATATCCACTTTTAATTTCTTTTATAAATTTCGGTTTTATTTTTACAGTTACTTCTGATCGCATATAAAAACTTCCTTTCCATTTGCATGCTTTCTCTATAGGAAGCACTTAAAAAACGAGACTGAAAAACAGCCTCGTTTCACTATACCATATTATTGCTTTGCTAGTACAACTAGCTCATCCCCTGGCATAACAGCTATATATTTATACAATGTTGAAAAAGTAAGACTACCATCTCTATGGCGAATAAATAATATTAAATCCTCTGAATCGATTTCTTCTTTATTAATCTTTTGTTCTTCTGCAACTTGTATCGTTTTAAACGTATAACCATCTTCAATTTTTCTATTTAATTCTTCATAAATTTCATTTTGACCAAACAGTAAATGAGCTTTTTTCGAAAGGGAAATGCGTTCTTGTTCAATCTTTTCTACATCATGGATTGGAAGTAAAAATGTATTATGATGTCCAAACTGTGGTACGTATGTATTTGCGACTAATACATTATAAGAATCCGTATCTGTAACTGCAATTAAGTATTCATACTGATTCATATCAACTTCAAATTGTAACTGTTCAGAGAGTACTTGACCATTATATGTATTAAGCCCTTTCACCTTTGCACATTGCAAATGCTCTTCTGATACATCTACAATTAAGCTCGGAATACCCATCTCTTTACAGTGCAATGCAAAAGCAGATGAGAATGTACTCGCACCTGAAATTAAAATTCCCGGTGGCTCCGTATTCGCCAATCCCAATCTTTTCGCTAAAAATCCAATTGAAAATCCATGAGCACAAACGGTCGTAATAACGAGTGCAAATGTAAGTGCCGTTAATATAGAAGCATCTTTATAACCTTCTTGTAATAACTCCGTCGCAAAGTAACTTGAAACCGTTAATGCAACAATACCTCGCGGCGCAATCCAGCCAACTAGCGCCCGTTCTGCTTTTGTTAACTCTGTGCCGATTGTCGATATCCAAATCGATAAAGGGCGTACAACAAATAGCATCATAAGTACGAAGCTTATAATAGGCCAGCTGAAAATCTCCATAATCGTTGTTCTTGGAAGGGATGCTGTTAATATGATAAAAACAGTCGACGTTAGTAGCACAGAAATATTTTCGTTAAAATGACGAATATCACCGATAGAAGAAATATATTTTTTCATCCGCGCAAGCGTAATCCCCATTACTGTCACAGCTAGCATACCTGTTTCATGCATCACTTCATCCGCAATGCCAAAACATAACAGTACCGTAACTAGCAAAATTGGGGCTTTTAAATATTCTGGTACTTTTCCCTTTAAAATCATATAGCTCATAAAAATACTAAATACATAACCGAGTACCATTGCAAATAATGAACCTGCAAAGAAGTACAGCAACGTATGTAATTGTACATTTTCTTTCGTTAAGAAATTTACAATTTGAAAGGCGAATACAGCAAGCAAAGCGCCAAATGGATCAACGATAATCCCTTCCCATTTTAAAATTGCAGCTGTTCTTGGTTTTAATCGCGCTTGGCGTAACAACGGAATAATTACCGTTGGACCTGTCACAATAAAAAGTCCTCCAATAATAAATGCAACCGCCCAATCTAATCCAGCGACGTAATGAGCTGCAAGTGAGCCAGCAATCCACGCGATAAACGCACCAAACGTAACGATACGAAATACTGGTTTTGATAGCCCCCTCAGTTCACGTATATCTAAACTTAAACTACCCTCAAACAATATAATCGCAACAGAGAGTGATACGAGTGGACTAAAAACATCCCCAAGCACCTCTTTTGGATTAATAATACCGAAAACCGGACCAATTAATAATCCAGCAACTGCCATAACAACAATCGCAGGAAGCTGGAAGCGCCATGCAGTCCATTGTGAAGCAATACCTAATGTAATAATAATAACGATACTAAGTAAAAGTGATTCAACCATAATGCCCTCCTTGTTCATAGTATTGCGACAGCAAAGTATAAACCATACTTTACTTCTATATATTTTCGATTGATTCTATTTACACAATATATAACCAAGTTAAATATATAGTCAACAGGAGGATATTATACTACATAAAGTGAAACTTTAATCAGCCCGCCCTCCACCTAACTTCTTCGCTTTCGCTAAATTTTGAGGTGGGGGTCTTACTGCCCAACAAATAGCGGGATTAAAAATATTATCATAATTTAAGATTACCATTGACAATGATAATGATTTTCATTATCATTTAATGTATATGAATTCTCGAAAATAAAGGCTACAACTTATAGGAGGAATAAACATGATTATTGTTACAAATACAGCTAAAATTACAAAGGGAAATGGACATAAATTAATTGATCGTTTTAATAAAGTAGGTCAAGTCGAAACAATGCCAGGATTTTTAGGATTAGAAGTTCTTCTAACGCAAAATACAGTTGATTATGACGAGGTAACAATTAGCACGCGCTGGAATGCAAAAGAAGATTTCCAAGGTTGGACAAAGAGCCCAGCATTTAAAGCTGCTCACTCCCATCAAGGCGGAATGCCAGATTATATTCTTGATAATAAAATCTCTTACTATGATGTAAAAGTTGTACGTATGCCAATGGCTGCAGCACAGTAAAAACTGTTTTTTTAAAGTATAGAATATGAGAAGCGTTACCACTTCTCATATTCTATACTTTTTTATTTACTGTCTTTTTACTAGTTTCGCATGTACGACTAATCTTCCTGCTTCTGGATCAAGTGCATAGTCACATGTAGAAAGTGTTATAATTTCATCATTAGCCGTCAATTTCGTATCCGTTTTGTAAAGGGATTTATCTTGAATTTGCTTTAAGAATGCTGTATACGCTGCATCGCTTTCAAAATCCGTTTCAATGTAATAAAAGTCCGTCGTTGTCGTATATACTGAAAAAACTTCAACGTCGTATCCTTCAAATAATGTGTCGTAATACAATTTACGATGGGACATGAAGAAATCTTCATCCAACATCTTTTTTAAACTTCCAAACATAGAACCGTCCTTCATACGATGACCATATAAAATAGTATTTCGGTTTTGAGATTTCACATCATTACGATAATCCATAAAAATACTTCCCGCTCTCATATCCTCGCCTTTATAATTACGAAATAAATAGTAATCATTATCCTTCGCTTGAACGATTGGATAATTGATTTGTGTATCATCCATCGTAATCCATCCCACTATTTCTGGATTAATTTTTTGGAGAGCTTGAAACTGTTTACGTACTTCCCCATCTTCTGATTTTTCTTCCATTGGACTTCTCTTATAAATATGTTGCGCTTCAGCCATTACTTTACGATTTTCATAATAATCCATGAAAATCCCACCCAATTCATACATTGAATAGAAAAAGATTCCTAAAAATACAATTGTAAGTATTCGTTGAAAAAAAGAATTCTTTTTCCGTTCTTTCTTACTATTCAAATTATCACCTCAAAACGGATTATGCCCAGCCTTTAAATTCCCATTGGTACCATGTATAACCCTGTATCTTCGTCTTGTTTTACAACGACATCTACACCATATATTGCTTTAACCATTTCTTCTGTTATTACCTCATTAGGATTACCTTTCGTAACAATTTCCCCATCTTTCATAACGATAATATGATCACTATAACGAATGGCTTGATTAATATCATGTAGTACCATCACAATCGTTAATCCATACACTTCATTTAACTCTTTCACTAACTCTAATATTTCTAGCTGATAATAAATATCTAAATATGTTGTCGGTTCATCTAAGAAAAGCATTGGTGTACTTTGAGCTAATGTCATCGCGATCCAAACTCGCTGTCTCTCTCCGCCCGATAAAGCATGAATTGGCTTTTCACGCTTACTTTGCAAATTTGTACATGTTAGTGCACGCTCAATTGCTTCTCTATCTTCATCAGTTTGCGAAGAAAAAACATTTTTATATGGCATACGCCCAAAGCTTATTAGTTTTTCCACTGTAATATCTGCTGGCGCCTCATTTTGTTGATGGACAACAGCTAACTTTCTAGCAAACTCTTTCGGTTTATACTCACTAATCGTTTTTCCATCAAGTATTACTTCCCCACTATTAGGAGCATGATTTCTAGACATAACACCAAGTAATGTTGATTTTCCGCAACCATTCGGACCAATGATTGTTGTAATTTTCCCAATCTCTATTTCACTACTAACAGACTTTAAACGATTTGTTACATTATCGTATGAAAAGGTTACATTTTTAATTTCCATGAACTTTATCACTCTTTCTAAGCAAGAATATTAAGAATGGTCCACCAATAACTGCCATAATCGTCGCCGCTGGAATTTCGTTAGGTGGTACAATTAACCTTCCAATCGTATCCGCCGTCAAAATTAATAACGCTCCTGCAAGAGCAGAAAATGGAATTAATACTTTATGATCTGAACCGACTAATTGCCTTGAAATGTGCGGAACGAGTAATCCTACAAAAGCAATAACACCTGCAATCGCTGTTGATACTGCAGCTAAGAGTACTGCAATAGCAGAAATAATAAGACGAACTCTCGTCACGTGCAAACCTAAGTTTTTCGCAGTCTTATCTTGTAGCGATAATAAATTACACCAAGCTCCTACAAACAGTGCAAGAACCAAACCAATTGTTCCATACGTAACCATTATTTCTACATCGCCCCACGTCTTCATCGTTATATTAGAAGTCGTCGTTTGCTTAATACTCTTAATGAAATATCCACAAATCGTAATGAAAGATTCATTTAATCCAGTAAACATCGCATTAATAGCTATACCAACTAAAATAATACGAAGTGGACTTAACCCTGACTTCCATGAAAAGGCATAAACGAGATAACACGCAAACGCACCACCTAAAAAGGCGAATACTGGTGTCCAGAAAAAGAATTGCGGGAATAACGTAATAATAACAAGTGTCATAAAACTTGCTCCTGAAGATATACCGATTACCCCAGCATCGGCAAGTGGATTTTTCATTACAGCTTGAAAAAGAACACCAGAAACAGCAAGAGCCGCCCCAGTGAACAGTGCAATAATAATGCGCGGGAAACGTAAATCTTTAATGACCTCAACATCTTCATTTGCCCCTGTAAATATCCCTTGTACAAGGTCAACGATACCAACCTCTAAACTCCCTTTCATCGCTGACAATGACGTCATAACAATAAGCAATACAGTAACAATGAAGAAACTCCAAGTTTTTTTATTCATTTCACTCTTCCTTTATATGAAAATGCATCACGGATACATCATTTTCTTCAATTCATCTAAAGCTTCGATTGCTGCTAAATTTCCTGTCGTTCCAAATAAACGCTCTTCTAAATCGTAAACACGATTATTTTTAACTGCAGCGAAGTGTTTCCAAATATCATTTGTTTTAAATTCTTTATCAAACATTTTTACAACTTCATCAGGCATACCATGAGCTGCTCGTAAAATAATATCCGGATCAGCTTTCTTTAAATACTCTGTATTAGAAGCTAAATATTCTACTTGTTCACCTTGTACAATATTTTTACCACCTAGTTGTTTCACTAAATCACCAATATAGGAATGCTCAGTTGCTACTAAATAGCTCCCCGGTACACCTAATAAAATAAGCACTGTCGGTTCTTTCTTTCCTTTTACTTCTTTTTGAATGCTAGCAACCTTTTTATCTAACTTCGTTACAACTGCTTCAGCCTGCTTTTCGCGTCCATATTGCTTACCTAAATTACTAATGGAATTTTGCATATTTTTTAAACTAGTTAAGTCCACAAAATTTGCTTTCATACCTACACCGTCAAACACTGGCTTTAATTCATATTCAAGTGTTGTCACGGATAATACTTCTGACGGCTTTAACGACTTTACTTTTTCCATATCAGGACTCATCGGATTCCCGACTTCAGGTAAACCTTTATATCGCTTCGGTAAGGTTTTAGAACTAGTTGGAACACCAACTAAATCTACTTCTAACACATCCATAATTTCAGTAACAGCGACTGTCGTTGCAACAATTCGCTCTTTACTTTCACTCTTTACTTGCTTCGCAGTTTCTTTTTTAGGTGATGAGCACCCAGCTATACTCACTAATAAAATGATAGCCATTAGTACACTTGCAATTTTCCTCACTCTCAATCACCACTCCTTTCCAAACAATATGAAACAAGTCTTGATGCACGCGAACATGCATCAAGACTCCAAAAATTACAATCTACCTGCTCTATATTTACGAACTAGTAAAGCAAGTGAACCTAGCAGTAACATCATGTATAAACCAAGTTGTGCTGTATCTGCAGTTTTTGAGTTTTTCTCTTTTTTCGAATCATTATTTGTAGCTTCGTTTTTCTTTTTACCATCTGCATTTCGGTTAAAATCAGGAGTTCCTACTGTTTTTACATTATCTACTTTTGGTGTAGTTACTGGGTTTTTCGGTTCATTCTTTGGCTCTTCTTTTACCGTTCCTACAGCGCCAATCTTCGTCGTATCAAATTGAATTTGTACGTCGTAGAAATGATGGTAATTCATTGAATCGATATCTACTTTTACTTTTGCATTTAATTTTGCAAATAAATCATTAGCTTCAAATTCTACGACTCTTGTATTGGCAGCCTTATCTTCACTTACTACTTTTGCATCTGCAAATCCACCATTATTTTCTGTTTGGAATTTCGTAATCCAGTCACTATTTTTCAGTGTCATTGCAACATACTTCTTGCCATCTTTCACTGTTAATCTTGCTGGACTTACAACATATTGATTCATCATTGAAATTTCTTCTGTCTTATCTTTTAACACTTTAAAAGCAATATCGTACTGACCATCTTTTAAATTTTTCGGATCAACTGTTGGGTTTTCATTTAGATTATTCGTTCCATCTTGGTTGTCGTTTCCGCCTTGGTTGTCGCTTCCGATTTGATTACCATTACCATCTTGGTTAGTATCTCCACCTTGGTTACCTAAAGCTTTAATACTTCCTTTATCGAATGCAAATTGAATATCATAGAAATGATGATAATTCATTGCATCGATATCTACCTTCACTTTTGCATTTAACTTTTTCGATAAATCAGCTACTTCCACTTCTACTACTCTTGTATCTTTCTCTTTATTTGTACCTAATACTTGCGCATCGACGAACGCACCATTCTTTTCAAACTCAAACTTCGTAATCCATGAGCTATTTGTTAATGTGAAGGATACATATTTCTTGCCATCTTTCACTTTTAATACACCTGGATTCTTCGTATATGTGTTCATCATTGAAATTTCTTCTGTTTTATCTTTTAACACTTTAAAACCGATACTGTATTCACCGTCTTTAAGAGCGTTTGGATCAATTGCTGTGTTATCGTCTTGGTTGTTGTTTCCACCTTGGTTGTTATTTCCGCCTTGGTTGTCATTTTCGCCTTGGTTGTTGTTTCCACCTTGGTTGTTGTTTCCACCTTGGTTGTCATTTTCGCCTTGGTTGTTGTTTCCACCTTGGTTGTCATTTTCGCCTTGGTTATCGTTTCCATCTTGGTCATTACTTCCGCCTTGATTGTTGTTTCCACCTTGGTTGTCTAACGGTTGAATACTATCGTTATCAAATGCAAATTGAATATCATAGAAATGGTGATAATTCATTGAATCAATATCTACTTTCACTTTTGCATTTAGTTTCTTAGATAAATCAGCTACTTCCACTTCTACTACACGTGTATCAGCTTTCTTATCTTCACTTAATACACTTGCATCAACAAATGAATTATTCTTTTCAAATTCAAACTTTGTAATCCATGAGCTATTTGTTAATGTGAAGGATACATATTTCTTTCCATCTTTCACTTTTAATACACCTGGACTCTTCGTGTACGTATTCATCATTGAAATTTCTTCTGTTTTATCTTTCAATACTTTAAAACCAATATTGTATTCACCATCTTTAATGGTATCTCCGTCTGGTTGTTTGTCTTCACTTTTAATAGCTTCCAATTTGTCTTGTTCAAATACAAGTTGTACGTCATGCGTTTGTTTATAATTTCTTGATGCCATCTCAATAAATACTTTTGTATTAAGTTTTTTCGATAAATCAGCTACTTCAAACTCTACTACTCTTGTATCTTTTTCTTTATCTTCACTCACTACTTTTGCATCAACAAATGCACCATCTTTTTCCGTTTGGAAATTTTTAATTAATGAGCTACTTTTTAACGTTACAACCGCTTTTTTCTTACCATTTTCTACTTTCAATACTCCTGGATTTTCCATGTAACTATTCATTTTAGATTCTTCATCTGTTTGATCTTTTAACACTTTGAAAGGAATGCTGTACGCACCATCTTCAATTGTGTTAGAATTTGGTTGTTGATCTGGGTCAGGCTTTTGGTCGGGCTTCTGACCTGGATCCGTAGTTTCATTTGGATCTGGCTTATTAGCTGGGTCCTCTTTTTCATCTGGTTTTTCTACATGAATTGGTGTAATGCTATTTTGATCAAATGCAATACGAACATCATATTCATGATGATAGTTCAGAAAATCAATATCTACTTTTACTTTCGCTTTTAATATCTTCTCTACATCTTCCACATCGAATTCTACTACTCTTGTATCTTTTTCTTTATCTTCACTAATTACATTTGTCTCAACAAGTTGACCTGCTTTGTCTGTTTCAAATTTCGTAATCCATGAACTATTTTTTAATGTAAAGGATACTTTCTTTTTCCCATCCTTCACTTTTAAAGTTCCTGGACTTACAGAGTATTCATTCATCATGGATACTTCATCCGATGCGTCTTTAAGAACTTTAAAACCGATTGAGTATTCACCGTCAGCTAATTGAGTAGCTGCTTGAACTGCAAGTGGTTGTAGTGTTGATACGAATGTAAATATCATTAAAAACATAGCAACAACAATCTTAAGATACCTGTTCAATGAAATAACGCTCCTTTTTATTTATTTATTAAACTTCACGTTACGAATTAAGAAAACACCTGAAATAAGAATTAACACCGCAAATAATCCGATACGTGCTTCATCGCCTGTTTTAGGATTATCTGTTTTTTCAGCTTTACCATTTTCATTTTTTGTATCTTTATTTGTCTCTTTGTTCGCTTCTTTTGTTGTTTCTTTATTCTCTACTTTTGCTTTCTCTTCTTTAACTTGTGTACCTGTTTTCGTTTGATCATTGTTTTTTGTTGTAGCAGCCGCGCCGTTATCTCCACCTACAGCTTTTACATTTGCATCAAAAGCAAAACGAATTGTGTAGTGGTGGTCATAGTTTGCACTTGGTACGACAACATGAATTTTTACTCCTAATGGTTTTGATAAATCATCAATTTTAAATTCAACCGTTCTTTTATCAGCAGCCTCGTCCTTGCTAACTACTTTTGCATCAACAAAATTCCCGTTTTCAGGTGCTTTAAATTCTGTAATCCAAGCACTATGATTCATCGGGATTTGCACTCTCATCTCACCATTTTTCACAATTAGCTTAGCTGGTTTTTCAAAATAATCATTTGCCATTGAAGCTGAATCATTTTCTGCTTTTTGAATGACATAGTTAATGTCATACGTACCGTCAGCTAGTTGTGCTGAAACTTTCCCATATGGCATGATAAGAAAAGCTAGCATACATACGAACGTTATAATAAAAGCGGGTAAT
The DNA here is from genome assembly GCF_001883995.1 of Bacillus paranthracis. Classification (GTDB taxonomy): domain Bacteria; phylum Bacillota; class Bacilli; order Bacillales; family Bacillaceae_G; genus Bacillus_A; species Bacillus_A paranthracis. The sequence goes on along the minus strand of NZ_MACE01000030.1, from coordinate 9,856 downwards.
ACAGAAATCTTTCTCATTTGGCTTACTTCCTCCTTGTTTATCTTTCATCCATACTCTTTGAAAATGATAATTATTCTCATTATATTAGAAAAAAATAATAATCTTCTATCCTTATTTAATTGTAATTTGTTTATGTAATACAGATATTATTGATTATCATTCTCAATTCATGTTAAAAATAATATCCCTCTCTATTCTTTATAAAGAGCGATTCTTATTTTAACATAAGTCTCTATTTATTTTGTTGATTATCATTCTCAATGAATCTCAAAAAAAATAAAACTATCCATCTTCCTACTTGATCACCTCTATCTACAAAAATAATATTGTTATAGAAAACCTTATACCTTTCACTCCTCACTTTCCTTCCAATATTTCCACAACTAAGTCAATCTTAGCCTACTCATAATTTTTTTGTCAACTATATTACGTATAAAACTTTAAATATCTGAATTTCCTTATATGTGGCTTTTTCTACAAAAAAAAGAGGCTTTCTTTCATAGAAAGCCTCTTTTCTCTATTTTTCTACAGCAACTTCTTGCTTTTGAAACAATGAAATGACATATCCAATTACAATACCTACTAGAGCAGGAACGAACCAACCAATCCCAACACTATATAATGGAATTTTATTTAAAATTGGTGTTAATGCTGCAATCTCAAGATTTGCATTGTGTAACCCATCAAAGAAGCTAATCATGAATGCTCCTACAATACCACCTACATACATGACTAAAGGAAGACGAATATAGTTTTCAACCAGTGATAATATAATTAGCACGATACCAATTGGGTAAATTGCGATTAAGATTGGTAATGCTAATGCATTTAACTGAGTTAAACCAAGATTCGCTACCATAAATGCTAATACACAGAAAATGAAAACAACTTTTTGATAAGAAAGCTTCGGTAATAAAGAAGAGAAATATTCTCCGCAAGCTGCGACAATCCCTACTGAAGTTGTTAAACATGCTGCTGAAATTGCGATTCCTAATAATAAAGTTCCGTAACTACCGAATAAATGATTTACAACGTTTGTTAAAATAATTCCGCCGTTTGCCCCCATTCCAAGAGAGACACTAGAAGCTCCGAGATAAGCAAGCGCTAAGTAAACGAGTAGTAAACCAAGTGCTGCAATAAATCCTGCAAAAATTGTTACTTTTGCAATGCTATTTTTATTTGTAATACCTTTTTCTTTTAACGCATGAATTACAACATTTCCGAATACAAGTGCTGCAAGTCCATCTAAAGTTAAATATCCGTCAATAAAACCTTTAAATAGCGGAGCACTATATGCTTCTGTCGGTGCACCAAATTCACCCATTGGTGTAATAAGTGCTTTACCTACAATAATTGCAATAACAGCTAATAAAATCGGAGTTAATACTTTACCGATGCGGCCCACTAATTTTGATGGGTTTAAAGCTAAATAGAAAGTGAGAGCAAAGAAAATAAATGTAAAGATAACAAGTGGATACGATTGACCAGCTATTTCACTTGGTAAAAATGGTGCAACACTCATTTCATAAGCAACCGTTCCTGTACGCGGCACACTTACGAATACGCCTAAACATAAATAAATTGCAGTAATAAAAACTAGTGCGAATATAGGGTGTACACGCCCTGCTAGCTCATTAATATCTCCCTTTAAAGCTATAACGATAACTCCTAATAAAGGCAATCCAACGCCTGTTACGACAAAACCAAATAGCGCGATCCATACATCTGTTCCAGCGCCTTGTCCTAATGCTGGTGGAAAAATCATATTACCCGCACCGAAAAATAGTGCAAATAACATTAAACTTATTGCAAACATCTCAGAAAACTTTAAAGATGATTTCATTTCTACTAACCTCCTACATAATTATAAATTAACAAAATATTCTGAATTAAAATCCGTCATATATCCTCTTTCAAGCATACTTCCCCGTAAAAGAACGCAAAAAACACCCGTCCCTAACAAAGGGACGAGTGTTGAAATCGTGGTTCCACCCTTATTCTAATAAAATGAATTTATAGCGAAATAAGCTCATTTTATAGCTCGTGTAAATTGATAACGGTTTTATCCGCCAAGAATTACAATGCATCATGTATGCAGTTCACTCTTGAAGTTTAGAGGTGGTAAGCTTGTCTTTTCGTATTAGGAAGCTCACAGCCTAAGGCTTCCCTCTCTGAGAATCGTAAAAAACAACTCATGTCCTCATCATTACTTTTATAAAATATCTTGTCGAAACTTGTTGTTTTTTATTATATGGGCTATTTTTTAAAAAATCAATAGTTTTATTTTTTCTGACAAAAAAATATAGGGAGAAAATTCCCCCTCCCTATAACTGCCCTATTAAAATTTCTAACTCTTCAGCTGTAACGCTCCGCCACTTTCCAACTTCAAGCTCATTTAGCTCTATATTCATAATGCGTACTCGCTTTAACTTTGTTACAGTAAACCCGAAAGCTCGACTCATTCTACGAATTTGTCTGTTCATTCCTTGCGTTAAAACGATGCGAAATGTAGACTGATCCACTCTCGTCACTTTACATGGCTTCGTCATTCCATCTTTGATCTTTACACCGCTGGACATCTCATCAATAAACCAGTCCGTAAAAGGTTTATCGACTGTGACAACATATTCCTTCTCGTGCTCATGATCACCATGTAAAATTTGATTCGCAATCGCACCGTCATTCGTTAATAAAATAAGGCCTTCTGACGCTTTATCTAATCGCCCAACTGGAAAGATTCGCTCTGGGTAATTGATATAATCAATAATATTATCTTCAATATGATCAGCTGCTGTACAAGTAATGCCAACTGGCTTATGAAAGGCGATATACACCTTTTCTTTCTCTTCTTTTGCAAGAACCTGTCCATCAATCGTTACTACATCACCATCGCCTACGAGTGCACCGTGCGTACATATTTCGCCGTTAATAGCCACGCGTCCAGCTTTAATAAGGCGATCTGTTTCACGTCTGGAGCATGATTTTGCTTCGCTTATGTATTGGTTGATTTTCATAGCTTATTCCTTTTCATATATATTAAAAGCGTCAATCTATGGCAATATCATTATGCCACGATTGACGCTCGTTTACTTCGCAAAAACAACTAAATAAATAACCCCAATCACCAAAAATATTCCGCAACAAGCTAACAATACTTTTGCAAGTTTGTCCATAAACATATAATGGTTTCCCCTTTGTTTCGTTGTTTTCTATTTTAATTCGACAACTGTTACGCCTAGGCCTCCCTCGCCCATGTCACCGTAACGGAATGTTTTCACACCACGATGCTTCTTCAAGTAATCTTGAACACCTTGGCGAAGTGCTCCTGTTCCTTTACCGTGAATGATTGATACACGAGGATAGCTTGCAAGCTGGGCATCGTCTAAATATTTCTCGACGCGCGCCATTGCATTTTCAAATCGTTCACCACGAAGGTCAAGTTCTAATGAAACGTGATAATCTCTACCTTTTACTGTTGCAACTGCTTTTTTCTCTGTTTGTTTCGGTGTATTAATGTATTCCATATTAGATTCTTTTACTTTCATCTTCAGAATACCAATTTGTACGCTCCACTCTGTATCGCTTACTTTTTCAAGCAATTGACCTTTTTGACCGAACGTTAATACTTTTACTTCATCACCTGCGCGCAACTGTTGTTTCGGCGCAGTATTTTTCACATTTACTTTTTGTTTCTTCACAAGCTCTGGTGCTGCGCCTTCTAGACGGCTCTTCGCTTCAATTAACTCGTGATCTTTCACGTTTGCAAGCTGTGCTTTACGCAACTGACGAAGTTCTTGAATAATGCCTTCTGCCTCTTTCTTTGCAGCTTCGACTTTTTCTTCCCCTTCTTTTTGCGCTTTTAATAATCGTTCATCACGCTCTTCGTTAAATTCAATAATTTGACGTTGTAATTCACGATGCAGTTTTTCAGATTGCTTACGAAGTGCTTCTGCTTCGTTCCAGTCACGCTCTGCATTCTTTTGACTTTCTTCTAACTTCGCAATCATATTTTCAATTTTGTTTGTATCTGTACTAATGTGATTGCGTGCTTGCTCAATGACACGATCAGATAACCCAAGGCGTTTCGAAATTTCAAAGGCATTACTACGTCCTGGTACACCGATTAATAATTTATACGTTGGACTTAATGTATTTACATCAAACTCAACGCTCGCATTGATAACTTGCTCACGATTATATCCGTATGCTTTTAATTCTGGGTAATGCGTCGTAGCAACAACGCGAGCACCGCGATTACATACTTCATCTAAAATTGAAATGGCAAGTGCAGCCCCTTCTTGCGGGTCTGTTCCAGCACCTAATTCATCGAATAAAACTAAGCTTTCAAAATCAGCTTTTTCTAAAATATCAACAATGTTCACCATATGTGAGGAGAACGTACTTAAACTTTGTTCAATCGATTGCTCATCACCGATATCAGCAAATATATTTTTAAACACACAAATCTCTGACTCATCCATTACTGGAATGTGAAGACCAGATTGTGCCATTAATACGCAAATACCAACTGTTTTCAGCGTAACTGTTTTACCACCTGTATTCGGTCCTGTAATAACAATTGTCGTAAAATCTTTCCCTAACATAATGTTATTTGGCACAATAACTTCTGGATCGATAAGCGGATGACGTGCTTGTTTTAAATCCATGTAACGCTCGTTATTTACGATTGGTTTCGTTGCTTTAATTCGCTTCGCATAGAAAGCTTTCGCAAAAATGAAGTCAAGATTTGCAACTACTTCTACGTTTGATAAAACGATATCGGCTTCTACTGCCACTTCTTCTGTTAACATTAATAAGATGCGTTCGATTTCTTGTTTTTCTTTCACACGTGCTTCTTGGAGCGCGTTATTTAACTCTACAATGACTTGCGGTTCAATAAATAACGTTTGTCCCGAAGCTGATTGATCATGAACAATACCGCCATATACGCCGCGGTATTCTTGTTTTACTGGGATTACGTAACGTTCATTACGAATCGTTACAATTGAGTCAGACAGCATCTTTTGCGCGTTTGAAGAACGCGTCATATTTTCTAACTTTTCACGAATACGGCTTTCCGCAGTACGAATTTGAGTACGAATACCACGCAGTTTATCACTTGCGCTATCGACTACTTCACCGCCATCACCGATGCAATTTGTAATTTTCTTTTCTAAATCATATAAAGATACAATTTGAGCGACATGAGTTTCTAAAATCGGAAGCTCGACACCATTATCAACCATATCTTCAATGAAACGTTTCATATTGCGACTACCATACATCGTATTCGCAATATCAAGTAGTTCATTCGGACTTAACATACTTCCAATCTTTGCACGCTTCACATTGGAGCGAATATCCGTAATACCACCTAATGGCGCACTACCTTTTAAACGAATGACTTTCGCTGCTTCATCCGTTGTATCTTGCATCTCTACAATTTCTTCAAAATCAGTGCTCGGCACTAAGTTCTTCACTTTGTCACGACCAAGTGAAGATGCTGTATGTTCAAGTAATTGTTCTTTTACTTTATTATATTCTAATACACGCAACGTTCTTTCTAACATGTTGCAGGTCCCCCTTGTGTTACTTATTACGTTTAATATAGTCTAATAAACGTTCAATATCCCACGTGTTAATCACGTTATCTTTTTGAATCCAACCTTTACGTGCTGCCGCTACACCTGTTTCCATATCTTCTAACATTTCAAGTGTATGAGCATCCGTGTTAATCGCTACTTTTACACCAGCATCTTGTGCTTGTTTTAATAATTTCGCGCTTAAATCTAGACGGTTTGGATTCGCATTTAATTCTAAAACTGTATTTGTTTCTTTTGCGAGTTCGATTAATAAGTCTGTATCTACATCATAACCTTCACGGCGTCCAAGGAGACGTCCTGTCGGATGGGCAATCATTGTGACATGCTTATTCTCTAGTGCAGCACGAAGACGTTTCATAATCGTTTCACGGTCTTGTGAGAAGCTAGAGTGAATTGCTCCAATGACATAATCTAGTTCTGCTAATACTTCATCATCAAAATCAAGCGAGGCATCCGGTAAAATGTCCATTTCAATTCCGCGTAAAATTGTAATGTCTGGATACTTTTCGTTCATACGTTCAATTTCTTTCGCTTGTTCACGAAGGCGCTCTTTCGTTAAACCGTTCGCTACTTTCAAGTATTGTGAGTGATCAGTAATTGCCATAAACTTATATCCACGAGCACGGCACGCTTGTACCATCTCTTCAATAGAAAAAGCACCGTCACTCCATGTTGTATGCATATGTAAATCACCTTGTATGTCAGAGAACTGAATTAAGTTTGGATACTCTTTAATTAATTCAATTTCTTTTCCATCTTCACGAACTTCTGGCGGGATAAATGGAAGACCGAAATGAGCAAAGAATTCTTCTTCAGTCTCAAATGTTTTCACTTCCCCTGTTTCCAAGTTCTCTACACCGTACTCACTAATTTTCTCGCCTTTATCTTTTGCGATTTGACGCATTTTTACGTTATGGTCTTTGGATCCTGTGAAATGGTGAAGAGTTGTAATAAACTCTTCTGGTTTTACTAAGCGAAAATCAATTGAAATATCATATTCATATTGAAGACGAACAGAAACTTTCGTATCCCCGCTCGCGATTACTTCAATCATATTATCAAATTGTAGTAAATGCTCACGTACTGCAGCTGGTTCTGTCGTTGCAATAATAAAGTCTAAATCTTTTACTGTTTCACGAACACGGCGCAAACTACCAGCGCGAGAGAAACGAATTACCTCAGCAATATTCGACAATTTCTCCTCTATTTCCCCGGCAATAGGCAATACCATCGCGATTGGTAAACGCTCTGGACGAGATCCTACTTGATCGATTGCTTCTAATATTTTCTCTTCTGTTTTTTTGCCGAAACCAGCTAAAGCTTGTACTTTATTTTCCTCACAAACCGCTTTTAGCGATTCCATATCAACAACACCAAGTTCTTTATATAACTTAGCTACCTTTTTACCACCTAGGCCTGGCAATTTTAATAACGGTAATAAGCTACTTGGCACTTCTTGTTCAAGCTCTTGTAATACTTCAGATGTTCCCGACTCTATATATTCTTGAATAACTGCTGCTGTTCCTTTTCCAATGCCCGGAATCTTCGTGAAATCTTCAATCTCAGAAAGACTACGATCATCACTTTCTAATGCTGCTGCCGCTTTACGAAATGCAGATATTTTAAATGGATTCGCGCCCTTTAGTTCCATAAAAAGCCCGATTGTCTCTAATAATTTGATAACTTGTTTTTTATTTACTTTCATCATTGTCCCGCCTTTCTTTCATAGAAAAAAACTTCTCTTTCCGAAAAAAGAGAAGTTATACTCTGCTACCTGTCTGCCATAGTTCCTTCACCTTTTCAGAGAGAATCGGTGTATCGTCTACAATTATTTTGCTAATTGATGATTGTTGTAATGGTGTTTGTAATTGTTCAATCGGAAGAATGTTTCCAATGATAATTAAGACAAACAAAATAATATATACTTCTAAAAATCCGAGGAGTGCCCCCGCAAACGCATTTACTTGCTTTAAAACCGGTATTTCTGCAAACATATTTAACAAATTACCAAGTAATGAAAGTGCAATTTTTGTGATAATAAACAATATGATAAACGCAAGCGCTTGATAAAATACTGTCTCAATATTATTTGCATCAATCCATTCTGGAACAGATACATTTTTATCAAATGGATACGGAATAAATTTCGCAAGTGCTGGCGCTAAATCTTTACAGTACCAGTATGCAACAAGGTATGCGATAATAAAGCTTGTTAACTTTACAAGTTGCAGAATAAACCCTCTGCGTAAGCCGAGGAAAAATCCCATAACAAGCAGTAAAATGATAATAATATCAATCATGTTATTCCATTCCTTTTTTTGTCATACTTTCTTTCAATTTCTCATGTTCTTCTTTTAATTTTATGTAATCGTGTATGACGTTTACCGCCGTCAATACCGCTAGTCTACTCGTGTCAAGCGAAGGATTCTTGGCATTGAGTTCGCGCATTTTATCATCCACAATCGCTGCTACCATGCGGATATGACTTGTACTTTCATCGCCAACAACTGAATATTGCTGACCATAGATTTCTACATTAATTCGACTTTTCTTTCCCTTTTGTTGTGACAACTCACCGGCCTCCAATCACGTACAGAATCCTAAAGTTTATCATACCATGAACCTTCATAATATGGAAACAGAAAGAACAATCCGATATGATAAAAATAACAATATAAAAAAAGGGGTGACCATTATGTCAAATTCTATCGTAATTCAAACAAATTCTACAGTAATTGAAGACATGAAACAACAATATAAACATTCGCTTAGCCCGAAAACTCCACAAGGCGGAATCTTCATGGCAAAAGTGCCATCTTGCACAATCACAGCGTATAAATCTGGAAAAGTAATGTTCCAAGGTGGACGTGCTGAAGCAGAAGCTTCTCGTTGGCAAACTGTCTCTCAAACACCGAAAACAGCTGTAAAAAGATCTGTTGATTCACACCGTTATGCACCGCCTGCTTCCATCGGTACAATGTCGATCGTAGGGTCAGATGAAGTGGGGACTGGTGATTTCTTCGGACCGATGACAGTCGTTGCTGTATATGTGGATGCGAAGCAAATTCCACTACTAAAAGAACTTGGTGTAAAAGACTCTAAAAACTTAAATGACGAACAAATTACTGCCATTGCAAAACAACTTCTACACGTTGTTCCTTACAGCTCTCTCGTTCTTCATAACGAAAAATATAACGAGCTATTTGATAAAGGAAACAACCAAGGTAAACTAAAAGCTTTGCTACATAATAAAGCTATTACAAACTTATTAGCTAAAATGGCACCTATAAAACCTGAAGGCGTCTTAATCGACCAATTCACACAGCCTGATACATACTACAAATATTTAGCAAAACAAAAACAGGTACAACGTGAAAATGTTTACTTCGCAACGAAAGGCGAAAGCGTCCATTTAGCAGTAGCCGCCGCCTCCATTTTAGCTCGTTACTCATTCGTAAAACAATTTAACGAACTAAGCAAAAAAGCTGGTATGCCCCTTCCAAAAGGTGCTGGTAAACAAGTTGATATCGCCGCCGCTAAATTAATTCAAAAGCTTGGTAAAGAACGATTACCTGAGTTTGTGAAACTGCATTTTGCTAATACGGAAAAGGCGTTTCGCTTACTAAAATAGTATCGACAAAAACAGGAGCCTACAAACTCCTGTTTTTTGTTTCATCCTACTATTATCCTTATAGTTTTGTTATAATTATAATATACAGATTATTCTAACATAGGAGGGGATCCCTATTGCTACTTCTACAAATGATTCTAAATATTTTACTAGGTAATCCACACGAAAGACAGTTCGAAATTAGGGAAAACATTCATCTACTAAGCGAACAACGAGAGTTCAACGATTTAATAGAGCGCTATGGTCGATCTTTCTTATTAAACTTTCGGATTCGAAGATTTATCGGGAAACACGATGCCCGCTTGTTAATACATAATCCAGCAAAACTACAACACTTCTGTGAGGAACTTGAATGTATGATTAGAAAAAGGAGGTTTTTCATATGAACGCTGTAAAAGTTAAAAAGGTATTATATGCTTTCGTACACATCGTAGGTCCTCTATCTTACCTCACTATTTCTACCATTTGGGGAGCTTTTTTCACTACTAAATCTACATTTGAAAATATATCTGATAATCTTGGCGTGATGGCCATCTATTACGTGTTCATGAGTTTACTGTGGTTTTTCTATTTCGATCGATTAGACAAAGATGTAGATAAAGTGAAACTTTAATCAGTGGGG
>NZ_MACE01000029.1 GCF_001883995.1 Bacillus paranthracis | reverse complement strand
GTTCATCTCCCACTGATTATTAGTTGAACCAATCGGGCTTTTACGGGCAGTTGATCCCCCACCTAACTTCTTCGTGTTCGCTGAATTTTGAGATGGGGGTCTTACTGCCCGTTAATGCGGGATAACATTACAAAAGAGATTCATGATAAAAAGATGTAACACATAAAAAGGAGAGTCGCCAAGACTCTCCTTTTTATGTTAGCTTTGTTTCTGCTTCTTATTAGATGAAGATACTTTATGAGAACCTGTTTCATGCGTCGTCGTTCCTTGTCCTTCTACTTCTGGAGAACCGAGGCCCGATCTTGAATGATCTTTTTTCACTTTTTTACTCATTTATATTCACCCCTTCGCGTTACTTTTTGCTACGAGGCAGTAAACTATACAAAATAAAAAGCGAGAGGAAATCCTCTCGCTTTTTTCATATTTTAGAATTCAGAAGAACCTGGAGTTCTTGGGAATGGAATTACGTCACGGATGTTAGCCATGCCAGTGATGTACATTAGGAAGCGCTCGAAACCTAGACCGAATCCAGCGTGTTTTGTACCGCCGTATTTTCTAAGTTCTAAGTACCACCAGTAGTCCTCTTCTTTCATGCCTAATTCTTTAATTCTGTCTACTAAAACGTCCATTCTTTCTTCACGTTGACTTCCGCCGATTAATTCACCGATGCCAGGAACTAGAAGGTCAGTAGCAGCTACTGTTTTACCGTCGTCATTTAAGCGCATGTAGAATGCTTTAATGTCTTTCGGATAGTCCGTTACGAATACAGGGCGTTTAAAGATTTCTTCTGATAAGTATCTTTCATGCTCTGTTTGTAAGTCAATACCCCATTCTACTGGGTATTTGAAGTCAGCACCTGATTCTTGAAGTACTTTAATTGCTTCTGTATAAGTGATGCGACCGAAGTCAGAGTTAATTACGTTGTTCATGCGCTCTAAAACTGTTTTATCAACGAAGCTGTTGAAGAATTCCATTTCTTCTGGTGCATGCTCTAATACGTATTTCATTGCATATTTCAGCATATCTTCTGTAAGGTTCATTACGTCACCTAGTTCAGCGAATGCAATCTCAGGCTCAACCATCCAGAACTCAGCAGCGTGGCGAGTTGTGTTTGAGTTTTCTGCACGGAATGTAGGTCCGAATGTGTATACATCACGGAATGCTAATGCATAAGCTTCAGCGTTCAGCTGTCCACTTACTGTTAAGTTTGTTTCTTTGCCGAAGAAGTCTTTTGATTCATCAACTTGTCCGTCTTCGCCTTTTGGTACGTTGTTTAAATCTTGCGTTGTTACACGGAACATTTCGCCCGCACCTTCTGTATCACTACCAGTAATGATTGGTGTGTGAACATGTACGAATCCACGCTCTTGGAAGAATTGGTGAATCGCAAATGCTGCGATAGAACGTACGCGGAACGTTGCAGAGAATGCATTTGTTCTTGGACGTAAGTGAGCAATTGTACGTAAGTATTCAAACGTATGACGTTTCTTTTGAAGTGGGTAATCAGAATCTGATAAGCCCTCAATATCAATTTTTTCTGCTTTAATTTCAAATGGTTGTTTCGCTCCAGGCGTTACAATTACTTTACCTTCTACTTTAACTGAAGAGCTAAGTGGAAGCTTTGCAATTTCTTTAAAGTTATCTAATTCTGTATCGAAAACGATTTGAACGCTTTTGAAGAAGCTACCGTCGTTTAATTCGATGAAGCCAAATGCTTTTGAATCACGTAAGTTACGAATCCACCCTGATACTTGTACTGTTTGACCTGCGTATTTATCTGTATCTCTATACAGACTTTTTACTAATGTGTTTTCCATAGTGAAATTCTCCTTTGCTGATATATTTAAATACAAAAAAACCTTTCATCCATAAAGGGACGAAAGGTTAAACTTCGCGGTACCACCCAATTTGTCATAAAGACCAACTTTAACTCGTATGTAATACATACTTCCCGGTTTGTAACAGGCCGGATTCCCGTCTAAGTCTACTCTTGAATACAAGATTCAATTTCGGTTAGCAACTCCAAGGTGTTCTTCACATATACCGCCTCATCAGGCTCTCACCGTCCCTGACTCGCTTTGGATTATAGTATATACTACTTTTCCTTATCATCGTCTTTCATTTTGTTAAACTAAAATTAATGTACTACATTCGAGAGAAAGATGCAAGATGTCGGAAAATATATTAGCGATTTTTGTAATATATCGATCGTAACTCCAAATATATCAGCGATTTTTATAATATATCGATCGTAACTCCAAATATATCGGCGATTTTTGTAATATATCGACCGTAACTCCAAATATATCGGCGATTTTTGTAATATATCGACTTACCGACATTTTCCGACAACCAATCCACTAAAAAAATTGCCGGAATAGATCCGGCAATTTCTTATTATTTACGTAACTCCGCACCAAATTTCTCTTCTACCGCTGTTAACACGCGGTTATGTGCTTCTGTTACTTCTTCGTCTGTTAACGTACGCTCTGCATCGAAGTAGTTCATAGAGAATGCAAGTGATTTCTTGCCTTCTTCCATTTTTTCACCTTCGTATAAGTCAAATAGTGTTACGTCTTTCAGAAGTTCTCCACCAGCTTCAGCAATAACTTGCTTCATTTCGCCAGCTTTTGTTTCTTTCGTTACGACAACAGCCATGTCACGTGTCATAGATGGGAAACGTGGAATTGCTGAGTAGTAAGTTTCTTCAGCGTCTGCACCGAATACTTTTACAAGAGATAGTTCGAATACGAATGTATTTTTCACATCTAATTGTTTTTCTGCTTCTGGGTGCAATTGACCGATGAAACCAATTACTTCGCCTTCTAATACGATGTCAGCTGTACGACCTGGGTGCATACCTTCACGTTTTGCTGGTGCATATGTGATTTGGTTTGAAACGCCAAGTACGTCAAATAGACCTTCTAGTACACCTTTCACAACGAAGAAGTCTACTACTTTTTTCTCACCTTGCCATGCATGGTGAAGAGCAAGACCTGTCATAACACCCGCAAGATGTTGTTCTTCTTTCGGAAGTTCTCCTTCTTCTGTCGGTAAGAAGATAGAACCTACTTCGTATAAAGCAACGCTATCGTTTTTACGAGCGACATTGTATGAAACTGCTTCTAACAATTGTGGCACTAAGCTTAAACGAAGTTGGCTGCGTTCTTCACTCATTGGAAGTGCAAGAGCTACAGGCGCTTTTTCGTTTGGCTCCACCATATATTGTTTCGCTTTGTCAGCGCTTGTTAATGAATACGTAATTGCTTCATATAAACCAGCACCTTCTAAGAAGCGACGTACTTTACGACGTTTCGTTTGCGCTGCTGTTAATTTACCACGAGTCATTGTTCCAGAAGGTAATGTAACTGGAATGTGGTCATAACCGTATAGACGGCCCACTTCTTCTACTAAGTCTTCTGAAATTGTAATATCAGGACGACGTGCTGGTACATTCACGTGGAATGTTCCTTCTACTTCTGTGAATGGGAATTTCAAGTTTGTGAATATTGTACCCATTTCACTCGCAGAAATATTTGTGCCTAATACTCGGTTTACTTTTTCAGCAGTAACAGATACTGTACGCTCCTGTACTTGTAAGTTATCAACTTCTACGACACCTTCAAGCGCTTCTCCGCCAGCATATTTCGCCATTAAAGCGGCTGCGTGTTGAATTGCTTCAAATGTACGTGTTGGATCGATTCCTTTTTCGAAACGTGCACTTGATTCACTGCGAAGACCTAAGTCTTTTGATGTACGACGTACTGTTTGACCTGAAAAGTATGCAGACTCAATTAGAACGTTTACTGTCTCATTTGTAACTTCTGAATCCGCTCCGCCCATTACACCAGCAACAGCTAACGCTTTTGTGCCGTTTGTAATAACAAGGTGGTGGCTTTGTAACGTACGTTCTTGATCATCTAACGTTTCAATTTTTTCGCCTTCTTTTGCAAGACGAACAACGATTTCTTTTGAACCTAATTTATCGTAATCGAATGCATGTAACGGTTGACCGTATTCCATTAGAATGTAGTTTGTAATATCAACTACGTTGCTAATCGGACGAATGCCAGCTGCCATAAGGCGAGTTTGCATCCACATTGGTGATGGACCAATTTTTACGTTCTTCACCATTTTTGCAATGTATAATGGATTTTCTTCTTTCGCTTCTACACTTACAGAAATGTAATCGGCAGTTTTTTCTGCTGTTTCTTGTAAGTCGATAGCTGGAAGTTTTACTTCACGGCCGTAAATAGCAGCTACTTCATATGCAACACCTAACATGTTTAAGCAATCTGCACGGTTTGGTGTTAAACCAAGCTCAAGTACTTCATCATGTAAGTTTAAAATTTCAAGTGCATCTGCACCAACTTCAGCGTCACTTGGGAAGATGAAGATACCATCTGCGTATTCTTTTGAAACTAACTTTCCATCAATGCCAAGCTCTTGAAGAGCACAAACCATACCGTGAGAAGCTTCACCACGTAGTTTTGCTTTTTTAATTTTGAAATTACCAGGAAGTACAGCGCCAACTTTTGCAACTGGTACTTTTAAACCTTTTGCAATGTTAGCAGCACCACAAATAATTTGAACTGGTTCTTCTTCACCAATATCGATTAAGCATTTGCTTAACTTATCAGCTTCTGGGTGTTTTTCACATTCTAATACGTGACCAACTACAACACCTTTTACACCTTTATTTAATACTTCAACACCTTCTACTTCAATACCACTTTTCGTGATTTTGTCTGCTAGTTCTTGTGCCGTTACATCTTTAATATCTACATACTCTTGTAACCAACGATATGATACGAACATACTTATCCTCTCCTTCCCTTACGCTCGTTTGAATTGTTGTAAGAAACGTACATCATTTGTATAGAAATGACGAATGTCATCTACGCCGTATTTCAACATTGCGATACGCTCTGCGCCCATACCGAATGCGAAACCTTGATATTCTTTCGAATCATAACCAGCCATTTCAAGTACGTTCGGGTGAACCATACCTGCGCCTAAAATTTCAATCCAACCAGTTCCTTTACAAGTGCCGCAACCTTTGCCATGACACATCATACAAGAAATGTCCATCTCTACAGATGGCTCTGTGAATGGGAAGAAACTTGGACGAAGACGGATTTCACGATCTTCACCGAACATCTTTTTCACGAATACTTGCAGTGTACCTTTTAAGTCACTCATGCGAATGTTTTTATCAATTACAAGACCTTCAATTTGCATGAACTGGTGTGAATGCGTCGCATCATCGTCATCACGGCGATACACTTTACCAGGACAAATAATTTTAATTGGGCCTTTTTCTTTATTATTTTCCATCGTACGTGCTTGCACAGAAGATGTATGTGTACGTAGTAACGTTTCTTCTGTAATGTAGAATGTATCTTGCATATCACGCGCTGGGTGATCTTTCGGTAAGTTTAATGCTTCGAAGTTGTAGTAGTCTTTTTCTACTTCTGTTCCTTCCGCTACTTCATAACCCATACCGATGAATACATCTTCAATTTGTTCAACAACAGCTGTTAACGGATGGTGACAACCTGTTTCAACAGGACGACCTGGCAATGTAACATCAATTGTTTCAGTTGCTAATTTCGCTTCAATTACTGCTTTTTCTAAGTTGCTGATTTTGTCGTCTAGACGCGTTTGAATCGCTTCACGTACTTCATTTACTAATGCTCCCATACGTGGACGCTCTTCTGCTGATAATTTTCCCATGCCGCGTAATACTTCTGTAATTGGACCTTTTTTTCCTAAATACGCTACGCGTACGTCGTTTAAGCCTTTTAGCTCTTTCGCTTCTTCAATAAGCTCTAACGCTTTTTGCTTTAGCTCTTTTAAACGTGCTTCCATTTGGAACCCTCCTAATTTTAAAAATAAAAAAACCTCGCTCCCAAAAAGGGACGAGGTAAATTCGCGGTACCACCCTAAATTGACAGAACATGTCTGCCCACTCATTAGTTATAACGATCAATTCTGACCGGAACGCCTTTACATATACATGGTCCTGGCGTCAACTCCAGAGGTGAATTCACTTCCGTCTACCATAAGAATGCTTTCAGTCTACGGCATTCTCTCCCTATATGGCGATTTTGTAAGCTACTCTTCTCTATCAACGTTTTTCGTTATTTAACTTTTAATATAATGTACTTCAACTTATTATAAGAAGTTTTTTATTTGTTCGCAACCGGGCTTTGCAAATAATACGTTAAAATCCCTGCTGCAACTGCAACATTTAATGATTCTGCCCCGCCGTAAATCGGAATATACAAGTTTCGATCCGTTTTTGCAAGAATTTCTTGGCGTACGCCGTTTCCTTCATTTCCTACAATTAATGCAAAGCTACCAGCTGGTGTTACTTCCCCGTACGGAACTCCATTTTCAAGAGCTGTTCCATATACAGGAACGTTATTTTCTTTTAGCTTGTCTACCCATTCTTCTAAGTTCCCTTTTACAATTGGTAAGTGAAAAATAGAACCTTGTGTAGAACGGAGTACTTTACTATTATAAACATCAACACAACCTTCTCCAAGCACAACGGCATGAATACCAGCTGCATCAGCTGTACGAATAATTGTCCCTAAGTTACCTGGGTCTTGCAGGCCATCTAATAAAAGAAACTTCCCATCAGCAAGAGCTACTTCCTTCTCATGCTTTTCACAAACAGCAAATACACCTTGCGTCGTTTCTGTTTCACGAAGTACTTTTACGATTGCTTCCGGTACGATATACATTTCTACATCATTAACTGTCCAATCTTTCGGAAGGTCTGTCTGATCTGAAACGATAAGTTCTGTTACAACTCCTGCTTTTAAAGCTTCCTCCACTAAATGGAATCCTTCTACAAAAAATAAACCTTTTTTATCGCGCTCTTTCTTCGTTTGCAGCTTTTTCCACTGCTTCACACGCGGATTTTGTACTGAATCAATGTTTTTCATAATATGTATTTCCCTCTCTTCTTGTCTTATCATTATAGCCTATTTTTCATACATATTTACATAAAAAAGAACAAAAACTAACGTCAGTTTCAATTCTGAAGAAGAGGTGAAAACAATGAGTTTTAATTTACGCGGTGCTGTATTAGCAAATGTATCTGGTAATACACAAGATCAATTACAAGAAACAATTGTCGATGCAATTCAAAGCGGTGAAGAGAAAATGCTTCCAGGTCTTGGTGTCTTATTTGAAGTCATTTGGAAAAACGCTGATGAAAATGAAAAGCATGAAATGTTAGAAACACTAGAGCAAGGATTAAAAAAATAAGCAATTTAAAAATCACCTTTGCATAAGCTAAGGTGATTTTTTTCTTCTCCTAAACATTTCTACTTTACTAACGCTACTCGATGGAGTACAATGTTCAAAATACATTTAAACCGATCGATTTTTCTTCATATACACCATTAGATAAAAGGAGTGAATGTTTTATGCACCGTATTACGCTTGAACAAATTTTTAAACACCACATTACACAAAAATACGTAAATCGTTCTGGGATGGTCCACGCGATCGCTGTCGCTTACCATGCGTTTCACTTAGCTAAAAAGCATCACGCCTCAGTCGATGCTGCGACAAAAGCCGGTTTCCTTCATGATATCGGACATCATACGTGGTACACAGGCGGCGAATGGGACTATGATTTATATAAAAAGAATGATATACACGCAATTAAAGGAGCAGAAAGAGCTCATAAATTGCTTATTAGATTAGGAGAACACCCTAAACTAGCAAAAGAAATTTCTATCGCAATTCTTCTTCATACAGATTCTTTCTTAGTACAGCAAGAAATCGAAAGAACATCTCTGCAAAACATTATTAAATGGGCAGACGAAGCAGATGAAGAACCAGGCGGAGCGCATCATTATCGAACAATTTCTTATGAAAAAGCACTAAAAGCAATTCAACAGTTAGACCGATTGGTAGAGCGTGAATTACAAATAGAGCAATCGAAATCAAACAACAAAACAGAACATAGTTATCAATGAGAAAGAGGCATCACTATAGGGTGATACCTCTTTTATTATTTTATGGAAAATACACCTTTATATGTAATATTTAAATATTACACCCGAAAACAATATGCTTTATAATTAAATATACAAATATAAAGAGGTGATTTTACAAATGCAACCCGCTACACAACTTTCTAATGAACAGAAATACTCTATGTCATGGTTACAATTTATTAGCTCCGTTTTATTCGCTTTTTTCGGAACCGGACTTATTACTGTGTTCCTCGCAATGCCATTAACAATTTATACAGCTGGTCTCACAAATAAAAAACAAATTGCCCTGTACGAATCTATTGCCAATACCGCAAGTACCGTATTACAACTAGCCGTACTGTTATTCTTCATTTTTAAATTCGAACCCGCAAAAAAATTACTACTAAAATCTTTTAACTTTAAAGCACTGAAAGAATGGCGCACATACGTATATTTACTTCTTTTCTTCGTTATAAACATCGTACTCAATTACATACTGTTAAATTATGTGTTCCAAAATGCAACGAAGCAGCAATCTTCCGCACTAAGCTTAGACGTCTTTAAGCAATATCAAATATTATTGCTTCTCAGCTTCGCCATACTCACACCCATTTTTGAAGAACTTATTTTCCGTGGTTTTATACTTCGCTTCTTCTCAGAACGCTTTCCATTTTGGATCGCAGCCATCGTAACAAGTTTCTTCTTCGGTATCGCTCATACATACTCACTTGGGGTTATGGTAATTACTTTCTTCATGGGATTATTAATGGCTATTTTATGTAAAAAAACAAAATCCATTATTCCAGCTATGTTATTTCATATTATGAATAATATGTTGGCGTTCTTGAGTTAAAAAGAGGTATCATCGCGATACCTCTTTTATTAATTCGTATGACCACTACTCATTTCTATCAAATTATACATATTCATTAATAATATCCAAAATAAACCTCATGTAGTAAAATATAACTGATTACACAGAAGGAGATTATATATGTTGAGCTTACTTTGGGTTATTTATATGCCACTTCTTGTTTTATGCGGATTTTTTGGTGGTATTTTTTTAATTGTTACTAGCGTGAAACACCGTAAATTATTTGTCGGTTTAATGGGGCTACTTAGCTTTTCCTTTGTCACACTACCTTTTGTTTTTTGGGGCATGGGAATGGAGGGCAATACAATCCTTCCTATTTCAACTACTTTATATTGGATACTGTTTTCTTTAACTGGATTATTAGCTGGAGTAAGTGGATTACAAGCAAAAATTAAAAGTATCCGTAATATGGGATTCATTATTTTTATCGCTGGTATATTAGGGGTTATCTTCTGGTTACTCATGACTGTGGGTGATTCATACTATATATAATATTTTTTGAAACTCACAAATCGGAGGTAGTACAGAAGTGTTCGGAATATTAACTTGGATGATTTTAGCTCTTACTTTGATGTTATGCCAATTCATCGTCGGTATTTTTTTAATTATTGGTGGCATGAAACATCGGAAATCACTTACCACTATAGCTGGTTTCATTAGCATATTCCTTATCGTTGTTCCTATCATTTGTATAGGTTCTGGAATAGATTTAGAGGGGATGGTTCCAATTTCGGGAACTTTATATTGGTGCTTCTTCTCTTTAGCTGGACTATTAGCTATTATAAGCGGAAGACAAATATCGAGTATTCGTTCTATGGGGACGATTTTGTTTATAGCAGGGCTTTGCTCCGTAACTGGTTATCATCTTTTATATGTAACTGCATAAAAAGCACAAAAAAGCAGGGAAATTAATTCCCTGCTTTTCTATTTGGTTTATTGCCTGATGGTAAGAAGAACGATAACACCCAAGCAATCCCTGCGAGTATCGTTGCAATTAAGAAGGCATCGTTAATACCGTTAATTGCAGATAACTTTGAAATTTGTCCGAATAATAGTTGCGTGCTCATCGCATCTCCTGCTTGTGCTGATCCAGCAATCGCTGCTAAGCTTTGCCCCATGCCGTGTACTTTATCAACTAAAATTGGGTTTGACGTTGTTAACATATTTCCATAATCTGCTACGTGCGCAGTCGTTTGTTGCGTCATAAGCGTGATTAATATCGCTGTTCCAATTGAACCAGCTACTTGCCTTGACGTATTTTGCGTTGCTGTACCGTGAGAAATTAATTTCATCGGTAGCGCGTTCATACCAGCTGTCATAATTGGCATCATAATGAATGACATACCAATTGAGCGTATAATATAATCCGTCATAATAACGCTATACGGTGTATCCATCGATAATTTTGTAAATTCATATGTCGCATACGTCGTAATTGCCAATCCAATTATCGCTAATGGACGAATGCCATATTTATCGAATAATTTACCCGCTACTGGTCCCATGATCCCCATAATTAATGATCCTGGAAGAAGTAGTAAACCAGATTCAATTGGCGTAAAGCCACGAATGTTTTGCAGATATACCGGAAGTAATAACATACCTCCGAATAATGCCATCGTAACGATTGCGTTAATTACTAAAGTGAAAGTAAATACTGGATATTTAAATACTTGTAAATCAAGCATTTTATTGTCCGTTGTTAACTCTCTCCAAATAAATAACGCTAAACCAATTACACCGATAATAAGTGAAATAACAACTTCTGCACTAGTCCAACTATTATTTCCAGCTTCACTAAATCCGTACAATAAGCTTCCTAGTCCAATACTTGAACTAACAACACCAAATATATCTAATTTTGTTTTAGACACTGGCTGCGCTAGTGTAAAGAATTTTAAAGATAGGAACGTAATAATTAAACCGATAATAAACATCGCATAGAACATTAAGTTCCAGCTGTAATTTTCAATTACCCAACCTGTTACAGTTGGTCCGATAGCTGGTGCTAAAATCATTGCTACACCTAGTAATCCCATTGCAGCTCCGCGCTTATGAGGCGGGAATAATGTCATGAAGATATTCATACCAACCGGCATTAAAATACCCGCACCAACCGCTTGAATAACGCGGCCCGTCATCATCATTGTAAAGTTTCCTGAAGTAGCACAAATGATAGATCCTACCGTAAAGAATAACATTGCTGCTACGAATAATTTACGATACGTAAATCGTGAAACTAAAAAGGCACTAATCGGTACTAAAATACCATTTACAAGCATGAAGCCTGTAATTAACCATTGTGCTGTTGAAGTTGATACGTTAAATTCATTCATTAACGGAGGCAATGCAACGTTAATGATTGTTTGGTTTAAAATAGAAACGAACATGCCGAGAATTAATACAGCTACCACTGCTTTTACGTTCACATTCTCTACAGGCATAGACATTTGTTTTTTCGGCACTTCTTTTTCTTGTTTTACTTCTTCTTGCTTTCCTGTTTCCAACTCAACTACATTAGAAATTTCCGGTTCTTGCTTTCGTTCAATGTCTTTCTCTTCTGTTTCAACTTTACTTACTTCTATTTTACTTACGGCTGGGACTTGTTCTTCTCCCATTTTCGTTTTTTTCTTTCGTAAAAGACGATTTACAAGGAAGAAGACGATTATACAAAATAGTGCATATCCTGCAATTACAATTGAGGACATCTCATCTCCCCCTTACTTATGAATACGAACTGTCACATTCATGCCAGGAACAATATTTACTGATTTGCTATGATCTAAAGAAATTTTAACTGGTACTACTTGTGTTACTTTCGTATAGTTCGCTGTTGCGTTGCTTGATGGTAACATAGAGAATGTGTTCGCTGTTGTTAAGCCAACTTGTTCTACTTTTCCTGTTAACGTTGTATCTGGGTATGCATCTACATACACATCTACATCTTGACCTTTTTGAACATCATCAACATCTGTTTCTTCAATATTTGCTGTTACCCATAAATTGTTCATATCAAATGCATAAGCGATTGGGCTACCTGCTCCAACGAAAGCATTTGTTGTTGCGTTTGATTGTACAACTGTTGCATTTTGTGGAATTGTTACATCTACTGTTTGTTCTCCATTCGCTGCCGCTACAGTGACAGCACCTAATTTATCATTCTCGTTGTAGTTCTTACCTACTTCAGCTTTCCAGTCAGTTAATTTCCCTGCTACTGGTGATGCAATCGGAATTACCTTTCCATCAATTTTTGCATTGTCTGTTTTTAAGTAATTTTCCGCTTGATTGTAATAGTAATAACCGCCAATACCGCCACCAACTAGTACAATTAATGTGATAATGTTGATAATCACCATTCTTCGAAACTGATTCATTGCATTCCTCTCCTTATATCGCATATAATTTTTTTCTAGACTATTTACGTCCTTATTGTTTAGATTGTTTAATTGTTAATTATATTAACTTTTAAACAAAAAAATCACACCATCTGCGGTGTAAATCGAAATTTATCTACCTGCAAGCGGTGCTGATTTCTGAAGGACTATCGTTTATAATTATAAATAATTATTTCAAATCTACAACCGACAATTTACGTATGAAATGTCGCTTAAACAACAATATAATACCAATATGTTGTTTAAATACAGAAAATTAAACGAGGGGAAATAAAAATGTCTATTAAAAATACAAATGATCCACGTGTAAAACGGACGAGACAACTCATACAGGATGCTTTTGTCGCTTTAGTAGGCGAAAAAGGGTTTGAAAATGTAACTGTTCAACATATTGCAGAACGTGCTCCTGTAAATCGCGCTACGTTTTATAGCCATTACCACGATAAATATGACTTACTAGACAAAAGCATTGAAGAAATGTTAGAGAAGCTAACAGAAGTTATTAAACCGAAAAATAGAAATAAAGAAGATTTTCAACTTACATTTGATTCACCACATCCAAATTTCTTGTCTTTATTTGAACATATCGCAGAAAATGCGAACTTCTATAACGTCATGCTTGGTGATAAAGCTGCCGGAAACTTTACGTATAAAATGATGAAAGCCATTCAAACACATTTAACATTAAGCCTCTCTATTGCACAGCCTAACGATGAAAAACTAATGGTTCCACGTGACATTCTCCTTAGTTATGTTACTGGTGCCCATCTCGGCATGATTATGTCATGGCTAAAAAAAGGGATGATATATACCCCGCATTTTATGGCCATGCAATTAACTCGTTTAATCATTTTAGGGGCTCATACTGCCGCAGGATTAGAACGACCTTTTTAAAACACAAAAAAGCGAAGGAGAGGCTCCTTCGCTTTTTCTATTAATTAAATGTAATGTTATGTACAGCCTCTTTATCAAGACGTTTAATAACTTCTACAATTAACTTCACTGCATTTTCATAATCATCACGGTGTAACATTGCCGCATGAGAATGAATGTAACGGGTTGCAATCGTAATTGCCATAGACGGAATACCATTTACAGCAATATGAATTGCACCTGCATCCGTTCCACCGCCCGCTACTGAATCATATTGGTATGGAATTTGTAATTCATCAGCAACATCAACTACAAAGTCACGTAAACCTGTATGGCCAATAACAGAAGCATCATATAAAATGATCTGTGGTCCATCACCCATTTTACTTTGCGCTTCTTTTGACGTTACACCCGGTGTGTCACCAGCAATACCAACATCTACCGCGAACGCGATATCTGGTTTAATATAGTTTGCAGATGTTTTTGCACCACGAAGACCGACTTCTTCTTGTACAGTCCCTACGCCATATACAACGTTTGGATGCTTT
The DNA here is from genome assembly GCF_001883995.1 of Bacillus paranthracis. GTDB lineage: Bacteria > Bacillota > Bacilli > Bacillales > Bacillaceae_G > Bacillus_A > Bacillus_A paranthracis. The sequence goes on along the minus strand of NZ_MACE01000029.1, from coordinate 89,594 downwards.
TCATCTTTTAATTGTTTTAATACGTCAATTGCAATTGCACAACCAATTCGGTTATCCCATGCTTTTGCAAGTAACATTTTTTCGTTCTTCATCACTTGGAATTCAAAGTAAGGTACAACTTGATCTCCTGGTCGTACGCCCCACTCCATTGCTTCTTCTTGGCTAGAAGCACCAATATCGATGAACATGTCTTTAATGTCAACTGGCTTTTTACGCGCTTCTGGAGGTAAGATATGCGGTGGTTTTGAACCGATAACACCTGTTACATCTCCTTTACGCGTTACAATTGTTACGCGCTGTGCAAGCATAACTTGTGACCACCAGCCACCAACTGTTTGGAAACGAAGGAAACCTTTGTCATCAATTTGCGTAATCATAAAGCCAACTTCATCTAAATGACCTGCAACCATAATTTTCGGGCCGTTTTCTTCCCCTACTTTTTTCGCAACTAAACTTCCTAAATTATCAGTAGAAAGTTCGTCCGCAAACGGCTCAATATATTTCTTCATTACTTCGCGTGGTTCACGCTCGTTACCCGCAATACCACGTGCATCTGTTAATTCTTTTAGCATTGTCAATGTCTCGTCTAATTTTGTCATTGCCAACACCCTCCTTTTTCTTCAGTCACTTCATTATACAAAAGGAAATTGAAATATTCAAAAATTAACTTAGTATCCTTGTGTTTGACGCTGATGATTTACTTCGTTTTTATCTAAATATGCCTTTTCAATCTCTTCTTGTTCAAACTCAAGTGCTTGTCCAAGTCGAAGGTAGCTTGTAAATAATTCAATATAGTTCGTAATAGATGGTTGATCTGTAAAACGAATCACCTTCGCATACGTGTCTAAGAAAATTTCTACTTGTGTTTTATTCGTCTGTGCACACTTATAGAATAAGAAGTTTTTATCAATACCTAAATCAATTCCGATTGATAAAATAAAATGTAAGCCATCTACGTATTCTTCTAGTATGACTTCACGTTCTGATGCTGGTTTGTTGCTCCAATATTTAAAACAACGTGTTTCATTTGCAAGTTCTCCAATTTCTACAAGAAGAGCTAACATTTTCTCTTTTAACAATTTTTTCGGTTGTAAGTCATGTTCTTTCGCAATACGGTCATCTAATTCTTTTTGTAATTTAAATAGTTGTAGTAAGTCCACTCTATTGTCCTCCTCCAACATCGCATTTTACGCAACAATGTTGTTTCATCTCAAAGTTCATTATTATTTTTCGTTTCTTATTAATAAGTCAGCCATTTACCTCTTTACACAAAATAGCTTGTCCTTAATTTACAAATACGTTTCAATCATCACGATTAGATTGTTCACTCCGATTGGTGATAGTTAATAATTATCCAGGAATTGCCCACTATTAAAAATATTATTTTATCTGATGAAAGTTCCATATCATCTTTCCATTATAGCAGTGTCGTTTGAGGTAGGAAAGATACTCTTCTTTCCAGAGGATGATAATTAAAAGAAGCCAGGAGGATTCTCCTGACTTCATATGCATATTCTTCTATATTGCTATAACTTTTATATTGATTTTGTCATATCGATAACGACACACTTCTCTTTGCATACAAATAAAAAAACCTTAGAAGAAAAATCTTCTAAGGTTTCAACTAATTAATTAGTTAATGTTGTTTTTTGCAACTGTTGCTAATTCAGCGAAAGCTTTTTCGTCATGAACAGCTAAGTCAGCAAGCATCTTGCGGTTAACTTCGATGCCAGCATTTTTAAGACCGTGCATTAAGCGGCTGTAAGAAAGACCATTCATACGAGCTGCTGCGTTGATACGTGTAATCCATAATTTACGGAAGTCACGTTTCTTTTGACGGCGGTCACGGAATGCATACATTAGAGATTTCATAACCTGTTGGTTAGCAACCTTGAATAATGTATTTTTTGAACCGTAGTAACCTTTTGCTAATTTAATTACTTTTTTACGACGTTGACGAGTAACTGTACCACCTTTTACTCTTGGCATAATATTACCTCCTAATTGTTCTATATATCAGCCGAACTTATTTTAAGTTGTCAAGCATTTGACGAATGCGTTTGAAGTCACCAGCGCTTACTACACCAGCTTTACGTAGTTTACGTTTAGCTTTTGTAGATTTGTTAGCGAATAAATGGCTTGTGTAAGCGTGAGAACGTTTCAGTTTACCTGATCCAGTCTTTTTGAAACGCTTTGCAGCGCCGCGATGAGTTTTTTGTTTAGGCATAGGTATTTCCTCCTCTATCTATTACTTATCGTTTTTCGGTGCTAAAACTAAGAACATACTGCGTCCTTCCATTTTAGGCTTAGATTCGATTGTACTAACTTCAGCACAAGCTTCTGAGAAGCGATCTAAAACACGTTGACCGATTTCTTTATGAGTAATGGCACGTCCTTTAAAGCGAATTGACGCTTTAACCTTGTCGCCTTTCTCTAAAAACTTGATAGCATTACGAAGTTTTGTGTTAAAGTCGTGTTCATCAATTGTTGGACTTAAACGAACTTCTTTCATGCTAATTACTTTTTGATTTTTGCGCTGTTCTTTTTCTTTCTTCTGTTGCTCAAAGCGGAATTTACCGTAGTCCATAATGCGGCATACTGGCGGTTTCGCATTTGGAGCAACTAATACTAAATCAAGATTAAGATTTGCAGCTAAGTCTAAAGCGTCATTACGAGACTTGATTCCAAGTTGATCGCCATTTGCACCAACTAAACGTACTTCACGTGCACGAATTTGCTCGTTAATCATCATATCCTTGCTAATAGTAAGCCACCTCCAAGGTTTTCTCAGAACATAGTTTGTAGTCATAGAACCCGACAAAAAAAGTGCGGGCATACGACACCCACACTTGTAAAATCTTAAGTAAGAAATACATTTACCTGTAAACTGCGAATGCGTCCATCAGGTGAGAAGCGGGTGCTTCTACTTGTTCCACAAAACAATATTCTATTATCCTTGATGAGTTTATCATAGGACATGACGTCTGTCAAGAAGACGCAATGTGTTTTACTAACAACAAGAAATATTGTAACAAACAACTAACATACTTGCAATACTTTTTTACGATAAGTGTTACATGGTTTTTTTTTCTAATTTCCCTTACTCATATTACATAGAAAAGCCGCGGTATACCGCGGCTTTTTCTTATCGTTTTCCTTCTACTTTAATCATATCAACAAAAGCATCTAATGCGATTGTTTCTGATTTTTGTTCACCGTATTTACGTACGTTTACGCCGTTTTCAGTTACTTCATTGTCACCTACTACAAGCATGTACGGAATTTTTTGCATTTGTGCTTCACGGATTTTGTAACCAATTTTCTCTTCACGAGTATCTAATTCAACACGGATACCAGCACGGCGTAATTCGTCTTGTACTTTCTTCGCATAGTCTAAATGTACTTGCGGAGAAACTGGAATTACTTGTACTTGAACTGGAGCTAACCAAGTTGGGAATGCACCTTTGTATTCTTCAATTAAGAAGGCTACGAAACGTTCCATAGTAGATACAACACCACGGTGAATTACAACTGGACGGTGTTGTTTACCGTCTTCACCAACGTAAGATAGTTCAAAGCGTTCTGGAAGTAAGAAGTCTAATTGTACAGTTGAAAGTGTTTCGTCTTTTCCAAGAGCAGTACGAACTTGAACGTCAAGTTTTGGACCGTAGAATGCCGCTTCACCTTCAGCTTCATAGTAATCAAGACCCATTTCATCCATAGCTTCTTTTAACATACCTTGTGCTTTTTCCCACATCTCATCATCAGCATAGTACTTTTTAGTATCTGCTGGGTCGCGATAAGATAGACGGAATGAGTAGTTCTCTAAACCGAAATCTTTGTACACTTCTAGAGTTAAGTTTACAACACGTTTTAATTCTTCTTTAATTTGATCTGGGCGTACGAAAATGTGAGCATCGTTTAAAGTCATTCCGCGTACACGTTGTAATCCAGATAACGCACCTGACATTTCGTAGCGGTGCATTGTTCCAAGTTCCGCAATACGGATTGGTAATTCACGGTAGCTGTGAATATCGTTTTTATAAACCATCATGTGGTGAGGGCAGTTCATCGGACGAAGAACTAACTCTTCATTATCCATTTCCATTGATGGGAACATACCATCACGGTAGTGGTTCCAGTGACCCGAAGTTTCATAAAGCTCTCTGCTTCCTAGTACTGGAGTGTATACGTGATCATAGCCTAAGCTTGCTTCTTTATCAACGATGTAACGCTCGATAATGCGGCGGATTGTTGCACCCTTTGGTAACCAAAGTGGTAAACCTTGTCCTACTTTTTGGCTATTAGTAAATAGTTTTAATTCTTTACCTAATTTACGGTGATCGCGCTCTTTCGCTTCTTCAAGCATACGTAAATGCTCATCTAATTCTGCTTTCTTAACGAATGCAGTACCGTAAATACGTTGTAACATTTTATTATTGCTATCGCCGCGCCAGTAAGCACCCGCAACGCTTAATAATTTAAATACTTTAATTTTCCCTGTAGATGGAAGGTGGACACCACGGCAAAGGTCGAAGAATTCGCCTTGCTCATAGATTGAAATAACTGCATCTTCTGGAAGATCGTTAATTAAATCTAATTTTAACTCATCGCCGATTTCTTCAAAACGACGAATTGCTTCTGCACGTGGTACTTCATGACGAACGATTTCTAAGTTCTCGTTCACAATTTTTTGCATTTCTTTTTCGATTTTCTTGAAGTCTTCAACTGTAATTGCTTCTTCCATATCAATATCGTAGTAGAAGCCATTTTCAATTACTGGACCAATGCCAAGCTCAACCTTAACATCTTTATATAAACGTTTTAACGCTTGCGCTAAAAGGTGAGCTGTTGAGTGGCGTAAAATATATAAGCCATCTTCAGAATCTAATGTAATGATAGAAACTGCACCATCTTCTTCGATTGGTGTAACAAGATCAATCATCTCATCATTTAATTTTCCAGCCACAGCTTTTTTCTTTAAGCCTGGGCTAATAGAAGCTGCGATTTCTTCAGTTGTTACGCCTTTTGGAAACTCCTTCACAGCTCCATCAGGGAAAGTAATTTTAACTACATCTGCCATCACTGGTCACTCCTCTTTTTCTCAAAATAAAAAACACTCATCCCGTAAAAAGGGACGAGTGTTGAATTCGTGGTTCCACCCTTGTTCCAATTAACATAATTGTTAATTGCTCAAGTTCAACATAACGGTGTTGTCCGTTAGCAATTACTAGAAAAACCGTTCACTGCTAAAGTTTAGAGGTGGTAAGTAATAATCCCGTACTAGGAAGCTCACACCCTAAGGCTTCCCTCTCTGAAAATCGTAGAAAACTACTCATGTCCTCATCATGACATTTCAATATATTTCATTTATGTAGGTAATTATATGCTCAAAAACTTAGAAAATCAAGGGCGTTACCTTTATTTTTTAAATTTTTCACATTGCGCTCAAACTCATGTAATCCATGTAATTGTACCCGTTCTTGAAATACATTTCGCAAAGTAATAATCATATTATGGTCTTGTTCTTTCGTATACAAATAAATTTTTTTCGGCGAAATAGAAAGAAGTGGTGCAATTACTTTCGTATCAATATATACATCCTTTTGTTTTAATAAGTCTTCATCTATATATTGAACCAATTTCTCTTGTTTTAAACGTCTACCTTTATCATCATAGAAAATAAAACTTTCATCAAAAATAAGATGTACACATGACAAACGTGATTTCCGGCTACGGACTTGTTGCCGGAGCGTCTCAATAAACATTTGATATTCTTGTTCTAACTTATACTCATCAATTGCCACTTCAGCAAGCTTAGCTACCATTTCCCTATATGTACGAAGACGAAAACGAACATATGATGAAAACGAGAATGAAAGCGGATCACAAAGCCAGTTATTTAAAGAGGATTTAATATATGATTCAAATGTGTGACGTGTTAATTCACGAGCAATTCCTTTTCTTCTTCCTTTTAAAATCTCTTGTGCCATATGCAATATTTGATGGCACTCTTCCTCTTCTTCATAAAAAAACTTCTCTTTTAAGATTGTATATATCCACTCATTTTGTTTCACATTCACAATGAAATATACCATTACTGGCAATAAAATCTTTTCAATATAATTTGATTCACATACTGGTATGTGAATCACCACTTTTTGTTCCTGTAAATACACACTCGTTTCCTTATATAACAGTTCCGCTCTTTTCAATAGTTGTCTATATACGTGCATAGCATCATTTTTTTCTTCGAAGCAAATTTCAATCACTTTTGTCCCCCCTTTTATCCCTGCTCTAAAGGACTGTATCTATACGTTACAAATCCTATAAGAGTCCGTCCCGCGTGAAAGTTCACTCTTAGTAGAATTACATTTCTTATCGTTAGAAAATCCACTCGATATGGCTTGCTAATTTTATATATATTAAGGGAGGGAGAAAAAAATGATACAAGCTACTAGGAATTTTCAATAAGAACTTTTCATTTTATCATTCGGCTACTTTAAAAAGCGTTTAACTACAAAAGAAGAGCAAGCTTCTCAGCTTGCTCTTTACTTATGACGACGGTTTTTCCCGCCAATCGGAATTGGTTTCGCCAAATATTTAATTCGCTCCATAATACGAGCTGCTTTCATTTCTTCCGCTTCACCGCGCTGCGTATATGTTAAATGATGTTCTAGTTGTTTAAAATCAAAGTTAGACGTAAAGAACGTCGGTAAGTTTTCTAACATACGGAATTGCAAAATTGCACCGAGTACATCATCACGCACAAAGCTTGACATCGCTTCTGCTCCAATATCATCTAACATTAAAACTTGTACGCGTTTCACCGCATCAATCTTTTCCCCAATCGAATTATCTTGAATTGAACTTTTAATTTCACGTAAAAATTCAGGGAAATATACGAGCATTGAACTTATTTTCTTTCGAGCAAGCTCATTCGCAATTGCTCCTAATAAATACGTTTTCCCTACACCAAATTTACCGTACAAATATAAACCTTGTACTTTTTTACCAGGTTCATATGTACTTAAAAATTCATTAGCTGCACCAATTGCATCAATACGCGCATCTAAATCTGAAGGGTCTAAGTTTTCCATCGTTGCTTGTAAAATATCAGTTGGCATATATACACTTTGAACGAGCTTTTCATATTTCTTCCTCTCGTCATATGCTACTTTTCTAACGCAACGATCATATTGAATATCAATCATCTTCCCTTGGATAACGAGCTTTGGCTCATATCCTTGCAGCATGTTTTTACACGAACCTAGATCCGGACAATCCGCGCAACCTACACTTTGTCCAATATATTCGTATAATTTCACAAGACTGCGTTCAATCATAGACGTTGTTACTTCCCCTTTATGTTCGTCTATAAATTCTTTCACACGCGGATGTGCCATTACTTCCGCCTTTAATACTTCATATCTATTTTTAAAATTTTCATTTTCCATTAACTTTGCAAATGAATTTTGAATATGCTCCATTTTCTCACCTCAAAGAGCGTTCATTCTCTTCTATTAATCACGCTTATATTTTTTTAACACTTCTTCTAATCGTTTTCGTTCGTCCTCTAACGTACTCGCACCTTTTTCAGCACTTACATCTTTTTTCACAGTTTCTTTCTCTTGTTCTTTCGGCTCTTCTTTCAACCAATCTGGTACCATTTCTTTTCGTACCGTTTTCTTCGACGTACGGCCTTTCTTCTTCGTCTCAGCCCATTCTTGATATTGACGGTTTTCTTCTTTCGCTAACGCCATTGCTTCAGCTACTGTGCCGACCTTTTTACGTGCCCAATGTCCAGCAATCTTCTCCACATACGTTTTCGCAAGTTTCATATCTGAGCGTAGCATAACGTAATAAATAAGTACATTCACAACACCTGGTGTTAACTTTTGATTCATCATTACATCTTCAACGATTTGCAAGTCAGCCTTCGTTGCCTCTGCACCGCCAGAGATTTCTTTCAATAGTTGTTTTGGTGAGATTTCCTCTAACTGTTTGATTAACATCTCTTCTTGCGTAGAAGGCTCTTTTTCTTTCATCATACGTGCAGCGTGAGGCTGTACTCTTTCACTTAATACAGGTAACGCTTGGCCGTTTTCGAACTGATACCAATCACGCGCTCCTTTTCTAAGCCTTTCGATATCAATTGTCTGCAGCTCTGTCACCGCACCAAGAACGATATTTTGCATCGATAACACATCTACATCATACACGTAAGCAAGTGTAATGACACATTCTCGCACTTGATCTGTAATCGCCTTTTTAGGAACAAGAGCGGACAAGCCATCTACAAATAAGGAGAAATCAAAGAAATCATTCCAAACTTTTGGAGCGTCTCCCTTTTCATTACTTGGCATAGCTGTCGTTTTTGGAATACGAAGGTCTTCTTGCGCATGCTCAAGCTGCCCTGGATTAAACGAACCAAACACATCATTAAAAGAACGCGTAACATTTTCATAAGATGCAAAATCAAATTCTTCTTCTAAGAAATAATGCTTTACTTGATTATATTTTGTCCGACTCAATCGATTGTATAAAAAGATACTTAAAACAATATCATCAAAAAACTGCTTCGGAGATAAAGGTGGTTGCAGCTCATATATAAACATTCGAATATCTTTTTCTTTCTTAATATATACTTTCAAAAGTCCAATTGCCTCTAACTTTACTCGTTCCTCATATACTTCAGGAAGCTGCATTTGCATGGTCACCATAAGGGAATGATGCGTATTCTCTTTTCCAAATACACGATCTTGTTCTAACTCTCCCCATAGCGTCATGTACAAGCTAAAAGCTCTACTACCTATTAACGGCTGATATAACATCGTTAACACTTTTCGGTCGTAATTATGCAATAATCCTTTCGCACTTACTTTATAACGATCAATCGGCAATAGCTCCATCCATGACTGTTTTTCCATTCTTGCTTTCCTTTCTCTCATCCAATCTTCACTATATAATTTATTAGCGAAAAAGAGCTATTAGCTTTCGCTTCTAGCTCTCTTATCTCATTACTTACGGTATGTAAAGAGAATACGATACAGATTCTACTCTCTTTCTTTTTGCAGTATATCTTTTAATTCTTCAATAAATACATTTAAATCTTTAAATTGGCGATATACAGAAGCAAAACGCACGTAAGCAACATCATCGATATCACGTAGTTCTTCCATAACAATTTCACCAATCATATCACTTTTCACTTCTGATATACCTAAATTACGAAGTTCACGTTCCACACTTTGAGTCACTTCTTCTAATTGTCTTAAAGATACTGGTCTTTTTTCACACGCTTTAATTAAGCCACGTAAAATCTTTTCTTTATTAAACTCTTCTCGTGTTCCTTCTTTTTTTACAACGATAAGAGGTGACTCTTCCACTCTTTCAAATGTCGTAAAGCGGCTTAAACAGCTTTCACACTCTCTCCTTCTTCGAATAGAGCGCCCCTCGTCTACCGGACGCGAATCTAACACTCTTGTACCATTATGAGAACAGGATGGACAACGCAATATATTCACTCCTTTACACTATACTCTTTATTTTTTCTCTACTTACTTCATCTGACAATATATATACATTATTATATAACTCATTTTAACTCTCTTACCACTTTAAGTTTAAGCGCATTATTATCTCGTTTAAAAAAATACGATGATAGATGCGTTGTTAACTTATTCGTAAGAGCTCCATTTATTCAACTAACGAGTACATTATATTTTCCCTTTTTTATAAACTAAAAAAGAGGTGCATTATACACCTCTTTACATTTTAAATCAATTATGTTCTTTTTTAAAGAGCTTTTGTTTCTCTCTGCTTAATTTCGAAGCTACCAGTGCCTCGAGGAAGCTCGATGCTCTCACGCGTTTTCGCGTTTAAACCTTCTGCAATATATTCTGCAGCAACATTTGGATCAATACGATCCCCACAAGTATAAACATCAATACTTGCGTAACCGTGCTCCGGAAAGCTATGAATTGTTAAATGTGATTCCGAGATAATTACTACTCCACTTACACCTTGTGGTGCAAATTTATGGAAAGCAACCTCACGCACTTCAGCACCAGCTCTTAGTGCTGCATCCACAAATAATTGTTCAATATACGGCATGTCATTAAGCTTGTCGAAATCGCAATCCCAAAGTTCAGCGATCACGTGACGACCCATCGTATCCATAGTATCCATTCTACAGTTCCCCCTTGTAAATTTATTCTAACTGTTCGAATTGAAAACTAATTTGCAATTTGGCTTGCTCCACTACCACGGGGGAAAGTTAGTCCAGAGAGGTCCTAACCCTTTAAGTAGTGACTACGTACCTCAGCTCTTAAGTTTACGAGTGTTAGTATACTTTGTTTATTTTCATTTTGCAACAACAGTTTTTTCGATTTTCTGTCATATTTTCCTCTTTACTTTTCCCTAAAAAAAATAAATGATTCACAAATACAGTAACCCCAACGTTTCGTGGTATGTCCACTTTCAAAAATATACTCCTATAATTTTTTTCCTTTTCAGAAAAAAATAAAAAAAAGAGGGCAAATCTTCCACTTGCCCTCTCCCTTATTCACTTAAATATGTTGCACATTTTCTTGCTTCGCTAATTCGTCAACAACTAACGTTACAAGATCTACAACACGACGAGAGTAGCCCCACTCGTTATCATACCAAGCCAGCACTTTCACTTTACGATCACCCATTACCATTGTAGATAAACCATCAATGATAGCTGAGTGTGTATTTGTATTAAAGTCAATAGATACTAAAGGCTCTTCGCTGAATTCTACAATGCCTTTTAACGCACCGTTTGCAACAGTTTTGAATGCATCGTTAATAGCTTCAACTGTCACATCACGTTTTACATCTACTACTAAGTCAACAAGAGACACGTTTGGTGTTGGTACACGAAGTGCCATACCGTGAAGTTTTCCATTTAAATGCGGAAGAACTTTTGCTAGCGCTTTCGCAGCACCTGTCGTTGTCGGAATAATTGATTGTCCGCAAGCACGTGCTCTTCTTAAATCTTTATGTGGGTTATCAATATTTTTTTGGTCATTTGTATAAGCGTGAACTGTCGTCATTAAACCGTTTTCAATTCCAAACTGCTCATCTAACACCTTCACAACAGGTGCTAAACAGTTTGTTGTACAAGATGCATTTGAAATAACAGTATGTTTTGTAATATCTAATTGGTCTTCGTTCACACCTACTACAATTGTTACATCTTCATTTTTACCAGGCGCTGTTAAAATAACTTTTTTCGCTCCAGCTTCAACGTGAAGAATTGCTTTTTCTTTTGAATTAAATTTACCAGTTGCTTCAATTACAACTTCAACACCTAAATCTGTCCAAGGCAATTCCTTTGGATCGCGGTTGTTTAAAAGGCGAATCATTTTCCCATCAACTAATAAGTGATCTTCAAATGCTTCTACTGTTCCGTCAAACTTGCCGTGAACTGTATCATATTTAATTAAATGTGCTAACGTTTCAGATGGATAGCTTGCATTGATTGCTACAATTTCGAATGCGCTTTCTTTTATTGCCTGACGAAATACCATTCTCCCAATACGTCCAAATCCATTAATTGCCACACGAGTCATAATATGTTATCCCCCTTGAATGCGTTATACTATTTATCTCCAATCCCAATAATAGTATAACACAAAAAGGGGATATGTCACTAAGCATTTTCATTAATTTCACAATTTTTTAGTCAATAATGTTCCATTTCTTTAAAATCCCCTGTAATTGTGTTTTCGTTCCCATAATTGTGCCATCATTATTTATCACTTCATCTGCATGTTTCACTTTTTCTTCTAACGGCATTTGAGATTGAATACGAGCTGTCGCTTCTTCTTCTGAAAAATTATTTCGCTTCATTAAACGTTCTAATTGCGTATGTGGCTTAACTGCTACAACTAAAACGCGGTCAACGAGACTTGTTAATTTACTTTCAAATAAGAGAGGAATATCTAACACAACCGCTTGCATACCTTCTTTTATGTACATTTCCTTTTGCCTATTCATTTCCTCACGCACTGCAGGATGAACAATTTTGTTTAACTGCAATCGTTTCTCTTCATTATAGAAAACGACACTTCCTAGTTTTGGACGATCTAGTTCTCCATCTTCTTGTAATACTTCTGTTCCAAACACTTCTACAATTTTGTTATATGCTGGCTTTCCTCGTTCTACAACTTCTCGCGCAATAATATCTGCATCAATAACTGGTATATTTAGCTCGCGAAACATTTGAGATACTGTACTTTTTCCGCTTGCAATACCTCCCGTTAATCCAATTACTACTGTCATCATATAATCCTCCTCATAATAAAAGGCGCGAAACTAATGTTCCACGCCCGTACTTACATTTTCCAAATTCCAATAATAATGAGTAATACCCCAGGCAGGAATGTAAATTTTTGCAACCATTTCATATTTGATAAAACCGTTCCAAGTTTCATTCCAATAAATAAAAACAAAGAACTCATCACTGCAACTAATATCGCCATCATAGCAGGTGCATACCCTAATAAAGATGCACCAATTCCAGCACCAAATGAATCTACAGAAAGAGCGATACCAAGAAGTAACGCTTCTCCTGCAGAAATGGTGCCTGATTTATCGAAATCTGCTACAGTCGGTTTCCGTAAAATTTGAATGACTAACCCAAGCGAGGCAATCTCTAATTTCCATACCTTCTCCTCTTGCTTCGGTTCTTCTTTTTTCTCACTTCGAAAAAATTGGTATAATACCCAAATCCCTATTCCAATAAGAACAAGCCCACCGATACGCGTTGCGATAACAGGTGAAAATACTTTCGCGATCATATGTCCAATTCCCATTGAAACAAGCATAACAGCCGCTGAACACATCCCGATAATTACAATTGATCTTAGTGGAATTCTTACGCTTCTTAAACCATATGTTAGCCCTACACTACAGCTATCTAAGCTTAATGTAAAAGCTAATAAAATAAGAGATAAATAAAGGTACATCGGTAAGCTCCTCCCTTATACATAGCTCTGCTGTATGTATATGACAAATGCCTATCCGATGTTATCTCTTTTCTATATTCTTGGCTGACAAATTGGGCAGTAATGCGTTCCTCTTCCACCAACAACTGTTTTTTCTAATATCGTACCGCAAGTCACACACGGTTCTCCTTTTTTTCCATATACATTTAGAAGTTCTTGGAATGAGCCAATTTGCCCTTGTGAGTTGATATACGTTCGAATTGTACTTCCGCCACGCTTCACTGCTTCGCCTAACGTTGTAACAGTCGCCTCATAAATTCGCTCAATTTCTTCTACTGTTAAAGACGACGCTTCTCGTTCTGGATGAATTTGAGAACGGAATAAAACTTCATCTACATATATATTTCCAAGTCCTACTAAAAGACGCTGGTCTAACAATACAACTTTTATTTTACGATTTGTCTTTTGCAATCTCTCTTGTAAATACTGTGGTGTCAATTCAGCATCAAATGGCTCCGGACCTAAGTCAGCAAGAGGCATTTGATTCATTTCCTCACCTTTTTTAAAGAGATGCATCGTACCAAACTTTCTCACATCTTTATAATGTAATTCAGTTCCATCTGTAAATAAGAAACGGACGTGCGTATGCTTATCAATTGGCTCATCCTCTTGATGCAGTAAAAACTTACCTTCCATACGCAAATGTGAAACAATGACATAATTTGTTACATATAAAAGCAAAAACTTTCCTCTTCGCTTTATATTTTCAATCGTCTCGCCTTTTAGCATTTCTTTAAAGATTTCTGCATCATCCGGTCGTTTTACGATTTTCGGATAAGTAACAATAACATCTTCAATCGTTTTTCCTGTTACAAGATTTTCAAGTGTCCGTCTGACGTTTTCAACCTCTGGTAATTCAGGCATTTCATCACTTCCTTATTTTGCGTCGTACCAAGTTGGACCGTAAGAATAATCAACTTTCAACGGAACTGCGAGTTCAATTGCATGCTCCATTACTTCTGGTACAAGCTTCTCTAATTTTTCAATTTCTTCTTTTGGTGCTTCAAATATTAATTCATCGTGTACTTGCAATAGAAGACGCGCTTGTAATCCTTCTTCTTCTAAACGATCTGCCATAATAATCATCGCTTTTTTAATAATATCTGCTGCAGTACCTTGAATTGGTGTATTCATAGCTGTACGCTCAGCAAAGCTACGCAAGTTAAAATTACGACTCGTAATTTCCGGAATGTAACGGCGGCGATTTAATAATGTAGCTACATATCCTTTTTGTTTCGCATCTTTTACGATGTCATCCATGTATTCTTGTACACCAGGGAAACTTTCTAAATACTTTTCAATAAATTCCGCTGCTGCTTTTCTTGTAATTCCTAAGTTTTGTGAAAGACCATAATCACTAATACCATACACAATTCCGAAGTTAACAGCTTTCGCTTGTCGTCTCATATTTGAAGTTACTTCATCTTTTTCAACGCCAAATACATCCATAGCTGTTTTTGTATGAATATCCATGTCATGTTGGAACGCGTCGACTAGCCCTTTATCATTTGCAATATGAGCTAATACACGAAGTTCAATTTGTGAATAATCCGCTGCGTACATAATCCATCCTTCTTCTGATGGAACGAATGCCTGACGAATCTTTCTTCCTTCTTCTAATCGAATCGGGATATTTTGTAAGTTTGGATCCGTTGAACTTAATCGGCCCGTTTGCGTTAATACTTGATTGAAACGAGTATGGATTTTAGATGAATCTTCATGTACAACTTTTAATAAACCTTCAATATAAGTTGAATTTAGTTTCCCTAATTGACGGTAATGTAAAATGTTTGGAATAATTTCATGGTGATCCATCAGCTTGTCTAGTACATCAGCTGACGTAGAATAACCTGTTTTCGTCTTCTTAATAACCGGTAAGTTTAAATTCTCAAACAGAATAACACCAAGCTGCTTCGGTGAATTAATATTAAATTCTGTTCCCGCCAGCTTATAAATTTCCTGTTCCATTTCCTTTAATCTACCTGCAAGTTCTTCTCCCATATTACGAAGACGTTCTGTATCAACTTTTACACCTTTTACTTCCATATCAGCTAATACACGTGCAAGTGGTAATTCTAACTCTGTAAACAGTTCATATTGCTCATTCTTTTCTAACTCTTCAACGAATGTTTGCTTCACATCATATAATACATGCACTTTACGAGCTACATGCTCCGCTACTATCTCTAACTCTGGAACAGCACGCTTCGCACCTTTTCCGTAAACTTCTTCATCAGATTTCACAGCATGTGTTTCTTTCATTTTCGCTACAGTACGGAAATCTTTATCTGTATCAGCCGGGTCAAGTAAGTAAGCAGCAATTAATAGATCAAAGTCAATCCCTTGCATATCTATACCGTTCCATTTCAGTGCAACGATCGCACGCTTCGCATCAAATGTATACTTTCTCATTTCTCCATCTGCAAGCCACTCTTTAAAAGCATCTGACTTAAGTGCAATGTCTGTCTGAATAAAGTAACATCCGTTTTCATTTTGAATACCGAAACCTTGAATATCTGCTTTATGATAATTATCTTCTTGTACTTCAACGATAAGCGCACTATCTTGCTGAAGCATTTCTTCTGTAACTTCTTCCACAATATCAAATGTAATATCATCTAATTCAGCTGGAGCCGTTTCTTCTGGAGTAACACCTAATTTATTTAAAAGAGATGTGAATCCTAAATTCTCGAACATTGGAATGACATCACTTGGCTCATATCCTTTATACTCCATATCATCCACATGCACAGTAATCGGTGCGTCTGTAATAATCGTTGCAAGATCTTTACTCATAAGAGCTTGGTCTTTATTTGCTTCCAGCTTTTCTTTTAATTTCTTCCCGCTTACTTGATCTATATTTTCATACACTTCTTCAACCGTTCCAAACTGTGTTAACAATTTAATCGCAGTTTTTTCACCAACTCCTGGTACACCTGGAATATTATCTGATTGGTCTCCCATTAAACCTTTCATATCGATAATTTGCTTCGGTGATAAGCTGTATTTCTCAAATAAAGCTTCTTTCGTATATTCATCTACTTCCGTAATCCCTTTTCGAGGAATACATACAAGCGTGTTATCAGAAACAAGTTGAAGTAAATCTTTATCTCCTGAAATAACTTTTACACTAGCTCCTTGTTCACTCGCTTCTTTCGCTAGCGTTCCCATAATGTCATCCGCTTCATAATTTTCTAATTCATAACGCGGTACATTGAATGCATCAAGCATCTCACGAATAAATGGGAATTGCTCTGATAACTCAGGCGGAGTCTTTTGACGTCCTCCTTTATACTCACTATACGTTTTGTGACGGAACGTTGTTTTACCCGCATCAAATGCAACTAACATATGCGTCGGTTTTTCTTCCTCTAATATTCTCATTAACATCATTGTAAAACCGTAAATTGCGTTCGTATGTATACCTTTGTCGTTATTTAAAAGCGGTAGTGCAAAGAAAGCACGATACGCGATATTATTACCATCTACTAATACGACCTTTTTTTCCAAATCAGAAACCTCCCCATACAAATTTGAAATGATTTTTTTCACAGAAAAAAACCGTTTCTTTCCTCTCTCTATATTAACATGACTAATAGAGAGAAGAAAAATAACGGTTATTTTCTTTCATATATAAAACAGACTTATATTGGCATAAAGGGAAGTGACGAGAATAGCTTAACTATTCTCGTCCAAAATTACTCCTTGGATGAAGGGGTTTTCATGTATTATATTAACAGAGCTTTATTAATATTTAATTAAGCCATTGTTAATATATTGTAAACATCCTTCATCCTATTTTTCAGTTGCTGATTTTGGTAAAACAACTGTAAAGGTTGTCCCTTCTCCTACTTCACTATCCACTGTAATCGTACCGTGATGGGCCTCGACTAAATGCTTTACGATTGATAACCCAAGACCTGTACCACCAGTATTTCTACTCCTCGCTTTATCCACTCGGTAAAAGCGTTCAAAAATACGTGGAATTTCATCTTTACTAATACCAATTCCAGTATCCGACACTTTTATATAAGCATTATATTTATCTTCTGCTAATTCTACAGAAACAACGCCTCCAGCCGGTGTATATACGATTGCGTTATTCATTAAATTAATAAAGATTTGCTGCAAACGACTTGGATCTCCAATGACAGAGACACGTTTTAATGCATTTACTTGTAAAGAGATTTCTTTTTCTCCCGCTTTATTATCAAGCACCATATGAATATCTTCAAGAAGTCCCTTCATATCAACGGTACCCATATTCAATTTAAATCCTTGTTGCTCAATCTTTGATAAATCTAATAAATCTTCAATTAATCCTTGCATACGTTCACTTTCTTTTAAAATAATGTGCAAGAAATGTTCGCAGAATTTTTTATTATCCATAGCACCGTCTAAAAGTGTTTCTGAAAAACCTTTAATAGAAGTAATCGGCGTTTTTAGTTCATGAGAAACATTCGCTAAAAAGTCTTTTCTCATTTGTTCTAACTTTTTCAGCTCAGTAATGTCATGGAATACAAGGACAATCCCTTTCCATTCATGGTTCGTCCCGATAATCGGTGCTCCATATACCTCGAAATGCTTTCGCTCAATTCCAAGTGGCAATAACATTTGTTTGCGCACTTTCACTTCTGTCATAAAGATTTCTTCCACAAGCTCTATAATTTCCGGATGATGAAACGACTCATAATATAAACGATCTAAATATTCTTCATCTGTGACGTGGAAAGTTTCCTTATACGAACGGTTTACAAGGTTGATATAACCGCGGCTATCAATTAAAATCATTCCGCTTCCCATATTTTCAATTAACGTATGCAGACGATCTTGTTGCATTTCTTGCTCAAGTGTCATCTCTTGTAAATTACGAGCTAAAATATTAATCGCTTTACTTAACATTCCCGTTTCATCCGAATGACTTTCATAAGCGCGTGCTTTATAATTACCCTTCGCTAATTCGATGGCAACTTTCGTAACGGACTCAATCGGCCTAATATATTGCCCTGTAATTTTCATACCTAAAAATACGACTACAAGACACGCAATAACAAATCCGATAATTAATAATCCCCACGTTTTTTGATGAACGTCTTTCAAAGGCTCAATTGTGCTCTTCACAAAAATGTATCCTTGTTTCCCTGCTACATCTTGCACGAACACCGCATGGTAAAATTCATTATTTTGATCTGTTTCTTTCGTAATGACTTTATTTCTTTGTTTCGTTGTTTCAGAGGAAAGTTCTTTTATTATCCCTTGGCTAAAAGCAGACGGTTCTCCCCCGCTATATTGAACTTTCTTTTTCTCATCTACAAAGGCAATAGAAGCCTGAATTTTTTCTTCTAGCTTTTTAAATATATATGGATTTTTTAAAACATCATCAAAACCTTGTTCTTCTGCTAATACCGCAACATACTCTGTCTCTTTTACCATTCTCTCTTTCGCATGATCTATATAATAGTTTTCAAACACGGTTTCCAGCAATAAACCGAGTCCGACTAAAATAAAAACAATAAGAGAAACAAATGTAAAAAGAAGCCTGGAACGAAATTTATTCATCCCCTTTTGGCTCCTCTAATTTATATCCTAAACCACGTATCGTTTTAATGTACGTCGGTTTTTTCGTATTTTGTTCAATTTTATCGCGCAAATGGCTAATATGAACGTCAACAATTCGTGTATCACCAGCGAAATCATAATTCCATACAGCACTTAATAATTGATCACGCGTTAATACGCGACTTTTATTTTTCGCAAGATAAACAAGTAGTTCAAATTCTTTTGGTGTTAATTCAAGCTTTCTTCCTTGGAAATAAGCCTCATAAAACTCCGGTAAAATTTTAAGTTCAGCAATTGTAATGCTCTCTTCATCTGACGATTCTGTAACTTGCTCTTCTTGTTGTAATTTCGTACGGCGTAAAATTGCCTTCACACGCGCAACAACTTCCCTTGGGCTAAATGGCTTCGTCATATAATCATCCGCCCCAAGTTCAAGACCTAGCACCTTATCAAACTCATCATCTTTTGCTGTCAACATTAAAATCGGCGTCATAACGCGCTGCAATCGTAATTCTTTACATACTTCCATACCATCCATTTTTGGAAGCATTAAATCTAATATAATTAAATCTGGACGTTCTGTTGTCGCTTTTTGAAGCGCCATTTCTCCATCCATCGCTGTTATCACTTCAAAACCAGCTTGTTGTAAATTAAATTCGATTAAAGTTAAGATAAACTCCTCATCATCAACTACTAAAATACGATTGTTCATTCTTTTCCTCCAAGTTATAGACTTGAAACCTTCTTCATCCTAGTATTTTCCCCGTTATTCTCATCATACTAGAAAACAAGGTCCCTCTCAATATAATTGTCTATTCAAGGAACTCGTTTATACTACTGTTTCGTAATATAGAAGCATTTATACATTCATTCCTTCTCTACCAACGTTATCCAAACTTTATAGATGACCGCATCTTTTCCAAAGTGTTCTTCCGTATGAACTATCCACACTCTCTCCTGCGCTAAGAAAAAAGAAAGAGCATACGCGATTTTATAATCTAGCGTTTCATATCCATCAAATACTCTTCCATACATTTCATTTGCGCCCCCATCTGGCCCACACTTCAGCTTCTCTTATCGTATCCAAGGTAACGTCTTCCCTTTTCCATCTCATCTTAAAAATCACTCCTCTCATTGACTTAAATCATCAAATAAAGATATAGTAAATATTATTAATCCAAACATTCAAATATAAAAGATAAGGAGGTTCTATTATGCGACTATTACTACCTATTTTAACTTTAGTAGTAACATGTATTCTTACTTTTAACGCTCCAAGCTGGGATACGATTAAAACAGGGTGTTCAGATTTTGCTGAAGGGTTCGCACAAGGATTCTTTAACTAAAAATAGCGCTAGCTCCCTTATGAAAGGTATGCTAGCGCTATTCACATTTTCATGTTTTAAAAATTATCTAATGCTTTTTCCATAATAGAGACTGATTTGTAAGGTGGTGTTACTGTTAATGAGCCTTTCACAACAGTATCCCCTTTTTCATCATGAGCAGATACAAGCATATCAATTGTATGTTCCTCCTCAGAAACAGCCACAACTTCAAAGTGGATTTGTAACGTTTCATAATGGTGAACATGCTTCACGAACGTAAGGTCCTTTCTCGTAATATGACTACCTGGACCTGGTAAATATTTCGTAACTGCCGTTGTAATCATTCCAGTTAGCATAATGCTTGGTACAATCGGCTTTTCATACGGAGTTTGGGATGCGTAATCATGCTGAATATATAATGGATTGGCATCATTCGTTAACCCTAAGTACAATAACAAATCTTTATCCTCAATTTTTTCAGTGATAGATAATTTCTCTCCTACTGTAATTTCATCCATTTTACGACCAATTTGAACTTTTTTCTTTAACATGTTACAACCCCCTCCGATTTTTTCACCTTATTATCCTACTAAAAGCGATACTTGATCCGACATTTACTATGATGAGGGCAATGTATAGTATAAATCTACAGTTTCATTATAGGATATTACAAATGATAGCGTTTTCATGTTATTTCAAAAAAACATTTGTATAAATAGTAGAAAAAGATTCGGGGCCCCGAATCTTTTTCTACTTATATTTAATGATTAAACAAGAACCTTCATAACATTACGTACAGATTCTACAGAGCGATCTAACGCTTCTTTTTCATCTGCAAGAAGTTCTAATTCAATAATTTTTTCAATTCCGTTACCACCTAGAATTACTGGTACCCCTAAGTAAAGGTCACTATAACCGTATTCACCTTCAAGGTACGCAATAGCCGGTAATACACGGCGTTGATCTTTTAAGATTGCTTCTGTCATTTCAACTAAAGAAGCAGCTGGTGCGTAATATGCACTACCGTTTCCTAATAAGCCTACAATCTCGCCGCCACCTTTACGGGTACGTTCTACGATTGCTTCTAAACGCTCTTTCGGAATTAACGTTTCTAACGGAATGCCACCTGCATAAGAATAACGTACAAGAGGTACCATATCGTCACCGTGTCCACCAAGAACAAATCCTGTAATGTCTTTCACAGAAAGATTTAATTCTTGTGCGATGAATGTACGGAAACGAGCTGTATCTAATACGCCCGATTGACCGATAACACGCTCTTTCGGGAATCCAGCTTCTTTAAATACAGAATATGTCATTGCATCAACTGGATTTGTTAACACAACAATAATTGCATTTGGTGAATGTTTTGCAATGTCGCGCGTAATACTTTTCATAATTTTGGAGTTTGTTGCTACTAAATCATCACGGCTCATACCAGGCTTACGCGCAATACCTGCTGTAATCACAACAACGTCAGAATCAGCAGTATCTGCGTAATCAGATGTTCCAATAATGTTAGCATCAAAACCTTGTACTGGGCTCGCTTCTAACATATCTAACGCTTTCCCTTTTGTTGGATTTTCCAGCTGTGGAATGTCCACTAATACAACATCTGCAAGTTCTTTTTGTGCTAATAAGAATGCTGTTGTTGCTCCTGTAAATCCTGCACCGATGACTGAAACCTTCTTGCGTTTGATTGTCATAATTTACCCCCCGCTTTAATTATGCGTTTTTGATTATCGCTACATCCATGTTTTTAATAAGTTCATTAGCGAACTCAGAACATTTCACTTCTGTTGCACCTTCCATTAAGCGTGCGAAATCATAAGTTACTACTTTTGAAGCAATTGTTTTCTCAACTGAAGCAGTTACTAATTTCGCAGCTTCGTTCCATCCTAAGTGCTCTAATAATAATACACCAGAAAGAAGAACTGAAGATGGGTTTACTTTATCTAAACCTGCATATTTTGGAGCTGTACCGTGCGTAGCTTCAAAGATAGCATGTCCAGTTACATAGTTAATGTTTGCACCAGGTGCAATACCAATTCCACCTACTTGTGCAGCAAGTGCATCAGAGATGTAGTCTCCGTTTAAGTTCATTGTTGCAACAACATCGAACTCACGTGGACGAGTTAAAATTTGTTGTAAGAAGATGTCTGCAATAGAATCTTTTACGATGATTTTTCCAGCCACTTCAGCGTCTGCCATCGCTTTATTCGCTGCATCTTTGCCATCTTTCTCAACGATACGATCATATTCAGCCCAAGTAAATACTTTGTCGCCGAATTCTTGTTCCGCTACTTCGTAACCCCAGTTTTTGAAAGCACCTTCTGTAAATTTCATAATGTTTCCTTTATGAACTAATGTAACAGAAGAGCGTTTTTCGTTAATTGCATATTGAATTGCAGCACGAACAAGACGCTTTGTCCCTTCTTCTGAGATTGGTTTAATACCAATACCAGATGTTTCTGGGAAGCGGATTTTATTAACACCCATTGCTTCTTTTAAGAAAGCAAGAACTTTTTCTGCTTCTGGAGATCCTTGCGCATATTCAATTCCAGCATAAATGTCTTCTGTATTTTCACGGAAAATAACCATATCAGTATCTTCCGGACGTTTTACAGGTGAAGGAACACCTTCAAAATAACGAACTGGACGTAGACATACATATAAATCTAATTCTTGACGAAGTGCTACGTTTAGAGAACGAATACCACCGCCAACTGGAGTTGTAAGTGGACCTTTAATCGCGATTAAATATTCACGAATTAAATTTAAAGTTTCTTCTGGTAACCACTCGCCTGTTTGGTTGAATGCTTTTTCCCCTGCAAGCACTTCTTTCCAAACGATTTTCTTCTCACCATCATAAGCTTTTTCAACTGCTGCTTCTAGTACACGAGATGCAGCTGCCCAAATATCAGGACCAATTCCATCTCCTTCGATAAATGGAATAATCGGATTGTTTGGTACATTCATAACACCATTAGTTACAGTAATTTTTTCACCTGTCGTCAATGTGATAACCCCCATGTTTGAAATTTCATATGTATGAAACTGAGGGAATAACCCCTCAGTTCAAACCGTTAGTCAAATTAAAATATTCTAATCATTACATCTTTCCGAAAAAATCAGACTTTTGAAAGCGTATTTTCACTATCAAAATAGTGTTATTCGCTTATCGTTGTGCAATTGGAACATACACTTGATGTGTTGGTCCATTATAATCAGCACGCGGACGGATTAAACGGTTATTTTCATATTGTTCTAGAATATGAGCTAACCAGCCTGACATACGGCTAATTGCAAAAATAGGTGTAAATAAGTCATGGTCAATTCCTAAACAATGGTATACAGAAGCTGAATAGAAATCAACATTTGGTGGAAGACCTTTTTCTTTTGTTACAATGTCTTCAATTTTGATAGACATATTATACCATTTCTCTTCTCCTAAAAGCACGCATAATCTCTTAGACATTTCGCGTAAATGTTTTGCACGCGGATCACCCTGCTCATATACACGGTGGCCAAAGCCCATGATTTTCACTTTATTTTGAAGAGCATTATGAATATATGATTCTACATTTTCTTCTTCGCCAATTTCAGTTAACATCTTCATTACATTTTCATTTGCCCCACCGTGAAGAGGACCTTTTAACGCACCGATTGCTGCTGTAATGCCAGAATATACATCTGAAAGTGTAGCTACACAAACGCGTGCAGTAAATGTAGAAGCGTTTAACTCATGATCTGCGTGAAGTACAAGCGCCTTATCAAAAGCTTCAATTTCAACTTCATTTGGCTCGCGATCATTTAACATGTACAAGAAGTTTGCAGCTAATGATAAATCATTTCTAGGCTCAACAACATCTAAACCTTTACGGATTCTTGCGTAAGCAGCAACTAAAGTACCCACTTGAGCCTGTAATTTAACCGCTTTCAAATAATTGGACTTTTCATCCATAATTTCAGCGCTCTCATCGTATAATGATAGCATGGAAATTGCAGTTCGTAAAACAGACATCGGATGTGCGATTTTTAAATCTACTTGTTTCAAATATGCTAAAATCTCACCTGGAACTTTATAGTATTCCGATACAATCTCATTAAATTTCGCTAGTTCTTGCTCGTTAGGAAGCTTGCGATGCCATAATAAGTACACTACTTCTTCAAATGTAGCATTCTCAGCTAAATCATCAATATTATACCCAACATAAGTTAATGTATCATCAATAATAGAGCTCACAGATGATGTTGTTGCTACTACCCCTTCTAAACCTCGAATAACAGTCATGACATTCTCTCCTTTTCCTGAAAATTCTCCCAACCTTGCTTCTTATATCTATTTGCTCCCCTTTTGAATTATGAACGCCCGTTCACTCTTTAGGCAAGCAAAATGCACGATCATGCAAATTTGTTGCGATGTTCCCCTCTTATTGTCCATTGTCTACATGGAAAGCATGAGCGTGAATGTCTCCCCGAATCCTCACGCTCAAAACAACAAGTTAGTGAGGAAAATGAATTCCGAAGAGTTTTATGATAAAAACAACATAAAACAATATCATTATAAAATTGTTTTATGTTGTTTTTATTTTATCTGGTGTAAAGTCTCTGCTGTTATGTAACTTTTCAAAGTTTCTAATCCTATTATAAACAATTATCTGACTTTTGTGAACAGAAAGAATTCAAAAATTTTATATTACTATAAAATTCCTTATTTAAACATCTGTATAATACTCATTACTGCATAGGCAATTCCAGCCCCAATTAATGGACCTACAGCGACCCCATTAAATAAAGCAACTGCTATAATTGTCCCGAAAACGAGCGCAGTTGTAATATGAGGATCTGTCGTTAATAATTGTACGCCACCTTTTGCTAACAAAGCAACTGCTACCCCTGAAGCTAAAGCAATCCATGCATAATACGATTTCGCTGCTTCTCCAAGTTGCTTAAATCCTATTTCCCCCGTCGCAATCGGTACGAGTACTGCTATTGTAATAACCGTAACACCGAGGTTAATCCCTTTCGTTTGTAGATAAGGAAAGACTTTATCCCCTAGAAATGTAAATTTTAATAGAAATAACACACCAATAGCTACAGTAAGCGATTGGTTTTTCGCAATAAGTCCTATAATAAGTAGTATGAATAAAAATAACGTTGACTGACTAATCATGTTTGCACTTCCTTTCTGAAAATAATGAACTCATTTCCAAACAAAAATACCTTTAAACCTATCGTTATACATGCTATATCGATGCCTATTCAACATGAATCACTTCATTTTTTTACGCATTTTAAAATGACAAACTGAGACTTTCACCATCCAAATGTAAGCATGTATACATTTTAAAAAACGGGCGTCTCTCCTTTCTTTTCTAATTAGAAACAGGTAAAATAAAAAGAAGAGAAAATGAAGTTTTTACCATATAGTAGAAGCATCAACACCAAGCTTTCACAGTCACTCACATACTGAAAAAGCAGGAAAATCCATCATTCCACTATAACATAAAGTGAAACTTTAATCAGTGGGGCACACTCGTTATAAGTTGAACGAATTAGGATAATCCAAATTGGAATGGGAGGTATACATCTTTGAATCGAAACTTACTATATATGATATTGCGACTCGTATTTGTCATTGTAGCGACGGTAGCCGGGTTCTATGCATTACTATATATGTCAGGACTTATCTATCCTTTTATTATCGCTTTCGCATTTGCTTATTTAATTAATCCTGTCGTCAATTTCCTGAATCAAAAACTACAATTTCCTCGCGCACTCGCAGTACTCGTTAGCTTAATTCTCGTATTTGGAGCTATCGTCGGACTCGTTACATATCTTGTAACAGAAGCAATATCTGCCACAACATACTTACTACAACTTGTTACAGTAAAATTTCCGGATATCGTTGCATTCGCTCAGCAGTTTGCACTTAATCATATTATGCCTCTCTACGATGATTTAATCTCTAAATTTAATCATCTTGGGGAACCGCAGCGCTATACGATTACACAAAACATTCAAAACTTAGGAACCGAAGCAACGACGCAAATGAAAGAACTTTTAACCGCTATTATAAGCGGGTTAACAAATTTCATTAGTGCACTACCAACTACTTTAACTGTACTTGTATTCGTTTTATTAGCCACTTTCTTCATTAGTTACGATTGGCATCGTCTTGCTCAGAAAGTAAGAAAGTTTTTGCCCAACCGTGTTCATGGCTATGGAAAAACTATTTTTGTGGATTTAAGAAAAGCTTTATTCGGTTTTGTTAAAGCGCAACTTACACTCGTATCTATGACAACTGTTATTGTACTAATCGGACTTTTAATATTACGCGTACCATACGCCATTACTATCGCGATTATTACAGGGGTTGTAGATTTACTCCCGTATTTAGGAACAGGAGCTGTCTTCGTTCCTTGGGTTATATACGTATTTTTCACTGGCGACACTGCTTTTGCCATCGGTCTTCTCATTTTATATATCGTCGTGATTGTCCAAAGACAAATTATGGAGCCAAAGGTACTTTCATCTAATATCGGCCTTGATCCATTAGCAACACTGATTGCTCTATTTGTCGGCTTTAAGCTCTTTGGCTTCTTAGGATTAATCATCGGTCCAGTCACCTTAGTACTACTTAATACATTGCACAAAGCTCGTGTATTCCATGATTTGTGGAAATATATTAAAGGCTCACCTTCAAAATAATAGTTTCTAATTCATACACAACAAAAAACTTACATGTAATCAGTGGGAAATTCCCACTGATTATTCCTTGTACTTATTTTTCATACTCATTACATAAAACAAGAGAATTGCACTCAAAAAAGATAATTCTCTTGTTTTTTTGCATAAAAAACGCATATTTCGTGGTGTTTTTACATATTTATTCTATTAATTTTATAATTATTACTTACATTTATTACTTTTTATGTAAATGAATAAATATACAAAATAGCACAGAATGAGACTTAAACTGACCATTTACCTGCCCTTATTTAACTCTTTTCGTTCCAATTCATTCTTTTACATACAAAAACAATCTTAAGTTCAGATTCCCACTTTAAACACACTGATTAAGAGCTAATAACTCCTCAAATCGAAAAAATACACAACAAATACAATAAAGTAAAACTTTAATCTACAAGGATCGTATCCCCATCGATTATTAACCGTCACGTTCGCAGCATGTTAAAACACATCTTTCGTTAACTGAACTTTAACCACCCTCTCATCCTGTTGCAGATAAAAAAAATAGTACTTAGATCGCTATGATCTAAGTACTATTTCTGCACAATAATAGTAGAGTTCTTTCTAAACTTCCATTCCATCCACTTCATAACAAACGGTTTCAACAAAGCCCTCGTCACAGGAATAACAAAGATAAAACCCATTATATCCGTTACATATCCAGGAAGCACTAAAAGAATACCCCCTACAAAGATAAAAATACCATCTAAAACCGCTGCTCCTGGCATTTCTCCTCTATTCAACTTAGATTGAATCTCTCCAAGTACTTTAAACCCTTGTCTTTTCGCCAAATACACACCTACAACGCCTGTAAATACGATCATAGCGAACGTAGACCACAAACCTATTACATGACTCGATCCAATTAAGACTGTAATCTCAATAGCCGGTATTAATATAAACAAGAATAGTAACCACTTCATAGTTCTACACTCCTTTCATATACCATCACTTTTAACGCCCTCAAAACGCTCATATACACCACATGAAATCCGAATGCACTTTCCTATCAAATTTCATAATAAATAGCTTTTAAAAGCAATTTCAGACGCCTCAAGCTAGTTTTATCTCATTTTTTGTGTAAAAAAAAAAGAGAAGGACTCCGATCCTTCTCTCCGTATTACTTATAGCACTTCCGCATGTCCATTATAAACAATTCCGCGTGCTGCATCAACTGTTACTTCTTGGCCATTTTTTAAAGTTGCTGTTACGCCGTTTACACCAACGATAACAGGAATACCGATTGATACACCTACAACAGCCGCATGGCTTGTTAGGCCGCCTTCTTCTACAACTAGAGCAGCAGCTTTTTCGATTGCAGGAATCATATCTTTATCAGTGCTTGTTGTAACAAGGATATCACCTTCGTTTACGTTTGCTACAGCTTCAGCAGCTGTTTTCGCTACAACTACTTTACCTTTTGCAGCTTTACGACCGATTCCTTGTCCTTTAGCAACTTCTTCACCAACAACGTGGATCTTCATTAAGTTTGTTGTACCAGTTTCAGCAACCGGAACACCAGCAGTGATTACTACAGTGTCTCCAAGTCCGATTAGACCTGCATCCATACCTGTTTGAATCGCTGTATCTAACATTTCGTCAGTAGAAGCTGCACGCTTCTCAGCCATAAATGCTTGTACACCCCAAACAAGTGCAAGACGACGTCCTACTTGCTCGTCAGATGTTACAGCTACGATTGGAGATTTTGGACGGTATTTAGAGATCATTTTCGCAGTATATCCACTTTCTGTTGGAGCTACGATTGCAGCTACATCAAGAGCAAGTGCTGTATGCGCAACAGATTGGCTAATTGCATCTGTAATTGTTGGAGTGAACTCTTTAATACGTTTTTTGAACATATCTTCATATTGTAATGATTTTTCAACACGTACTGCAATGTTAGCCATCATTGTTACTGCTTCTACTGGGTATTGTCCAGCAGCTGTTTCACCTGAAAGCATGATTGCGTCTGTACCATCGAAGATTGCGTTAGCTACGTCACTTGCTTCCGCACGAGTTGGACGTGGGTTACGTTGCATAGAATCTAACATTTGTGTTGCAGTAATAACTGGTTTACCTAACACGTTACATTTTTTGATTAGACGTTTTTGTACTAATGGTACTTCTTCTGGTGGAATTTCTACACCCATATCACCACGAGCTACCATTAAACCGTCAGAAACCTCTAAGATTGAATCGATGTTGTCGATACCCTCTTGGTTTTCGATTTTTGGTACGATTTGGATGTATTGAGCGTTATGCTCTTCTAGTAATTCACGGATTTCTAATACGTCAGCTGCTTTACGTACGAATGAAGCTGCGATGAAATCAACTTTTTGCTCGATACCGAAGATGATATCTTTTACGTCTTTTTCAGTGATACCAGGAAGCTTAATGCTTACGTTTGGTACGTTAACACCTTTTTTATTTTTTACAGTTCCGCTGTTAAGAACTTTTGTACGGATGTTTCCGTCAGCTTTTTCGATTACTTCTAGCTCGATAAGACCGTCATCGATTAGAATACGAGAACCTGGGTTTACATCGTCATAAAGACCAGCATAAGATACAGAGAACTTCTCTGCAGTACCTAATACTTGCTCAGTAGAAATAACTACTTCTGCACCTGTTACAAGCTCAGCTTGTCCGTCTACGAAGTCGTGAGTACGGATTTCTGGACCTTTTGTATCAAGTAAGATACCAACTGTTTTACCAGTTTTCTTTGAAGCTTCACGAATGTTTTTAATACGAGCGCCGTGCTCTTCATGGCTACCATGAGAGAAGTTTAAACGAGCAACGTTCATACCTGCTTCGATTAATTGCTCTAATTTTTCAATACTTTCACTAGCAGGACCTATAGTACATACAATTTTAGTTTTACGCATATTGCACCTCCGAAAATTATGAAACCGTTCCCAAATATCCGACATTACGCCGATTAGATGGATAATTCTTTAGATAATTGACACATATCTTTATCGATTGTATGTTTTTGAGCTAACGCTTCGATAATGTCATGATCAACAAGTTTATTATTTTGAATACCTACACAACGTCCACCTTTACCAGCAATTAACAATTCAACTGCTCTTGCACCAAGACGACTTGCTAATACACGGTCTTGTGCACTTGGTGATCCACCACGTTGTACGTGACCTAATACAGTTACACGAGTATCAAAGTTTGTTGCTTCTTCAATGTGCTTACCGAAGTCAATTGCACTTCCAACACCTTCAGCTACAACGATAATACTGTGTTTTTTACCACGTTCACTACCGCGTTTCAGACGAGCGATAACCTCATCCATGTCATACTCTTCTTCTGGAATTAAGATTGTCTCCGCACCATCAGCTAAACCAGCCCATAATGCGATATCACCAGCGTGACGTCCCATTACTTCGATAACATATGTACGTTCATGAGATGTAGCTGTGTCACGAATTTTATCAATTGCATCAATAACAGTATTTAAAGCTGTATCGAAACCAATTGTAAAGTCTGTTCCAGGGATATCATTGTCGATTGTACCTGGTACACCAACACATGGGAATCCTTGTTCAGTTAATTTTTTAGCGCCTTGGTAAGAACCATCTCCACCAATAACAACAAGTCCTTCGATACCGTGTTTCTTTAATTGCTCGATACCTTTTAGTCGTACTTCTGGGTCTTTAAACTCAGGACATCTTGCTGTATATAATTTCGTACCACCGCGGTGGATAATATCGCCAACAGAACCTAGTTCTAATTTTTCAATGTGACCAGAAATTAATCCAGCGTATCCATGGTAAATACCATATACTTCAATATCATGGAAAATCGCTTTACGAACAACTGCACGAATGGCAGCATTCATACCAGGTGAATCTCCACCACTTGTTAATACACCAATACGTTTCATTTGTACTCACCTCATAAAGATTATTTGCCTTATAATAAAATAACACGAAAAAATATAAAAATACAATGGAGAAGATGTGTCTTTTCATAATAAAAACGTGCATTCGCGAAGTGGAACGCACGCTTTTCTTATTTTATCCAAATGGAAGCGTTTGAAAACGAAACTTGCCCAATTTTCATATATTTTTCATAACGTTTTTCGATTAATTCATCTTTCGAAATTCCGTTTAATTGTTCAAAAGTTTTTCTAAGCATTAAATCTATATTTTCTGACTGTTTCAAAACATTACGGTGTGCTCCACCTTTTGCCTCTGGAATAATTTCGTCAATTACACCTAATTCTTTCAAATCTGCTGCTGTAATTCTCATCGCCTCTGCAGCTTCCTTTGCTTTTCCTGCATCTTTCCAAAGAATTGCCGCTGCACCCTCTGGCGTAATAACAGAATAAGTGGAATTTTCTAGCATATGAATGTAATCTCCTACTCCAAGACCTAGTGCACCACCACTACCACCTTCGCCGATAACGATACAAATAACAGGAACCGTTAAGCCTGCCATTTCAAATAAATTGCGGGCGATCGCTTCACTTTGACCACGTTCTTCAGCAGCTTTACCAGGATAAGCTCCTTTCGTATCAATAAAACAAATAATTGGACGATTGAACTTTTCCGCCTGCTTCATTAAACGCAATGCTTTTCGATATCCTTCTGGGTGAGGCATCCCAAAATTACGGCGAATATTTTCTTTCGTATCTTTTCCGCGTTGATGCCCGATTACAGTTACAGGCATCCCTTTATACTTCGCAATGCCGCCGACAATCGCTGCATCATCGCCAAATAGACGATCTCCATGACATTCAAAAAAATCAGTAAATAAGTGCTCAATATAATCGAGCGTTGTCGGTCGTTCTGCATGACGAGCAATTTGAACACGGTCCCATACTTTCATATTGCCGTATATATCTTCCTCTAAATTTTCTAGCTTGTCTTCCAAAATACGAATCTCCTCACTGAAGTCCATCTGGCTGTTTTTCGTATAGTCTTTCAGTTCACGAATCTTATTTCTTAGCTCAACAACTGGTTTCTCAAATTCTAGCTCTGCCATACAGCCATTTCCCCTCCTTGATGAACTTCTAAAATCTTACGAAGCGATTCTCTCATATCATCACGATGTACCACCGCATCTAATTGACCATGTTCTAGTAAGAATTCTGCCGTTTGGAAATCTTCCGGTAGTTTCTCACGCACCGTTTGTTCAATTACACGTCTACCAGCAAATCCGATCAGCGCCCCTGGTTCTGCAAGATTATAATCACCAAGTGAAGCGAAACTCGCTGAAACCCCGCCCGTCGTTGGGTGAGTCATAACAGAAATAAATAATCCTCCTGCATTACTATGCTTTTTCAAAGCTACGCTTGTTTTTGCCATTTGCATTAAACTTAATATCCCTTCTTGCATACGGGCACCACCCGAAGCAGTAAAGATAATAAATGGAACTTGTAAGTCGTATGCCTTTTCAACCGCACGGGCAATTTTTTCTCCTACAACAGAGCCCATGCTCCCCATTCGAAAACGAGAATCCATTACTGCAACAACAACAAGCATGTCATCAATTGTTCCTTCACCAGTTACAACCGCTTCGTTCAAGTCAGTCTTCTTACGATCGCTCTCTAGTTTCTCTTCATAATCTGGAAACTCGAGTGGATTTAATGAAACCATTTCTTTGTCATACTCACGGAATGACCCTTCGTCCAATATACTATCAAGACGTTCCCATGCATTCATAGGATGATGATATCCACAATTCACACATACTTTTAAATTTTTTAGAAGCTCTTTCGTATACATGATTTTTTTACATTTCGGACATTTTGTCATAACGCCGTCTGGTACATCTTTTCGTACTTGTTCTGAAGGTATTGCAGCGTACTTTTTCTTTTTCACGAATAAATCTCTTAGCACAATTTGACCCCCTTCGTTGAGAGCTAAGGTTAGCGTAAGAAGAAAATTGGGCTAACACCAAAGTTTGATGTTAGCCTTATCTTCTCAATCTGTCTAATAACCTCACTCTTTACGTTTAACTTTAACCGCTACGCGATAGAATGTTTGTCATAACGTGTCATGGTCATTTCGACAAATTTTATACATTACGAGTGAAACTGTATATTCTCTACTAATTCATCGTAAATTTTTAGTGCATCATTTTCTTGTTTTTCTTCCAAAATAGCGTAAAGCTTTCTATACATATCGATAGAATCTCCTGAAACTTTACAAGAAAGCGTTGATACGTAATCATTTACGATCATCCAAATGCGATATAGTAAATAATTATCGACTTGTTCAATAAGTGTTTTAAAGAACGTTTGGTGAAGCATTGGAACTGAGTTTTCATTTCCTTCAAGCACTTGATGTAATTTACTTAGCACTTTAGAAAACATTTCTTTCGGTAAATTACATACAATTCGAATCATATCTTTCTCAAGCAATCGTTTTGTTTGTAATAAATCACGAATTGTTTTCTCATCTTGCAGCAAGAACGGAGCAATCAATTGTACAAGACCGTTATCGTAAAAGTTTCGAATAAACGTCCCTTCACCACGTCTCGTTTCAATTAATCCTACAAGTTCTAAAGCACGCAACGCTTCTCTTACAGAGGAACGTCCTACGTTTAAACGTGAACTTAACTCACGCTCAGACGGCAAACGATCCCCTGCTACCAATCCATCCTCTTCCATAATGGAACGGATTTTTTTTACAATTTCGAGATATACTTTTGTATTTGATGATGTCAATGGAAATTCCTCGCTTATTCTTTACCAATCAGCGCTAATTGTTTTGTTTTCTCAGCAACTTCATTTGGATCTACTTGACGGCGAGCTACTCCTGTCTCCATTGCAGCTTTTGCAACGTAAGCTGCTACTTGAGGCGCTACACGCGCGTCAAACGGTGCTGGAATGATATAGTCTGCATTTAACTCATCTTCTGCTACAAGCTCAGCAATAGCTTGTACAGCTGCCATCTTCATTTCTTCGTTAATTTGTGTCGCATGTACGTCAAGTGCACCGCGGAAAATACCAGGGAACGCTAGTACATTATTTACTTGGTTTGCGAAGTCAGAACGACCCGTTCCAACAACAGCTGCGCCCGCTGCTTTTGCCAATTCTGGCATAATTTCTGGAACTGGATTCGCCATTGCAAAAATAATTGCATCGTCATTCATTGTACGAACCATCTCTTCTGTTAATGCACCTTCTGCAGATACACCAATGAATACGTCCGCACCTTGTACAACATCAGCTAAAGAACCTTCGATACGATTCTTATTTGTATATTTTGCCACTTCATCCTTCACCTGATTCATACCTGTAGGACGACCATCATAGATTGCCCCTTTACGGTCACACATAATAATGTCGCGTACGCCATAGCGATATAAAAGTTTAATAATTGCAATACCTGCTGCACCTGCGCCATTTGCGACAACTTTAATGTCAGACATTTTCTTTCCAACTAGTTTTAGCGCGTTCACAAGACCCGCTACTGTTACGATAGCTGTTCCGTGTTGATCATCATGGAAGATAGGAATATTTGTTTCTTTTTTCAAACGTTCTTCAATAATGAAGCAGTTTGGTGCTGCGATATCCTCTAAGTTAACGCCGCCAAAAGTTGGCTCCATTAATTTTACAGTTTCAACAATTTTATCTACATCGTTTGTATTTAAGGCAATTGGGAATGCATCTACACCAGCAAAGCTCTTGAATAATACAGCTTTACCTTCCATTACTGGAAGAGATGCTTCAGGTCCGATGTTACCAAGACCAAGTACAGCCGTTCCATCTGTCACAACTGCTACCATATTTCCCTTCATTGTATATTCATATACCTTACTTTTATCGTCATAAATTTCTTTACAAGGTTCTGCAACCCCTGGAGAATATGCAAGACTTAAATCTTTTGCATTTTCTACTTTTACTTTTGATACAGTTTCTAATTTTCCTTGATGCACTTTATGCATGTGAAGTGCTTCTTCACGAAGTGTTGACAAACTATCCACTCTCCTCAAATTATTCTTGCTGATATCAATTTCTCCAAGTGGTCTGACCACGAACACTACTACTATAATAATCGAAGTGTAGGGAAATTGTCCATTATATTTTCACAACCACATTTTCTTCCCCGACAATTTCACGAAGTGCTCCTAAACATTCTTCACTTGGATGAATCGATAAACTTCGTGATAATTGTACCATTTTATGTTCCTTTTCATAATAAATTAGTACTTTCGCAAAACCCGAATAGTCAAACAATATTTTAGTAACCTGATTTAAAAGCTTTTTCTCATATTGAGATGGCAATTTCACGTAAACAGACGCATCTTTCTTTTCTTCATACACATCCATTTCTTCTAACGGATATAGTCCATTTACAATCCATTGCAGCTTATGATTTCTAAGCTCAATCATGCCGTCAACTAAAACAATTGCTCCTTCTTGTAACTTATCTGAGAAATGTATATACGTTTCGGGGAAAAGAACTGCTTCCATTTCATCATTTTGATCACAAAATGTAATAAATGCCATCTTTTGCAACTTTTTCGTACGAATCACTCTCACGCTTGTTATGTACACGATAGCTCTTTGTACTTTTTTCTTATGTCGCATCGCCTGAGCGAGAGTTGGAATTTCTAATTCTTTCGCTAACTTCACATACTGCGCTGTCGGATAGCTTGATAAATAAAAACCTAGTACTTCCTTCTCTTTATTTAACTGTTCAATAAAAGAGAGCTCTTCTCCTTGTACGTATTTTGATTTCGGAACAGCATCTCCTAAATCACGTGCAAGATTGGCATACTCTAACGCTCCTTTAAGACTTTTCCATAAATTCGTTCTCGAAACACCGAAATCGTCAAAACACCCAGACCAGACGAACGCCTCTAAATTTCGCTCTGTTACAAACTTTGATGGCATGCGCAGACAAAATTCAAATAAATCTTCAAACATTTTTTTCTCTCGTTCTTCGATTAATGCTGTCACTGTAGCCATTCCGATGTTTCGAATGGAAAGTAAGCTGTAACGTATTGCATTTCCTTCTATTTGGAAATTGTAACCACTTCTCTGAAGAGACGGCGGCAAAACATGAAAACCTTTTCGCTTCGTTTCGCGTATATACTGCACAATCTTATCTTCATTTCCAATTGCACTCGATAATAGTGCCGTCATAAATTCCAGCGTATAATTCGCTTTTAAGTAAGCAAGCTGATATCCAATCATACTGTAGGCTACAGCGTGACTTCGGTTAAAGCCGTAATTTGCAAATCTTACAATTAAATCATAAATTTTCTCTGCAGATGTCTCGTCATAACCATTTTGTAAACACCCTTGCACAAAATGCTTACGTTCCTGATCTAAAATATCACGATTTTTTTTACTCACTGCACGGCGTAATAAATCGGCTTCTCCGAGCGAGAAGCCCGCCAACTTCGACGCGATTTGCATAATTTGTTCTTGGTATACAATTACACCGTATGTTCTTTCTAAAATCGGCTTTAAGTCCGGATGTAAATATTCAATTTGTCTTTTTCCGTGTTTTGATTCAATAAAGGTTGGAATTTGTTCCATCGGTCCTGGTCTATATAACGAGTTAACAGCAACAATATCTTCAAATTCATTCGGCTTTAACCCGCGAAGCACATTTCGCATACCACCTGATTCAAGCTGGAATACACCTGTTGTATCCCCTCTACCTAACAATTGGAATGTCTTTTCATCTTGAAGTGGTAAATTTCTTATATCGATTTCTTTTCCTGTTTTTTGCACGATAAACTTTATAATATTTTCAAGTAACGTTAAATTACGTAATCCTAAAAAGTCCATCTTGAGCAACCCAAGTTCTTCTAATGCATCAGCTGGGTATTGCGTAACATACACATCGTTATGCCCTTCTTGAATTGCAACACTTCCGGTTAATGGCTCTTGGCTCATAATAACGCCAGCTGCGTGAATAGACGTATGACGCGGCAAGCCTTCTACACGTTTTGCAATTTCAAACACACGTTCATGCAGAAGATTCCCTTGTATAAATTCACGGAGTGATTGCGATTCCTCATATGCATCTTTTAACGTTATACCAAGCTTTGATGGGATAAGTTTTGAGAATATGTCGATATCTCGCGGCGGAAGACCCATTACACGCGCAATATCTCTAATTGCCGCTTTCGCTGCAAGCGTCCCAAACGTTACAATTTGCGCAACACGAAGCTGACCATATTTATCCTTCACATATCGAATCATCTCATCACGTCTTATATCCGGAAAATCAATATCAATATCTGGAAGTGTCACACGCTCTGGGTTTAAAAACCTTTCAAATAATAGATCGTATTCAATTGGATCAATATCTGTAATTTCTAATACGTAAGAAACGAGTGAGCCAGCCGCTGATCCACGACCTGGCCCTGTTAAAATATGATTCTCATGCGCATATTTCATAAAGTCCCATACGATAAGGAAATAATCACTAAATCCCATGCTAGAAATCACGTTTAATTCATGATTCAAACGATTTATATGTACTTCTTTCGGCGTACCATAACGTTTCTGTAACCCTTCTTCACAAACGCGGCGCAAATACATATCATTCGTCTCGTTAGATGGAACAGGGAATTTAGGTAATTGATTTACATGAAACGGTATTTCTACTCTACAACGTTCTGCAATTTCTACTGTGTTATAAATCGCTTCTTCTACGTGAGAAAATAGGGCTTCCATTTCATCTGATGATTTTAAATAATATTGATCTGTTTTCAGCCTCGGCCTATCAGGATCCGTCATTTTCGTTCCACTTTCAACAGATAATAAACATTCATGAACAAGTGCGTCACTTTGATTGATGTAGCGTACATCGTTCGTCGCTACAACCGGAATATTTATCCTATTCATAAATGCAGGTAATTTTTCTTGCAGAAGCAGTTCATCTTGAATCGCATGATGCTGTAAACTCATATAAAAACTGCCGAACATATTTTGATACATACGAGCTACTTCTTCAGCTTGACTCTCTTTGTCTTCTAATAATAATTGTTCGATTTCCCCATCTTTACCTGGTGAAATAGCAATTAATCCTTTCGCATAATGTGCAAGCCATTTCTTAGGAATACCTTCTTTTGACTTTGTCATAATGCTACTAGAGATCTTTAATAAATTTTGATAACCTATTTCATTTTCAGCAAGTAAGACAAGCGGATAAGACTTTTCTTCTTCTTCACTAAAAATAGAAGCTGTTAAGCCGATAATAGGATGTATACCATGTTTCTTACATGCTTTATAAAATGGAATAACGCCATACATAACATTTTCATCCGTAATAGCTAGCGATGAATAACCGAGCTCTTTCGCCCTAACTACAAGTTCATCAATTTTACAAGCACTTTTTAATAAACTAAAAACGGTTTGACATTGTAAATGCACAAACTTCACTGTTGTACCCTCTCTTTACCTATTTGACTACTTTTATTATAGGTGAAGAGGAAAGAGGAAATCAAAACATACTTCTTATACTTTGTCCATATATATGAAGAAGAAAGGGGAATGACGATGGATGTAAGAGAACACACTTTTTTCTCTCTGCTTATTATTAGTTACTTTATTGCCTTTGGGGTTATACTTGGTGGTTCATTAATTGGTGGATTTGGTGCATTTCTTATCGGAAAACCAACTCTCACTTACATTAATCAATTCGCCCAAAATTTAAGAATTTGGGCACTCGTTGCAGCGATCGGCGGAACATTTGATACTTTTTATAGTTTTGAAAGAAGTTTCTTTGGCGGGGATATGAAAGATATCGTAAAACAAATTCTCCTTATTTTTTTCGCAACAGGTGGTATGCAAACTGGTCTTATTATTATTAAATGGCTAACGCAGGAGCATGTATGAGAGTACCAAGTGCCAATACAGCAAAAAGATGGTATTTAGTTTTAGCTGGTGCTGCTGTTGGGGGCGTGTTGAGCTGGTTTATTTTTTTGTACATATACGGTGTTTTTCAAGAAGAACAAGCTAGTAAAATAGCAGAACAAAGAGAAATTATAGAAAAACAAGAAGCAAAACTCCACGTCCTTCTCGAAGATCAAGAAAAATTAAATACTGAAAATAAACGGCTCTTAACCATTCAAGAGATTAAAATAAAACTTATAAATCGAGAAAAATACGATTTAGACAACCTTACAATTGAAAACATGACTACTTCTATCCATAATGACCTCCAGCATCTTTTAACGAAAAACATACAAAGTATCGCAAAAAATAAAGACCTACTCAAAAAGGTAATCGAAAACAAAACGTACAAACATTACGATCGGCTATACCGTTTTAAAGTCGATACAATATCTTTTGATACCGTGCTGGAAATTAGCATTACGATAGAGAAAGAAAAATAAAGTGAAACTTTAATCAGTGGGGGGTTTCTTCATCCCCCACTGATTATTAGTTGAACCAATCGGGCTTTTATGGGCAGTTGATCCCCCACCTAACTTCTTTGCTTTCGCTGAAATTTGAGGTGGGGGTCTTACTGCCCATTAAAGCGGGATAAAGAAGGAGGGGTTTAGCGCCACTCCTTCTTTTCGTTCTAACATATAATTTCTTATTTACAAATCTCACGTAAATCAGCAAATAGACGATCCGCTTCCTCCCAAGAAGATGCTTTTGCACCAGAAGCCATCGGATGTCCTCCGCCGTTATATTGCATTGCTAATTTATTTATAACTGGTCCTTTTGAACGAAGGCGAACACGAATCACATCGTCTTCCTCTAAAAATAGAACCCATGCCTTTAATCCATCAATATTACCAAGTGCTCCAACAACGCCGGATGCCTCAGAAGGAAGTACATCAAATTCTTCTAATACTTCTTTCGTTAATTTAATGTAAGCTGCTCCTTCTTCTACCATCGTAAAGTTTTGTAAAATATAACCGTTTAAACGAGCGATTTTTTCTTTTGTCTTATACATTTCATTGTATAAGTCTGTGAATTTCACACCCATGTCAACAAGCTCACTTACGTAACGAAGTGTTTTTGCTGTTGTATTCGGGAATAAGAAACGACCTGTATCCCCAACAATACCCGCTAAAATAAGACGAGCTGCTTCTTTTGTTATTTTTAATCCTTTATCTTTTCCATAATTATAAAACTCATAAATCATTTCACTTGTAGAACTTGCTGTCGTATCTACCCACGTAATGTCTCCGTATGGATCTTCATTTGGATGATGATCAATTTTGATTAACATCTTCCCTTTTGTATAGCGTTGATCGTCAACACGTTCTTGGTTTGCTGTATCACAAACGATAACGAGCGCATTTTCGTATACACTATCTTCAATATCATCCATTACTCGTAAATATGCTAATGACGGTTCATTGTACCCAACCGTATAAATATTTTTCTCTGGAAACGATTCTTGTAGAATTGTACTAAGACCGCCCTGTGAACCTAACGCATCTGGATCCGGACGCACATGACGATGAATAATAATTGTATCAAACTCTTTAATTGCTCCTAAAATTTGCTCATGCATATGTATAATCTCCTTTTTATTCAACTTCTTCACTTTAACGTGCAGTAAAAGCCCAATGAATGTGGGCTAATCATTAGCACGGACACATCCCCACACTAATGAAAGTCTCACTTTATCCTCCATTATAACGGAAAGTATTTCATACATGCGAACAATTGCTTTATAATAAAAATTAGAAAGTTTAGATATTTCTTTTTTCTCTACTATTTTTTTCATAAAGCGATGGGAGTGTGCATGATGCCAGTATTAGTCTTCTGTATTATCGTCTCATTTATGTTGTACCTCTTCTACAAAACAAAATACTTTCGTACAAACCGCCCAATGGAGAAAGGTTGGCTCTCAGGAAAATCCGCAATGGCACTCGGTTCATTCGTCTTATTCTTCGGGATAAACCAATTCTTTTTAGAACTTTCAACCGCTCGTATTATCGTTGGTATCTTATTCGTTCTATTTGGCAGTGCAAGTGTATTTAATGGATTTCGCCAATACAAACATTTCTTACCATTAGCAGTTGAAGAAGCCGAAGTCTATGAAGCAACGTAAAAAAGCATCAACATTGTGATGCTTTTTTACGTCCTCTAACTTTCAAAATCATATATGCGACAAACGCAGAAGGAATATTGAATGGATTGCCTTGCACATGGAGATGTAACTGTTCTTCCCCAAAAGACATTTTTTCATATAGCTCTCGCTGAGATAATCCTGTTTTTTTCTTTTTTTCATGTAAACCTTGTAAGTATAAATATTGAATCGGTATCATCACAAGGAAGTAAAATAGTGCGATACTACCAAAAAAGAGTACTGTCGATGACATCATGCATACCACCTTTCAGAAATCCATTTTCTTACAATTAAATTATAACATAGTCTAGAATCCAAATGAATTAATATTCTGTTTTTTTATCAGACAATTGTCTTACTGTATAACTCCTCTTCCGCATACTGAATATATCGGCGAATGAAATAATCAGGATTCTTTTTAATAGGTTCAATATCAAGTCTTAATGGTATTTTCCCTGCCATATAAAAGATTCTTAAAGCAGTTCCAAGTCGAATGGCTGCTTCCGAAATATTCCCCCCATATCCCATCATGAAGTTCCCCCATGCCTCTTCTA
Organism: Bacillus paranthracis; assembly: GCF_001883995.1. Classification (GTDB taxonomy): domain Bacteria; phylum Bacillota; class Bacilli; order Bacillales; family Bacillaceae_G; genus Bacillus_A; species Bacillus_A paranthracis. The sequence goes on along the minus strand of NZ_MACE01000029.1, from coordinate 48,342 downwards.
ACTGTCCAGAAGCAATTAAATGCAATCTAGGAACACCAATATCAAACTCTTTATACCCAAATCCACATTCATCAAAATCGAGTAAATACCAATCCTCTTTGTCTACAAGAATATTTCCAAAATGCATATCTCCGTGAACAAATTGTTTTTCTCCCAATTGAATTGAGTTTGTAAGTTCTTGTATTCTTTCTGCAATTCTCAAGCATTTATTTTTATCCTCATAAGATAAAAAAGAAGCATGTAATAAACATTGTAAAGGCTCATGAATCATCTTTTTCTCGCTATATATAGGTCTTTCATAACCCCTCCAAGTTTGCGGCACACTTTTAAGTACTCCATTTGCTTTTTCATGAAACATTCGCATGAGTGATCCAAGTTTTTCATAATCTTTATCCTTTGGTTCTATAATTTCACTTCCATTTATAAACCTAAAGACAACAAAATACTGGATACTTCCCTCATCTTTCATAACAGGTGTGATCCAGTCACCATCTTTATTTACAACTACTTCTGGTACTAACATTTGTTTTTGTATCGCTATTAACCAATGTATTTCAGCTTCTATTTGCTCGGCTATATAACGTCCTTCTCTATACTGCCTAACTACAAATTTATTTTTGTCCGATTCGAACATATATGTTTGATTTTCTCCCCCATGCAACAATGAAACTTTCATAAGACTATTTAAATTATATTGCTTACATAACTGCTCTTTAATGTGAAAATCCATTCTTCTCCCCCCTAGTACATATAGTGCAGCATAGTTTCCCTTTAATAATTAGTAGTGTAAGCTTTTCTATCGACTAACAACCAATTCTCTAACCTGATATAGATTAGCTAAAGTCTCCAACATATACTGCTATTTTTGCACTTCACTACCCAAACTCTTACGCAGCTTAAATAACAGCTTCAAAATCCAATAAAACAAAATAAAATTAAGGAAAAAACCTAATGGATGAAACGAAAATTCCCATCCACCATAATAAACAAATGTTTCAGCTGGTACACCAAAGTATAGAAAATCGCCCTTATTTTCTCCAGCTGTAGAGATAAAGGAACAAACAATAGCGAAAATCAAACTTACTACATACAATTTCTTTTTCTTTATATCCATTCTTCGATGTGTTAACACATGAAAAGTTATTGCAAATACTACCCCTAAAAAGAGAATTATTACTCCCATTCGACACCTCCACAATTATTGTTCAAGCATCTTCAAATGATTGCACGCTTCTATTTATAAATATGAAACAGAACGTAATTTACCTTTTTCTTTTGCAATTCAAAACATAATAGATTCAGTTGATAACTAAATTTTAAAAAGCTCTACTATACCTTCTTAAAAAAATGGAACAAACCAAAGCGGCTTGCTCCATCTTTTTATTTATCGATCAATTGCACCATAAGTAATGCTTTCCCAACAACATTACCTTCATGATGTACTTCTACATCAACCTTACCAAATTTACGTCCTATTTCTAATACTTTCGGATGAACCGATACAACATTGTCAATTTGAACTGGTTTTACGAAATAAATTGTTAAGTTCTCAACAATTAAATCGCTCTTCTTTTGCGCACGAATAACGCGATTCGTTGCTTCTGTCACAATCGTTGCGAATACACCGTAAGATAGCGTTCCGATTGAATTCGTCATTTGCGGTGTCACTGAAAATTGATATAGATGCTCATTTTTCGCTTCTTTCGGCGTCATAAATTGATTCGTTACAATATCATCGATTGTTTCACCGACTTGCGGTTGACGCTGAATCATTTGCAACGCCTGAAGTACATCTTGACGGCTAATAATACCTTGCAACTTATTTCCTTCATCAACAACTGGAAGTAACTCAATACCTTCCCACACCATCATACGCGCCGCAGCTGCGACAGACATTTTTCCATTTACCGTAATCGGATGCTTTGTCATCACTTTATCAATTGGTGTTTCTTTCGCTACACCGATCATATCTTTTGAAGTTACAATACCTAACACCTTTTTATTTTCATCAACAATCGGATATCTTCCGTGCATCGTCTCTTCGTTATACGCATGCCATTGCTGCACTGTATCATCTGGCTTTAAATATAACGTTTCTTCAATTGGCGTTAAAATATCTTCAACGAGTACAATTTCTTTCTTAATAAGCTGATCGTAAATCGCACGGTTAATTAACGTTGCAACTGTAAATGTATCGTAACTACTTGAAATAATCGGCAGTTTTAATTCATCTGCTAATTTCTTCACATGATCTTCCGTATCAAATCCGCCCGTAATTAACACCGCAGCTCCGGTTTCTAACGCTAATTGATGTGCGTTCGTACGATTACCGACAATAAGTAAGTTTCCAGCTTCTGTATAGCGCATCATCGCTTCTAATTTCATTGCTCCGATTACGAATTTATTTAACGTTTTATGTAGTCCTTCTCTGCCTCCAAGTACTTGACCATCGACAATGTTAACGACTTCTGCATATGTCAGCTTTTCAATATTTTCTTTCTTCTTTTGTTCAATTCGAATTGTTCCGACACGTTCAATCGTACTAACATACCCTTTATTTTCTGCATCTTTAATTGCACGATAAGCTGTACCTTCACTTACACTCAAATCTTTTGCAATTTGCCTTACAGAAATTTTATGCCCTACTGGCAGGCTATTAATATGTTCTAAAATTTGGTTATGCTTGGTAGCCAAATGGTTTCACCATACTTTCTTTTCCCTAAATTCTTCATGTGTTGTATTTTCAGTATACTATATTTTCAAAACTGTTACACTCTCTCTTTGTATATCTGTACTATTTTTTTTATAACAAAATACACCTTACATTACACCACTTCTTCTATTACAACAATGTAATGGTATTGTCATCTCGTTCGATAGTTTGTCCAGCCACTTCCATATACAATGAAGACAAGAAATGAAACAAAGGAGCGGATACATGATGAAAAAATTATTAGAAGTTGTAGGTGCTGTATTGTTAGCTTTCGTAGACGGGAAAAAAGTTGCAATGGAATTGAATGAAACACCTGAACAGCCACTTCCAAAAAGAAAAGAATCATCAAAACAAGTACAACCTTTACAAGCTGTCCTACACACGTAAAAAACCCTTCACTTGTCTTTTCAAATGAAGGGTTTCTTTTCTATAGTGTAATACTTTCTCCAGCTTCTAATACTTTCCCTGTACAATTTTGTAGCTTTTCTACAAATTGATATGGATCTTGTTCAATAACCGGGAACGTATTGTAATGCATCGGTACAACAGTTTTCGCCTGAACCCATTTTGCTGCTAAAACAGCATCTTCTGGTCCCATTGTGAAATTATCACCAATTGGTAAAAATGCTACATCAATGTTATTTAATTCCCCAATTAATTTCATATCAGAGAATAGAGCAGTATCCCCTGCATGGTACAAAGTCTTCTCTTCTGCTGTAAATAAAATACCCGCTGGCATACCTGTATATGTAATCGTCTTATTTTCTTCATCAATATAACTAGAGCCGTGGAATGCTTGTGTAAACTTCACTTTTCCGAAGTCAAATTCATGTGAACCACCAATATGCATCGGATGTGTTTTTACACCTTGCCAACTTAAAAATGTCGCTAGTTCAAATGGTGCCACTACAACTGCATTATTTTTCTTCGCAAGTTCTACTGTATCTCCAACATGATCACCATGACCGTGTGATAAAAGAATCGCATCTACTTTTACATCTTCAGCCTTTAAATCTGTTTTGGGATTTCCTGTTAAAAACGGATCAATTAAAATTACTTTTCCATTCGTTTCAATCTTTACAACTGAATGCCCGTGATAAGATACTTTCATTATTACATTCCTCCCCTTATTACATTCTCACTTTTTATTCTACATGATTTTTCAATTCCCTGTCTTTTCTAACATCGATTTACTTGTCATAACGCTTTCTTCCGAGTTAAAGTTATATTTGTAATTAAATATCTCGGGGGTGCCAATCGATGAATGCTAGATTAGAAAATTTAATGCAATGGCTAAAAGAAAAAAACGTTGAAGCTGCGTTCTTAACTTCTACACCGAACGTCTTCTACATGACAAACTTCCACTGTGAACCACACGAAAGACTTCTTGGTATGTTTGTATTCCAAGAAAAAGAACCTATTTTAATTTGCCCTAAAATGGAAGAAGGCCAAGCACGTAACGCTGGCTGGGCACATGAAATTATCGGATTTACTGATACTGACAGACCATGGGATATGATTGCAAAAGCAATTAAAGACCGCGGTATCAATGCAAATGCAGTTGCAATTGAAAAAGAACATTTAAACGTAGAGCGCTACGAAGAATTAACAAAATTATTCCCAAATGCAGCTTTCACGTCAGCTGAGGAAAAAGTTCGTGAACTTCGTTTAATTAAAGACGAAAAAGAACTTTCTATTTTACGCGAAGCAGCTAAAATGGCAGACTATGCTGTTGAGGTTGGTGTAAATGCAATTAAAGAAGATCGTAGCGAACTAGAAGTATTAGCAATTATTGAACACGAATTAAAAACAAAAGGCATACATAAAATGTCATTTGATACGATGGTATTAGCAGGTGCAAACTCTGCTCTTCCACACGGTATTCCAGGTGCAAACAAAATGAAACGCGGCGATTTCGTACTATTTGATTTAGGCGTAATCATTGACGGTTATTGCTCTGACATTACACGTACAGTGGCATTTGGCGACATTTCTGAAGAACAAACTCGTATTTACAACACTGTACTTGCTGGACAACTACAAGCAGTTGAAGCATGTAAACCAGGTGTTACACTTGGTGCAATCGACAACGCTGCTCGTTCTGTTATCGCAGATGCAGGTTACGGCGACTTCTTCCCACACCGTCTTGGTCACGGACTTGGAATTAGCGTACATGAATATCCAGATGTAAAAGCTGGTAACGAGTCTCCATTAAAAGAAGGTATGGTCTTCACAATCGAGCCAGGTATTTACGTACCAAACGTAGGTGGCGTTCGTATTGAAGATGATATTTACATCACAAAAGACGGATCAGAAATTTTAACGAAATTCCCGAAAGAATTACAATTTGTAAAATAATAAAAAAGGCAGCGTGAGTGCTGCCTTTTTCTATTTCCGCTTTAACACCATCTTCTCTTCATACTTATCATCCCATTTAATCACAATCTCTATCGGTTCATCTTTAGATAGAGGCGCACAACTTACACAAGAAGACTTCATTTCAATCTTTGCTCCTTTATGATTTTCTGACGTTTGTGTCATTGTGCTAAAGGCTCCATTAATAGCAATCTCTAAATTTTTAAATTCTGTATTTCCATCTCCGCCCTTATACTGAAATGTAAACATTCCATCTTCACTGTCATCCTTAATATGGCCTTTATATTGTCCCGTCCAACTTTTGCTCTCGCTAGAAAAAGTAACATACCAAATCGAGCAGCTTCCTAAAAAGAAAATACTAATGAAAAAGAATAATGCTCTCTTCATCATGCCCCTCCATTCAAATGCACTTATTTATTGTCTATTTCTTCCTTCTATTATACTATTAAAATACAGAATTTTCTAAAATGGGAGGTTTATATGTTACAACAACAGTTAGAAGAAATTCGTAATAATAATTACATGCTGGATAACAAAGTTAACATTGATTCTTTAAGTTCCAATATGCTTGAACATATCGGTGTTACTGATAGCTATTTAAGAGACAAACTTATTTACTCTACTTTTTATCATCTCATCAAAAAGGAATACCTTTCACACACGCAATTACAGAAACTACTATTAGAAAGCATCAGTGAAAAATATTTATTGTATAAGATTCATTCGGCTGATGAAGATGCGGTATTTACGCGAGCATTTACAACATTATTAATTGCCCTCATTATTGATGCTGATACAAATCATAATTTCTTATCACGGACTGATATTTCAAATGTAAAAGATCAACTAATTCTATATATGAACAACGAACATGATTTCCGGGGATATGTGCAAGACCACGGCTGGGCACATAGTATCGCTCATGCTTCCGATACATTTGAAGCGCTTGTTCGTAGTCCTAAACTGGAAACTTTATATTACGAAGAAATATTACAAACTTTATTAAACAAAGTCTGTGTCCATTCTATTTACTACAAATATGAAGAAGACGAGCGTCTCGTTTATCCGATTGTGGCAATGCTACAAAATGGTCTAAAGGAAGAAGTACTCCTATTAGCCCTTCATGACTTAGTAGCTCAATTACCCGTCAAAAAACAAACATTACATATTGAATCGTACGAGTACTTATACGGAAATGTAAAATCTTTCTTACGTAGTTTGTTTTTCCGACTACGCACACTGTCTATATGTGAAGAAACCGAATGCAAAATTGAAAAATTGCTACAAGAACTTCCAAAATATTATTAAAAAAAGAAGGCCACTTAAAAAGTGCCTTCTTCTATTTCACTAATATTTAATTGAAATTTCACGATCCAAACTGAGAAAAGGTGGACAAGAAGCGCAAACGCCATACATGCTCCGCTTAAAAAAGTTAGTATAGGATGCGAATACACGTGCCCTAATCCATAAGATATTGCCACGAAAAACATTGTTATGTAAATATAAATCGCTCCATGTATTTGCCTCATATAAAACCTCCTTTCCCCATATTATAACATAAATTTTCTGATTATTCACATTAATAGACTGTAATTAATATTTCTCAACTGTTACACCTCTAACAGCAGCCTTAATATATGGTGCTCCTTGTAAACTTTGTAAATCCTCTGTTTTTCCTGTTACGACTACACCGTATATTGGTAGGTCTTTTGGTTTTGTGTTTTTTATTTCTTTATAGTTTATCCTAAAAGATTCTTAATATCCCACTTTTATTTTCACTTAAAGATATCCAAATACAGCTTTTCTACATTTTTATCATAATAAAAAGCACATCTATTTTGATGCGCCCTTCACATATACTTTAGTAACATATAAATCATTTTTTGAAACAAAAACTCTCACTCAGATGACCATTTTACGGTTATAAAATACCAATCTATTATTTCATCGCATCCTTCACACCATCTTGAATCATAACGACTTCTGTTTTCATATCAACAGAGGAGACTTCCTCATCAATACATTCATACCAAAATTCCAAATGCTTTTTATCAATTTCATGATGAGAATTTTCGACAAGAGCCCCGCCTTCTCCTTGCACAGAATACCAATATAAGTACTCTTCTCCATCTCTTATTTCCCGGAAAATTGTCTCAACGTACATCTTTTCGTCGTTTAATGTCAAAAGCACTTCTTTCATATTGTCATTCAGAAGCTGCATCCATTCATCTACACGATGACTTTTACCAGGCTTCACTTTAAATCTCGTTAATTCCACATTCATTTTTATTCCCCCGTTTTCTTCCGTACAAATAATCTATATTCTATTGGATTATGAAAACTTAATTTGCTAGCTAATTTTCGCGAAGAAGTATTGTCTACATAACAATCCCAGCACGGTGTAATATCATTTTGCATGCAATGCTCAATGAACCGCGTCGCAACAGCTTGAGCTAACCCTTTCCCTTGATATGCTTTATGCGTCACAATATCAATTTCAGCAAATCCGTTTCCACTAAATATTGAAACACATTCCGCTACAATCATTCCCTCTAGTTCTATACAAAATCCAAAACCATCGTTTAAAAATGTTTCTTTTGATCCCCAATATTCTTTGTAGTACTCTTCTGTAAATTCACTGCTTCGTTCTATATATCTTCTATCAATACGCTTCACTTCATATGTATTTTTGTTACAATTTCGTTTTCTCTCTTCAAAGATTACGCTTTGAAACTTCATTCGCGGGATGTTTCGAAGTACATGACTAAAACGTTCTTCTATCATCATTTCCCACTCGTCACTCGAAGAGAACAATGTAAATCTCTTCTCTGTTTTTTCAATAGCCTTTTTTATAAAAGAAAATAAATCTTCGTTGTAATTTTGATCATCAGTATGACCAAATAAATAATAAATGCCATTCGCTGTACGAATTAGTCCTGCTGTTAACTTCTCGTTTACAAAAACATCACCATCTATCACTTGATCACATACCGCATAAGCAAACGTCGTCGTTTTTGTATGGCTTTCTAAAATCGGAAGGATTTTTCTATACTCAGCTACAGATAATTTTTTCATAATTGCTCCACTTTAATCGTATCCGCCTCTATATGTTCAAAACAAAGATTTACCGTTCTCTTTAATGCTCTCGTTCTATGAATCGTACATGCTGGAATTAAAATAGAATCATTCGGCTTTAATACCGCTGTTTCTCCATCTTCAAAATCAATAAGTAATTCTCCCTCTAACACAATAAATAATTCATCTGAATTAGAATGATAGTGCCAATCATATTCACCAGTAAACACAGCGATTCGTAAGCAATGACTATTTACATTTGAAACGACGAAGTTTTTATGTTGCTCTTGAATGTCTTTTGTTATCTCTATTAAATTTATTTTTCCCATAGAATCTCTCCCCTTTACACCCCTTTATATACTTATCTTAAAATTAACATAAGAGGTATTTTACTAACAAGAAAAAAATCCCATATTCTGAAATCAAAAAAGATCCCTAATCTTTCCTAACTATAAGAAAAATTAAAGATCTTTTTTTATTTTATCGGAAATGTACTATCTCCAGCAGAAAGTACACCTTTCATATAACCTTTTGCAAAATCAGGCAATCCAATAATAAGTACTGCGGTTACAATTCCAATACCAATACCTCTTAGTTTCGGATTATTCTTCTTTTTACCTAAAATCATTGTAATAATTCCTGCTATAAGCAAAACAAATGACAAAATATCATAAATATACCCCATGTTGTGCCTCCCATTCTCATCCTAATTTCTTATTATATATATTATAAGATGTTTTCATTTTAAATAAAAGCCCTCCTAAAAAAAGGAAGGCTACATATATTTTAATTATGATAAAGCAGGAGCTTTTTCAAGAAGCTCTTTCGCATCAGCGTATTGTAAACCGTGAGCTTCTGCAACTGCTTCGAATGTTACGTATCCATCTAATGTGTTAATACCTTTTAGTAATGCAGTGTTGCCTAAGCAAGCATCTTTGTAGCCTTTGTTCGCAATTTGTACTGCATATGGTACTGTTACATTTGTTAATGCAAGAGTTGATGTACGTGGAACCGCACCTGGCATATTAGCAACTGCATAATGAACAACGCCATGTTTTTCGTAAGTTGGGTTGTCATGAGTTGTAATACGGTCAGTTGTTTCGAAAATACCACCTTGGTCAATCGCGATATCTACAACGACAGAACCTGGTTCCATTGATTGAATCATTTCTTCTGTTACAAGTTTTGGCGCTTTTGCACCTGGAATTAATACTGCACCAATAACAAGATCAGATTCTTTTACAGCTTCTGCGATGTTGTATGGATTAGACATTAACGTTTTTACTTGGTTACCGAAAATGTCATCTAGTTGACGAAGACGTTCTGCACTTAAGTCGATGATTGTTACATCTGCACCTAAACCTACTGCAATCTTCGCTGCGTTTGTACCAGCTTGACCACCGCCGATAATTGTTACTTTGCCGCGTTTTACCCCTGGAACGCCTGCAAGTAAAATACCTTTACCACCCTTGTTTTTCTCAAGGAATTGTGCACCGATTTGTGCAGACATACGACCTGCTACTTCACTCATAGGTGCAAGTAATGGTAATGAACGATTGTCTAATTGTACTGTTTCGTATGCAATTGATACAACTTTGTTATCAATTAATGCTTTTGTTAATTCTGGTTCTGGAGCTAAGTGTAAGTATGTGAATAAAATTAAACCTTCACGGAAATAACCGTATTCACTTGCTACTGGCTCTTTTACCTTCATAACCATATCTTGATTCCATGCTTCTTCAGCAGTTTCAACAAGTTTCGCACCAGCTTGTACGTATTCTTCATCCGTAAAGCCAGATCCTAAACCTGCTCCTTTTTGAACAAAAACTTCATGACCATTTTGTACTAAATGTACTGCTCCCGCTGGCGTCATTGCCACGCGGTTTTCATTGTTTTTAATTTCTGTTGGAATACCGATACGCATTATTAGTTCCCCCTTGAGTTATGAAATGACCCCTGAATCATTTTTTAAAGCGCTTTCTACGCTCTTATATTTTAACATAATATCTCAATATTTGACAAAAAATAATACAAGTTTTCCGATAGATTTAATTTTATATTAAAGGACAGTATTATCCGCACCTCTTTGCATAAAGGATAAACTGTCCAATTATTCGAAACTTCTCTTTATTTTTCTCTATCGATGTCTATGAATAACATCAACTGCACCAGTCACTTCAATAATTGTACCGGTAATCATATCGGAATCGTCCTCACATAAAAACGAAATCGTTCTTGCAATATCTTCACCAGTTCCAGATCTACCAACTGGTGTGTTACGTTCTTTCAACTGACGTGCTTCTTGAATCGTCGCTTCTTTCATTTCACCAATAATATCACCAGGACATACCATGTTTGCAGTAATACCATATTCAGCTTCTTCGTAAGCCACTGTTTTCGTTAATGAAACAAGTCCTACTTTCGCTGCGGCAAAAGCTGAACGATAAATCCATCCCGGTGCGCTATCCGCCCCTTGAAATCCGTAATTAATAATACGGCCAAAGTTCTGTTTTCTCATAATCGGAACGACAAGTTTCAACAAATGAAACACCGCTGTTAAATTACCCTGAATCATTTCATTCCATTCATCTTCTTCATAATCGACTAACTTTTTTCGTTCAAATACATATGGACCAGCATTATTAATTAAGAAATCGATTTTGCCAAAACGGCTTATCGCTTCTTCTACCATTTTATGTAAATCTTCCTTTTTCGTGACATCCGCTTGCACGAATTGTAGACGCTCTTCCATATTTTTATATGTTTCTTTCATCTTTTCCATAGCCGTGATATCGCTATGATATGTTACTGTTACTGAATAGCCTTTAGCCAATAATTTTTCTGTTACTTGCTTTCCTAAACCTTTCGTACCGGCTGTAATGAGCGCGTGTCTCACAAAACGGCCCCCTTTTAAATTGCTATAGTTCATATGTAACAAGTTCTCGCACCAATTACAACTAAAATGAATCAAAACAGAGTTTTCGAAATTCTGTAACGTTTCTGGCAAGCGCATTACCAAAATTTGTTTTATAATAAAGTTGTAAACGGTAATAAAAATGATTGGGAGGAATTTACTATGAATAATACATATACAAATATTTTAATCGCGGTGGATGGTTCTAAAGAAGCAGAAAAAGCCTTTAAAAAAGCAATTCAAGTCGCAAAACGCAACAATGCAACATTAACTATTGCTCATATCGTTGATGTAAAAGCATACTCAGCAGTAGAAGCTTATAGCCGTGCAATTGCTGAACGTGCAAATCTATTTGCAGAAGACTTATTAGAAGACTACAAAAAAACTGCGCTTGAAGCTGGCCTTGAAAAAATTGAAACTGTATTAGAATTTGGTAATCCTAAATCAAAAATTTCAAAAGAAATCGCTCCAAATCATAAAGTAGATTTAATTATGTGTGGTGCAACTGGTTTAAATGCTGTTGAGCGTTTCCTAATTGGTAGCGTCTCTGAACATATTATTCGCTATGCGAAATGCGATGTCCTTGTTGTTCGTGGTGATGAGGAGCAAGGTGAGCTTTAATTTATAAAAATAAATAGGGTAAATAAGAGGCTTCTCTTATTTACCCTATTTTCATTTATACTTTTGGAATTCTGTAATCTGGATTATGCTGTTCCCAGCCACCTTGTGTATGTACACTCGTATCGCCATCACCATCTACCCATATTGTTCTCCCGTCAGGTAAAACTCTTTCATGGGGTGTTACATGATGCGTATTCGGGTTTTCCTCCGCTGTATATTCTGCATCCATTACTTCTGGAGCTGATGCTTGTGCTACACTATCACCTTCTACTCCATCGGCGATTCCATCCACACCATCAACTATATCAATAACTCCAACTGAGAAGACGCCTACAGCTGCAACTTTAGCTAATTCTTTCCCTGCTTCTATTGCTTTATCAGTATCTCCTTCTCTTATTGCTTGTACAGTTTCAACTCCCTTTTCCGAAACATGTACAATCCCTTTTCCAATTGTCGTTGCTGTATCTTGAACTGTTCCAAGTATTTCTTCGTATCCTCGCTTCGCTTGCTGTTTATCATCTGTAATAAGACCACCTATAGCATCATACGTCCCATCAGCAAGATTCCCAACGATTTCCCCAGTTTTCACAGTAGCTTTATTAACACCTTTTCCAACGTCCTTTATGAAATTACTGTTCGTAACTTCTCCTACTGCTTCTATCGCACCGCCCACTACTTCGGCTGTAACTTTAGCGGCTGCTTTAGTTACTAATTTAATTAAACTCATACCGCATCTCCTTTTTAATATCATTATATAAAAATATCTCGATTATAATTATATAGCTGTAGTCTATATAACTACAACTTATTTCACATACTTTACTATAAACACAAAACAAACCACAACAACAATAACGATCGCCAACACATAAGGCGGAAGAAACTTCAAAGACCATAATGCCATCATAATCGTAGCTACTGTTAAATAAGATTGCCTTGCATCTTCTGTCATTTTTTTACGAAGGCAGAATACATACAAATAACCGATTGGCGGCGTAATAAAGCAAAGAACATATATAATTTTAGATTTCAAATACCATTTTTGTTCCCCAAGTTTCTTTATATCTTCTTCTATTCTCTTATGCTCTTGTTCTCTCGCTTCTTCTACAAGCGGATCTTCCCCTTCTCCTCGCTTTTCTTTCATATAAGGAAGAAAATGCATGAAAAAATAGTATGCAAATACGAACGCTCCAAATCCAATATTTACTCTTTCTAATGGAATATGTTCACTAAAACAAGCAGCGGCAATCACTAAAGAAAAACAATACGTCGTTATCCAAAATGAACGTTTTCTCTTTTTTCGTTCCATTTCTTTTTTATCTTGTACATGTTTTCTTTTCGAAAGCCATATCGAAATACAGCAGTCTACTACAAATAGAATAAAGATAAATATCCCGATATGTACTGTTTCTACATCCTCAAATGAAAAGATATTTGGGAATACAACGTGCAATACAATTAGCGTATAAAAAATTAACCCTATAAAATAAATACGTCTCATTTTCCATCCCTTTCTTATTTCCTAACATTACATTAACATACATTTTTTAGAAATAAACGGACAAAATATATATGTTTAGAAAAGGAGGGTGCTACATGGATGATTCTGAACGTATTATTTTAGATGTGAATGGGAAAGAAATCGAAATGTTAGATACGATTCGTACTCATTTTAAAGAGAAACATGGAGTTGAACTAAGTAACGGTGCATTGCTTAGAGATTTGATGGATATTGAGTATATTCGAATTACGGAAGATCGACATAAGTCTGATTAATGTTAGGTTGTAAAAATTATAAAAAAGGTACACTTCCCTCTACTAAGGTTAGCGTACCTTCTTTCTTATCAATCAACTTCCCACAAACTCTCCAACTAACCCCTTCGCCTTCTCCAAAGCTTTTTCAATTTGCTCAAAACCTGTCCCACCAGCACTGTTACGACGCTTTACAGCTGCATATGGTGACAGCACTTCATACAAATCTTCTTCAAATAACGAGCTCATTTCTTTATACGTTTCAAGTGGTACATCTACTAAATAAATTCCTTTTTGTGTACAGTGCAGCACTAGCTTTCCAACAATTTCATGAGCTTGACGGAATGGTAGTCCTTTGTTTGCTAAGTAGTCAGCAATTTCTGTTGCGTTAGAGAAATCTTGCGTTACAGCTTGCCCCATTTTTTCTTTGTTTACAGTCATTGTCTCTAACATGCCTGCCATAATATGAAGGCATCCTTCTACTGTTTTTACTGTATCAAACATTCCTTCTTTATCTTCTTGCAAGTCTTTATTGTAAGCGAGCGGCAATCCTTTCATTACTGTAAGTAAGCTAAATAAATTACCGTACACTCTGCCTGTTTTACCACGAATAAGTTCCGCCATATCTGGATTTTTCTTTTGCGGCATAATGCTGCTTCCCGTTGCGTATTGATCGCTCATTTCAATAAATTGAAACTCTTGGCTACTCCATAAAATAAGTTCTTCGCAAAAGCGTGATAAGTGCATCATAAGCATAGATGAGTTACTGAGGAACTCCAATATGAAATCGCGATCGCTTACTGCATCTAAACTATTTTCATAGATTCCATTAAATCCAAGAAGCCCCGCACTATATTCTCGGTCAATCGGGAATGTTGTCCCAGCTAACGCTCCTGCTCCTAATGGTGAAATGTTAATACGCTTTAATGAATCTTCATAACGATTCACATCACGCTCTAACATCCAAAAATAAGCGAGAATATGATGCGCAAATGAAATTGGCTGGGCACGCTGCAAGTGCGTATAACCAGGCATAATCGTTTCAATATTATTTTCTGCTTGATGAACAAGAACCGTCTGCAATTGTTTTGTAGCTTTTATAATATGCTCTACTTTTTCATTTAAATATAAGTGCATATCTGTCGCTACTTGATCGTTACGACTTCGGCCAGTATGAAGTTTCCCGCCTACTTCACCGATTTTTTCAATTAACATCTTTTCGATATTTAAATGAATGTCTTCCGCTTCAACGGAAAAATGCAATTTATTTTGTTTCGCTTCTTCTAATAAATATTGAAGACCTATCTTTATTTTCTCTGCTTCTTCTTTCGTAACGATGCCTTGCTTTGCTAGCATCGTTACGTGCGCAATACTCCCGTTTATATCTTGATTTACTAATTGTTGATCGAAGGAGATGGATGCCCCGAACTCTTCAACCCACGCTTCCGCTTCTTCTGTAAAACGTCCGCCCCAAAGTTTGCTCACGCTTCCACCTTCTTTTGATTCACTTGGCTGTATACTTTCGTCGGTAAACCGAATAATGAAATGAATCCAACTGCTGCATCATGATTAAATTCATCCTGAGCAGTATACGTTGCTAATTTTTCATCGTATAAAGAGTACTCAGATTTACGTCCTTCTACAATTGCATGACCTTTAAATAATTTCACACGCACCATGCCTGTTACATTCTTTTGCGTTTCTTGTAAGAAAGCATTCAGCGCTTGTTTTAAAGGCGAGAACCATAAACCGTTATAAATAAGCTCTGTTATTTTTTGCTCAATCATCGGTTTAAAATGTGCTACTTCTTTTACGAGTGTTAAATCTTCAAGTTCTTTATGCGCCGTAATTAATGTCATTGCTGCTGGGCATTCGTATACTTCACGCGATTTAATACCGACAAGACGATTTTCTACGTGATCGATACGTCCAACGCCATGTTTTCCAGCAAGTGCATTTAACGTTTTAATAAGTTCTGAAAGTGGGTATGCAGTACCATTTAAAGTCGTCGGTACGCCTGCTTCAAAGCCGATTTCTACAAACTCTGGTTTATTCGGTGTATCTTCTAATGCTAATGTCATCTCATATGCATCTTCTGGCGGTGCTGCCCATGGATCTTCTAAAATGCCACATTCATTACTGCGTCCCCATAAGTTTTGATCGATTGAAAATGGGCTGTCTAAATTAATCGGAATTGGTACATTGTTTTCTTTTGCATAGACAATTTCTTCTTCACGTGACCATTTCCATTCACGTACAGGTGCAATCACTTCTAAGTAAGGATTTAACGCTTGAATAGAAACTTCAAAACGAACTTGATCATTCCCTTTCCCTGTACATCCGTGTGCCACTGCAGTCGCTCCTTCTTGTTCCGCAATTTCTACTAATTTCTTTGCGATAAGTGGACGAGATAACGCCGAAACGAGAGGATATTTCCCTTCATATAACGTGTGTGCTTGCATCGCCATCAATGCATATTCGTTTGCAAATTCTTCTTGAACATCAATCATATATGATTTAATTGCACCTACTGAAAGTGCCTTTTCTTTTACAAATGCTAAGTCTTTACCTTCCCCTAAGTCTAAACAAAGCGCAATAATATCATAATTCTTCTCTTGTAACCATTTAATTGCAACGGAAGTATCAAGGCCTCCAGAATATGCTAATACAACTTTTTTCTTCTCCATTTTGCATCCCCCTAAAGAATAAATATTCATTTTCTTTTATAATAATTCACACTTTAACACCTTTTACAAAATGTATCAAGAGTCATTTTCAAATTTTTTCAAACAATTTCGTCGAACTTCTTTCTGTTTTTTTGTACAATATAAGCAGGAAAACGGGGGTGAACTTATGGAAAAGTATTTCTTATACGATGAACATCTCGGAATTGAAATTCCGCATTTACAAGAAGACTGGGAAGATATCCCCGAAAAAATGCAACATGCGATTTTATTAAAATGGGAACAAGTTCGCGGAAAGATTCCTGATCGTATAAAAGAACTCGAACATTATATTAATGCAAAACAGCATCATTTAAATAACGAAGAAGACTTCGAAATTTCTTGCAAACTGAATTCAGAAATTGCCGATCTCGCTTCCATCATTAATGACCTTTGGCTTTGGTATCGACTCACTCAAAATGTATCTGAGGGGAAAGCACACCAATAAAAAAAGCATGCCCCTCAATTACTTTGGGTCATGCTTTTTTGTCGTAACACGATTTACAATATATTTCTTGTGCTGTTTTTGCCAAACACACATCAAATGGACCAACTAATATACTTCTTTCTTTCGGCAACTTTACAAAAGCAACAAGCTCTTCTTCATATTGAATCTTTTTCTGACATGAAACGCATATTAACTCTTTTCTTTTAAACATGTCTTTTAGCATATTCTCACTCTCCTCTTCATCTATCTATATTAATATACTCTCATAATAGTTAAAACTTGTAAAAAAATGACACATTATAAAGTAAATGATTCATATACTATGTACAAAAGGAGGCCTTACACTTATGCGCGCTTTCGTTATTATCGCTTTAACTTTTTTAAGTGTGATTAGCTGGGATGCGTTTTTTAAAGATAAAAATACAACTGAATAGAAACTCTTCTTTTCTTACTTATTGGACAAACTAAAAAAAACGGTCCAATTCTCCAAAATAACTTAGGCTTTTCTACAAAAATATTTAAACATAACAATTTTTGTAGATTTCCTCCGTTTATTGTCGGTTTCCATCCGCATACATTTTTTGAAAGTATGATATAATAATATAAATCTTGAAGGAAGGGATTTTGATATCATGATCGCTCGAAGGAGCATGTGGCATCGTATTGACGAATCATACACGTAGCGTATTTTCCAGCTCAGATACTTTAGTCTAGCGAAAAAAATACGAGAGTGGGGAAATTATGATTGCCCGAAGGATAATTTGGCAAAAAAAAGACTCTTCTTACACATAGCGTTTTGTTTAGGGCTTAATTGTT
This sequence comes from Bacillus paranthracis, assembly GCF_001883995.1. GTDB lineage: Bacteria > Bacillota > Bacilli > Bacillales > Bacillaceae_G > Bacillus_A > Bacillus_A paranthracis. The sequence continues at coordinate 30,904 of NZ_MACE01000029.1, read as the reverse complement.
ACTAGCTAAACAAAACAAAGAAGAGCAGGATTGCTAAATGAAGAATCCTACTCCACGTTTTGTTTAGTCGTTTTAAGACTTAAACTAAAACGAAAGTAGGGAGAATTGATGGACGAGAGGATTATTCGTTATTTCTTCAGCGACATATAGCGTAGTTAGTTTTTTCGTAAACTAACTGAAGCTACATGTGAGCTCGTAGTTAGTTTACAACACAAAAAGGACTACTAACTACGGAAAGAAGGAATAACGATGAGGAACATCCAAAGTCGACAAATTATTAAAGAAGTTTTTATGGTTTTAATCGGTTCATTTATTTTAGCAGCAGCGCTATATCACATTCACTTCCAAAACCACTTAACAGAAGGTGGCTTTGTAGGTATCGCACTATTCATCCAAAATTTTTATGATATTTCACCATCTATTTCAACTGTAATGATGGATATCCCAATTATTCTACTATGCGCTTCATTGTTAGGTAGAAAAATGGTTGGCTATTCATTCTTAGGTTCAATTTCATTCGGAGTATTTTATTCTCTTATGGAAAATTATTCTCCATTTACGGTCGATTTATCAAACAATTTATTTATAGCTGCAGTAGTTGGCGGTGCGTTAGCTGGTATTGGACTCGGTTTTATATTGCGATTTGGCGGTGCAACCGGTGGAGACGATATTTTAACAATTGTATTAAGTAAAAAAACACGTTTTACAATTGGGCAAATTTTCTTCGTCTTTGACGCGATTGTTCTTGCGCTTTCATTATATTATTTAAATTGGACAGAAATTGCTTTTACTATTCTTTCGATTGCCGTACAGGCAAAAACATTGGATTTAATTTATTATCCAAAAACAGAAAAAGCAGAAGAAAAGCAGCCAGTATCTATTCCAATGTCCAAAAAGCATGCAACAAATTAAAAAAGCGAAAGGCTTCGGCCTCTCGCTTTTTTTATGCTCTTTTTTCCTTCTCGACTATGTGGCGCACTTGATAAAATCTATTTGCAAATTCAGTAACGTTTCTTGTTAAACGATAATTCACTGTAGACCCGATTGCCATTCCAATTACCGGAATACCTTGGAATAATTTACGACGAAGAGCATAAATCGAAAATGTTTTCAAAATTTGTTTTAAAATAATTTCAGTCGAAGCTGGTTGTAACACCGCTTCATCTCCTTCGTAGAAGAAGGAATCTTCTTGTTCTAGCTCTTGCAGTAAATTGTACCATGCGTATTGCTGAAGTCTTCCTGGTAGTAATGACGCATGAAATACCTTTAACGCAAGCATCATTTCATAAGGCTTGTTCACATCATGCCCAAATGACGTTGCAATAAGTTGGACAGCCTTCACATTTAACGCAATCATAACCGGAAAATCAGCTGTTAATAATAATAAACCTCCAGCACCCGTTGCTCCGCCTTGTACGAATGAATATAGGCGATGGCGTGCTGTTTGCTGCTCTGCTATGTATGTTAATTGATCGATAGATAATGCTTTTAAATCCTCTAGTTGCTCAATCGATTCATCAAATAATCTCGATGTTCCTAAAATACGATTACGCGCCTCTAACTGTGATTGTGAACTTTGAATCAATGCATGCAAATGAAAGAGCCATCCATCTGCTTTCGTAAAGAAATCTTTTCGTTTTTTCTCAGGTAGTTTCGCAATTGTATTATGTACCCATTTATCAAACAGTTTTTGAAAATCAGTCGCTTCTTGCTCAACTAATTGCGATTCCCATTCTTTTATATTGTCTAAAATGGCTTGTTCTCGCTTCGATCGCATCGTAACAACCACCTCGTTCGATTTTTTTCTATTGTAACATATTTCTGCTTATTCTTTGCAAATATGCTTGTCTATCTTTATTCACATACCACTTTTAGTGACATAAAATATTAACAAAAAGGATGAGATAAATCACATGAATCTATCCGATATAAAAAAAGAATATCATGCAGTATTCAGTTTAGGACAAAACTGCTGGCCTGCTTGGGCGTTATATCAATTCAAATTATCACCATTTTTTGGCGTTATTGATTTTATGCTAAGCCCATCATTAGAAAAGGTGAATATATTATTACAAAATCGATTTGACCGTTTTTTACAGTTAGAAAACTTATCCTTCATCTCATTTTGGGATGATGATGCGAAATTAAGACTACGGGACAATCTATATGAAATCGACTCCTGCCACGACTTTAAAACAGATGTAAACACACCAACTTCTTGGCCTTCTTATACAGAGATTAAGTTAAATTATGAGCACCGAATTAATCGTTTTCTAACAACAATTGACACAGCACAATCCATATTATTTATTCGAACTGGAGGAACATACGAAGAAGCACGTTCCTTGGAACACATTTTATCTCAAATCGTTACACATACATTCTCTGTCCTATTACTCATTCCTGAAGATGTACCAACTGTTACGGAAGAAGATTGGGGATTGCAAAATATTTGCGTTATAAAATGTCCTATTATGGATGTATTTCAGTACAATGAAGCATTTTGGAATGACTTATTTAATGGCATCGTAATTCGACCACATTCTTAAATACACGACACTTTTATTACGCAATACATTATAATCATCCTTATACAAAATAAAGTGAAACTTTAATCAGTGGGGGTTTTGTTCATCCCCACTGATTATCAGCCCTCACCAATCGGACTTTTACGGACAGCCCGACCCCCACCTAACTCCTTTGCTTCCGCTGAATTTTGAGGTGAGGGTCTTACTGCCCGTTAAAGCGGGATAAATAAGGAGTGATTGTATATGTATCCACGTGCAAAAGCTTTCGGTCTTGCTTTACATCACGAGCGGCTTCTCGTACAAGAATATCATACAGACGATGAAACATATTACCGGCCTCTTGGCGGTTCAATTGAACTTGGTGAAAAATCAGCACATACTGTTATTCGTGAATTTCAAGAAGAGCTTCATACAGAAGTGGAAATCACTGCTTATTTAGGTTGCTTAGAAAACATCTTTCATCTTGATGGAGAAATTGCTCATGAAATCATTCAGTTATATTCTTTACGCTTATTAGACACGTCACTATATGGAATGGAAGTACTGAATATACAAGATGAACAAACAGTATCGTATGCGAAGTGGATTCCCATTACAGCATTCATTCAGGAGAAAAAAGCACTATATCCAGATGGAATTTTAAACTATATCCAAAAGAAAAAAGACGAAATCCTATAGGACTTCGTCTTTCTTTTCATATATTAACCGATGTTTCCAAGACGTAGTACGTCACGAGCGATCATAACTTCTTCGTCAGTTGGAATTACAATAATTTTTACTGGAGAATGTGGGAAGTTGATGAATGCTTCCTCACCGAATACGTTATTGCGTTTTGCATCGAAGTATACGCCCATGTATTCAAGGCCTTCTAATACGCGTTCACGAATAATCGCACTGTTTTCACCTACACCAGCTGTGAAGATGATTGCATCTACACCTTTCATACGAGCAGTGTAAGAACCGATGTATTTGTGGATACGGCTTACGAATACATCAAGTGCTACTTTCGCACGGTGATCGCCTTCTTCTTCTTTCGCAATGATGTCACGTAGGTCACTAGAGTAACCAGTAAGACCTAACATACCACTCTTCTTGTTTAATACGTTAACTACTTCTTCTACTGTTTGGCCTGTTTTTTCCATGATGTATGGAATTAACGCAGGGTCAATGTTACCAGAACGTGTACCCATTGTTACACCAGCAAGTGGAGTGAAGCCCATAGAAGTATCGATAGATTTACCGCCTTCTACTGCTGCGATACTTGCACCGTTACCTAAGTGACAAGAAAGTAAGCTTAAGCTTTCAAGTGGACGACCTAATAGTTCAGCCGCACGCTCAGTTACATATTTATGAGAAGTTCCGTGGAAACCGTATTTACGGATACCGAATTTTTCATAGTACTCATATGGTAAGCTGTATAGGAATGCAGATTCCGGCATTGTTTGGTGGAATGCTGTATCGAATACTGCTACTGCTGGTACGTTTGGTAATACTTCTTGGAATGCTTTAATACCAACAACGTTTGCTGGGTTGTGAAGTGGTGCTAAATCGCTTAATTCTTCGATATCAGCTAATACTTCATCAGTAATTAGAACAGAGTCAGCAAATTTTTCGCCGCCGTGAACAACACGGTGACCGATACCGCCAATCTCATCTAGAGATTTAACGATTCCGTTTTCAGTTAATTTTTTAAGAAGCATATTAACTGCTACTGCGTGATCTGGAATGTTTGTAATTTCTTTTTGTTTTTCGCCATCTACAGTAATAGTGAAGATACTATCTTCTAAACCGATACGTTCTACTAAACCTTTTGTTAATACTGTTTCACTTGGCATTTCAAATAATTGGAATTTTAAGGAAGAGCTTCCTGCGTTAATCGCGATGATTTTTGACATCTAGTCTTTCGCCCCTTTTTCTCTTGGTAGTTGTGTGGATGTTTCCACAAACCGCTCGATTTTATCTGATCAAATTTACTAAATATGAAAACGTTTCATCATTAGTAAATTTTATACTCACGATTTTAATTTAAACATCGTACGACATATATTTCAAGTGAAAAAATTGTAACACCAAGAAAAAAAATATATTACAGATTTCAAAAAAATTCAGTTAAATCTTGTATATATTTAAAAATATGACATATCATATAAAACTGTACTACATGAATTACTAACCCTGTTACATATACCTAGCCTTATTTATGCGTTGCAAACCAAGTATTTAATTGGTCCATAATGTCCTCCATCGCCTTCATGTTGGAGAATTTAGGTAACTCCACTAATAACGCCTGTTTTGGCATCGTTACACTAGGACCTTTCTTTTGGAGAACAAATATACTTTTTGCATTTTTCTCGTTTTTAAACATGGAAACAGGTAGCTGTAATAACCCCTGAATAAAGCATGTTTCTTTAATAAATGCATGTAATTTCGGTGCTTGATCACTTTCAAAAATGAAGTTCGGTACTAGGAAGAATAAGTATCCGCCTTCTTTCGTATGCTTCACACTTTGTTCAATAAATAGGTGGTGGGCATATGACATTCCTTCATCTGCTTTTAACTTATATTCACTTGCACCGATTTCATTTGGATAGTAACCAACCGGTAAGTCTGAAACGACTGCATCAACTGGATCGATATAAAGCGGTGCTAGTCCATCTTGATGGAAGAATTCGATTGCATGCTTTTGTAAATTCGCATTTACTAAAGCAAGTTTAATTAGCACTTCGTCCACTTCTACACCAAATCCACTCATCGTAACGTTTTCTTGAGCACTATTGAAAACTGTCGTCATCAAGTTACCTGTTCCAATTGCAGGGTCTAACACAGTAATTTCATTTTGACCCTTCATAAATTTATGGAATAAGTAACTCATGAACATACCAACTGCATCAGGCGTCATTTCGTGATTCGCTTGTACGCCTTCCTTCATTCCTTTTAAGATGGCTAACTGAAATGCTTTACGAATTTCTTCACCTTTATATGTTTCTTCATTAAACGTACTATATTCACGATTCAGCCTTTCAATTGCTGATTCTGATAATTCCTCTTGTAAAATCGCTCCTTCAAACAAGTTATCCCCTGTTTCTACAAGCGCCTCTAAATATGTTACATCTAATTCTTTACGTAAAACTACCGCAGAAGAATCAAAAATAGAAAATAAAGTTTCTACTGTCTGACTCACGTACATTCCTCCTTCTCTCTTTTACACATAACTTATATCATACCATAATCTGATTTTTTTCCAAAAGAAAAAGCGACCTCTTTTTAAGAGCTCCCTTTTTAGTGATGTATGATGTAACGTCTTCTCTCGTATATCGATTCCATATAGCAATATATGAGAGAAGACGACCTCTTACAAAGAGGTCATCTTCGTTCACATTATTTTGCAGCTTTTGCTGCTTCTAATGCTGCTTCATAGTTTGGATGGCTTGTACCTTCGCTTACGTATTCTACGTAAACTACTTTGTCATTGCTATCTACTACGAATACTGCACGAGCAAGTAAACGAAGCTCTTTCATTACTAAGCCGTAAGCTTCACCGAATGAAAGGTCACGGTGGTCAGAAAGTGTAACAACATTTTCTAAACCGTTTGCTGCACACCAACGTTTTTGAGCGAATGGTAAGTCAGCGCTAATCGTTAATACTTTCGCGTTTTCAATACCTGCTGCATCTTGGTTAAAACGACGTGTTTGTGCATCACATACACCTGTGTCGATAGAAGGTACAACACTAATTAATTTCACTTCACCTTTGTATGTTTCTAAACTTACTGGAGATAAGTCATTTGCTAACACTTGGAAGTTTGGCGCTTGATCGCCAACTTTAACTTCTGTTCCAACTAAAGTCATTGGGTTACCTTTAAAAGTTACGTTTGCCACTTGAAAATCCTCCCTTATTTAAACAAAATATGTACAATGTAAATGATAGTTTGTCCCTATCGATAATGCAAATAAAATCGCTTTATTTACAAAAAAATTAAAGAAGCTAATCTATTGATCAGCTTCTTTATTCGTTAAATTTGAAATTCAGGATCGTCTTCTTTTCGTTTATCCATCATTTCTTTCACTTTATCAACAGCTTGTGGCGCTAATTCAATTATTTTATCGATGACGTGTGTTTGCTTATCTAAGTGCAACACTTTTACGCCTTCTCCATTTATAACAAGAAAAGCAACAGGATTAATAGAAACTCCTCCACCGCTTCCCCCGCCAAATGGATGGCGGCCTGAATGTTCTATTTTACCAAATTCACTTCCACCAGCCGCAAATCCGAAGCTAACTTTTGAAACGGTAAGAATTACACTTCCATCAGCAGCTTTAATTGGATCGCCGACAATTGTATTTACATCAGTCATTTGTTTTAAATGCTGCATTGCAGTTGTCATTAAACCTTGAATTGGATGGTCCATTCTATATCCCCCCTATGCTTGAACAGATTTTTCTGTCGTACCAGATCTTTGTCTTCTCATAAACACGAGTAATTTCACCGCTGTTTTTATAGTACGGAATATACGAAAAGATGCTGTTAACTCACATCTTGATGCAAATCCTTTCCCTTGAAAAACAGGAGTAATTTCAAATTCTGGTACGTCGACAATATGCATATATTGTCCTACAACTCCAGCAGCCATTCCTTTTGTCCCCCATGCATATCCTGTGACAATTCCAGTACTAGCTGCGTCGCCTGCTCCAATTTGTGTATGCCATTTCCAACCATTGATTTTCACTCGTTTGAGAAAATCTTTAACAATAGTATGAACTTCTTGAAGCTTTTTTATCAGTTCCCCCATACTATCAAGTTGTGCCATAATTTTATTGTCTAGTCCGCCGTCCTCTTCAGCTTTTTCGATTTTTTGTCCTGTTTTCTTCTGCTGTTTCTCAATTCTTTCCAACACATCAAATGTATATCGAATCATCCATATTTTCACTTGAAGCAAACATTGCTTTTCCATTTCTGAATATAAAAATGTCACTTTAAGCTTTATTTTCGACAATAGTATAAACAAAATAAAAAGGAGAAGAATTATTATTCCAATTACGAGCCACTTCATACGTATCATCCTTTCACTCCGTACCCATTATCGACAACTTTATTCATCATTAAACAGCGTTTCATAAGATTGAATATAAAAATTTTTCTAAAAATAAAAAGGTATTTTGACAATTTATATCGAAATATATTATTTGAACATATCGTCAGGGAACGGACTCTAATGATATGTAGCACGAAGCATAGAAAATTTAACTGCAGTGGAGGGATACATAATGGCAGATCGTCGCAATTTATTTTTCTTTTATGGTGATGACAAAGCAAAGCTCGTTGAAAAAATGAAACCAATCTATCGTATTTTAGAAGAGAATGGATTCACCATATTAGATCATCCAAAAAATGCAAACGCTATCGTCAGTGTTGGAGATGATGCAACTTTCTTACAAGCCGTTCGTAAAACTGGTTTTAGGGAAGATTGCTTATACGCAGGGATTTCTACGAAAGATGAAATTTCATTCTACTGCGATTTCCATATTGATCACGTTGATACAGCCCTTCAAGAAATTACAAAAAATGAAATTGAAGTGCGAAAATATCCAACAATTGAGGTAGATGTAGATGGTAGCACATCTTTCCATTGTTTAAATGAGTTCTCATTACGTTCTAGCATTATTAAAACGTTCGTTGTAGATGTTCACGTTGATGATTTATATTTCGAAACTTTTAGAGGTGACGGTTTAGTTGTTTCTACCCCAACAGGAAGTACAGCTTACAATAAATCGTTACGTGGTGCAGTTGTTGACCCGCTTATCCCTTGCTTCCAAGTAAGTGAATTAGCATCTTTAAATAACAACACATACCGTACACTTGGTTCACCGTTCATTTTAAATCACGAACGTACATTAACTTTAAAACTAAGACCAGACGGTAACGATTATCCAGTTATCGGTATGGATAATGAAGCGCTTAGCATTAAACAAGTGGAAAAAGCTGTTGTACGCTTAAGCGATAAACAAATTAAAACAGTTAAATTAAAAAACAACTCTTTCTGGGAAAAAGTACAGAGAACGTTTTTATAAGATTAAAATAACCGTAGAATTATGGTGGCCCATAATTCTACGGTTATTTATTTACCCCGATTGGCGCGAGCAACAACCTCTCGCTATCCGGCCGATATTCTTGTCAGTTTTTGTCGGTAAGTCGATATATTCTAATAATCGCTGATATATTTGGAGTTACGGTCGATATATTTCAATAATCGCTGATATAATTCAGGTTACGGTCGATATATTTCAATAATCGCTGATATAATTCAGGTTACGGTCGATATATTCCGATAATCGCTCATATATTTTTACGCACCTTTTCTATAGACGACTTTGCCATCTATTACGGTCATCTCTGCTTGTACTTCTTTTATTTCCTCTGCCTCTATTTCAAAAATATCGCGGTCTAATATTGTAAAGTCTGCCTCATATCCTTTTGTAATTTGCCCTCGCTTCGCTTCTTTTCCGATTGCATAGGCACTTCCTGTTGTAAATAAAGAAACAGCCTCATATACCGTTAATCTTTCTTCTGGCATATAACATAAACCGTCAATAAAACTTCTACGTGTAACAGCGCTATATATGCCTAGAAACGGATTTACTTGCTCGATCGGAGCATCAGATCCCCCGTTACAGTGTAATCCCGCTTCCAGTAACGTCTTCCAAGCATACGCATAACGAAGACGGTGCTCGCCTAGTTTTTCAATGACTGATGGAAAATCTGATGAAACAAAGACTGGTTGTATATCAATAATGGCTTGCAAGTTTTTCATTCTTTCAATCAACTCTTCACGAGCTAGCTGACAATGAATAATACGGTCGCGTAATCCTTTTGCTGGCGGATACAATTCAAGCGCATCAATGACATATTCAAGCGATAAGTCACCGATAGTATGAATCGCAACTGGCATATGTAAGTCTCGTGCTTTCTTCACTAATTCCGCAAGTTCTTCACGTGAGAAAATGGCAACTCCATTTGTTTCTCTCGCATCTTCATACGGTTCACTTAATAAAGCTGTTCTTCCGCCAAAAGAACCGTCAGAAAAAATTTTCATTGCCCCAAACTCAATATAATGCTCATTTTCATATTCTTTTCGTTCATGTGCTACTTCATGGTGAACGAGTAAATGTGCTTTAAATGGCATTTCTTTTATAACATGAGAAAACGCATTATGCGTTTTTCTAAATCCACCGTAATAATTTAAATCTTCCGTATGCCCGCCAACGAGTCCATATTGCCAGCAGTCTTTAATTGCTGTTTGCAAAGCACTTTGTAAGTAGGCTTCATCAATTTCAGGCTGGACATGTTTGATTAACTCTTGGCCTTGTTCATATAAAAGTCCTGTTAATTTATTGAATGAGTCCCGTCCAACTTTCCCGCCTTTTGGATCTTCTGCCTTTTCTGTTATGTTCGCTTCTTGCAGTATGTATGAGTTCACCCATGTAACATGGCGACAAACTCTCTTTAATAAAATGGGATGTTCTTTCGAAATTTCATCTAAATCACGCGCGTGAACATCTTTCGTATCCTTAAAATTATTTTCGTTCCAGCCCTCTCCGATAATCCAAGAACCTTTCGGCGCTTCTTCTACTCGCTTCCGAACGAGAGTCAGCACTTCTCTATAAGATGTGCAGTTTGATAAATCTAAACGAAGTAACCTCTCCCCGTGACCAATAAGATGCATATGGCTATCAACGAGACCTGGAATCATCGTTTTGCCTTTTAAATCGCGCAATTTAGCCACAGCATATCGGTTTTCTAACTCTTTTTTACTTCCAACATCAACAATCATACCGTTTTCAACGTAAATAGCGTCCACTTTTTCATTTTCTTCTCTCATTGTGTAAATGTTGCCACCATACCAAATTTCCCCCATATATTTCATCTCCTTTATTTTTTATTGTATAAAAAAAAGCACCATTTCAAAACATGGTGCTTTTCTAAACATTACTTTTGTTCAGTAGTAGACGTTGTAACTTGCCATTCAATATTAAATTTATCTTTTACTTGTCCGTATGCTGGGCTCCAGAACGTTTCTTGAAGGGGCATAATAACTTCGCCACCTTCTTGTAACTTATCGAATACTTCTTTCGCTTTTTCTGCGTTACTAATTTGAATTGCGATTGTTACTTGAGATCCAATTGCATGCCCTTGACCTGGGAATGTATCAGAAATCATAAGATCCGTATTACCAACTTTTAAAGTAGCGTGTAAAACGCGTTCTTTCGCTTCAGCTGGAACCGGGTATTCTGGATTTTCAGGCATATCACCAAAAGTTTGCATGACTTCCACTTTTGCATCTAACGCCTCTTTATAAAACTGTACAGCTTCTTGCCCACTACCATCTAAAACTAAGTACGGATTAATACCTAAAATCATACGGACACCTCTTTTTTCAATTTATAAAATCGAACTTGTGTTCGTTTTTATGTTATCATTGTTTGCCATTTCATTCAACTATTTCCTTCACTGTTTTCAAATTTATTTTGACGGAATCTCCATCTCTTGTTTTCTAAGCTCAATACGGCGGATTTTTCCAGAAATCGTTTTTGGTAGTTCATCTACAAATTCAATTTTGCGAGGGTATTTATATGGTGCAGTAAGTTCTTTGACGTGTTGTTGGAGTATTGGAATTAATGTTTCTTCGTTCTTTTCTATATTCTCTCTTAATACGATAAATGCCTTCACGACACTTCCGCGAATTTCATCAGGACTTGCGACAACCGCACATTCTCTCACGTAAGGGTGCTTTACGAGCGCATCTTCTACTTCAAACGGCCCGATTGTATAACCAGAGCTAATAATAATATCATCACCGCGCCCTTCAAACCAGAAATAGCCGTCTTCATCTTTTTTCGCTTTATCACCTGTAATATAATAATCACCGCGGAATTGCATCGCTGTACGCTCATCGTCTTTGTAATATTGTTTAAAGAGGGCCGGCGTTTCAATGTGAACTGCAATATCACCAACTTCGCCTACTTTCACTGGAATACCTTCCTCATTTACAATATCAACGTGGTTACCCGGCGTCGGTTTCCCCATTGATCCTGGTCTAATATCCATCCCTTTCATTACACCAACAAGCAATGTATTTTCCGTTTGCCCATAGCCGTCTCTTACTGTAATATGAAAGTGCTTTTGGAACGTTTCAATGACTTCTCTATTTAACGGCTCACCTGCGGATACAGCGCTATGTAACGCTTCTAAATTGTATTCACTTAAATTTTCTACTTTTGCCATTAATCTATACTCAGTCGGCGTACAACAAAGCACATTCACCTTATTATCGTCTAATAAATTTAAATACGTTTTTGGTTCAAACTTACCGTGGTATACAAATCCTGTTGCCCCCGAGCCTAGAGTTGCTAAAAACGGACTCCAAATCCACTTCTGCCAGCCTGGACTAGCTGTTGCCCACACAACATCATTCTCTTCAATTCCGAGCCAATTTGGAGCGCTCGTACGTAAATGAGCGTATGCCCACGCATGTGTATGAACAACACCTTTTGGATTTCCCGTCGTTCCTGACGTGTAAGATAAAAAGACCATATCTTCTTTATCTGTCTTCGCCATTTCTAACATGTCACTTTCTGTTTCTAACGCTGTTTTTAAATTCATCCATCCATCTACTGACTGCTCGCTCAGAACGAATTTTTGAAGAGATTCCATCGCTTCTATATCATCAAACTGTCCAATGTACGGCTCATAACTTACGATTGCTTTTACTTCCCCATGTCCAATGCGGTATTCGATATCCTTTTTGCGTAACATTTCCGAACTCGGAATTACGACAAATCCTGCTTTAATGGCAGCGATATACGTCATGTATGCTTCAATTAAACGCGGCATCATAATGAGGAGCTTGTCCCCTTTTTGCAGACCACTCTTTATAAAAGCGTTTCCAATTTTATTTGCACCTTTCATTAACTCCGCGTATGTAACTTCTCGGCGATTCCCTTTATCATCTTGCCAAATTAAAGCAAGCTTCTCTTTATCACCTGTATATTTCTCTATTTCAGAAACTAAATTATAAGACGGTGGTGCCAACAATTCCTCTCTCTTCATAAACATCCTCCTTTTTCTTTATGCCTCCCTTATATAATAAAGAATTTTCTGTCAATTTTGAACCCTCATCTTTTGACAAATTTTTTAGTTCTGTCGAATATATCGAACACAACTTAGAATATATTAACAAAAAATTAAATATATCAATTTACCGACAAATAGCGACACAACACAAAAAAGAAAGAGCGGGAGAACCCGCTCTTTCTAAGCCATCATATGGGATTATTTTTGGTAACCGCCTAATTGTTGCTCAGCTAGTGAAACTAGACGTTTAGTGATTTCACCACCAACAGAACCGTTAGCGCGAGCTGTTGCATCAGCTCCAAGTTGAACACCAAACTCTTGAGCGATTTCGTATTTCATTTGGTCTAATGCTGATTCAGCACCAGGAACCGCTAATTTATTTGTGCTACGTGACATGTTATATCACCTCCTTGTGAGTATAGAGTGTGATAAATAACATGACTTCATACACGGTTTACATATGGTAATTTATGGTTTTAGAAAAGTTCTTCGAATTTTTCTTCTTCCGCTACTACTTCTACCGTTTGTAATACCATTGTTTCTTTGTTCGCTACAGCTTCATCGATTAATGGTGTGAAATCGTATTTCGCTTCAAAACGATTCGCTTTTTCACGCTTCGGCTTCGTCGCTGGGCTTGCTGGTGTGAATACTGTACAGCAATCTTCGTACGGACGAATTGAAATATCATATGTGCCGATTTCTTCAGCGATTTTAATAATCTCTAATTTATCCATCGTAATAAGCGGACGAATAATTGGATAGTTTGTTACTTCGTTAATCGTATGCATACTATCTAACGTTTGACTTGCTACTTGTCCAAGACTTTCACCAGTCGTGATTGCTAGTGCGTTACGCTCCTCTGCGATACGCTCTGTAATACGCATCATCATACGGCGCATAACTGTCATTGAATAGCTAGATGGGATTTCTTTATTAATCGTTTTTTGCACTTCTGTAAATGGAACAAGGTGAAGTGTTACACGTTTACAGTATTTCGTTAACTCTTGTGCTAAATCGATTACTTTTTGTTTTGCGCGCTCACTTGTGAAAGGTGGGCTATGGAAGTGAACTGCCTCCACAGATACGCCGCGTTTCATCGTTAAGTACGCTGCTACTGGGCTATCAATACCGCCAGACAGAAGTACCATTACTTTTCCGCCAACGCCAACTGGTAAACCACCAGCTCCCATACGCTCATCACACATAATGTAGCTATAACCGCTGCGAATTTCTACGCGTACATTTACATCTGGATTATGAACATCTACAGTAATATCTTCTGTATTTTCTAGAATATGTCCACCAATCTCAGGTAATAATTCCATCGTTCTCATTGGGAAATGCTTATAAGAACGGTGTACAGTAATTTTAAATGTTTTCACATCGCCTTTTACTTGTAAGAAAGCTGCTAATGCACCTTTTTTAATGTCTTCTAATTCTGATGGTACTTTCATCGCTAAGTTAAACTTATGAATACCAAACACATCTTTTAATCTTTCAGATACCGCTTCATGATCTTCGCCATTTAATTGGATATACATACGATCATGTGTTGCATCGATTTTAATATTTGGGAATTTTTTCAGTTTGAACTTTACGTTATCTTTTAATGTGCTTACAAATTTAGAACGGTTCTTACCTTTAGTCGTCATCTCTCCATAACGAACTAAAATATATTCATATGTCATCATATTCCTTTACCTCATCACTTCATATAATTTTGGCATCGTCTCTTTCACAATACCTTCAAATTGCTTTACTTCTTCCATCGTGTTTTCTGGTGCTAAACTAATGCGAATAGCACTTGCAGCAGCGGCATGTGGTACTCCCATTGACACTAACACTCTGCTCACTTCATTTGCTTTTGAAGAACAAGCAGATTTCGTTGATACATATACACCGTGCTCTTCTAAAGCATGAACGACCACTTCTGGTTTTAAACCTACAAATGATACATTTAAAATGTGCGGTGCTGCATATGCAAGCGACGTATTAATCGTTACATCTTCCATCTCTTTAAAGAAACGAACAAGCTCTGCTTGTAAACTTTGCAAATGAGCTACCTTTTCTTTCACTTGCTCCATTGTCATGCGAAGTGCTTTCACCATCGCTACAATGCCAGGTAAGTTCTCTGTACCAGAGCGATACTTCAGCTCTTGTTGACCACCTGATAAAATTGGATCTAACCTTACGCCATCACGTACATAAAGAAGACCCGTTCCTTTTACACTATGGAATTTATGTCCAGATATTGAGCAAAGATCAATATGAGAAGCGTATAAATTAAGCGGTACTTTTCCTATCCCTTGTACATGGTCCACATGGAATCTTATTTTCGGATAATTCGATAATAACGTTCCAATTTCAGCAACAGGCTGAATTGCTCCAGTCTCGTTGTTCACGTGAATAATTGACACAAGAATCGTATCTTCACGAAGCGCTCGTTTTACATCCTCTACCGATACAACACCATGCTCATTAACCGGTAAATATGTTACATCAAAACCGAGATCTTCTAATTGTTTATATGCTTCAAACACAGACGCGTGTTCAATATTTGTTGTAATGATATGTTTACCGCGCGAACGATTCCTCATCGCTATTCCTTTAATCGCAAGGTTATTCCCTTCCGTTCCACCTGATGTGAAAATAATTTCAGAAGGCTTAACGTGAAGAAGCTGCGCTGCAATTGTTCTTGATTGTGTTAATAGACGCTCTGCCTCTCCTCCAAGCGAATGAATAGAAGAAGGATTCCCAAAATATTTCCCCGCAACCGTTACGTACGATTGAAGAGCTTCTGGATATGGCTTTGTCGTCGCACTATTATCAAAATAGATCATCGTTCTTCCCCTTTCAGCGCTGTCACATCATATAATCATATCACAAATACGTGTCATTACGCTAAGACTACTCAAAGGTTCCGTTATATTTTAAAACGAATAACCTTACTGTATTCCGCTATTCATTATAGCAACATCGCCTGCAAAATTACACAAAAAAACAAACCCTTATGAAAGGGTTTGTTCATTGTCTACATATTCAGCTATTTTTTGAACAACGCCAGGCTCAAGTTGCTCTAGTACAGAAGCCGCTTGTTCTAAAGCTGCATCGTATTGATATTCACGGAATAATTTCTCCGCATAATTTAAGCTCTCTGCAAGGTTTTCATCATGACTGCGGTAACGATTACCGTATTGAATTAATTTTTCAACTAAATACGCTTGTCCAATTAACTCTTCTGTCATTTCAGCAACACCATTAACAGTTGTGTAAGCTTCTTCTAAACTGCTATTTACAGCATTCATATTTAACGGCTTCACTTCTAATTGTTCATATACAGCTTGCATTGCCATTTGTCCTCTTTTTAAATCTTCCATAATACTCTCTGGAAGACCTGGCAAATTCGACTTTTGCATAAAGCGTTTCGTTTCGAAAATAGTATTTCGCATTTCTTGTAACTTCTCACGCGCTTCAAATTCTTCTTTACGCATCGTTTGCAGCATTTCTTTATATTCTGCATGAAGTACTTTTAATGTTTCACATTGCTCATAAATCTCTTCTAGTTCCTCACGAATAATAGAGAAGGCAATATCTTGTTCCGCAACCCGTAATTGCAACATTTCAAAACGTTTCATTAAAATGTGCATTTGCTTTTCAATTACTTTTTGAGACTCAATGTCCTTATCTTGTAACTGATAGCTTTGTTTCACGAGCTGTGTTTCTGCTTTTGTTTCAATCGTTTCAATGCGAATTTCTTCTAAGTCTTCATAAACAGAAAGTGTTTTTTGCTCCACATAATGTCTCGCATGTACTTCTTGTTCTAGTTGATCATAGAAGCTATCTAAACTTGTTTTTAAGTTTTCTACTTTTTCAGCCGCTTCTGTTATGTGAAGCTCCTGTATATCCATTAAACATATTTGTAGTTGTTTCTTCATATCGCGAACTTCTTTAGGAATTTCCAAATACTCTAATACATAACCTTGTCTTACCATATCATTATGTCCGTGTAATAAATCTTCCAACTGAACCGGTAACGTCGCTTGACACTCTACCAATAAATCTGGAATTTGGTGAATAATGATTTCTAAATCTGCTAAACCTTCTTCCAAACTAATAACAATTTCTCTCGCTTTTAAATAGTCGCCATTGTTTGTTGCTTCTTCAAAGGTTTTAAATTTCTCAGATTCAGCGTCTAGCATCTCTTCGATTTTCTGCTCTGCTGCTCCATACATATGTCTATGAGCAAGAACACTCTTCTTCATACTACGATATGTATCACGTAACCCTTCGATTTCCGAGCTGTTTTTTTCATGGCTTTCTAACAATTGCTGTAATTCATTTAAAATGTCTGTAATACGATTATCAGCGTCATCTAAACCACTTATGGATTCATTCATCGCATGCTTTGCTTTTCGGAAGGAGAATTGCGAGGCGAATTTTCGCGCTTGCGCTAAATCTTTTTCAGCTTTCGGAATGGTTGTTGATACAATTTCATCCCATTCTTCACGCCATTTACCAAACAGTTCTTCTGTTTGACCCGTCATATTTAAATCTTTCACCCGTTTTAGTTCATCTGCCACAGGTTTATCTTTTATCTCTTGTTTCCACTGCTCAAGTGCTTCAATATCTTTATATGAACGATTTCTTATCACAAGCTCTATCATGAGCAGCACTAGAATAGAGCTTACTACAATGATAACGATCGTCAGGATAGAATCCATGCAAAAAAGCCTCCTAGTTATATCTCTTTTTTTGTCCGTTCCGTTTATGAAATGGAAGGCATTATGTATAAAAAGGGAATTCCCCTATATTTAACAACTAACAATGTACTAATCATACCATGTAATGGTTTGTTTTTGACCTAGTTTTTTTAAAATTTCATGTTTCTTTCAATGCAATTGTAATCTTTCTCAATATTCCGTTTGGATTACCTCTCATCATCAAATGAATGCAGCAAAGGGCCTTCTTCCATATGAGATGCGAAATATATTTTACGTACAATTGTCGGTTCAATAGAAATCGCATGCACATTTCCTTGTCTTACCGCTTGCTCTACTGCTATTTCTGGAAGTAACGTGATGCCAAGTCCAGCACTGACCATCGCAAGCATCGGTTCTGCATAAGAAGTTTCAAATGCAATAATCGGTTTCGCACCTATCCCTTGAAACAGATTCGTAATCATTTTCCTTACATCGCAGATTTCTGGGTATACGATTAACTTTTCATTTTGCAAATCTTCCATTTGAATTACTGTTTTCTCTTTATAAAGATGATCATTTGAAACGACACACACAATTTTTTCTTCTCGTATTTCTTTTATACACGTAGCACCTTCTACTACTGAATCGATGAACATCGCTTCAATCTTCCGTTCTTTAAAAAGTCCTATCAGTACTTTCGTATGCTCAATTTTCCATTCTATTTCGAACCCGTCACCTAATATATCTTTACATTTCGCTATGTAATGTGCTGCTAAACTTGGCAATATGCCTATAGAAATGTTCCGCTTCTCTTGAAATTTCTTCATTTCGGCTTTCACTTCATGTATGTGTCCCAAAATCGGTAACATTCTTGTTATGAATAACTCTCCAGCACTTGTTAATTCGACTCCTTGCGCGGAACGTTTTAATAAAGTAACCTCTAAATCCGCTTCTAACCTTTGAATTTGTTTACTAAGCGCCGGCTGAGAAATATGTAAAATCTTACTCGCCTTTGATAAACTTCGCGTATTCTTCACTTCAATAAACGATCGTACTGCCTCTAGATCCATCGTACACACCTCTAACAAAAAGTTATAACTGTCATAAAAAATCGATATTTCCTTCTATAAACAATTACTCTTTATACTTATTTCATCAACTTACTATAACGAAATGTAAAGGGGAAAGATACTCTTGAACAAAAAACAAATGCTACTCGGGTCCCTCCTATGCTTACTTGCCGTAACGGCTTGGGGATTTATGTTTCCTGTCATGGCAAACGCCTTACAGTTTATCGATCCGTTCTTCTTCACAACGATTCGCTATGGATCAGCAGCTATTATTTTTCTTATTCTGCTATTACTTACCGAAGGGACAAAGTCACTCCGCTTAGAAAAGAAAACACTTTCGTTACTCTTTTACGGAACAGTCGGTTTCGCAGGATATGGTTTTCTCGTTTTCTATGGACAACAACTTGCCGGACCGTCTGGAGCCATCCATGCCGCGATGATTCAGTCTCTTATGCCACTCATCGCTTTATTATTGCAGTGGATAACAAAAAATAAACGCCCACAAAACTATACATTCCTTTGTATGTTTGTTGCATTATTCGGTGTTATGCTTGTCATTTCAAAAGGAAATATTCACTTATTATTTGGAGCTGCCAGCCATCTCTCAACAAATATACTTATGCTGTGCGGCGTTACTTGCTGGGTCATTTATACAAACGGTGGTGCTAGTTTTCAATCTTGGTCGCCACTTAGGTATACGACGTTAACTTGTTTATTTGGCTCAATTTCACTCATCACTATCGTCACTTTTTTAACTTATACAAACGTCGTTACTGTACCTTCACTATCGACAATTATGAACGTTCGTTTTGAACTCTTATATATGTCTATTATTGCAGGCGTTATCGCAGTATTTTGCTGGAACGCAGGAAATCGCTATATTTCATCTATTAATGGCATATTATTTATGAATTTAGTTCCTATACTTGCACTTATCGGTTCCATCTTTCGAGGTTATACAGTCGACAAAATTGAAATTGTGGGCGCCTCATTAACAATTATCGCGCTATTATGCAACAATTTATGGCAAAGAAAAGAAAGCACAAAAATCCCCACCTCAGTTCGTTAGGTGGGGATTTTTCACATATGAACAGCTCTTGGCCATTCATAATACATATTCGTTATACATAATGTTTGTTCTATCCATTGTTCAATTTCTTTCGTGTACATTTCTAAGAAAAAGGTCTCAGATGGAAAAGAATGTAGCACTTCTGATATATATTGCGGATATAAAAACGGCATATTCATCATGCCTTTTAATTGCGTCATAAACATTGTAAAAGATACCTTTTTAAATTCTTGTTTCATTTGTCCTTGTCTAATCATTTGCTCTATATAATATCTTTCTTTAGAAAAATAAACGGTCATCACTTCGCGAATTAATGTCGTATCAAGCGACAGCTCTCGGTAAAAGAAACGTGTCAGCTCCCTATTATCAAATTGATATCGTAAAATCCCGCGCACCATTTGCACCATCACATCTTTAGCCGACAAATATTCTCTCTGTTCAAAGGACGTTTCAATCACATGAATATACCCTTCTAAAAAATTAGTAATAAGCTGCTCTAATAGGCCTTGCTTTCCAGCAAAATAATATGAAATATTCGCTACATTCACATCCGCTCGCTTTGCAATGTCTCGCACCGATGTTCCATCATAACCTTTCGTGTTAAACAACGATATTGCCGCATCAATTACTTTTTGTTTCGTCTGTTTCATGCGCTCACTTCCTCTCACTGAACAGCTATAGTGTAAATTTCTTGACTTTTAAGACAAATTCCTTTAATTTTCTATCGACAAAGTCATGTGAAATACATCGTATTTTGCTAATATTTTACACATCTCGATAAAAAAGGAGCTGTTTCCATGTTTACTAAAGAAAGTTATACAGGATCTCGCGTGCAGCAATATGAGACAGTAATAAAACAACTGGATGCATTATTAACTGGCGAATCAAACGTAGTCGCAAACTTATCAAATGCGTCCGCATTATTAAACCAATTTTTGGATCGTGTTAATTGGGTTGGCTTTTACGTAACAGAAGGAAATCAGCTTGTTCTTGGACCATTCCAAGGAATGCCTGCTTGCGTGCGCATTCCATTTGGACGAGGCGTTTGCGGCGTTGCAGCTGAAACGAAAACAACACAGCTTGTAGCAGACGTTCATCAATTCCCAGGACACATCGCTTGCGACAGTGCTTCAAATTCAGAAATCGTCGTACCGATTATTAAGGATGGGAATGTCATTGGTGTACTTGATATTGATAGCCCTGAAAAAAACCGTTTCGACGAAGTAGATCAGCGCTATTTAGAAAAGTTTGTGGAAACACTCCTAAAACATATGTAACAAAAAAGAGCTAGTTATCGATTAAGTACATGACGTACAAAACCGATAGCTAGCTCTTTTTTTATTGATTACTAACAGTAGATATTTTCTTTAACGCTTGCTCTAAATCAGAAACAATATCCTCCCACGATTCTAAACCGACAGATAAACGTATTAAATTATCATAAATGCCCATTTCTTGTCTTAACGCAGCTGGAATCGCGGCGTGCGTCATCGTTGCTGGGTGCTGAATTAACGTTTCTGTATCTCCTAAACTTACCGCAATTGTAATAAAGTGAAGGTCATTAATAAACGCCTGCGTCTCTTCTTTCCCGCCTTTAATTGAAAAAGATATAACACCGCCCCCACGTTTCATTTGGCGAGATGCTAACTCTCCTTCTGGATACCAAACACCTTCTACCGCATCATGATTTTTTAGGAACGATACAATTTTTTCTGCATTATCACAATGACGATCCATTCTTACTGCTAGTGTCTTTAATCCGCGTAACAATAACCATGCGTCAAACGGTGCCATAATACCGCCGATATCTTTTCGCATCGGGCGGATTTTTTCAGCTAACGCTTTCGTTTTACAAATTGTTACACCCGCCACAACATCACCGTGACCACCAATATATTTTGTCGCACTATGAACAACCGCGTCACAGCCAAGTTCAAGCGGTCTTTGTAAATAAGGTGAACAAAACGTATTATCAACAATAACAAGTAACCCATTTCGCTTCGCAACCCGAATCACTTGTTTTAAATCAATTAATTTCATTGTCGGATTAATCGGTGTTTCAACGAAAATAAGCTTTGTATTCGGGCGAATTTTATTTTCCATATCAGCCTCTGTCTCCATATCACAAAACGAATGCGTAATCATAAATTTTTCTTCTAACACTTCTAAAAAACCGTATGTGCAGCCGTATAATCCATTTGAACAAATAATATGATCTCCAGCTTTTAGAAAACCAATTAACGTTGCGGAAATAGCTGCCATACCGGATCCGAAAGCAAGCGCTTCTTCTCCTCCTTCTAACACCGCCATACGTTCTTCGAATAATTTCACAGTCGGATTTCCAAGTCTTGAGTAAATATAAGATGGATCCACTCCCGCAAAACTTGCCTCTCCTTGCTGCGCAGTCTCAAATGTAAATGTAGACGTTTGAAATAAAGGCGGTGTTAAACTTCCTTTATGTTCCTCTGATGTATAACCGTGATGAATTAACGCTGTCTCCATATGCTTCTTTTTCATAAAAACATCCCCTTTTATGTTTTTATTGCCGCATATTCATCATTAAAACTTTGATGAACGTTTTACTTCATTTTATGTAAGCGTTTTATTTGTGTTTCTATCTCTTCTTTTATATCGTTTTAAATTCCTTCTTGTTCATTTCCAAAATTTATATGCATAAAACAAAAACGTACTCGCTTGACGAAACTCTGGGTAAAAGATATAATAGCGTTTGTGTAAAATAAAAAGGCAGCCTTGTAATGTGAGTTTATCGTTTGTATTTTGTTCCTCTACGGAGGTGTATCTCGTAACTCCCTGCTGCTGGAGCGAAGGTACATGAAAACAAAATGCCCGTAAATATCGATTACGTCTGTTTTTATTTTACGTAAATAAAAACATTTTAAAGGAGGAGTCAACTATGGCTCGTTATACAGGTCCAGCTTGGAAACTGTCTCGTCGTCTTGGAATCTCTCTAAGCGGCACAGGAAAAGAATTAGAAAAACGCCCTTACGCACCAGGTCCTCACGGTCCTAACCAACGTAAGAAACTTTCAGAATACGGTTTACAATTACAAGAGAAACAAAAACTTCGTCACATGTACGGCATGACTGAGCGTCAATTCCGTCGCACATTTGACCAAGCAGGTAAAATGCCTGGTAAGCACGGCGAAAACTTCATGATCCTTCTTGAAGCTCGTCTTGACAACTTAGTTTACCGTATGGGCTTAGCTCGCACTCGTCGTGCAGCTCGCCAATTAGTAAACCACGGTCACATCATGGTTGATGGCGCTCGCGTAGATATCCCATCTTACCGTGTAAAACCTGGTCAAACTATCAGCGTTCGCGAAAAATCTAGCAACCTTGTTGTTGTTAAAGAAGCGATCGAAGTTAACAACTTCGTACCAGAATACTTAACTTTCGATGCTGACAAATTAGAAGCTACTTACACTCGTCACGCTGAGCGTGCTGAGTTACCAGCTGAAATCAACGAAGCATTAATCGTAGAGTTCTACTCTCGTTAATGACAAAAAGCCAATCCTGTGGATTGGCTTTTTTCGTTTATATATAAAATAAAATTATTTATTTTCCTCTTTCTGAACATATACATAAGCATCTTTCTGCTCTTTATGTATATCCACCTTCGAATTCTCTGCAAGCTGACCCGCATTTAGCAAAGAAAAAATAATGAGCGCTTCTAGTGACATTTTGTTTTACCACTCCTTTCTAGTTGTTATACATTTATCATACCGCTTACATGTGATTTCCGTATGAACTCGAAAAGGAGATTACAACAAAATGGTTACAAGTATATGAATGCACGCTATAATAACCATAAAATAGGAGGTTGATTCATTTTGACAATAAACCAAATGGTTCAGTTAGGCAGTGCATGTATGTTGTTTATTACTTCCGCGCTTATTAATTGGTATCAGGGAAGTAATTTAATAGATGATCCTGATGAATGGAAATATAGCGCTAAGTTTACGAATTACTTCAAAGGCACCGTTTCAAATTACGAAGATATTTATCAAATCGATTTTTTTATATACGCAGCAAAATTTTATCCAACAGCATTTATCGTTATGCTAGTGAGTTTACTTTATATGCTCATATTAATTCTTTATATTCTATTTAAAAGAAAAGATGCGGCGTTTTAAATCCATACATAAAAACCCCGAATCATAAACTTTTCAGCCTACAATTCGGGGTACTATTTGTTTATATTCGTTTCGGATTAGTAACGAATTAAGAAATATTTCTTTTTACCGCGGCGAATGATTGTGAATTTACCTTCGATGCGGTCTTTTTCTGTTACAACGTAGTCTAATGCTTGTGTACGCTCACCGTTTACGTAGATTGCGCCGTTTGTTACATCTTCACGTGCTTGACGTTTTGATGGAGAGATTTTGCTTTCTACAAGTAAGTCGATTAATACTGTATCTTCTGCAGTACGTTCTACAGATGGTACGTCTTTGAATCCTTGCTCGATTTCGCTTGCAGTTAGTTCTGCTACAGAACCGCTGAATAATGCAGCTGAAATTTTAATCGCTTGTTCTAATGCTTCTTCGCCGTGAACAAGTTTTGTCATTTCTGCACCTAATGCTTTTTGTGCTGCACGTTTTTCTGGTGCTTCAGCTACTTGCTTTTCAAGCTCAAGAATTTCTTCATGAGATAAGAATGTAAAGTATTTTAAGTATTTAACAACATCACGGTCATCTGTGTTAATCCAGAATTGGTAGAACTCGTAAGGAGTTGTTTTCTCTGGGTCTAACCAAATTGCGCCGCCTTCTGTTTTACCAAACTTCGTACCGTCAGATTTAGTAACAAGTGGAATTGTTAAACCGAATGCTTTCGCATCTTCTTCTGATTTACGGATTAATTCAAGACCAGCTGTAATGTTACCCCATTGGTCACTACCACCGATTTGTAGGCGGCAATTATGGTGTTGGTATAAGTTTAAGAAGTCGTATGATTGTAAAATCATGTAACTAAACTCAGTAAATGAAATACCAGTCTCTAAACGAGATGCTACTGTATCTTTTGCTAACATATAGTTTAAACCGAAGTTTTTACCGATATCGCGTAAGAATGAAATGACATCTAAGTTACCAAGCCAGTCATAGTTGTTAGCCATTGTTGCTGGGTTTTCCACGTTTTCGAACTCTAAGAAGTTTGAAAGTTGGTTTTTAATGCTTTCTGTGTAGTAAGCAACTGTATCTTTCGTATTTAATGTACGCTCTGCTTTTTTACCACTTGGATCACCGATCATACCAGTACCACCGCCAACAAGTGCGATTGGTTGGTGACCAGCTAATTGGAAACGACGTAACATTAATACTGGTAACATATGACCGATGTGTAAGCTATCCGCTGTCGGGTCGAAACCACAGTATAATTTAACGCTTTCTTTTTCTAATAATTGCTCAAGGCCCTCAGCGTCTGTTTGCTGATTAATTAGACCGCGAAATTCAAGATCTTGTAAAATACCCATATCCTACATACTCTCCTTTAAGTTCATTACTGGCGTGAAGGTTAAAAACATAAAAAAATCGCCCCTTCAAATAAGGGACGATTTTGATTATCGCGTTACCACCCTAGTTGCAGACCAAAAAAGCCTACCACCTTATTTACATAACGGCTTAGCACCGTCTCTTCCCTTTTGAATACAATTCAATCGAAAAAAGATGCTCCAGGGGCGTAATTCGCGATCATCTATGTGCTGATTTTCACCGGCCATCAGCTCTCTAAAACAGGGAAATGATCACTACTTCTCCCTTTCCACGCTCAATTATTCATATACTTTTCTTTATACCATCATTTATATAGGCGTGTCAAATAGAGGTCGAGTTTCTCTTCTTGCCAATCCTTTACAACGTCATACAGAGTATCGTAATAAGAGAAAGAATTGGAACTCCAACTAGCAACGAGACATGAAACACAACTGATAAATCATTCCCAATCGTCGCTTCCACAGGGTCTTTCGCCGGAGAACCAAGAAATCCGATTAATCGATCGAAGCGACTTACCGTTTTTGGAAAGTCCGGTATTTCTACATGATCACTATCTAAATGTTGCTTTAACTTATATTCACTCTTAAAGGGATTTTCGCTCAATTTCATCCACCTCCAGCAATTGTTTCAATTTCTTTATCCCGTTATGGAGTCTTGATTTCACCGTTCCGACTGGAATATCTAATACCTCTGCAATCTCTTTTTGTTGCATATCATGATAATAAGAAAGGATTAGGACCGCTCTTTGCTCTTCTGGAACTTTCAAAATTGCTTCTCTTACTGTGAGCCGATCTTCGTGAGAGAATTCTTTTTCCGGAATCGGCGCTAAAAACGGCAAAAGCGTACGCCACTTTTTTCTCCTATTTAATTTATTAATCATAAGACGATAACCGATTTGAAATAAATACGTTTTTATTTTTCCTTTTTCAAGTTCATACATATGTTTCTTTCGTTCTAACGTCAAAAACGTATCTTGCACGAGATCGATACTTAATTGTTCATCTCGGTTAAATCGATATAAAAATGTGTATAGCGCTGGTTTGATTAAAACGTATAGTTTTTCCCCAGCCTGCTTATCTCCACTTTGATACGCAAGCATGAGCTCTTCCTCAATCCCAATCTGCGCCATGGTTTTTGATCTCCTTTATTCCTTTTAACGTTAATGAAATACGGGAAATTAAATAGCAGCTTGCGACAATAATCCATACTTGCGATTGATTCGTAAAAAATTGAACGTACGGGTTTTGAATTGTATGGCCAGTTGAAACTAAAATATTTAATGCTTGCACACATATGCATGCATACACTGCAAGACAAGCCGAAATCGTATCAAATACATTCCAGCGAAAATATACTTTTGTTTTCGTAAAATCAATTTTATATCCATTTTTTCTTACTATATGTTTTCTATCAAATGGAATAATGATTGAAAACATAACAATCATCATAACTCCAGCTGTAATCATTGATACTTTAAATCCGATTGGCATCGGTAATAGCAAACCACAAGAAAATACGACCATAACTCCAATTAAAGCAAAAGTAAGAAGTAATTTATTAGACATAAAAAAGCCTCCCTCATCTATTCTTTCATAAATGTATACAGACGAGGAAGGCACTTCGTTCAAATATTATTTTATTTTTTTATAATCTTTGCAGGATTTCCGCCAACTACTACATGATCTGGCACATCTTTTCATACAACTGGATCAGTCGGTATATATATTTCTCCTAGTATCATTTTTTCTTTTTCTGTTTTCATTTTCTTCCCTCTTTATATGTAGGTTAAAGAGGGAAGAAAAAAGAAAGGCCTGAACACTATTTCGTTCAGACCTTTCTCTCTTAATCTTCCATCGTTGATAAGTCACCTGTTGGTAAGTTTAACTCCCACGCTTTTAATACGCGGCGCATAATTTTACCGCTTCTCGTTTTCGGTAATTTATCTCTAAATTCAATTTGTCTTGGCGCTGCATGAGCTGCTAGACCTTTCTTTACAAATTGACGAATTTCTTCTTTTAATTCTTCAGATGGTTCGTATCCCGCTCGAAGCGCGATAAATGCTTTAATGATTTCGCCGCGCACCGGATCAGGAATACCAATTACACCAGCTTCTGCAACAGCAGCATGCTCGATTAATTTGCTTTCTACTTCAAACGGACCAACGCGCTCACCTGACGTCATAATTACATCGTCAATACGTCCTTGGAACCAGAAGTATCCATCCTCGTCCATATAGGCAGAATCACCTGATACGTACCAATCGCCCGGCATAAAGTAAGACTCATATTTTTGCTTGTTATTCCAAATTCCACGCATCATAGCTGGCCAACCTTTACCAATTGCTAAGTTACCCATTGTGTATGGAGGCACTTCATTTCCTTCATTATCAACAATCGCTGCTTTTACACCTGGAATTGGTTTCCCCATTGAACCTGGACGTATTTCCATACAAGGGTAGTTACAAATAACTTGTCCACCTGTTTCTGTCATCCACCACGTATCATGAATACGAAGTCCAAATGCGTTCATACCCCAGCGAATTACTTCTGGATTTAACGGTTCACCAACGCTTAATACGTGGCGCACTTGTGATAAATCGTATTTTTTAATTGCATCTTGTCCAGCGCCCATTAACATGCGAAATGCTGTTGGTGCACTATACCAAACTGTTACACCGTAATCTTGCAGTGCTTCATACCACGCTTCTGGACTAAAGCGTCCGCCTAAAATAACATTTGATGCTCCGACTAACCACGGTGCAAAAATACCGTAAGCAGTTCCCGTTACCCAGCCTGGGTCAGCTGTGCACCAATATACATCGTCTTCTTTTAAATCTAATACCCACTTCGCCGTTTGATAGTGCTGAACCATTGCGTTTTGTGCATGAAGCACACCTTTTGGCTTACCAGTAGAACCAGACGTGTAATGTAGAATCAAACCGTCTTCACGGCCTAACCATTCAATATGTAATTCTTTTGAAGCTTGTTCGAATAAAGGATTGAATGCTACCGTTTTACCGCCTTCTTCTACATTATCTCCAACAAGAAAGACTGTTTTTAAAGCAGGTAAATCATTTAATGGTACACGCTCTAACAATTCAGGTGTTGTAATTAACACTTTTGCTTCGCTATCTTCTAAACGATCGCGAACTGCGCCTTCCATAAATGCTTCAAATAGCGGACCAACAATTGCTCCCAACTTCACTGCACCAAGAAGTGCGAAATATAACTCTGGGGAACGCGGCATAAAAATAAAAACGCGATCGCCTTTTTCTACATCGCCATAATTTTTTAGGACATTTCCTGCTTTATTAGAAAAATCCTTCATTTCCTTAAATGTATACTTCTCTTTTCGAGATCCATCTTGATAATAAAGGGCTACTTTATTCTTCCGATCGGATTTCGCATGCTTATCGATTGCCTCATACGCCATATTCACTCGGCCTGTTTCATTCCAAGTAAAGTTTTTATTAACCTCTTCCCAGTTAAAATTCGCGTATGCCTCATCATAATTCGGCAAATTATTTTCTCCTTTAATGACAGGAAGCGTTTCTACTTTCATACTTTACATCCCCCTCCTATGTATTCTATTATCTATTATAATAACATTATTTAAAATTTTCAGTATATTTGTTGATTTTTAGACAAATTTTTAATGACAAATTTCGATTCACATCGCATATATTATAAAGTACGATATGAATAGATTCACAAACCCTCAAGGTGGTGAGCAATACATTGATCCATAAAAAAATATATAATGCTAGAAACTTAAAAACAGCGAAAGGCACTTTAATTATTGAAGGGCCTGTCTCTACACATAACTTAGAAATGTATGAATTTCATCCAGATTTAGTTGCGTTTCGTCCTGCCGAGCAGCAATATAAAGCAATTGTCGAAATTTCTAAATTGCCAGAAGCTCGTCTCATTATTGCTAGACATGACCAAACGATTGTTGGATATGTTACATACTTGTATCCTGATCCACTTGAACGATGGTCAGAAGGAAAAATGGAAAACTTAATTGAGCTTGGGGCAATTGAAGTGGTCCCAGCCTTCCGCGGGAGTTCTGTCGGAAAGAACTTACTAGAGGTTTCTATGATGGACGATTATATGGAAGATTACATTATATTGACGACTGAATATTATTGGCACTGGGATTTGAAACAAACAGGCTTAAATGTTTGGGAGTACCGAAAAGTAATGGAAAAGATGATGAATGCTGGCGGGTTACAATGGATGGCTACAGATGATCCTGAAATTTGTTCACATCCTGCTAACTGTTTAATGGTCCGCATCGGTAAACGCGTTGATACGGATTCTATTCAAGCATTTGATCGTCTACGTTTTCACAATCGTTTTATGTATTAATAAAGGGGGCAACTGGAATGATTGTAGAAGAAATTATGAATCAAGATGTGGTGACACTACATCCAAACGATACAATCGAAACAGCAATCCGAACGATACGCACGAAAGGCATTCGGCACATTCCAATTGTCGATCAAAATAATCATGTCGTAGGCATTATTTCTGATCGGGATGTAAGAGATGCAAGTCCGTCTATTTTAGATGAACAAGTTTCACTCGATATGCTGAAGCAACCGCTCGAACTGATTATGAAACATCCTGTTATGACTTGCCATCCTCTCGACTTTGTTGAGGAAATTGCTACTTTATTTTTTGAAAATAAAATTGGCTGTCTTCCTGTTACAAAGGCAGGAAAGTTAGTTGGAATTATTTCTGAATCTACTGTACTGCACACGTTAGTGAAATTAACAGGAGCACATCAACCGAGTTCACAAATTGAAATTCAAGTAAAAAATGAACCTGGCATTCTCGGAAAAGTCGTTGCTATTTTTAGTGAGTTACAAATAAATATCGTGAGCGTTCTCGTCTATCCAGCAAAAGATGAGAATGATAAAGTACTCGTTTTCCGCATTCAAACGATGAATCCGCTAAAAGTGATTGATGCACTTGAAGCAGAAGGCTACCGCGTATTATGGCCAAACATCATGGGGATGCAAGCATGAGTAGCGCGTTTATTTATTCGGAGGACTTTCGGGGCTATTCATTTAGCCCTGATCATCCTTTTAACCAACTGCGCGTCACACTTACGTACGATTTATTACAAAAGGGTGGTTTCATCTCTCCTTCTCAAATCATCTCACCACGGATGGCTACAGATGAAGAGATTGCCTACATTCATACAGAGGAGTACATAAATGCGGTAAAACGTGCTGGAGAAGGAAAGTTAGAAAAATCAATTGCAATGACATATGGACTCGGAACAGAAGATACACCGATGTTTCCAAATATGCACGAAGCAAGCGCATTACTCGTTGGCGGTACATTAACAGCTGTTGACGCTGTTCTTTCTGGAAAAGTAAAGCACGCGCTTAATTTAGGTGGCGGCTTACATCACGGCTTCCGCGGCAAGGCATCTGGCTTTTGTATTTATAACGACAGTTCCATCGCAATGAAATATATTCAGAAGAAATACGGTTTACGCGTTTTATATATTGATACAGATGCTCATCACGGTGATGGTGTACAGTGGTCCTTTTATGACGATCCTAACGTATGCACCATTTCACTACATGAAACTGGTCGATATTTATTCCCTGGAACTGGCGCTGTAAACGAACGAGGACAAGGTAATGGCTATAGTTATTCTTTTAACGTTCCACTCGATGCTTTTACAGAAGACGAATCGTTTTTAGATTCCTATCGAACTGTCGTAAGAGAAGTGGCCGCATACTTTAAACCGGATATTATTTTAACGCAAAATGGTGCTGACGCACATTATTACGACCCACTTACACACCTTTGCGCAACGATGAATATTTACCGCGAGATACCGAAGCTCGCTCGCGAAATCGCTAACGAATATTGCGAAGGTC
>NZ_MACE01000028.1 GCF_001883995.1 Bacillus paranthracis | reverse complement strand
CTGTCGGCGGCGGTGGCTATGACCACTGGCGCGTCGTCCCAAGGGCTTGGGCACTCATTTGGCTCGAAATGAACAACATCCAAAACATCTCAGGTTATCTCCCTCCAGAATGGATTGAAGCTTGGAAAGGACAAGCAGAAACAGAACTTCCTCTCACGTGGGAAGATCCAGACAACATGTATAAACCTATCCCCCGAAAACCAGAAATTGAAGAAAAGAACGCATTAACTGTAGCGAAATCCCTTGAAATTATTCGGAATAATATGAAAAAATCTTTGTACTAAACGAAAAGGAGGCTCGTTTTTGAATAGCCTCCTTTTATTTATTGTCGATTTCTATCGGTAAGTCGATATATTTTAATAATCGCTGATATATTCCTAGTTGCGCCGATATATTTTGATAATCGCTGATATATTTCGAGTTGCGCTGATATATTTTTATGTACTAACGGACTTTATGGGAAAAGGTCGTGATATTATGTGGAAACAACAAATGGTCAACACGAAACGCGGTACATTCGAGCTTTTTACTAAAGGCAGTGGCGAACCGCTTTGCATTACACATCACTATTCCCAATTTAATGAGACTGGTGATTACTTTGCGGATGTTTTCACTTCTACGCATCGTGTATTGCTCATTAATTTACGAGATGCTGGTAACTCCGCAAAAGCCAATTCAGAAAAAGAATTAAGTATGATTGAAACCATTCACGATTTAGAAGCGATACGAGAAGCTTTACAACTTCCAATATGGCATTTCGCTGGCCACTCAACAGGTGGTATGCTTGGACTTCTATACGCAATCACATATCCAAAATCCTTACAATCACTAGTCGTCGTTGGAGCCGCAGCAAGTAACTATACTGAAACACCATTTTGTATTTATCATCCGGAACATCCTCAGTTTCATTATATGCAACAGCTCATCGAAAATTTAAAAAGCCCTCACCTTACAAATGAGGAACGGAAAGAACTATCTACTGAGAGAACAAAATTATCATTGTATAAACGAGAAAACTACAACTCTTGTTTTGATAAACCAATCAAAACAACAATGTCCGCTAGCCGGATGAACGCTTTTGCTCATGAATATCCATCATTTGATTTACGAGAGCATTTACCTTCTATAAAAACAAAAACAATAATTATGTGCGGAAGACACGATGTACAGTGCCCGATTCAGTATTCTATTGAGATGCATGAGGGCATAGGTAATTCTATTTTTGTGACATTTGAAGAGAGTAATCATTATCCTTTTTTAGAAGAAGCTGCTCAATTTATTTCTACTACTCAAGAATTTTATAAATCATTACACTAGTACCGTTATTATTAAAGAAAGCTCACAGCCTCTATAAGACTATGAGCTTTTTTCAAAAGAAATATTTCATACTAAAAACAACAAGCAGAACAAAACAATCATTAAACCTACATCAAGGAATACTGCCTTTTTATCTCTCTTTATATTTTAACATAAATTACCTATTCCATCCTTTTGATCACATACAAAAAAACCTGTCAAAACTTTGACAGGTTCCCTACACATTAAAACGATAACCAGCCCCCCACACTGTTTCAATATATTGCGGGTGAGCAGGATCTCTTTCAATTTTTTCACGTAACTTTCTAATATGAACGACAACAGTTGCTAAATCACCAGCGGAGTCTAATCCCCAAATGCGTTCAAATAACTGTTCTTTATTTAATACTTGGTTTGGGTTTGTGACAAAGAATGTTAATAAATCAAATTCTTTCGTTGTAAAGGCGATTTCTTCATTGTTTATAAAAACTTTTCTCGCTCGTTGATCAATAGAAATTCCGTGAATATATAACGTATCGCGTTGCTTACTTACATTCCCTGATAATCTTTCATAACGAGAAATATGTGCTTTTACTCTTGCTACTAGCTCACTCGGGCTAAACGGTTTCGTTATATAATCATCCGCTCCTAAACCGAGCCCACGAATTTTATCTATATCTTCTTTTTTTGCTGAAACAAGTAGAATCGGAATATCTTTTATAGCTCGAATTTGCTTACAAATTTCAAATCCATTCATTTTCGGAAGCATAATATCTAAAATAATTAAATCGTAGTCTTCTTGCAGGGCCATTTGTAAACCTGTTTCTCCTGAATGTTCTACATCAACTTGAAAATCATTAATTTCTAAATAATCTCGCTGTAATTCTGCAATGCTTACTTCATCTTCTATTAGTAAAATTCTTTTCAATTTACTCACCACATTTCTCTACTTTTTCCAATGAGAAGAAAATGCTTGTGCCTTCCCCAAGCTCGCTTTCCGCCCAAATATTCCCGCCATGTTCTTCAATAATTTGCTTCGCTATCGCTAAGCCAAGTCCACTTCCACCTGTACTAGAATTTCGCGATTGCTCTGCACGATAGAAACGTTCAAAAATATAAGGAAGTGTATCAGATTCTATACCTGATCCGTTGTCCATTACTTTCACAATCACTTTATTGTTATCACTCGATACTGTTACAGTAATTTTCTTTTCTTCTTTATCCATGTATTTCACACTATTATGAATTAAATTTGATATCACTCTATTTATCTTTTCGCAATCAGCCTTTACATAAAGTGGTGATGCATGTAATTGTAAGTTAACTTCTATACCTTCTTTACTTAAATCCATCTGCATCTCTTCTATTAATTCTTGCATAAACATATTTAATTCAACCGTTTCAAACTGAAAGGGAACTCGATTCAAATCGAGCTTTGAGAATAAAAATAATTCATCAATGAGTGTATCCATATGTCTTGCTTTCGTATGGATAGTCGTTAAGTACTTATCCATTTTTTCTGGCGTATTTGCTACTCCGTCTTTTATTCCTTCTACATATCCAATAATAGATGTAATCGGTGTTTTTAAATCGTGAGAGATGTTTGAAATGAGCTCTTTTCGATTTTCTTCATACTGCGTTTGCATCTCTATCGATTCTTTTAATTTCTTCCTCATTTCCTCAAATCCTTGATTCAATTGCCCAATTTCATCGTGCGATGTAACTGGTATTTGAAAATCTAAATTTCCTTCTTTAATTTTTCCAGTCGCATCTTTCAATACAAAGATTGGTTTTATGACACTTCTTGAGACGAGGTAACTTAATAATCCAATAAGCAAAATAGCTAACAGTAAAAGTGATACGAACAAAATCGGAAATAACTTTTGTGTAAGATCTACAAATGAACTTTGCTTCTTTAATACAAATATACTCCCCTCTTCTTCCTGAGGAAAATAAAAATCAAACTTTACATATCGATAAAATGTATCGCCTAATTCCGTTGTACCACGACTATTAATATTTGCTGATTCAAATTTCGGAAGGGCTTCCTTTAAAGCCACACTTTCAAATACTTTTGTAGTATAAGAAATGGTTTCTCCCTTTCTTACAACAATTTTCACCCCTTCTTTTTCAAGTGATGAAACGAACGATTCATCTAATAGTTGCGATTGATGTTTCTTTGCTGCCGTCTTTAACTCAATATACGCATTCTCTTCTTCTGACGTAAGCGGCTTTTGAATATAGGAGCTTTTATAGAAATTTTTCACTGCTTCCAAATCACCTGTTATCGAAAAAACGATTAAAAATCCCGCGACTAATATAAGCGTAATGGAAACGAGAATAACAGCGATATAAGAAAATAAAAACCTTGTTTTAATAGACATATGTTACATCCTCACTTTACCCCGCTATTTGCCGGGCAGTAAGATCCCCACCTCAAAATTCAGAGAAAGCAAAGAAGTTAAGTGGGGGATCAACTCCCCATAAAAGCCCGATTGGTGTGGGCTAATAATCAGTGGGGGATGAACAAAACCCCCACTGATTAAAGTTTCACTTTATCAAACCTTATTACTCATAAGCATAAAAATATATGTTCAAATACTCAAGCGATTTTATAGTAATTTTAGCGTCAGTTTATAAAAATTTAATGTTCTTCTTTTACAGTTGAAATGAGGAGGTTGAAATTCCATGTTCAAAAAAACATTAAGCATGATATGTTGCGTAATTTTTTTACAAGGTTGCTCACAAGAACAAGAAGTTAAAAAGGAGATGACAAACATGGAGACAGCGCTACTAACAGCTACTGAGAAACAAGAAACGAATACTGTTATATCGTTACTCAAAAAAGGGGCTGACATAAATATAACAGACAATAAAGGACGTACCTCTCTTATGATTGCTACATACAAAAATGATGTAAAAACCGCAAAAGCGCTTATCGATGCTGGTGCTGACGTAAATATCCAAGATGATATGAAAAACAATCCCTTTTTATACGCTGGGGCAGAAGGTTACTTAGATATTTTAAAACTAACAATTGATGCTGGCGCAGATCCATCGCTTACGAATCGATATGGCGGTACAGCTCTTATCCCAGCCTCAGAACATGGCTATGTTGATGTTATAAAAGAACTCCTCACGCGAACAAATATCGATGTAAACCATGTAAATAACCTCGGATGGACAGCTTTAATGGAAGCCATCGTACTAAGTAACGGAAATGAAACACAACAACAAGTCATCCGCCTGCTCATTGAGCACGGTGCAGATATAAACATTCCAGATAATGATGGTGTTACTCCGCTAGAGCATGCTCGCGCTCATCACTTTGAAGAGATAGAGAAGATTTTGCTAGAAGGACATAAGTAAAACGCTAATTTTTGCTTTCCTTTCCCGCCCTATGCTACATTTAAGCCGTTATATCAATATGAATAGGGTGGGAATACACATGAACAAACCTAAAATTGGGATGATTGGACTTGGAAGTATCGCACAAAAAGCCTATCTTCCAACACTTACAAAAGAAACAGATTGGAATTTTGTAGGGGCGTTTACACCTAACGCGGAGAAAAGGAAACAAGTTTGCCAGCAATACCGCATTCAAGACTTCCATTCTATTGAAACGTTAGCTTCAGAATGTGATGCAATCTTCGTTCATAGTTCAACTGCATCGCATTATGAAATCGTTTCTGAACTTCTGAAAAAAGGAATCGATGTTTACGTTGATAAGCCGCTAGCTGCTACAGTAGAACAAGCTGAGAAGCTAGTCGAGTTGAGCGAAAAGTATAACCGAAAGTTAATGGTCGGATTTAATCGCCGCTTCGTTCCTATGTATGTTGCGGCAAAAGAGCAAGCTCATCATATTTCATGGATTCGAATTGAAAAGCATCGTACAAATAAAGTCGGGCCCTATACGTACGACTTTACGATGTTAGATGATTACTTACATATTGTAGATACTGCTCGCTGGTTAGCTAACGATGAGCTTAACGTCGTTCATAATATGATGCAAATCAATGAAAAGAATGAACTTCTTTACGGACATCATACATATACAACGCCAAGTGGACTGTTACTTTCTACCGCAATGCATCGCCATGCCGGTACAAATTTAGAACAAATTGAACTTGTCACAACAGGAAAAATCATTCGCGTAAAAAACATGAACACATTTGAAGTTGAGCAAGAAAATGCAGTTTCTCAAATTGGTTCCCCATCATGGGATACGACGTTAAAACAACGTGGTTTTGAAGATGCTGTTCATCATTTCATTGAATGTGTGCAAGGAGATACAAAGCCTGTTGTAGATGGATTAGAAGGATTAAAAACGCAGCAACTTTTGCAATCTCTGCTGAATAATGTAAACAAAAATTAAAACGGATACATTTTTCAGAATTTACTTTCATTCCCATTCCCTCTTTATTTCTCTCGAAAATTTCTATAGAATATGTTGATAGGAATTATAAATTTCATAATGAATCGTGGAAAGGATGGGATTAACACATGTGGAACGAGTTTAAGAAATTCGCGTTCAAAGGGAATGTCGTTGATTTAGCTGTCGGGGTTGTAATCGGTGCTGCATTCGGTAAAATCGTTAGTTCTTTAGTAAAAGATGTTATTACACCATTACTTGGTATGGTATTAGGTGGCGTTGACTTTACAGATTTAAAACTTACATTCGGTAAGTCATCTATTATGTACGGTAACTTCATCCAAACAATTTTTGATTTCTTAATTATTGCAGCGGCTATCTTTATGTTCGTTAAAGTGTTCAACAAACTAACATCTAGAAAAGAAGAAGAAGAAAAAGAGGAAGAAATTCCAGAACCAACAAAAGAAGAAGTTCTTCTTGGCGAAATTCGCGACTTGCTAAAACAGCAAAACTCTTCTAAAGATAGAGCATAATTGAACGGATAAAAAGGCATGTCCCGAGAGGGACATGCCTTTTCTATATGCTATAACGTTTCCGAATTCATATGAATAAATAAAATAATACCAGCAACCATAAGTACCATAATACTACTTGCAAATAGTGTAATCCCCATAAACATTAAACTTGTGCTCATATCCACCGATACACTTTCAATAAAAATAGAAATTACATACGTGATAAGGGCAATTCCTGCAAGAATACTTCCTGGAACAAATCGCTTTAAACCATTTTGTTTTAACGTCATATATGCAAAAATAGCAGTCATACAAAGCGTAATTATCCAAAGAACGATCATCTCTTCTCCCCCCTCACAAGCCTTTTCTTTTTATTATACATGACATTGCCCTATAATAGTTATTTTTACACTTATGTGACATATAACAAGGAACAATACTATTTTGTAGCGAAGTCACCAATAAGCCATATACTCGGGAGGATTTCAATTGGAAGATGATATTGTAGGATATTTTAAACAAGTAGAGCGATTCCATTATATTACAATCAACTTAGACAAAAAGTTTTTTTATATGGAAATTTTACAAATAGAAACAAATATAACTTCGCTAAAAATATCACTTAACTTAGATAAAGATGAAACTATTATTGCTGGCAATGTGAAACAATATGATCCTTCTAGGTTAGAACAATTCATACAAAACTTTAAACACACTGCACAAACATGTCTTGAACATAATTTACGAAGTCCTGAAGAACTTTTTACATTTTGGAAAGGAAATTGACCACCAGAAAAAAATGGATATTTTTCATATATATTGATATAATTACCATATATAGATATTCTTTATAAGGGAGTGTTCATAATGATTTGGATTTCACTAATCGTATTAGCCTATTTCATCATTCTCGTCCCAATACAGTATAACTACATTAAAATACTCAAAGAAAAACAGAAGAAAATGAATATGTCACAAAACGAACTATATGACAACATGTCTTATGAAGAATCCCAAATACATTACCATTACCAAAGTAACGTATTTACAATACCTGCTTCACTTGTCGCAAGTATTATTTATAGAATGAAACATGCAGCATAATATGTACGCTGTAAAATTATTGTTTGAATCTGTTCATTCTGGTGAGCCTGATCCTACGAAAATGGATGAGCATTATGAAGAAAATCACGATACACTTTTTGAAGAAAGTATTATTCTTGTTAAGGCACACAGTTTGGAAGAGGCCCATGCACTAGGTGAACAAATCGCTATACAGTCTGAGCATACGTACGATAATATGTACGGTGAGCAAGTAACGTGGACGTTTCGAAAACTATTACATGTATTTGAATTAGACGATACACCATTTGAAACCGGAAAAGAATTATACGCAAGATTTTTACACGTTAAGAAAAATGAAACGGTGGATACTATAGTTCAAACATACTATCCTGAATATAAATAAAAGCTCACAGCAATCGCTGTGAGCTTTTTTTATACTTACTTCGTTGAATCTCTAAATTGGATACGGTGAGGTAAGATAACAGTGTGATCTTCCACTTTTTCTTTGTTCATATACTTTGTTAATAGACGCATTGCTACTGCACCGATATCATACATCGGTTGTACAACTGTTGAAAGTTGTGGACGAACCATTAATGCAAGGCGTGTATTATCGAAACCAAGTACTTCTACATCAGTTGGTACATTTAATCCAGTGTCTTGTGCTGCGTGGATTACACCTAGTGCCATTTCGTCAGAAGATACGAAGATCGCTGTTGGCTTTTCATCAAGGCTCCAAAGCTTTTCGAATGCTTCGATACCTGAGTCATATGTGTAATCTCCATCGATTACAAGATTTTCATCATATGAAATACCTGCTTCTTCTAGAGCTTTTTTATAACCTTGTAATTTCTTCGCGCTTCCCGCTTTATCAATGAAAGGACCAGAGACGAAACCGATACGCTTATGTCCTTGTTCAATAAAGTGCTTCATTGCGTCGTAAGCTGCTTGTGTATAATCAATGTTTACTGATGGCGTTTCATTTTGCTCATCAAATGACGCTGCTAATACGATTGGTACTGGAGACTTTTTAAATTCTTCAATGTGAATGTCTGTAATATCTTCACCCATGAAAACAATTCCGTCCACTTGTTTTCCAAGCATCGTATTTAATAAATGGAACTCTTTCTCTTTGTTTTGGTCAGAGTTACTTAAAATGATGTTATATTTGTACATTGTTGCGATATCTTCAATTCCACGAGCAAGTTCTGCATAAAACGTATTTGAGATATCAGGAATAATAACACCTACTGTAGTTGTCTTCTTACTTGCTAATCCACGTGCTACCGCATTTGGGCGGTATCCTAAACGATCAATTGCTTCTAATACTTTCTTTCTTGTTGTAGGCTTTACATTTGGGTTACCGTTCACAACGCGTGACACGGTAGCCATTGAAACGTTCGCTTCGCGCGCTACATCATATATTGTTACGTTCATCTCATCGCACACTCCTTCTATTTTTGCTATCTATTTTTATGTATCGGTTACTTGAATGAAAAAAAGACATCAACTCTATTTGCAGATGCCACCAATCGTCCCGAGTTCTTCCTTTTACTAATGATACGATAAAAACGCAGGGTCATACAATATTTTCCCGCAAAAGTTTCGAAAAAATTCGCTTCTTTTCTCGTATTTTCGTATTTTTCATGAAAAAAAGGGTATTTTTTGTAAAAATATAGATGTTTCATAAGTAGAAATCTTATTTTAAGCAGTACACTAGCTAGTAATTGAAATTTATATCAGCGATTTTTTGAATATATCGACTTACCAACAAAAATCGACAATGATAGGCATTTGATGCGCTGGATCTGGAAGTACTCTACAATTGGCAATAGAAGATCCCATCCCCCTGTAGAATGCGTTACATCGACAATGCAAGGGGTAAATTGAGATTAGTACAGCGGAAATATGGAGCGTATTACGTGACGCCTTGTCCCATCGTCCCCTTTCATTTACAGTAAAAAAAGACAGTTTAAACACTGTCTTTTTTTATAAGAAGGAAACAAACGGTTTATCGCTGTTTTTCTCTTTTATAACAATTGCCTCAATTTTATTCTCGGACTTTATCTGCAATTGTACTTTTGCATCTTTCGGTAATTGGTCTAACATACTTTGAGCGGCGAGTTGAGTAAGAGCCATTAATTCTGTTTTACCGTTATATTTAATAACAATATTCATATTTAATGTATCCATTTGATTTTTCTTATAAGAAACTTTAGCATTTACTGGGATAAAGTCTCCAGGAGAAAAACCTTTCATTGCCTCAGCAAATTTATTTATTTTTTCATTATCTTCTCCATGTGCTTGTGTAAATTCATCGGAAGGATATGAATACGCTTTTTCTTCAATTGCATTCCAATTTCCAAGGTTCGTATCATTCTTTTGAACGGTAGCACTAGCAATATACGTTCCATTTTTTAAAGAACTTGTACTTTCTTGCTTAAAGATAGCAAACGTAATTGGGGATTTATTATACTTGTCATTTTTATGAATAGCTTCAATAAGTTGCTTAGCAACTTCAGTCCCCTTAGACATTGCCTCTTCATTGGATACACTTGAAGACATAGCTAACCCAATTACAACGCCAGATAAACTTAATTCATTTGAATTCTGTTTCCCGAAATAGTCTTGTTCTATAATATTTGTCAAAACGGGTGCTTCTACTTTTGCGACTAGTTCATCAACTAACTTCTCAGGAATATACTGATTTAATTGAAGCACATGGTTTTCTGTATCAAATTGCTCTTTTGCAATATTCATTAAACCATTTTCATACTCTGCTAAATCTAATTTAGAATTTGTTTTTACATTAGCTGTATTTATAACCTTTTGTTCTTTTAAAGGAATTACAGTTCTATAATAATCTTTAGAAACAGCAGTTCTCGGAATCATGCTTTTTTCTTTCGTATCTTTCTGTATAACTTCATCCTTCTTACTAATCGTATCATTACTACAAGCTCCTAGTAATAAACTTACGACTGCGAAGGATAATGCCATTTTCTTCATTACTTAAAACCTACTTTCAACAATCTAGTTATTTAGTTTGAACTATTAACAGTTTACCATTAAATATATTTCAACAAAAACAAAAAAAAGAAGCAAGCACCTTTTGCTTGCTTCTTTTTACTTAATATTCTCTTCTAAAGCATCTTTTTTTATGTTCCAATGAGACGTATTCCATACTACCATCCCATCTTTTATGTATAACACTTGCGGAGATTCATGTTTAATGCTGTACTGTTCTGCAACACGATTCGAAACATCTCTCGCATCTTGTACGTATAAGTAATACGCTGGTACCGCTCTTTCTTCACTACAATAAGCTTGAAATTCTGTATAGGCACCATGACTAATCGGGCATGTCGTACTATGTTTAAAAAGAACATAAGGCTCGTTTTTTTCTACTAGTACTTCAAGCTCTTCAATTGTTTCAAGTTTTGTCATATTCATTACGATTCACCTCTCATACGAAGTCTAGAGCGCTTTTCTTTCTTTTCAGCTTTTTTCTCGAGTCTTTCTAATTTACGTTCTTCTTTTTCAACCTTTTTCTCTTGTCTTGTCGCACGATAATGATTGTATACTTCAATTGCTGCGCTACTCCACTGTACAACTTGCGCTACTTTATCTGCATTATTTTCAATTTCGTCCGTAACAGACTCTGATACATTACGAAGTTTCGTATTTAAAGAATGGATTGTCGTTCCAATTCCATCTACACCCGATACTACTTTATTTAATGATTGTGACTTCTGTTGAATGTCATCAGCTAACGCATTTGTTTTATGTAATAATTGCTCCGTCTCTACGCTAATCCCTTGCATTTGCTTTTCTAAACCTTCTAACGTGCTTGCAACGTTTTCTAACGTCTTCTGAACCGATAACAACGTTCTGCATACATACACTACTAATACAGCGAAAGCAACCGCGATAATAGCTGCACTTACATATAAAAGAACTTGCATTTCATCACTTCCTTTATCTTTTTCATACTTTCCCCTATTATACAATCATTTTCCGTTTCGTTCTAACCCCTATCTTTCCATTAGAATTTTCATACTTATTCGTTAACTTTAACATAAATGATTCAACAAATTCCACTAAGTAGGTTACAATAGGAGAGGATACATAATTAGTAGGGAGGCTTTACATATGAAAGATCCACGCATTGAAAAGTTAGCATACAATTTAATTAACTACTCTATTCGCTTACAAAAAGGCGAAAAAGTATTAATTGAAAACTTTGGCTTACAAAAAGAACTTGTAACTGCACTTGTTAAAGAAGCATATGCAGCTGGTGGTTTCCCATTCGTTTCTTTAAAAGATCATCAAGTAGATCGCTCTTTATTAATGGGTGCTACTGAAGAACATTTTGAACAAATCGCAGCCTATGAAGCAAGCGTAATGAAAGATATGGACGCTTATATCGGTCTTCGCTCTGGCGATAACATTAACGAACAAGCTGACGTGCCAAGTGAAAGAATGCAAATTCACGGTCAAACAGTTGGTAAGAAAGTTCATAGAGACATTCGCGTTCCAAAAACACGCTGGGTTGTTCTTCGCTACCCAAATGCTTCTATGGCACAGCTTGCGAAAATGAGCACAGAAGCTTTCGAAGACTTCTACTTCGAAGTATGTAACTTAGACTACGGTAAAATGGATAAGGCGATGGATAGCCTTGTTACATTAATGAATAAAACAGATAAAGTGCGCCTAACTGGACCTGGAACTGACTTAACATTCTCTATTAAAGACATTCCAGCAATTAAATGCTCAGGTCATTTAAACATTCCAGACGGTGAAGTATACTCTGCACCAGTTCGTGATTCTGTTAACGGTACAGTTTCTTACAACACGCCATCTCCTTACAACGGTTATACATTTGAAAATGTACAACTTAAGTTCGAGAACGGCCAAATCGTTGAAGCAACTGCAAACGATTCAGAACGCATTAACAAAATCTTCGATACAGACGAAGGCGCACGCTACGTTGGTGAGTTCGCAATTGGCGTAAACCCATACATCTTACATCCAATGGGAGACATCCTATTCGATGAAAAAATCGATGGCAGCTTCCACTTCACTCCTGGACAAGCTTACGACGATGCATGGAACGGTAACAACTCGAACATTCACTGGGATTTAGTATGCATCCAACGCCCTGAATACGGCGGCGGCGAAATTTACTTCGACGACGTACTAATCCGTAAAGACGGACGCTTCGTTGTACCTGAATTAGAAGCTTTAAATCCAGAGAACTTAAAATAATGAAAAACGCTCGGGATTTTTTCCGAGCGTTTTTTTATCTTCACTCTATATTGAGCTACTTTTCTCACTTTTTGTTTGCTGGAAGTGAAAATAATACAAAAGCGCCACTGCAATAGTACCAATCAATATAGGAACATATAAAGGCAGATCCCATTTCATATATACTCTAGTGCAACCAACAAGTACAAATAATATTTCCAAGCAAAACAAAGGTTTTACATATTTCATTTCTTCCCTACCATTTCTATTTTCACATGTGGATTCTCTTTCTCAATAAGTGCCAAAAATTCAGTCATATGTTGCGGCATCGCAACCATATGTACTTTGTATGCATTCGTCGTAATTTCAAGGTAGTTTCCAACTTGACGAACAACTCTTATATCTTTTAATACAATATCATCATTTAAAATACCGTACTTTAATACACCATCTTCTACTTTATGCTTTTTAATAAATACTTCCCAAACGAGTGGTACATTAACAAGGAAGCATAAACTCATCCCAATTAACGCTGTCATCCACTGCTCTTTATTTGCGACAATCATAACGAGTGGATACACAAACATAAAAGCTAACGTGAGACAAACGAAAATGACTACTGACTTACTTCTTTGAATCGGAAAGTTCATACACGCACCCCCTAACCTAAATTATACCACTTTTTCCATTTTAGTTCATAAAAAAAAGCCATTTCTACATGACCTTCTTAAACAATATATCTATAAAATTTCTTATCCACCTGCAACACTGGAAAACTTTTTGGCAACTCATCTATACTCACACTTTCAAAACCATTCTTTTCATAAAAGCGATGCGCCGCTAAAAATTTCACTGTCGTTCCTAAGTAAATATCCTTCAGCTTTTTATTCTCAGCCCACGAAATTGCTGTTTGGAGCAACTTATGTGATGCACCCCACTCTTTTCCCCGAAATTCTTTTTTTACGAACATTTTTCTTAACGCTACTTGATGATTCCCAATATCTAATAAAGCTACTGTTCCAACTACTTTACCATCATAAATTGCTACCCAAAAGTTGCCATGATTCCTTTGATAAAATGTTTCTATTTCAAGCAGGTCCGGCTGCTCTTCTTTCATAATGGGGACATTGTACTCTTTTTGCTGAATATGAACGATAAGATCTACTACTTCATCTTGAA
Source organism: Bacillus paranthracis (assembly GCF_001883995.1). Taxonomy (GTDB): domain Bacteria; phylum Bacillota; class Bacilli; order Bacillales; family Bacillaceae_G; genus Bacillus_A; species Bacillus_A paranthracis. Next base: position 6,466 of record NZ_MACE01000028.1, on the reverse strand, counting down.
ACGTACTTTCATACGGAATAATGCGTATCTTCTCGTTCATCGAATCTCCTTCCACTCTGAAGCTAGTAAACTATATACTGCCACATCATGAAAATGATCGTATAACCATTCTTCATCTCTTAAAACACCATCTAACTTAAACCCTAAACGTTCTGGAATAGCGCGGCTTTTCACATTTTCAACACCGCATCTAATTTCCATTTTATTTAATTTTAAATTCTCAAATGCATAGTGAAGTACAGCCTTCACGCTACGCGTCATAATACCTTTCCCGCCAGCATCTTCTGCAAGATAATATCCAAGACTCGCCGCTTTCTTCCCCCAGCTCACTGGATGAATACCTACCATCCCAACGAGCTTTCCTTTATAACGTATACCACTTTCAAAACCGTCTCCCTCTGCAAACTTCTTTAACCACATCGGACAAATCTCATTATAAGCATCAGCAGATTTCGTCCCATCTACCCAAGGAAGCCATCTTCTTAAATGATTACGGTTTTGATTTATTAATTGATATAGTTCCTCTTTATAATGTTTTTCTAGTAATTGTAGTTCGATTTCGTCATCTACCCGGAGTGTGAACATGTTTTTTAGCTCCCCTTTTTATTTTTCTTATTATTCTAACATTTTTAAACGAAAAATGTTAAATATTCACACTTTCTTTTGATTTTATTTGTATAAAACCTGATGAACACATTACTCCCGTAATAACTAATATCATCCCTATACATTGTGCGGGTGCTATATTTACTCCCTCTAAAAAAGAAATAATCATTGTAACTACAGGCACTAGATTAAAAAATAAAGATGTTCTCGCTGCACCAATTTGAGCAATTCCATTATTCCACCATAAGTAACCTAGCACACTCATTCCGATTGCCATAAAGAGAATTGCTCCCCAAGCTAATAGGGTGATTTCAAAAAGTGGCACTGTACTTTTTTGCGTAAAAGACATGATGGTAAAGGCAAGAGCACCAATAGTCATTGTATAGGTTGTAGTCTGTATTGGGCTCCCAGTTTTAATAAACTTTCTGCCTAGTACACCGTATAACGCCCAGCAAATATTTCCTAATAAAATATAAAAATCCCCTTTTGAAAATGATAAATTTTGTATTGCGATAAACGAACCTTGCGTAAGCACAAAAACAACACCAATTAGTGCAAGTAACATTCCAATACCTTGACGCTTTACTATTTTCTCCCGTAAAATGACACTTGCTAACAGCGTCGTAACAAGCGGGTTTGTCGCCATAATAAGTGCACCATTCATAGCTTCTGTATGTTTCATTCCTAAAAAGAAAAAGAAGTTAAAACCGAATACACCAACAATGCCTAACAAAAGGTAATAGATCCTGTTTTGCCTCCATACCTCCACCTCAAAATCTTTTCGTATTTTTAACAGACATAACATCACAAATGCAGCAATCCCAAAACGCCATGCTGCTATATGAATCGCTTCGAAATACTGCACCGCATATTTCGAAGCATTAAATGTTCCACCAGTAAATATCGCAAATCCTAATAACTGCGCATATACTTTATTTTTCATTGTCGGCCTCCAAGTCTTTTCCTTCTAGAAAACCGTAATAGATTTCTAACTTCTCTTCTGTTAGCTGGACAACTTTTCGCAATTGTTCTTGCTGTTCTTTTAATCTTTCTAAATGAGTTGTTAAAATTGAAATTCTCTTTTTTACTTTCGCTGGCACTTCCTCTTTCCTCTGCCTAATTTCCTCTATAATGCATCCATCACTTGCAAACTCAGCCATCTCTTCTAATGACATTCCAGTTTGTTTTAATGAACATAAAAATTTTAATAGGCGCACATCACCTTCTGTATATTGACGAATCCCGCTATTTCGCGTTGGTGGTGGTAATAATCCTAATTTCTCATAGTAACGCAAAGTATGAATACCCATCCCTGTTAATTCTGCTACTTCACCGATTTTATACATGTTCTCTCCCCCTTGTTTTTACATATTCATCTTACAACCTAGAGTTAGCTCTAGGTCAATACAGAAATAAAAATCGAACACAACAAAAAAGACGCACAGCTAAGCTATGCGTCTTTTCTATTACTTCTCTGCAACTTGAACTTCTTTTACGTAAGCTGCTTCGAATTTTTGGATGTCTCCTGCGCCCATGAAAATGAGAACGCCGTTTTTATGTTTCTTTAATACATCCGTTGTTGTATCTGTAATTAATTCTGCACCGTCAATACGCTTTTGCAGATCTTCGATTGTTAATTCACCTTTGTTTTCGCGCGCTGATCCGAAAATATCACATAAGTATACTTGATCCGCTTTGCTTAGGCTTTCAGCGAACTCATCTAAGAACTTTTCTGTACGTGAGAATGTGTGTGGCTGGAATACAGCGACAATTTCACGCTCTGGATGTTTTTGACGAGCGGCTTCAATCGTTGCATTAATTTCTGTCGGATGGTGTGCGTAGTCATCAATAATAACTTGCTCTCCCATCGGCTTCTCATTAAAGCGACGTTTTACGCCTTCAAAAGTTGTTAACTGATGCTTAACTGCTTCTACATCAACATTTTCATAATGGCAAAGCGCGATTACTGCTAATGCATTTAATACGCTGTGATTGCCATATCCTGTAATTTTGAACGTGTCATAGTACGTATTACGAACGAATACATCGAAAATAGTACCATCTGTTCTCTTTTGAATGTTACGTGCTTGGAAATCATTATCTTCTCCAAATCCATAGAAAATAACAGGTACTTTCGCTTGAATTTTTTGAAGTTCTTCATCATCTCCACATGCAATAATGCCTTTTTTCACTTGCAATGCCATCTCTTGGAATGCACTGAATACATCATTGATATCTGTGAAATAATCTGGATGATCAAAATCAATGTTTGTCATAATCGCATAGTCTGGATTGTAAGACAAGAAATGACGACGATACTCACAAGCTTCAAATACAAAATACTTACTATTTTCTACCCCATGCCCTGTTCCATCTCCAATAAGGTAAGATGTAGGGTGTGCACCTTGCATTACATGGGCTAACAAACCAGTTGTTGATGTTTTTCCATGTGCACCAGTTACAGCAACACTTGTGTATTGGTTCATAAGGTCACCTAAGAAGTGATGGTAACGATGTACTGGGATGTTTAATTCTTTTGCTGCTACGATTTCTTCATGCGTATCAGGAAATGCATTTCCTGCAATAATCACTTGTCCTTCTTTTACATTACTTTTATCAAAAGGAAGAATCGAGATACTACGCTTTTCCAACGCTGTTTGTGTAAAGAAACGCTTTTCATAATCAGACCCTTGAACAGTATGCTTCATGTCATGAAGAATTTGCGCTAATGAACTCATTCCTGTTCCTTTAATTCCTACAAAATGGTAAACTGTCATCTTAAAGAACCTCCAACATTTCGAACTAATACAACGGCCTATCTATAAGACAGTATATGAATCTTTTCTTATTTTGGTAATCATCATACATTTTTGATGTAGTGAAGTTATTCTTCCCTTCACTTATCAGGATAAACTCGTACGTACTTCTTTTTTATGTCCATAACAAATCCATTATAGCAAAAAAGAAGCCGCTATACTATGATAACAGAAAAACTGATAGGGTCAATCACCTATCAGTTTTTCTCTCTCTTACATATCTTCTCTTTTTTCTAATTGAACACGTTCTAGACGTGGGTTTGGACGATATTTACGACCAGCTTTCGCCTCTGGTTTTCCATTTAATTCTACGTTATCACCAGTAAAGCCAATATTCATTTTTAATAAGCTACTTCCTACTCCGTATATATCAACAGGTACGTTTTGAGCTTCAAATTCACGAATACGTTTCTCATCAAATCCACCAGTTACAACGATGTCTACATGCTGGAATCCTTCTTCATCAAGTGCTTTACGAAGTGCGAATACAAGCGATGGGTTTACACCACGTGGATCGAATGTTCCAAGTACTTCTGGGTGGCGAATGAAGTATTGATCAATCATCGTGCGAGACGTATCTACACGTACACCTTTTAATGTTGATCCAAATTCACGTGCTACGCGAAGTGCATCTGTAATGACATCATTGTTGTAATCAATTAATACAACTAATTCATCTTCTGGGAATTTTTTATGATATGCTTTTGCCGCTTCCACAACATCACCATTAAACATTTGAATTAATGCGTGAGGCATTGTCCCCATACCACTTTTGCCCCACCATTCATTCATCGCATGCGTCGCTTGTGCGCTCATACCACCGATGTATGCTGCATAACCGTCACCAGCTTGTTGTGTATAATGATCATCACGGTCTCCCATGAAAATAACTGGTTTTTCTTTATCTACGCTACGTGCAGCTTGGACAACGTTATATACGTTTGTCGCAACCGATGTACGACGAGCTAAAATCCCATCAATAACACCTTCTAAAAATCCGAAATTTTCATAAGGACCATGAATTGTTAACACTGTTTCAAATGGACTAATTTTATCGCCATCTTTTAAAGAGTTAATCTCAAGTTCCTCAGGATTTTTAGCGAATGTTTGTAGCAATGCAATAACTTCATCTGTTCCGCAAAGAACTGCATTTTCCTTTTGGAAAAATTGCATCGTTACAACACTTTTCGGGCGAAATTCTTCGATGATTTCTCTAGTCTTTAAAAAGTAAACGGCAGAGAACCAACCTTCTCCAACGCGTTCGTCAAATTTAAATGTTTTATTTGTTAGTCTATTTATTTCACCTTTTAATTTTAATTCAATTTCTTTCATGTCGCTTTACTCCCTACTTTACTATCCAACATTTTCTCTTAGTATACAGCAAAACCGTTTACTATACATTTGTTTCCTGCATAGCGGCAAATTCATCCTCAGAAATAAGGACATCTCTTGGCTTCGTTCCTCTTGCTTCAGAAATAATTCCTTGCGATTCCATCTCTTCAATGAGACGTGCCGCGCGATTATAACCGATGCGGAATTTTCGCTGTACAGAAGATGTGGACGCTCCCCCTTGTTCTACAACAAATTGACATGCATCAAGGAACAATTCGTCTTCCGACTCAGCTTGTTCTGTTTTCGCTAATAAATCCTCTTGCTTAAATAAGTAATTCGGCTTCATTTGCTTTTTCACATGATCAACTGTCTTTTCAATCTCATCATCCGATACATATACACCTTGTACACGAACTGGCTTAGACGTACCGTTCCCTAAGAATAACATATCACCACGGCCAAGTAATTTCTCCGCGCCCCCAATATCAATAATCGTACGCGAATCAACTTGAGATGATACAGTAAACGCAATACGCGTTGGAATGTTCGACTTAATTAAACCTGTAATAACATCTACAGATGGACGCTGCGTCGCTACTAATAAATGAATACCACAAGCACGTGCTTTTTGCGCAATACGACAAATCGCTTCCTCAACATCACCAGGTGCTACCATCATTAAATCGGCTAGCTCGTCAATGACAATAACGATATAAGGTAATGTCTCTCCCGGAATTTCTCGCTCACTTACAATCGTATTGTAACGAGTTAAATCACGAGCTCCTGCGTGCGCAAATAATTCATAACGGCGCTCCATTTCTTCAACTGCCCATTTTAATGCAGCTGTCGCTGCTTTTACATCCGTAATAACAGGTGCTACAAGATGTGGAACAGAATTGTATGGTGCAAGCTCAACCATCTTCGGATCGATTAACATTAACTTCACTTCATGTGGTTTCGCTTTATATAAAATGCTCGTTAAAATGGCGTTAATACACACACTTTTACCTGAACCTGTTGCACCTGCAATAAGTCCGTGTGGCATTTTTCGAATATCCGTTACAATTGGATCACCTGAAATATCAAGTCCAAGCGCAACCGTAAGCGGTGATTCACTCTTTGTAAACACAGGACTTCTTAAAATTTCACGAAGAAATACTGGCTTACTTTCTTTATTGGGAACTTCGATTCCAATCGCACTCTTCCCTGGAATCGGCGCTTCAATACGAATATCTTTCGCAGCTAAACTTAGCTTAATATCATCACTTAAGTTTGTAATTTTATTTACTTTTACACCTGGGTCTGGCTGTACTTCAAAACGAGTTACTGCTGGACCTTGCGATACATTAATAACATGTGCGCCAACGTGGAAATTATTAAACGTTGTATCTAATAATTCTTTCTGTTCTTCCAACCATTCCGTATTATCTAACGCTGCTTGCTGCGGAATCGATAGTAATGTTAATGATGGAATCGTATACGTCGGTGGCGTTTGCAATACATTGCGCACATCATTCTCTCTTTGATTTACAACATATGCTTTCTCTTCTACTTCCGTACTTGAAATTGGCTTTTGTACTTGCTCTGCCACTACTTGTTGTACTGGCTGCACTTGTGGCTCCACTACTTGCTGCATTGGCTTTTCTTCCACTTGTGGTTCCACTACTACTTGTTGCATTGGTCTTTCTTCCACTTGTGGTTCTACCACTACT
>NZ_MACE01000027.1 GCF_001883995.1 Bacillus paranthracis | reverse complement strand
ATTGAATTTGCATACTTAGTATGCGAATTCAGGAGGTGTTTTTTTCATGTGCCACTATTCGGGTTCACTTCAGTAATGAACTGACAGGTTTGTTTTTTATAATTTTGTGCGAACATTCCAAAGCTCTGGGAAGAATCGTTGATCAAGTACTCGTTTTAAATAAGATACACCTGAAGAGCCACCTGTTCCCATTTTATGTCCGATAATGCGTTCTACTGTTTTCATATGACGGAAACGCCATTGTTGTAGCCAATCTTCAATATCAATTAATTTTTCAGCAAGTTGGTATAAATCCCAATATTTTTTTACATCCGCATACACTTCAAGCCATGCCGCTTCTACTGTTGCGTCTTCTTCATAAGGCTGCGTAATATCACGATTCAACACATCTTTATGAATAGGAAATCCTTCTTTTACAAGTGCTTGAATTGCGACATCATATAAACTTGGTGCATGTAGCGCCGTATGAAGTCGAGCGTGTAATTCTGGATCTTTTTCATAAATTTTTAAGGCATGCGGCGTTTTATAACCAAGCGCATACTCAATCATACGATATTGATACGATTGAAAACCTGAAGCTTGACCGAGCGAGTCACGAAACTCAATGTACTCTGACGGCGTTAATGTCGCAAGAATATCCCAAGATTGAATGATTTGTGATTGAATTTTTGATACACGTGCTAACATTTTAAAAGCTGGTTGTAATTTGTCTTGTTTAATAGATTCAATTGCTGCGTTTAACTCATGTAAAATAAGCTTCATCCAAAGTTCGCTTGCTTGGTGAATAACGATGAACAACATTTCATCATGGTGGTCTGATAATCTCTTTTGAGAAGATAGTAAACTATCTAATTGTAAATATTCCCCGTACGTCATATTCTCTTTAAAGTCCGTATGAATCCCTTTTTCCATAATTACCTTTTCATTTTCTTTCATATTAGCAAAACGCCCCTTTATATATATTTCTACTTATATTGGTCTAATAACTGCTCGAACTGGACTTCCATCTGCATCTGATAAGGCAAGTGGTAATGCGATTAGTTCGTAATCGCCATCTGCTACATGATCTAGTACGACATTTTCTAAAATGTGTATACCATGTTTAAACAATTGATGATGCGCTGCTAATTCTTTATCATCTAATGGATCAACTGATGGTACATCCACCCCGATTAAACGTATACCTTTTTCTGAAAGAAACGGTGCTATATCCGCACGTAAATGCGGGATTATATCTGGGAATTCATTCGCTTTACCATGTGAAGATGTGCGTAACAACAAGCGTTCTACGCCTTCTAAATGAAATTTCTCTAATTCCTTTTTCCCAATGCTTTCAAGATTAGAAACGTCAATGATTCGCGTAGGTCCGACATAAACTTGGATATCTAAATCTAACACTTTCTTTCCATCATTATCAAAATGAAACGGTGCATCAATATGAGTACCTGTATGAATACTCATCGTTAACTTTCCGACATTTACTGAGCCACTCTCTTCTTTTGACCATGATACTTCATACGAGAACGGTGTATCCCCTGGCCAAGTAGCAATATCATTATTTAGCGGTTGTGAAATATCAATCCACTCTGATGTTTTCATACTTATGCCACAACCTCTCGCTTATTTTCAAATTGCTTATACTCTTCATCTTTCATGATTTTCTTTAAAATCATAACAGACTGCCATACTTCTTCGTACGTATTATATAAAGCAACTGGCGCAAGTCTCACTCCATTTGGCGCTCTAAAATCTGGAATTACTCCATTTGCTTTTAACGCTTTACATATACGTGCTGCTTCTGCATGCTCTAAATAAATATGCCCGCCTCGTTTTTCATCCTCAAATGGATTTCCAATTGTAAATCCGAAATTTTTTAATTCATGATCAATCAAATTAAGCATGTATCTTGTAATATGTAATGATTTTTCGCGTAAACGTTCTATACCAGCATCTTTAAATATTTCAAGAGAACCGATTAAAGGTGCAGTACTTAATACGTGTGGTGTACCAATTTGATAAGCACCTGCATGATCAGCAGCTGTTAATGTATGTTCCATATCAAACTGCTTATCTTTTCTAGAACTAAACCAACCTGATAATCCAGGAAGTCTATTAAAATGCTTTTTATTCACATAAAGCCCTGCAACGCCACCAGGTCCCGCATTTAAGTATTTATAATTACACCAAATCGCGAAATCAACATCCCACTCTTTGAAATGATGCGGAATAGAACCGATTGAGTGACATAAATCGAACCCGATATGAATACCACGCTTATGCGCTTCCGCTGTTAAACGTTTCATATCAAGAATTTGGCCGCTTCTATATAGTACAGAAGGTAATAAAATTAACGCGATATCATCTGTCATTGCATGAATAATATCATCTTCAGAAAGTGTTCTACCATCTCGGCTCTTTACTCGTACTAAATGCTCATCTGGATCTAATCCTTTTAAACGAATTTGACTTTGAAGTGCATATATATCGGATGGGAATGTTAACTCATCCGCAAGAATTTTTGTGCGAATTCCTTTCGGCTCATAGAAAGTTGCGATTACTTGATGAATATTTGTTGTCGTGGAACCGGTTACAATAGTTTCTTCTGGTAAAGCTCCAATAAGAGGTGCAGTCAATTCACCTAATTTCTCCGAAAGGAAAAACCACGGATGCTCACCCTCGGTCCAGCCGTCAATGCCATACTCTTTCCATGAATCTAGCAAAGTAAGTAATGATTTCTCTGCTCTTTTTGAAAGTAGCCCTAATGAGTTTCCATCTAAATATATTGTTCCTTCTTTTTTATAAAATTCAGTTTGAAAATCTTTCAGTTCATCATGTTTATCACATTCAAGCGCATACTCATAAGTTGGTTGAAATGGTTCTGTATACATGGTGTCACCTTCTCTTAATTTTCTTTTTATTCTAACTAATTGAAATATATCACCTTAGTTGATATAACGTCAATGATATTATGTCAGTTGACTTTATATATGAATTTCTTTTACAATACAGTTATATTTTCAGATATTTCAGTATAAAGAGGTGATTCTTTGAAAAACACTACTCTTTCATCAAGAAAACACCGCTCCTTAGAAACAAAGAAGAAACTATTACACTCTGGTTACACTATTTTTATTCGTAACGGATTTCAAAAAACGACAATTACACAAATTATTAAACATGCAGAAACTGGTTATGGCACGGCATATGTATACTTTAAAAACAAAGATGATCTCCTCATCGTTTTAATGGAAGATGTTATGAATCAATTTTATGATATTGCTGAGCGCTCTTTTTCGCCTCAAACGACAGAAGAAGCACGTATAATGATTCAAAATCAAGTTAAAGCATTTCTACAATTAGCAGAGAAAGAACGAGCAATTTTACAAGTTGTAGAAGAAGCAATTGGGTTATCAAAAGAGATACGTCAAAAATGGGACGAGATACGGGAACGCTTTATAAACAGTATTACGCAAGATATTACATACTCTCAAGAAGGTGGGTTAGCACATTCTGAATTGAATAAAGAAATTGTAGCACGTGCTTGGTTTGCGATGAATGAGATGTTTCTTTGGACGATTGTGCAAAATGATAAAAAGATCGACCTAGAAGAAATTGTGCATACATTGACGAAAATGTATACGACTGGTTTATATAAATAGCACACCTTCAATACATAAGGTGTGCTATTTTACATCTATAAAAATATATTATTTGGGTATGGTAGCGCTAAAGAAGGCTTTTCAGATAATGAGAAATATTGTAGTTTTAAAGATTCACCATCTATTGATTTTAGTTTTCCACTAGTAATTTCACATTCAAACACAACAACAATATATTCTACTTGATCGCCATTCGGATATGTATGGCGATACTCTTTTCCTCCAAACACCCCTTTTTGTTTTTTTACTTGCACTTTCAATCCTGTTTCTTCCCACACTTCACGAACTACCGCTTCTTCTGGAGTTTCTCCAGGCTCAATTGCTCCAGCTGGCAAGCTCCAGTATTCTCCACCAGGATATTGAAATAAGATTTCCCCTTGCTCATTTTTAATAACAGCAGCTACACTCGGTATAAAAATTAGTTCATGACCTAATTGCTCACGGATTTGTTTATAATATAGCGACATCGACATATAATTCTCTCCCACTCTATTAATAAATAACTGTATTTTCTGATATCTATTGTATAATAATACCAAAAACGATTTCTATATAGAAAGGATCAGAAAATGTCTCAAGAAAAACTAGTAAATAGCTTTCTATCATTTTTAGGTATGACAAAACAGCCTACTAGCTTAAAGTTTTTAAATGAGCTTATTAAAGCTCATCAAGAAAAAATAAAATGGGAAACCCTCACTAAAATAATTGACTGGGAAAAGGGTAATGAAACAGGTAATTATTTCCCTTCCATTGAGACATACATAAACCATATTACAACAAAAGGTCTCGGGGGTACTTGTTGGACGCACTCAATTGGATTCCATTGGTTATTATCAAATCTTGGTTTTAATGTTCATTATATGTATATGGATCCCGGACATTTATGCTTACGGGTTAACTTAGACCAACCTTATTATGTTGATGTTGGTTATTGTGCACCTTTATTCCAAGCTTACCCACTTTATGAATCATTTCAAGTAAGTAATGTAAGAGAAACTTTCACTTATGAAGTCTCAAATAATAGGATTAAAATTACTAGAGATCCAGGTCCAACAAAAATCTTACATACAGATCCAATACATTTATCAAGTATGAAAGAACTCATTACAAAGTCTAACGATTGGTATACATCCCCTGTATTAAAGAAAATTCAGATTTTCGGTTATATCGATGGTATTCCAACTTCTATTAATGATAATGTTTTAAAACGATATTTCCAAGGTAAGAAAAGAGAACAAATCATTACATCTTCTGAACTTAATTATTGGATAACAGAAAGATTTTGTGTTGATAAAGAAATATATGAAAGAGCTATTGAGATTTTCAATAAAAAATCTTCAAACAGTAAAAGCGTTACTCACGAGATTGAGTAACGCTTTTACCTTAATATATTTTTAATCTTAATCTTCTTTCTGATAAGCAGCTTCTACACATTCTGCTAGACGCTCAATTTGTTCCATAGTTAAACCTCGTGAAATCCAGCCTGTTAACTTATACATAATTTTATAGTAAAGATTACTAGGTTCATATTCTGAAATTAATGTAAGTGCTGTACCCTCCTCATCTTCTTCTAACATATAAGTCATTGCCGAATAACCTTGCTTCATTTCACTGCCAAGTGAAATAATATAGGGTGCATCGTATTCAAGAATTTCTACTTCTGCCTCCAATATTTTCTTACCGACTTTTTGAACAGTAATATATTTATCTCCTACACGTGGATTTTCTTTATCCATATTTGAAGGATAGCGATTTTCTATTATAAACGTATTCCATTCTTTTATTTTTTCATCTTCTATTATGTAGTCACATACAACATCCATTGGTGCTTTTATTACTATTTCTATTGCAAAACTCATTATACTGCCCCTCTCAAATACCCTATCCATTTCTATTTTAACTAAATCATTATGCCATATTTTATATAGTGAAATACAAGTAGAATTTTAATTTTTTATTAATTTAAAAACTTATTCATACAAAATATTTTATTAAAGATACAACAATTAAAAACAAAGCCACAAGTAATAAAGCTATCCCTATACTTCTATTTTCTTTTTCGTTATTTTTTAAATTTTGCACCCCTAAGCTAACTAATATAAACCCTAAAAGCGTTTGTAAAATTAGCATACTCATTTCCGAAGTATCATTCCAACTATAAATGGAATACCCCATTATAATAATTGCAAGTAAAACCGTTACGATCCTATTCATACGAAAATCCCTCCTTTTTAAAAAGAAACCGCTAAGTTTCCTTAGCGGTTTTATTAACAATTTATATTTAGTAAAAGTGCTTTTCATGAATTTGATATAATTCAAAAGAATTTCCTGTCCAATATAACTACGCATGTTAGCCCACTTTTTCTTTATCCAGTCTACTTACAATTCCAACTATAAATTTATATTCAATCCTCCTCTTCTTAACTTTTTTAAACCCTTCTTTCGTATCAAAAATTAAACACGTTTTTCGAAACCACACTCGTACATATAAAGACTCAAAATAAATAGGTTTTATAATTCCTCGTTCTTCAAATTCAGTTCCATCTTTATTTTCAGTTTCTGTTCGAACGAACCACGTATTCCCAATACCAATTTCAATATATTTCACCTAAGTCCTCCTTCCGGAAATTAATTTCTAACTATTCTATTATTTCCCCGGTAAGCGCACATTCCGACAGAACATGAGCCCACAAAGAAAAAGTAGATTACAAAAATCTACTTTATAACTTATATTTTTGCATTCGTTTATAAAATGTACTTCGAGGTACATCTAAAAGTTTTGCAGCTAATGAAACATTTCCATTTGTCTTTTCTAACGCTTCAATCATGCTATCACGCTGTATTTTTTCACGGAAATTTAATGTTTTCTCTGTTTTATTTTCTGCTTGCAATTCAAAATGAGGTTGATTTCCCATCACTGTTTGTAATAAAAAAGAGATTTGTTTTTCGCATATTTCTCGTCCTTGCGACAAAATGTATATGCGTTCTAATACATTTAATAATTCTCGAATATTTCCGGGCCATGTATGCTGAGAAAATTGATTACAAATACTTTTTGGAAATACAACATTCCAATTCTTTCGTTTGCAAAAATGTTTTATGAAGTACGGAATATCCTCTTTTCTTTCTATTAACGATGGGACATATAGTGGATAAACATGTAAACGATAATATAAATCTTGACGGAATTTCCCTTCTTCTACTAATCGCAATAAATCTTTATGTGTCGCAGTAATAATACGAATATTTACTGGTATCTCTTTTGAACTGCCAATTGGGTTTACTGTTCGTTCTTGTAAAACACGCAATAATGCTACTTGCATCTCTGGTGGCACTTCACCAATTTCATCTAAAAATATTGTTCCTCCGTCTGCTTGTTCGAATTTCCCTTTATATCCTTGGCGCCGTGCACCTGTAAACGCTCCTTCAGCATAACCGAACAATTCACTTTCCATTAATTCTTTCGGTAATGAACCGCAGTTAACAGCTATAAAAGGACCATTTTTTCTTGGACTATTTTCATGAATCGCTCTCGCTACATATTCTTTTCCTACACCTGTTTCACCACAAACATATACACTTGCGTCAGTTGGTGATACAAGCTTAATTTCTTCTAAAGTATGTTGAAATGCACTACTTGTCCCAATTACTCCAGGAAAAGTGATGCCATTTATAAATGAGGACGTTGAAAATGATTTTACTTGTTTATTTCCCTTTACATAAATACATTTCCCAATCATTCTATTATTACTGTATACTGGCACTTCTAATTTAGTTTTCAATCCATAGTGCATTAAATCTTCAAGTTTCATCCGTGACCAATTACATACTCGTTCCCGAACCCTCTTGCTTGCAGAAACGATAACATCACGATGATTACAAATTACAACTTGTTCATCACTATCAATTACATCTAAAAAACGATGGATTAACTGCAGTTCATTTTGATGTACTCGAATACTACATTCACGTTCAATCGCATGTGCAATCGAAGTTACCATACCGAGCATATATGGATGCGAAAACTCAATCGGACAAGAGAAATCTAGAACGCCTATTAATTTCCCATCATCATTATGAATAGGAGCGGCCGCACAGCTCCAGCTATGAGATGCGACAGAATAATGCTCTGTACCACTTATCATAATAGCCTCTTCAATCTCAAGCGCTGTTCCTATCGCATTTGTACCAACAGCCGCTTCCGTCCATTTCACACCTTCAATGAAATTAATCTGTTTCGCTCGTTGCAACGTTTGTTTATTTCCACTTAACGATAGAACGTAACCGTCTGGATCGATTAATAATGCCATCATTTGCAGTTCATCAATGGTTTTTCTCATATTTTGTATTTGAGGTATTGCTATATCTAGGAAGATTTCACTCTTTTTCTTTTGGTCTTGAAAAATATTAGAAGACAAAATTTTCTGACCTTTATTCATATGAGGATTCACATTTGCTTGTTTACATCGATGCCATGATTCTGAAATTCTTTCGTTTATACGGTTCGAATCAAGGACACCTTCATCAACAAACTTTTTCCATGTATGTAAGTAAAACGGTGAAGCTAGCATTGTATCATCTCCCTATTCATTATTTTGGAGATTTGTAAAAACATACTTTTATTATAAAACTGAATAAAAGCGTTTTCAACAAAACTAGAAAGACGACACAAATATGTTAATAATTTGAATATCTTAATGCACTTCTTTATTCTTTTTTAGTAGCACTATATTTTGTATAATGGAAGCAAAGAAAATACATAACCAAAACCACTTTTGTGGATTTCCATTTATAAAGAAAACACTCACGGCTATTGCAAATAAAATTGTGGATGCTACACTAAAATATAATTTTGTTTTCATTCCCATTATCCCTCACCTCTCTATCACTTTACAGTACACACTAACTCTTCATTTTTCATCTCTACTATGTACTCCTGTAAAACATATTCTCTTCCGCCATGTTTTTCATACCATTCATGTATTCTTCTAGCATGTTTCTCGTCATTTCTAATCTTTGATTCTATTTCTTTATACTGTTCATAACTATCATATTCCCATATGGCAAACACTTCGGTCGTACCATTCTTATTATCTTTCATCCAGCGTCCTATTAGCCTAGAGCCATGCTTTAACTGATTAGGTAAGTTCGTATGATTGAAATGATCATTAAAAATTTTAATAAATTCATTTTTTACTATATAGTACTTTCTTCTATAAAACATACATTTCCACCTCTTTAATGAACAGACTCAAATACACCTTCCCATTACAACCGTATTATAATACTTCCCATCCGACAGCCTTTTATCATTTTTTAAAATACCTTCTACTTCAAAACCTAATTTTTTATATAGCTGAATGGCTTTTTCGTTTGTCTCTAATACTTGTAATGATATCTTTTTAATCTCATTTTCATCAGCCCAATGAATAGATTGTTGCAATAACCTCTTACCCATTCCATATCCCCAAAACTCTTTTAAAATACAAACGCCAAATTCTACTTTATGAGATAACCTCTTCAGATTTGAACCTTCGCACCTTGAAAATCCAACGATTCGGTTGTGCACTTCTGCAACTAAAAACAGATTCTTACTCTCTTCACTATCTGTTTTTATTATTTTTTGAAACCCTATCTTATCTATAAATCCCTCTCCAGCTTCTCTATCCATATTTTCAGTTTCTCCATCGATCTGAACTCTAATTTCCGACAACTGTTCCGCATCTGTTTCAGCTGCAGAACGAACTGTATAAACTAATCCATTTATGTGAAACTCTTGCCCTTTTATAATCATTTCAAACTCCTTTTAAATGCAGTCTATTGATGCTATTACAATTTCTTTACCTTGTTTCTCAAATTCTTGAATTGTTTCTTTACTAGCCTCCGAATCTGTTATTATAATGTCAATTTCAATCAGTGACTCTCCTTTTATAAAGTAGTCTATTCCAAGTTTATTGTGAGGAGCTAAACAAATATTTCTTCTAGCAATCTTACTTACTGTTTTACTAAAAAAAGCAACTTCCGGCGTTGCAGTACTTATACCGTTTAATGAAATGCCACCACCTGTAGAGAAATTAAGATCAATAGAAAATCTACTTATCAACTCTGAGGCAAGTGTATCTGTCATATTTCCTGATGGTTTCACCTTTCCACCAATTAAGTACGTATCAATGTTCTTATATTCCCGTAACGTACTAGCAATTTCTAAAGCATTCGTAACAACTGTAAATGATGTTTCAGGTAAATATTTTAACATGGCATAATGAATAGAAGCTCCACCAATAAAAACGGAATCTCCTTCTTGTATATAAGAAGCTGCGATTTTTGCAATTGCGTCTTCATATACAGAACCATTACTATAACGTTTCAATGGCTTGGTAGCTAAATTCCGTACTCTAGCAAGTTCAATTGCTCCTCCATGTGTTCTTTTTAACAAGCCATCCTTCTCCATAATAGACAAATCTCTTCTTATAGAATCGATAGACATATCGAAACTTTCCGCAAGATCCTTTGCAATGACCCTTCCATTTTTCTTAAGTAACTCTAAAATTTTCTCTCTACGCTCTTCAGTAAACATGTTCTCACCACTATCATTTAATATCCAGAAAATTTATTCATCTTTTAATTATATGCATGTTTTTTCTATTTTACAATATTTTCAATACTTCTTTATTCAGCTCTATACAGGTTTTCTCCCTTTTTCTATCCCATTAAATTAACAACTAAATAAATGCATATTTGCATATTTCACAATTATACTTCCATTCATCCTTCTATTAATGTAAAATTATTCCTATATTTTACTTTTTAACACAGAAAGGAATTACTATGAAATCTTTAATGAAAGTAACTTGTACAGCATTATTATTTACAGGGATAATGGCAGGATGTAGTGGAAATGCTACACCAAAACAAGAAAAAAGCGCTCTAGCAAAAAATGCAATGCACTATGGGGAAATCTTTAAAAACGAATACTATAGAGCAACTGTTGAAAATGCTAAATTTGAAAAAATAGACAAAGAGTGGCGTCTCACAGCTCGCGTTACTATAAATAATGCTCGTGTTGACGGACAAACGATAGATCTTTCAGAAATAAAATATTTCATAAAAGATGAAAAAACGGGTAAAAAATACAAAGGTGAAGTTATACAAAATGAAAATGCTAAAAAGGTTCCATCTGAGTTTTCTTTAACTACCGACATTGTATTTAATATGAAAGATTCTCCAAAAGATTTAAATAATATGTATTTATACATAGATAGCAAAGCTGCGCCATTAACAGATACATATTGGAAGCTGGATCATTTAGTATCTAAATAAAAAACAGTCATATAAGACTGTTTTTTATTTATAGAGTTATAAAGTTTACTAGTTATCTATTTCCAGCAATACATTTTTTGCACAAATCATCACTTCTTCAAATGGACAATCAAATAAAACCCCTAGTTCAAAACCATCTTCAGCAAAATCTATTTCATGACATAACCACCAAGCACCTTCAAAATTTTCCGGGATAGAACATTTCGTTACTCCTATAAAAGTTGCTTGTAGTTTATCAAATTCACTGAAAGTACCACTGCAATCTAAAGTTATAATTAGCGTAGCTTCTGATTTTTTCTCCACTGATTTGACTACACTGTCATGTAGTGAGTATTCATGTAGTTGAACGACATTCTGCGCGAGCTTTTCTTTTATAGAATTATAATTATCTATATAGGCTTGCTCTAAATCATTCATTCTTTTCTCATAATCTTTTGTCCACTCAAGCATAAGTCTCTTTAATTTTTCCGTTGGGTATTCTGAATTAATTGTATTGTCATGAATGTATGGATGCAGTGATTTAGGGAGGAACTTTAATAAATCTTCTTTCTTTTCTTCCACGTCTTCTCTTAAACTTTGCTTATAATCCATTCCTACCTTTTCGCTCTCTCGCAACATCTCTTCCCATTCTTCTACTGTTTCTGGGAAATTTAAAAAACCAGATACTTGCATTTCTTTATACCAATCTTTATTAAAATACTTCAAAGACTTTCCCCCTAAAACATTTTAAGATCCAACAAAATCGATATATCTATTTATTATATCATTCTAATAACTATTTTTTCTAAAGAAAAAATGCAAAACTGTAAATATTCCATCTTTTATTTCTAAAACTTCAGAATATTTACAATAGTTGATAATTAGAATACATTTTACTAGTACAAAGATTCACCTGTACAAAAATCTAAACTAAAAGGGATGGTTATATGTTGAAGAAATTAGTAGCAGGTACATTAGTAGCGGGATTTGCATTAACTGGAGGACTAGGAGTAGCAAGTGCTGAAGAAAAAGGTAATACAATTAAGTCTTTTGATTATTTAAAAGTGGATGAACAGAATGTTAATTCTCTTACAAAATTAAGTGATCAAGATAAGAAAGACATCCAAATTACTATGGTATTACCAGAGCAAAATGAAAATGGAGATTGGCTAGCTTATGGTTTTACTAGCCGCGAAACATTAGATGCTTATATTGAAAAGGATAAAAAAGTACTTAAAAATAAAATTAATCCTTTAGGTAGCGGTGCTGGTAGTACTGATTTTTATGAACATAAAGATAAAGGTGGTCAATATATTTACTGGAGCAGCGGCTTTAAAAACTTACCATCTAGCTGGAACGACAGAATTTCCTCTGTAAGTACAGCATCACCTTCAGCAAGTTATTCAACGACACTTTGGGAGCATACTTCAACACAAGGCTATGGAAAAGGTGTTGTATTCAAACATGCGGATTGGTACGGTAAAACTGCTAATTTAGCTGCTGATTGGAACGATATTACTTCAGCGATTGACGTAAAAAAATAATAGGATATTCAATTTCTCCCGTAAAAATTCAAACCACTATTCTCTTATTCATTTAGAGAATAGTGGTTTATTATAATTCCATTTAAGCGTGTACAGCATGTCCTACCGCTTGCAATAAAGCTTCATGAATCGCTTCAGATAAAGTTGGATGCGCTGCAATATAATCTCTCATAATATCGGCAGTAACTTCCGTATGAATCATTACAGTTCCTTGACCAATTAGTTCTGTTGCACGAGGACCAATAATAGAAATTCCAACAATTTCTTGATATTTAGGTTCCACAATAACTTTTACTTTCCCCGTTTGTTCTCCAATAATAAGTGCTTTTCCATTTGCTGTAAAAGGAAATTCTCCAATTTGTATGTCACCGTACTGCTCTCTTGCATCTTTTTCTGTTAAACCGACACTAGCAATTTCTGGAGCGGTATAAATACAGCGAGGTACAGCATGATAGTTTACTTTTACATCTTCTCCACTCGCGTGTAATGCTGCCGTCGTTCCTTCATGGAATGCAACGTGAGCAAGCTGGATTCCACCAATCACATCTCCTGCTGCATAAATATGTGATACATTGGTTTGCATATGTTCATTCACAGAAATTCCTTTATTTGAATATTGAATGCCTGCTTTTTCTAAATCTAATTGTTGTACACGTGGTTTTCGGCCGACAGAAACGAGAACAAATTCTGGATTAACTTCTTGGATACTTCCTTCATATTCAAATGAAGCCTGCTTCTTATAATTATTTAATCCTTTTAAAGCTGCTCCTGTAAATATTTCTACACCATCATTTTCTAGTTTCCCTCTTAAAATGTGTGCGATATCTTCATCTTCACCTGGTAATAATTGCGGTGCCATTTCAACAATCGTAACTTTTGTTCCAAGACGACTATAAATACTTGCAAACTCGCATCCTATTACACCACCGCCAACGATTAATAATGATTTTGGTATATAATCTATGGACATTACATGGCTACTATTTAAAATCCACTTTCCGTCAAATGGAGCAAAGGGTAATGCAGTCGGTTCTGAACCTGCCGCTATAATGAACTGTTCTCCATCTACTACATCTTTTTTATCACCGTATATAACCCGCACACGATGATCCGTTTCAAAGTTCGCTTTACCTTGTATAACTTTTATTTTATTTTTCTTCATTAAATATTGAATTCCTTGAACGAGCTGCGTTACAATTTTTGATTTCCTCGCCTGCATTTGCTTCCAATCAATTGATATACTTCCATTATTGAGTGTAACTCCATAATGATTCGCTTTTCTTACAATGTCATGCACTTCTGCACTTTCTAACAATGATTTTGTAGGCATGCACCCAACATTTAAACAAGTCCCGCCAAGATCAGCTTCATCAATAAGAGTGACATCTTTTCCATTTTGAGCTGCGGTAATTGCCGCTACATAGCCAGCAGGTCCGCCACCAATAACGACTAGTTTACTCATTCTCTCACCTTCTCTTTATAAAAGAATTGTTACAGGTTCTTCTAAATAACGTTTAATTGTGCGTAAAAATGCAGCTGCTGGTGCACCATCTAATACACGATGATCGAATGTTAAACTTAAAGGTAACATACTGCCTTTTTTTATTTTCTTCCCTTTATATACTGGAACATGTTCAATTGCACCTACACCTAAAATACCAGTTTCAGGTGTATTTAATACTGGCGTAAAATATTCAATACCGAAGCTACCTAAATTACTAATTGTAAAGGTTGTCCCTTGCATATCATCACTACTTAAACTACCTTCTCTTGCTTTTTGTGCAACGTTTTTAATTTGTTTAGATAACTCTACTAAAGATAGATTATTAGCAAAGCGAATAGCTGGAACGACTAATCCTTTTTCTAATGCGACTGCCATGCCTAAATGAACATGTTCAAATTGATGAATTGTATCATCCATATAAGCACTGTTCATTTCTTTATGCTCTCCAAGCGCTAATACAACAGCACGAGAAACGAAATCCGTAATAGTTAGTTTGTTATCGTATCGTTTTTGTACAACTGCCGCTATTTCTTTATGTAAAGCAACTAAATCTGTAACATCTACTTTCATCGTTAATGTTAATTGCGCACTATTTTGTAAGCTTGCATGCATACGGTTTGCGATTGCTTTCCGCATACCGGTAACAGGAATTACTTTACTTTCTTCTTGTTCCAATACTTCTGGAACTGTCACTTTTTCTTCAAGCGCTTTTAATACATCCGCCTTCGTAATTCTTCCGCCAGGGCCTGTACCAACTAATGCTTTGATATCTAGATTTTCAGACTTTGCAATTTTCTTCGCTACAGGTGAAATTTTGATTCTTTGCTTCGCCACTTCTTTCGCATATGGTTCTGGATGTTGGACCTTTTTAGGCTCTAGATTAGGTGCTTTTTCTTCTACAACATTTATACTTTCATTGATTTCTACTTTTTCGTTCAGCTTACCGATATAGCAAATGACAGTACCAGGTGGAACTCCCTCATCTTCACTAACAGCTATATCAAGAACAGTTCCATCAGCTGGTGCTTCTATTTCCGTTTCGATTTTTTCCGAATTAATACTAGCAATTAGTTCACCTTTTGAGACATGATCGCCTGCTTTAATATTCCAGCTCGTAATAATACCTTCTTTCATCGCCATACCTAACTTCGGCATTACAACTTCTACAGCCATGCTTCTCTCTCCCTTCTCATCGTTTTATTACACATGTAATAAAGTTTGGTCTCCGATCATTTCTGATACAGTTTCAATTACTTTTTCCGGCGTTGGTAAATATAACTTTTCAAGTGGTGGCGAGAACGGAACTGGTGTATGTGGTGCTGTAATTCGTTTAATAGGTGCATCTAACAAATCAAATCCTTTATCCGCTACAATTGCCGCAATATCTGTTGCGATACTACATCTTGGGTTTGCTTCATCAATAACAATAAGGCGATTTGTTTTTTCAACTGATGCTAAAATCGTATCTTCATCCAGTGGTGATAAAGAACGTGGATCAATTACTTCTACTTCAAGTCCTTTTTTCGATAATTGCTCAGCAGCCGCAAGTGCTGTATGAACTTGTTTTCCAATTGCGACGATTGTTACGTCAGAACCTTCCCGTTTAATATCCGCTTTTCCTAATGGAATTGTGTAATAACCTTCTGGCACTTCACCCTTCATATTGTAGAGTGTTTTATCTTCAAAGAAGATTACCGGATCATCATCTTCAATTGCCGCTAATAGTAAGCCTTTTGCGTCATATGGAGTAGAAGGAACGACAACTTTTATACCTGGAATGCTCGTAAATAACGCATACAAACTTTGTGAATGTTGTGCAGCTGCGCTAAAACCTGCACCATGCATCGTACGTACTGTAACTGGCACTTTCGCTTTACCACCGAACATATAGCGGAACTTTGCACCTTGGTTTAATACTTGATCAAGACAACTACCGATAAAATCATTAAACATTAATTCAGCAATCGGACGTAGTCCTGTTGCCGCAGCTGCCATTGCTGCTCCCATGTAACCCGCTTCTGAAATTGGTGTATCTAAAATACGATTTCGGCCAAATTCTTGTACAAGGCCTTTCGTAACACCAAGAACACCGCCCCATGCTTCATCATCTTGCAAGTGATCAACTTGTGCACCACCTGCAACGTCTTCTCCTATTAAAATTACATTTTCATCACGGCGCATCGATATTTTCATCGCTTCATTAATTGCAGTTGACATACTTACTGTTCTAGTCATTATTTTTCACCCTCCTCTTATTTGTAAGAAACGTATACATCTTTTAATAACTCTTCATCCTCTGGATATGGACTATTTTCACTAAATTCAATTGATTTTTGAACCGCTTCATCTACTGCCTTTTCCATATCTACAAGCTCAGATTCAGTTAATACAGCTTCATGAATTAAATGCTTACGGAAATTCACAATCGCATCTTTTTCATTTAAATGTTCTTCTTTTTCTTCTGAAGTTTTATACGTTTGTGCTTCACCTTCGAAATGACCGTAATTACGATATGTCATACATTCAATTATTGTTGGACCACCGCCGTTACGCGCACGTTCTACTGCTTCTTCAGCAGCTTTATATACAGCTAGCAGATCTTTTCCATCCACTTGAACACCTGGAATGTTATAAGCTTTCGCACGATCCGCAATAGAATCACAACTTGAAGCATATTCAAATGTCGTTGCTTCACCGTAACCGTTATTTTCAGCGATAAAAATAACTGGTAACTTCCAAATCGCCGCTAAGTTAACCCCTTCATGGAATGTTCCTTCATTATTTGCTCCATCACCGAAGAAACAAACACTTACATCTTTCGTTCCTTTATATTTAGCTGTTAATGCCGAACCGCAAGCAAGCGGGAAACCACCACCTACAATGCCATTTGCACCAAGCATTCCTTTATCTAAATCAGCAATATGCATGGATCCGCCTTTACCTTTACATAATCCTGTCGCTTTCCCGAAAAGTTCAGCCATCATACCGTTTAAATCACAACCTTTTGCGATACAGTGTCCATGTCCTCTATGCGTACTTGTAATACTGTCACTATCCGTTAAGTGGGCACATACACCAACTGCTACCGCTTCTTCCCCAGCGTATAAATGGACGAAACCTGGCAGAACGCCTTGCGCGAATAATTCATGCACCTTATCTTCAAACTTACGAATCTCTAACATTTTTTCGTACATCCAGCGAGCTTGTTCTTTCGTAATTCCATTCCCTTTACTTTCAGTTGTTTTTAACATGTTCAGCCCTCCTATTTTCTTGTTCATCTTTTATATTGCAAGTACCGTGCCAATTTCCAATCCTTGATTTAATAGGTTTTCTCTCTATGTTGAAAATAAAAAAGTGGACAAAATGAGACATTAGTCTCGTTTTGTCCACTTTTGTTCACCTAATTTGAAAATTATTATCTTATTCACCATCAAAACTCTTCTGTAATTTTCGGATGTAAATAATTTGACCGATATGATATGCATTATGAGTAGTTACATTGGCTAGCACTTCCCACCACTTTGCAGAAACAGGAAATCCCACTACATCGCTTTCAACCTTTTCTTCATTTATGAGATTTTGCCATAGTAACAGTTTCTCTAGTAGTTTTTCTCGTAATTCATCGAAAGTTTGATTATTTGAAAGCATAAAACTTTTGTTATTATCTCCAATAGCGGGCACAGCATTCACATTCGATTCTTTATATCTAGTTTGCCACGTAGAATTCCAATACAATAAATGTTGTACAATTTCAGCTATACTGTTACTCTCTTCATTCGGTTTCCAGAAAGCTTCCCTCTCAGATAAACCCTTAACTGCATCTGAAAACGGAATATACCAACTAGGATCGTTCGCATTCGCTAATAACTGATCTGCTAATACATCCTTCACATGGGCCATTATTCTTCCCTCATTTCATAAACGTATTCATACTCACTTCTCTATATACGCTGAGTCCGTATAATTTCCTCTTTTAAAAATCTCATAGAATATAGAATTAACGGGTAATGCTCTCAAAACGAATGTAAGAATAATAGATTTTCTTATCATAACTCGTTATGATAAAAGAAAAAGAAAGCTGGCAGAAAATGAACAAAAAAGTCGCAATTATTACAGGATCCTCAAGTGGATTTGGACTATTAACTACACTCGAACTCGCAAAAAAAGATTATTTAGTTATCGCTACAATGAGAAACCTTGAAAAACAAGCGAACTTACTATCTCAAGCTACTCAACTAAACTTGCTGCACAACATAACAGTTCAACAATTAGATGTAACCGATCAAAACTCTATACATAACTTTCAATTATTTTTAAAAGAAATAAACAAAGTAGACCTCCTTATTAATAATGCAGGATATGCTAATGGTGGCTTTGTAGAAGAAATTCCAGTAGAGGAATATCGCAAACAATTTGAAACGAACCTTTTTGGTGCTATTTCAATCACTCAGCTTGTTTTACCTTATATGAGAGTACAAAAAAGTGGGAAAATCATTAATATAAGCAGCATTAGTGGTCAAGTTGGATTCCCTGGTCTATCTCCTTACGTTTCTTCCAAATATGCATTAGAAGGATGGAGTGAATCCCTTCGTTTAGAAGTGAAACCTTTTGGAATAGATGTTGCTTTAGTGGAACCTGGTTCTTATAACACGAATATATGGGAAGTTGGTAAACAACTAGCTACAAACCAATCTGATACTACTTCTCCTTACAAAGAATATATGGATAAAATACAAAAACATATTAATAGCGGCAGTGATACATTTGGTAATCCGATAGATGTTGCTAATAAAATTGTAGAAATTGCTGAGTCTAAGCGTACGAATTTACGTTATCCAATCGGTAAAGGTGTAAAATTTATGATCTTTGCAAAGAAAATTCTTCCTTGGAGATTGTGGGAATATCTTGTTTTGAGAAGCTTTAAGAAAATGTAATTACCTTTATTGAAAACCATTTTGAAAGAGGTGCTAATTAAATGTTAGGTTTACCCTATGGTAAAGTGTTTTTAGTTCCATGGACTGAAGAGTGGGCAATTGAATTTGTAAAGGAGAAACAATTCATTGAGGAACAAATTGGCGAACATATTTTAGCGATACACCATATTGGTAGTACTTCTATTCCACATTTAAGTGCAAAGCCCATTATTGATATAGCAATTGAATTAGAAATTTATAGGGACGGTATACATTGTATTAAAAAATTAGAACTACTAAACTATAAATATAGAAAAGATGTATTGCCTGAACGATATTATTTTAATAAAGGTGAGCCAAGAACTCATCAAATTCATATGTATGAAAAAGGGAATACACATGTAATAGAACAATTGCAATTCAGAGATTACTTAATAGTCAATAAAACTGCTCGTATACAGTATGAACAGTTGAAGATTCAACTTTCACAGGCTAATCCTAATGATAAACATCAATATGCAGAGGATAAAACAAATTTCATTAAATCCGTATTAGCGAAATTAAATGTTTAAATTGAATAAGAAACCATTTAGCAGTAAATGGTTTCTTATTTATTAGTTATCTCATTATGTATAATCAAATTTTTAATTATACAGCAGGTGGAACGAAATAAAATAGTATCGAGAGCATCAATATAAAAGAAACCATTCCCGTTATCGAAAGTATATATTCTTTTGATTTTCTATCATATTTCCATTCCATCCATGCTCTTAAAGTCCATGATATCCCTAAATAAGTGAACATGACATAAGCCATTTTAGCGTTTTCAAATTTAAACATATAATAACAACTACTTATTACATAAATAATAATAAGACCTATTTCTAATTTTACATGTAAACTATTCACATGCTTATATCCAAAGAAGCCTCTTTTCTCCATATTTAATTTTCTTCTTAAAAACTGTTCTAAAAAGTAACCACCTATACCCAGTCCAATAATAATAATTAAAATTGTAGAGGTATCCATTGTTATCCCTCCAATTACTTTATATATTTTTAGAAACAAAGTGGACTATATTATGGTTATTCTCTTCTAAATAACTTACAATTCCTTCAGGATATGTTGGCTTCTCCTTTAATTCCTCTATGCTCTTCCATATTAATATAATATTCTCATGTTCTTTATGCCTTATTTCATTTGTAACCATCTCTTGAACAGTTCCCCAATATATCAATGTACAATGATGTCCTTTTTCGTTGTTCCACTCGAAAATATGCTCATTTACAACAGCTAGCTTTTGGACATCAATTTTCAAATCGTATTCTTCCATTAATTCTCGTATTATCGCTTCTTTTGCTGGTTCACCAAATTCAATAGAGCCTCCTGGAAAACGATAAAATGATTCATTTTCATCGCATTGAACGAGCACTTTTGAGTTATCTCCATTATAAATAATAACTTCTACACGTAATACAGATCTATTCATTATTTTCCTCCTTTAAATCTTTAATTGAAAATTTATTAAAGAAAGAAGTATATAATTAATCCAGTTATTATTAGCGCTGTAACTGCAAAAAATGAAATCAAGAACTCGCGCGATTCCTTATCATATTTCCACTCCATATATGATTGAAATCCATATAACGTGATAAAAAACAAAAGAGGTACATACCCCATAAATATACGGTTTGGAAACAAAGCACTTATCGCAATAACAACTATATAAGAGAAAATAATAATTCTATTCCCCCATTTATGTGTTTTATTCACATATTGATTATCCCATCCCTTTTGTTTCGGGATGTTTAATCTTCTTCTTGCTATTTTTTCAAAAACGAATATACATAGTACCCATAAAATTAATAGCGTTATTTTGGTAATTGACAGAAAACCCTCTCCTTTTATTTTCTTACTTTTATTTTCTCTGGCTGATCACTCGGATAAGTAGCTTTTCCTTTATTATCAATGTCCCAACTAATAATTGTCGCACTATCGCGTCCGAATTGATGATGAACGTGCTCTAATACATGATGAACACTTTCTTCAAGTTTTATATTATTTCTATTCATATCACTATACAGATTTACAGGAGTTTCATACCGACGTTCCCCGCATTCTAATACTCCATCTGTCACCATTACAATTCGATTCTTTCCATTACGTAATTCACGAATGCCTGTTGAATAACAAGGAACAGGTAAATCAAAAGTATTTACGTTACCAATCCATTCGTAAAAATGACGTTGATTTAGTGCGTATTGTCCTAATTTGTGTAATTCATCATGAAATACATACACTAAACAGTCTCCGATAGATAACCACCATATATAGTTTTCTTTTCTTACACATAGTAAGCAAGCTGTTTCACCTTTAATTCTTTTGCACTTTTCCTTAAATGAAGAAGATTGTAAGATTGTAAGAATATGATTTTCAATAGATCGAAATACTGTATCAATCGATTCATTCATCATTTCTTTTATATTTTCATATTCTTTTTGAATTGTATTTACTACTAAATCAACACTTTCTGCACTATTATGTCCATCTAATATAGCTGCAAATTCCCAATCACCATTTGACCAAACTAACGCACCATCTTCATTCTTTTTTGCTCCGGCACTAATATTCCCACCATATGCACCGAGCACGATATCACCATATTGCTTTACCGAAATTTCGTCTAAACACATTTCTCTACTTCCAATCCATGAATGTTGTCTATTATTTGTTGTATGCATATTCACTCACCATATACTTTCGTATTCTTTCGCATAGTTTTTTGATTTTTTCTGTATCACTATAAGGCGCACCGTTCCATTTCTCTACTTCAGTCAGTGACCAAAACTCTTTTGGTGTATTTGCATAACGCGGTATGATGTGCATATGCATATGTGGTACACCATTCCCTGAAACAAAAGTGTAAATATGTTCGGCACCTTCACTTTCTTTTAGTGCTTTACTTACTCTACTTGATATAAGTCCGAACCTTTTTGCTTCTTCATCTGTTAGCTCAGCAAGACCAGGTACATGTCTTTTTATATCTATCATTACATAACCAAGATACGTTTCTTCGCTATCCCAGTGGACATGTCCAACGTAAACGAGTTCATCTTCGTAAATAGCTCCACCTGGAACTGTAATATTTCCTTTATGTTTTTCACAAATGAAGCAATTTTGTTCTTCTTGATTATTTGTTGGCATATCCATCACCATCCTTTTTATATATAATATCATAAAAAAAGGAAAAATAAGATTTATATTCCGAAAATTCATTCTTTTAACGCAACAATTTTGAATTGAATTTACACCTCATTTTTTCTTCAAAACCACAACTCCAATTACAATCCCAATCACAATTCCGACTACTAAATTATTTGTAAAATAACCTTGGACTACACCGATTACAACCCCTATACCGACGCCTATCGCCAAGGCATCATTACTTTTTTTCTTTTTAGACAAAATAGCATCTCCTCTCATAATTTCTTCCAAAATAATATCTATTTACATGAAGTCACTGTCTCCTAATATATTCGCTATTCCACTTAATAATTTCCAAAAAATGCACTTTATTACTTATACTTTTCCACCACATAATCCTCTTCTTAAGAAGAGATTTTCAAGTCGCTATTAAACAAACATATCGTTATTCATCGAAGAATTAAATCAATGAAATAAAAAAACAAGTTTTTGCGTCAGCTGACGGTTCTGTTATCGTTCGAATATAATCTATTCAAACAAAAAACACACTTTGTATAATAAAGTGTGTTTTCTTGTTATCTTCTTTTTTGGTGAAATCCTTGTGTAATACGATCTAATATAATCGCAATGACAACAATGGCTAGTCCCGCTTCAAATCCCATCCCGATATTAACTTGTGTCACAGAGCGGTATACATCAACTCCAAGACCTGGAGCTCCTACAAGCGATGCTGTTACTACCATTGATAAAGAGAGCATAATACTTTGGTTCACACCAGCCATGATCGTTCCAGTTGCGAGTGGTAATTGTACTTTAAATAATTTTTGTGATGCGGTAGAGCCAAACGCATTCGCTGCTTCTATTAAATCTTCTGGAACTTGTCTAATTCCTAAGTCAGTAAAACGAATTGTCGGTGGCATTGCAAAGATTACCGATGCAATAATCCCAGGTACTACCCCTACTCCGAAAAATGTAATCGCAGGAATCAGATATACGAAAGCCGGCATTGTTTGCATAAAATCTAATGTCGGTTTTAAAAATTTTGAAAACCGTTCATTTTGCGAAGCTAAAATGCCAATTGGGATACCTACAATAATTGAAATAATAACAGATGTAAGTACAAGAGCTAATGTCTGCATCGTCTGTGCCCAGTAGTTAATATTCAAAATAAATAATAATCCGATGAGTGTAAAAATAACTAAAGATACTTTTCTCGTTGTGTACCAAATGAGGAAACACAAAATAATAATCATCAATATAGCCGGTATTATTGTTAAAAAATTAGTGAGTAAATCAACGAATCCACCGATAATATAAGAGAATCCTCGGAATAAGCCTTCAAAGTGCTCATATAAACTTGCAACAAATGAGTCGACCCATTCCCCTAAAGGAATACGTGGTATACTATTCATCGTCTTTCACCTCTTCTTCAATATTACCTGCAAGAGCTTGAATGACACTTTCACGTTTAATAATTCCTCTTAGCCTTTTCTTCTCATCAATTACTGGTAACGGATATTTCATCTCCGCCATTTTCGCATACGTTTCTTCCAGTAAAGTATCTAAATACACGTGCGGAATATCGGTAAGTAATAAATCAGCAATCGGCCATTGCTTTTGTACTGCTTTACTCGCATCATCTGCCGTTAATATTCCTAAAAACTCATATTTTTTGTTTACAACATATACGGTAGAAACGCCGGCATTTCTCATAATTTGAAGTGCTACACGTGGTCCACGGTCTATTAATAACGTCTCTGGTCGTTTTAATATAGATTCCGCCGTTATTACTTTTCCTAAATTCACATCCGCCACGAATTTCTCTACAAATTCATTCGCAGGACTCATCATAATTTCTTCTGGCGTTCCAATTTGGACAACTTCTCCATCTTTCATTAACGCAATTCGATCACCAATTCGAAGGGCTTCATCTAAATCATGCGTAATAAAAATAATTGTTTTTTCCATTTTATCTTGTAATTCTAACAGTTCATCTTGCATTTCTTTTCGAATCAGTGGATCTAATGCACTAAATGACTCATCCATAAGTAAAACATCTGGATCATTCGTAAGCGCTCTCGCAATGCCGACACGCTGTTGCATACCACCACTCAGTTGACTTGGATAATTATCTTTATGATGATCAAGTCCAACTAACTTCAAGGACTCTAACGCTTTTCTCTCTCGTTCCTCTACTGGAACTCCTTGTATTTCCAACCCATATGCAACATTTTGCAAAACGGTACGATGAGGGAATAGAGCGAATTTCTGAAACACCATGCTCATCTTCGTTCTTCTCACTCTTCGCAACTCTTCTTTTCCCATCGTTGCGATATCCTCTCCATCTATGTATATATGCCCCGCTGTTGGTCTAATCAGTTGGTTTAACATACGAACTAATGTCGATTTCCCGCTACCAGACAATCCCATAATAACGAAAATTTCTCCCGTATATACTTCGAACGTCGCCTTTTTTACGCCAACGTTCATTCCTGTCTCTTTCAAAATTTCCGATTTACTTTTTCCCTCTTTTAATAAGGTAAGCGCTCTTTGCGGGTGTTTCCCAAATACTTTTGTTACGTTTTCAACACGTACCTTTGTATTATCCATGTCACTACTCCTTTTCTACCCATCTATTCACATAGTGTTGCGATTTTGCAAAGAAATATTACATAAAAATAACATTTATAAGATTTCTTTAAAATTCTTTTTTCCGTTCATAATAAGAATGCTTACTTATACATTTATTTAAAAAGCAAACGTTTCTTAGGAGGTTTTTAATGAGAAAGAAAATATGGCTCATATGCCTTGCATTATTTATTACTATGATTTTCTCTTCATGTAATGCAACAAATGCAAATTCGAAAGGAAAAATTAAACTAGGTGTAACAAGTTGGAAAGAAAACATTGCAACTGCAAATATGTGGAAGGTACTACTAGAACAAAAAGGCTACAAAGTTGAACTCATGTATTTAGAAAAAGCGGCAATTTGGACTGGTGTTGCTCGCGGTGATGTTGATGCTAATTTAGAAGTATGGCTACCCGTTACGGATAAACCACTAAATGATCGTTATAAAGATGATATTGTCTTAAAATCAAAATGGTATGAAGGAACCGGACTAGGTTTAGTTGTCCCTTCTTATGTGAAAAACATAAACAGCATTGAAGATCTAAATGCACATAAAGATGAACTAGATAATAAAATTGTCGGAATTGAACCTGGCAGCAGTCTTATGAATTTAACGAATAAAGCGATGAAGGAATATGATATAAAGCTAAAACTTGTCCAGTCTTCTGAAGCTGCTTTGATGAGTGAACTAAAAAAAGCATATACGAAAAAGAAACCAATCGCTGTTACGCTTTGGAATCCACATTGGGGTTTTTCAGAATTTGACTTAAAATATTTAAAAGACCCTAAGAAAGTATATGGTGAAAAAGATGACATTTATTACTCCGTTCGTAAAGGTTTCGAAAAAGATCATCCGGATATCATAAAATACTTTGATAAATGGAAAATGAACGATGAACAGCTTGGTACATTAATGGTCGAGTTAAATAAAACGAAAGATCCCGAAGAAGCGGCGCGAAAATGGATTAAAAAGAATCAAGCGTTAGTCGATGAATGGATAAAAGATTAATAAAACAGGCTAGAGAATATACTTTACTCTCTAGCCTGCTTTCTGCTATTTTTTCGTAACAACATCATCTACAATCCCATATGCCTTTGCTTCTTCTGCGGTCATAAAATAATCTCTTTCTGTATCATGTGCTACTCTTTCAATCGGTTGCCCTGTTTTTTCTGCAATCATTTTATTAATATCATGTTTTAACTTTAAAATTCTTTTTGCTGTGATTTCAATTTCCGTTGCTTGCCCTTGTGCACCACCAAGCGGCTGATGAATCATAATTTCACTATTTGGGAGTGCAAACCGTTTTCCTTTTGCACCTGATAATAATAGCAATGCACCAAATGATGCTGCAAAGCCCATGCATAGCGTTTGCACGTCTGGTTTGATTAAATTCATCGTATCCAATATGGCAAAACCTGCTGTCGTTGATCCGCCTGGACTATTAATGTATAAAAATATATCTTTCTCTGCATCTTCTGCTTCTAAAAATAATAATTGAGCTACGACACTACTCGCTACTTGATCATTTATTTCTGAACCAATAATAACAATACGGTCTTTTAATAACCTTGAGTATATATCATAGGAACGTTCTCCTAATTTCGTTTGTTCTACAACATATGGAATTGCATTCATTTTAAATCCCTCCAATAATTGTTATGCTGCTAAAAGCATACAACTGTAGGAAGAAGGTTGTTTCACATTAAATAATAAGACTGGCTGTTTAGATGGTAACTTAGTAAAATCTATTGTTGGAAGCAGTTTCGTTAATAATTCCGGTCTCTCTTCTCGAATAGACGTTACTACAACTTCCATATCGTCTGTGAATTCAACTATCTCTATCCCTTCTTCACTTACAGTTTTCAACCTATTTCTACTCCGAAACAAAGAAGCTTTTACTGCCCCTTCCGATACGGAACATACTTTAGCAATATCAGCGATACTATATTGAAAAACATCCTTTAATAATAAAATCGTGGATTGCTGTACATTTAATGAAGATAATACTTTCCCTACCATTTCATGCAAATCTGCAATTTTTTCATGTGGTTCTTCAAAAGTAATTTGGTCTCTTATTTTTTCATGAACTGATTTTGACTTTATTTGATCTAACCAACGATTTCTAGCTATTTTATATACGAGCGTCATACAAATATCTTTATTACTATATTTTTGAAGTACTTTACAAACCGTTTCTTGGGCAAGATCTTCGCCATCCCATTTATTTTTCGTTAAAAATGTACAGTATCTTTTCAACTCTCCGTATTGCTCAATTAAAAAAGTTATATTTGAATGATTCATATCGATATGATTTTTCAAAATATGAGTTACTTTTGTGCACAAAATAACCACTCCTTTTCAGCGCTTACTTAATTAACGATTCAACAAATAAAAAAGTTACGGGGCATATAAAAAAATTATGTTTATGTTCAATAATTCGCGGTCATAAATATGTTATGTACAATTTTACGTGAGGAGGAACAAATTTGCCAAAATTAACAATTGAAGGTGCGGGAACTTTTGATGTAAAAGAAGGCACAAAATTAGTATTAGCAATTGAAGATAACGGTGTAAACATACTCCATCGTTGCGGCGGAAAAGCACGTTGCACAACTTGTAGAGTAGAAATTATAGCCGGTGATTTTTGTGAAGCGAGTGCGAATGAAAAACATGCAATGACTGAAAAAGGGATTGAGGATCATTTACGATTATCTTGTCAAATGCGTGTACATAAGGATATAGTAGTTCGCCCAGTACTTACAGTTGAAAGTTCAGGTCTTGATGCTGGACCACGTCCGGCGGAGTAAAGCGATGGATTTAAAACAGATAGCTGGTGAATATGCTGCAACCTTCGTAAAAGATGGTATGAAGATTGGTCTTGGTACAGGATCAACCGCATACTGGACGATACAAAAATTAGGTCAACGTGTAAAAGAGGGATTATCAATTCAAGCTGTCCCGACATCAAAGGAAACGGAAGCATTGGCACAGCAGCTAAATATTCCGTTGATTTCGTTAAACGACGTACAAAGTCTTGATCTTACAATTGATGGCGCTGATGAAATTGATTCTAATTTACAGCTTATTAAAGGAGGCGGTGGTGCATTACTTCGCGAGAAAATTGTAGCCTCCTCCTCGAAAGAACTTATCATTATCGTTGATGAATCAAAAGTTGTGACACGTTTAGGGACTTTTCCATTACCTATTGAAATCATACCTTTTGCATGGAAACAAACCGAAAGTAAAATTCAATCTTTAGGATGTCAAACAACGTTACGCTTAAAAAATAATGAAACGTTTATAACCGATAATAATAACATGATTATCGATTGTATATTCCCTAATCATATACCTACTCCTTCCGATTTACACAAAAGATTAAAAATGATTACTGGTGTAGTTGAAACCGGATTGTTTGTTAATATGACTAGTAAGGCGATTATTGGAACAAAAAACGGGATACAGGAATTATAATGAACGCTGACTCTTACAGTCAGCTTTTTTATATTTTCTCGTTATTACGTAACATTATGATATACTATGAAAACAAAAGCACATCACACTAGAAAGGATTGAACAATTTGCACTCCAAACTCATAACAGAACTTACAGATTTAGAAACTGCCTTTCATATTCGAAAAGAAGTATTTGTAAAAGAACAAAATGTTCCACTTGAAGATGAATTCGATATGTTTGATGAAATCGGGGAGAAATGTAAACATATTTTAGTTTATTATAACAATCTTCCTGTTGGTACAGGTCGTATCCGATTTGTTGATGGAACTGGAAAATTAGAACGTATTTGTATTTTAAAAGACTATCGTAAATACGGTTTAGGAAAAGTAATTATTCAAACGTTAGAAGAAATTGCTCGTGAAAAAGAATCTACAAAAGTAAAACTACACGGTCAAACACAGGCTGAAGGATTTTATAAAAAACTAGGTTATCAAACCTCTTCTGATGTATTTATGGAAGATGGCATTCCGCATATACTTATGACGAAAATGTTATCATAATAAAAAAGGCAGTATATGAAACTACTTTACGTATTCATATACTGCCCTTTTTTATTTATAGAAAAATGAATTCTCAAGATGTCCTTTTGCATCAAAGCCCATTATCTCTTAGTTCATAGCAAGGTAAATCTTACACTGTTTTCCATAATGATAAAGCATAAATCCAGTTTGGATCCCCATTTCCTTTATAACTTTGGACTGCTTCATATACTTTTCCCTCGTGTAGAACTTTATCTCCCTTTTCATATGCTTTCTTTGCATCCCATTCTTCATATGAAACGCTTTCAGTTTTTGTAGTAATTATGAATATATCACTCTGTACAGATTCATTTCCAGCTACATCAACAGCTTTCACTACATATTTATAAGTAGTATTAGAGAGTAAATATTTATCCATATAAGAAGTCGTATTGGATGTTGCAATTTTTTCCATTGATCCTTTTGTTTCTCTATAAATATCGTAATGGTCTACACCAATATTATCGTCAGAAGGACTCCACATTAGTTCCACACTTGACGCTGTCGTTCCCATACTATGTAATCCTTTTGGTTGTGTTGGTGCTTCTGTATCAGGAGCCTCAACTGTCGTTTTTACTGTAAGCTTTGCACTTTCTTTCGAAGCATTTCCAGCTGCGTCAATTGCCTTTATAGTATAAGAGTATTCTGTACTTGGTTGTAATTTTTTATCAATAAAATGAGTTCCTGGTACTGTATCAATCATCTCTCCGTTACGGAAGATTTGATACCCTTTTACCCCTACATTATCCGTAGAATCGTTCCATGCTAGTTCTATACTATTCGCTGTTACTTTTTGTGCCTGAATTCTATTTGGAATGCTTGGAGCTTCTGTGTCTGGTTTTACGTCATTGATGAGATTAACATCAATTACATTATAGAATGCATTTGCTGTATCAGCTACATCCCATACTGCTAAAATTACATGATACCCACTTCTATCAGTAGGTACATTGATTTTGTGAGTTAAATGATTTGAGGCTGCAGAACCATCATGTTGCACAGTTCCAATTGGTTCAAAATCTGCTCTTGTGAGCGCTTTATTTGGATTCCATCCTTTTTTTGTAATATAGTAATGCCATTTGCTCGTTAAGTGAGGCGCTGTATATTTCCACGTAAATGTATTTTCCCCGCCTGTAATTGTATTTTTAAACCAACGATCGGCAGTTTGTTGATCTAAAATACCACCAAACTTACCACCTGCAGAAGCGATTTGACCATCAACTGGGCCAGTTTGCGGGAACCCTTTTGGAGCTTCCAAACTTTGTGGTTCATACATAACACTTCCGCAGTTTACATTTAGTGCACCATAAGTTGGACTACATAAAGCAGATCGGCTGCTCGGCTTTTCAACAAAACCGTGCGCGTATGCGTTTTGAGGAATAAGTGTCGTGCCAATAATTCCAGCTGTTAATGCAACAGCTCCTAGACTTTTTTTGTTCATTTTCATGTTTTGTAGTTGTTTTAAAAATTGATTCTTCATGTTCCTGTCCCCTTCTTGTTATAATTCGTAGTGTAATGTGGGCTTCGATGTAAAAGAATAACAAGAGACAATCTTGTAACGATGTATGTGTGTGTTATGCATACACCGCAGTGAAAATATATTTCATTTCTTGTGAAATATTTCACTTGATGAATATATCATGACATAGAAATCATCAAAGTATGTGCAGAAGTTGTGCAGAAATGATGAAAGCATTAGTAACACGTAAAACTATGGTCCGAATTTGCAAAACAGAATATTTAACATTTCAAAACAACGAATTCTCCGCTTCATATAAAAAAAGAGTGTCTATATCATTTCATATAGACACTCTTCTCATGTATAATTTTCTATTTATTATTGACCTATAAATGTAAAAATCTCATCAGCAGCTTCCTGATAGCCACCAGATTTCAGGAAAGATTCCTTCAAATTCCATGCAACTTCTTTATATGATGGATTATTTAATACAAGTTCTACACTTTCACGTAGTTGTTCTACAGTTAATTCTTTCATAGATAACTTAATCCCAGCTCCTAGATTCTCCACTTGCTTTGCGATTACTGGCTGATCTGCACTTTGCGGAATTACAATGAGTGGAATCCCGTTATATAGCCCTTCATGTGTACTGTTCATTCCACCATGTGTAATAAACAACTTTGTATATGCAAGTAGTTTCATTTGTGGTACATAGTTTTTCACAATGAAGTTTTTAGGAATTTCACCTAAATCACTTATGTTCGTTTTATTACCAATAGACATCACAATAGTATGCTCGCTATTCTCGAAC
Organism: Bacillus paranthracis; assembly: GCF_001883995.1. Lineage (GTDB taxonomy): Bacteria > Bacillota > Bacilli > Bacillales > Bacillaceae_G > Bacillus_A > Bacillus_A paranthracis. Next base: position 150,787 of record NZ_MACE01000027.1, on the reverse strand, counting down.
GCCTTCATACAAAGCTTATAAAAATCAAGCGCTTCATTAAAAACAGTGCCTAGCGAAATGTAAATCGGGCTTTTTACTTCAATTGAAGTAAAATCAAAGTCTTCATTTTTTACTTGTGCAGGGATGGATGGACCTACAAATTTAAATGTTTCATTAAACATATCTCCAAAAGGCTGGAACTCTTTTATTGTATATACAATAGTAAGTGACGCTGGATTACAGAAAACTTCATATGGTGAGTTTATTTCAACACTATACTTTTCCGCAACCTCCTTAGTTAATCTTTCAAAATCATTATGTATCCTCTCCTGAACTTTCACTGGGATACTTTTAGACAAGTGATCTAACATTTGTTGAAATGATTTTTCATCTTGTGCAAAAGATGTACAGGAATTTATTGCCGGAAGCTTTAAAATTTGAGCAATTATACGGCCACAGCCAAACATCGAATCATGAATCATATAATCAAAATGTTCTCCTTCAATTTGTTCAAGAACACTTGGTATAATAACATCTGCTGTATGTAGAAGGCCATTTATTCTTTCCTGCAAATAATTTCGGCCACCGGAAAGAAATGCTTTTATAAACTTTTGGTCGTCAATTGTTCTTACAATAGCCCCTGTTTTTTCAATACGTTCTCTGAAAGCTTCTATTGAAAAATAAACTACCTCTTCCCCACGCGAAACTAATTCTTCTACAACTTGCAATGTTGGATTTATATGCCCTTCTGATCCAGTATTAATGAATAAAACACGTGCCACTTAAAACACTCCTTACTTTAAATCTTATCTATATTATTTTGCTCTTATAATTTTTCTAAATGGACTTAGCGAGCCTAAATCCAAGGTCATCTATGTAAATTACAACTGGTTTGTTTTTATCTTTGGATAAATTTGATGTATGATTCGTAATCGCATCATATAATTCCATCGTTACAACATACTTTGCAAGAAGAAACGAATTAACTTGGGCTTTCCATTCTTTCTTTATTCGATCATCTCTTAATTCTACTTTTCCTGCTGGAATTTTCACCATATTAGAATCAACTAGCCTAATAAATCTATCCAATTCTATACCCCCAGGTTATTTCTTTTTATAATCTAACCATTTATAGCACTGTACTTCTCTAAAAATAGTCTTACTTCATTTGTAGATTTTAAAATAATAACATCTTTATCCTTACTCAATTGATTTAACTTCTTTAAAATTGTAGGTCGCTTCGTCTTAGGATATTCCCATATCCATTTAAAAAATTGCAAATCAAATTTTTCCTTACATCCCGCGCCCATATCCGGTCTTGTTTTATTCCGATATTGTATAACTCTTTTAAAAGCACGATAAGCACATATTGTCCTATGAATATCAAGAAAAATAATTGTATCAGCTGCGTTCATTCTTATGTCCATTGTCCCGCCATAATTCCCATCAATAATCCACTCATCTTCTTTCACTAATTCATTCTGAACCGTTCTTTGCTCCTCTTTCGGTACCCCTTCCCAATTCGGTTTCCAAGATAGTGCATCAAGATGATGTACTTTAATATTTAATTTATTGCCTAACTGCCTTGCTAGTGTAGATTTTCCTGAACCACCAGAACCTATTAATATAATTTTTTTCATTTTTGTGCGATCCTTTCTATTGACTCTTCAATAGCCTCTTTATTAGCAAAAATCCAGAAAAACATCTCTTCATTTAACTTTAATAAATCTTTTAACTGAACAAAATAAGTAATAAAGATAACTTGAATCGAAAGCATGACATACCAAATAGACTGTAGTTCTTCTTTCATTAAAATGTTTTGTTTATTATATCCTTCAAAGATTGTGCTGATAATATGTTGCCACTTCCCTCTTAATACTTCATCACTATATAACTCACTCAAAATACTCGTACAGCAATAGCATAAATCGAATACTCTTACATTACTTTCTAATAGTTCAAAATCTATAAAACCTTGAAATTCATTATCTTTAAAGATTACATTGGATAAGTGCATATCACGATGAATAATTTGCTCTCGTAATGGGTGAACTATTTCTTTGAAAGCTGTATGTATTTGATTCATTTTTCGAATTACATCCTGATGAACATACTCATTCTTTTCTAAAATAGGTAAAGCCCATCCGTATACTACTTTATACAAATCTCTTTTTACTAACTCATTATTATTCACCGAATTAAGTACTTGATGTAAATTAGCTATTTCTTCTCCAATTGTACTTCCTAGCTCCTTCAGATTTTCTGTATCTTTTATTTCAAGTCCACTTCCAGCAATATATTTGTACAAACAATAATACTTCTCTTTATAAAATACATACTTTTTACTATTACTCGTTTTCACTAATTTTTGCACTTTAACCCCTTTTTCCTCAAGCTGTTTTAATACATGTATTTCAACTAATAGTTGTTTTATCGATCCCTTTTCCTTCAAAATATAGGATTTATTATTACAATGAATCTTTGTTACGTTTGCTTTTATTTCAGTAGCTGTGACATCTTTATCTTCAAACCAAAAATTCACAATTTCTAATATATCCTCCATAATAAATACCTCCATTTAAAATCGCTTATTCGTCCTTAATATAAACTCAAAAAGAAATCCTACCCCAACACCAATTGTATAAGCAACTAAATCACTCCACAAAAATCCATAACCTAATACGAGTCCACCTAAAGTCGTTGCGCGAATACTATCTATCCATTCAGCATGATACAATTGGCTCACTTCAATCCCGTAGCAAAACATTAAACTAACAAAAGCCAATTTCTTCATTTCTATTTTAGGAAATAAAAATCCAAATCCAATAAAAATCATTAACGCCCATAAAGCATCACCTAAATAATCATTTAATAGAGCCGGCAGCGCAAAAGCAAACTTTCTTGAACTAAGCCCTAAAATAATAACAAGGATTGTAAACATTGCGTATAGTAATCTATTTCGTTTCGTATTCATTTCAAAACTCCTAATTCATCATTTATAACTGCAAAATAGCTAGTAAAATATAATCATTTTACTAGCTATTTATTAACTGCTTTAACAATAAGAAAATGTGGATTTGTATTTAAATAGTAATAAGATTTTTCATTTACTTCTTTCATCTTTTCAACTGGCCTTGGTTCGACCATTTTTTCTAACATAAAATAATTTGTTGTTTCATTAATAATATCTTGAAGTGACCTTCTAAAAAATTCAACTTCAATTGTAATATTAGGTTTAATCCAAGTATCTACTAATAATTGTTTTTCAAAATAATTTTTACAAGTAAACTTTGTAAAATCCATAAAAGGATGATGAATAGAGTATATAAATTCTCCACCTGGCTTCAATACTCGACGAAATTCCTGAAATACTTGATTCCAATTTTCTAAATAATGAAGGGTTAACGAACTTACAATTACATCAAAAGTATGATCTTCAAACGGTAATACTTCTTGCAAGTCATGACAAAGAAACGTTGCTTTATCCCCCATACTATCCTTTGCAGCTTTTACCATTTCATAACTTACGTCAATTGCAGTAACATTTGCTCCTCTTTCTACAAATTGAGAAGTATACCATCCAGCTGCACATCCGGCATCTAGTATACTCTTCCCTTCTAATTTCTTTGGAACCATCTCCATCATCGCTGGTCTTTCATAATAGCTGTTATATGGATTTGCCACATCTAGATTTTCTTTATATGTACTCGCTAATTTATCATATGTATCTTTGATCGTGTCTTTCAATACATCCACCCCTTATACATATTAATCTAATAACTCTTGCTGCTTTCTCTTTGAAAATGATTGTAGAACTAAATCATACGACCAATCAATCATCTTATTAATTTGCACCTGTTCCACATCTTTATGTATATACACCGTATTCCAATGTTTTTTATTCATATGATAACCCGGAATGATTGTTTCTGGATACTCTTCTCTTAATCTTAGCGCAAGTTCTGGATCACATTTTAATGTTATTGCCGCTTTTTCGCCTTCTTCATGGTTCAATATCGCAAATATTTTATTATTAAGCCTCATACACGTTGCATTCCAACCATCTGGTGAATCTTCTGTCGCTTTTCTTTTCGATAAACAATATTCCCTTGTTGCATTCATTCTAATTCTCCCCTTATTCTTTCACTATTTGATTACGATGCATCACAATTTGTTTCGTCGCTTGAAATTGTTTTTGACCATAAAACTTTATAAGCTTCTCTCCACAAAATAAGCTCACAATATCGATATGAGATATTTCTTCAAGTAACATTGTAAGCATCTTCTCTCCAATACCTTTATTCCTTACACTCTCATGCACAACAACATCTTCTAAGTACGCTCGAAAAACACCATCTGAAACAACTCTAGCAAAACCAATTAACTCATTTTCTTTCCATACCCCAATTGCTATACTATTTTTTAACATTTTTTGAATATCGATTTCTTTTCTTTCTGGCCACCAACCGACAGAATCGTAAAGCCTCTTTAATTTTTCTGAACAGATTGGTTTCTCATCTTGTAATTTATATGTATACATTTTCTTTCTCCCATTTAACATGATATAAATTATTATAAATGATTTTATAAATTTATAATATGGATTTTACAATTGCAATATAAACAATTCTCTAATACCTTTCCTATCCCCTCTATTAAGTTAGATTATTTCAAATTAACGAATTTATGGAAATACAAAACAACTAATAAAATATTTACTTATTAAACTTTGAATTACTTGTAATAAATGGTAAAGTTAATAAGGTAAAAAATACATTAAGTGAGTCGATTTTTTGAAAAAGTTTAGTTTATTACTAACAGCATTTGTCATGATTTTAACATTGTTCATTCCAAATCTTACAAGTGCTAAAGCTTTCCCAGATGTCCAATCTAATCATTGGGCAATTAAGGAAATTAACTATTTATCGGATAAAGGTATCATTAATGGTACGCCAGAAGGAACTTTTAAACCGGGTGATGATGTAACTCGTGGACAAATGGCCTTAATGCTAGATTTATCATTAAAATTAGAAAAACCATCTAGCTATAATCATATTTTTTCCGATGTAGCCAAAGGTATCTATTACTATGATTCTGTACATAAGTTAGCACATAATAACATTGTACAACGTGAAACAAACTATTTCCCTGACCGTTCATTAACTCGTGCAGAAATGGCAGTAGTTTTAGTTAAAACTTTTAATTTGCAACCTACAGGTGCAGACGTCAATTTCCCTGATGTTCCATCTACTCATTGGGGTTACAATTTTGTCAAAATTTTAGCTCAAAATAATATTACAGCTGGGTTTCCTGATGGTACATTTGGTCCAGACATAAAAGTAACTCGTGAACAGTTCGCCGCATTTTTAGCTCGTGTATTAGAACCTAGTTTCCGTCCGGCTCTTCCTAAGCCTAAAGGAGAGTTAGAAGTTCATTATATTGATGTAGGACAAGGTGATGCTACTTTTATTAAATCTCCAAGTGGCGAAACGATCCTTATTGACGGTGGTAACAACGGAAAAGGTAAAGTAGTAGCAAATTATTTAAAAGGATTAGGATTCCAAACTATCGATTATATGATTGCTACTCATCCTGATGCCGATCATGTAGGCGGATTGGATGAAGTACTTTATGCTATGAATGTAAAAAACGTTTACGCACCTAAAGTAAGCCATACGACACAAACGTTTCAAGACTTTTTAACTGCAGTAGCTAACAAAGGGTTAACTATTAAAGAAGCGAAGTCTGGAGTAACTTTATCAATCAATGGTTTAAACTCACAATTTTTAGCTCCTGTTAAAGAATACGGTAACGATCTAAATGAGTGGAGTGCTGTATTAAAAGTAACACATGGCAGCAAATCTTTCTTATTTACTGGTGATGCTGAATCTAAAAGTGAAAAAGATATGGTTGCAACGTATGGTTCCGGCCTAAAATCCGATGTATTAAAACCTGGCCATCACGGAAGTAAGACTTCTTCTTCTCAACCATTTTTAGATGCAGTGAAACCAAGTATCGCTGTAATCAGTGCAGGTGCAGGTAACCGATATGGCCATCCCACACAGGAAACTTTAGCAAAGTTAAATGCAATGTCTGTTAAAGTATATAGAACGGATTTAAATGGAACTGTAATTATTACTAGTGATAGTTCTAACATTTCTGTAAGAACGGAGAGATAATTATGAAGAGAGGTATTATTGACCGTTTCGAAGGCGAACTAGCAGTTATTGAAGTGAATAACGTAACAATTGATGTACCTAAATCCAAACTCCCTTCCACTGCAAAAGAGGGTGATGTTCTCATAATAGAGGATGATACGTATACAATTGATAAGGATGAAACAGATAAAAGAAGACGTGAAATACAAGATTTAATGAATAAGCTATTTGAATAGTAAAAAAAGAAAATCCTTGTAATACGAATCGAACTATTTCTTCGCATAATTGCATCAGATGGATTAGTTTCTATAAACTAAAAAAAGCATCGCCTTATTGGCGATGCTTTTAAAAAACACTTTTCTCGCAAAACACGAATACTATAACCTCTTCTCTAAAAAGTGTTGATTATGCCCTTTCGGATGATCTTCAACAACACCATATTCTCGGTAGCCATGCTTTTTATAAAATTCTGGTGCTTGAAAACTAAATGAATCTAATAATATTAATCTACAACCTTTTTCCTTCGCAATATCTTCAATTTTATGTAATAGTTGACTACCATAACCATCATGACGAACTGAATCATCAACCCATAAAAAATCTATATGAAGATGATAAAAATACATCGTACCTGTTACGCCGCCAAAGATTTTCCCAGCCTCATCTTTCAGAACAAAACTTACTTGTTCCATCGGCTGTTTTGCTTCATCTGTTAAAATAGACATGTTATATTGAATGACTTTATTCTTTATATATTCTCCTTCTATGCGAGTACCATTCTCTATGCGTTTCATATATCTCTTCCTTTCAACTTAGTAAGCTATCTCTCATTTTTACTTTTTAACATACTAATAAATACGAAACCACCATAAATAACAAAGCATGAAAAGCCAATTATACCTGGTACAGAAACATAGCCTATTCTTATGTAACTTATAACTGCAAAACAAGCGATAGATAGTAAAATAGATGGCCAAAATAAAAGAGCTGTTTTTTTTCGTCTCTCTTTCTTCTCAGAAACACGTGTACCAAAAAGTAATACAATACAAATGAGGATCGCTGCAAAATAAATAGTATCTAATGACAAATTGTGATTGTATAGTGCGATACCCACTTCAAGAGCAATAATCGTTACAATTAACATAATGATTGTTGATGTCTTTAAGTTTCTTTTCAATTACTCACTCCTAGCATGCTTTCACTATATTCTTTGTATATGTACTTCAAAGCTACCGCAAAAGCTTCATCTACCTCTTTATTTTCAAGTCGATTAGGTAAATCTTTTCCCCCAATAACATAAAGAAACGGAAATTCGTTAAATATTCCTATTATACCAATATTTATTGCAGCTGAAGATAGCCCACCTGTCATATGAGCTAAGTGATATGAATGTATTCCTTCATATTCACCTTGCTGTCTTACCATGCCGCTAATAATTGGTTCCCATAATTCTGCTTCTGATTTATAACCCTGAAAAATATGTACTAAAAGTGAAAGAACTTCATTTAATTCTCCAACATTTTTCTCATCTCTAGCGTCCTCTTGTATATAAATTTTTGAAAAGTACGTTTGGGCATACATTTTTACAGCATCCCATCCACCACAGTACATTACAACTGACTGTGCAACGTAACTATCATGACATGCTATCATCACTTCTACTGCTTTACCAAGTGTTAAAGTCCTTCTTCCTTGTAAATGTGGATACAACTGCGCACTATCTTCATTTGGATTAAATTTAACATGATGAAGTATATCATGCCAATTACATTTATTTTCCTTCACCATCTGCGCTACTACAAATCCTATTGTTACTTTTGCTGCCGATGCTAACGGAATATTTAATTCACTATTATATGAAGCAACTATGCGATTATTTTTTGTAGAATAAATAGCTATTCCAACATGATCAGATTGTATCTCTTTCATTTTTTGAATGACAGTTTCCATTTCCCAGCCTCTTTTCCAAACGTTATATTATTTTTTAATAATTCAATATATAATATGAAATCCCTTTTTTAGATAAGCATTCTTATGATTACAATAAGAAAAAGGTAGCATGAATAACTCCATGCTACCTAAGATACTAATTTTCTATTCTTCTAAAGGATTTTTAGGACCATTAAGCTCCAATTGATAAAAAGCTAAATCTAGCCATTTATTAAACTTATAACCAGCCTTTTTAATCGTCCCTGCATGAACAAAGCCATAGTTTTCATGTAAGGCAATACTTTTCTCGTTTTCCGCATCAATTCCAGCAATTAAAGTCATATATTCTCTTTCTTTTGCAATTGTGATCAATGCTCTCATCAAAGAAGTTCCAATCCCACATTTTCTATATTCCTTATCAACATACACAGAATGCTCAATTGAATATTTGTAGGCAGGCCAAGCTCTAAACGGACCGAATGTCGCAAATCCTACTACTTTATTATCTAGTTCGTATACAAAAATCGGATAACCATCAGCCTTTTTTTGTTCATACCAATCTATTCTATTTTCAAGGGTTACGGGTTTATACGTATATACAGCAGTTGTATTCAGTATCGCATCATTATAAATATCTAAAATGTATATTACATCTTTTTCCGTTGCTTCCCTTATCATCGTTTTCTTCCTTTCATATACGTTCTCTTTTTAACTACCTATTTGTTACACGAACACTAGCTTTTCGAAAGCCATCATAAATGTTTAATGCAGCAGATAAAACGTAAATGAGAATACCCCCACTAATTAGCCACTTTTTAAGTTCTTCCGGAGAAATAGTGAACACATTTGCCACAAACGTAATAAATCCATCGGTAAATATGTGCGGATTTACTACAATTATAATGAATACTATCGTTCCAGCTATTTGGAGAATAGCATTCCCGATTGCCAATCTTTTTGTCCATTGTCCCTGTACTAATTTATAAAGAGATATCGCTATTTCAAAAACAATTATCATCACAACGATTGGCCAATACTGAAGTAACACATCTTGATTAAACGTTGGCGCGACAAACTTCAATCCACTTCCCGTACCACTGTATACGCCAACGAGATGATTCGCATAAAAATAAAGTGTACCCCATATTGCCGTCCACATTAACCCTCCAAAAACTTCAAACTTGGAAATTGCTTTTTTCTTCGGAATGTACGAAATGTTTTTCAAATCATCTGGCGTCCACTTTTTTAAACTTGTCGTCAACGGCTCGGTATCTTTGTTTTTATCCGTTCTTTCTAAAATAGCAAATACGAGTGTTAACCAGAAAAATACATGGAGGGCTACTTCAAAAATTTCTCCAATGCCTTTACCTATTACTTGTAAAATAACATTTAATACTGCTTGATCACCAGTATAACTTAAAAAATTTTCTGCAACCATTGCAATGAGTGCAATAACAACTGCAATTGGAATGATCATTTTTAATAATGTCGTATATACATCAAAATAACGCGGTCCAATTAAATGCATCGGTCTATCCAAATATCCATTAGCTAATGAAACCGGACTCCCCAATTTTTCAAGAACTCTTTTTTCATCGTCTTCATTATAATTATCAGGCAACATATCCTCAATTGTTGACCGTAGCTCAAGAATAATATCTTCACGATTTTTTTCAGGTAATCTCTTCGCTACTTCCTCGACATAAATATCAATCAAATTCATTCTTGTCCTCCTCCTTTAATAAGTTATAAAGTTTTTTCGAATCCTTTATCCATTCCTTTCTCAACTGCTGGAATATCTCTAATCCGTATTCAGTTAAAACATAATATTTACGAGGTCTACTCTCTGTTTTATCCCAACTACTCGTCACTAGCTCTTGCTTTTCTAACCGGCGAAGTAGTGGATATAAAGTACTTTGATCGATTACGATTCCTGATTTCTCTAATAATTGGACAAGTGAATATCCATACTGCGGCGTTCTTAATTGGCTTAAAACTGCTAATGTTAATGTACCTCTTCTTAGCTCAGTAATTAATGAATTTAATAAAGCATCCATGTATTCACCTCATTTCCATTACTATATGTCATACAGTATATGTTTTATACTATGTATCGTACAGTATTATGGTGACAAACACAATGTTTTTTACCAAAAAACGGATAATAAAAAGCACAAATTTGTAATTTGTGCTTTTCTAACTTACTTATAACACGCTTAACTTTGTAACTCTGGTAATATAAATTCCCCTTTTTCCTTAAGCAATGGAACAACATCTATAATTGCATCTATATTAATTGCTCCGTAAACATGCGGATATTCTTGGCCGTTAGAAGCAAGTTCATATTTTATTTCTGCTTTCACTAAGGATGGATCAATTGTCAGTAATAAAACATCTACTTCATGAATAAAATATTTTGCTGCAACGTTTAAAGCTTGTTCAAAAAACGAACAATGAATAAATCCCTCTTCTTTTAATGAGGCTTCATTAATTTCTCCATTTATCTTTGCGATTTCCCAATTTCTCTTTGTTATTACTTTTGTAATCATTGTTATTCTCTCCCCGTACCTTTATATGGAAAAACAAGAGGTCCTTCTTTTTGTTACTAGAAAAGCCTCTTGCGTTTCATTTTTATTTTAATCCGTTAATTAAAGGCGATGCTTCCCCACTATGGAAAATCCATAAATCATGAAGTGATCTCGTACATCCGACATATAGTAACTTCGCATCGTGTTTTGTATTTTTGTAATGTTCTTCATCAACATCAATTAGTAGCACAGCGTCAAATTCTAGCCCTTTTGCCAAGTATATAGGTACTACTGAAATACCACCTTCATATTTACTTTGATCTGCTTCAATGACGTTTACAGCTACTCCTGCCTTTGTTAATTTCTCATATATATCGCGACATTCATCGTCTGTTCTTCCTATTACCGCAATTGTTTTCACATCATCATTTTGTAAATGTTTTAACGTCTTTATAATCTCATTAAATTGATCTTCTGCTTGAATTACTTTGACCTCTTCACCACTACGAAAAACTGGTGTCGCAAGCCCTACTGGAATCTCGGCGTTTTTAATTATTTCGTTCGCAAATTCAATAATTTCTTTTGTAGAACGATAGCTCCTCGTCAGTTCATAATAGCCTGTTTCTTGGAATACTTCCTTAAAAGCACTCCAATCTTCAATCCCTTGGTAATCATAAATCGCTTGAGATAAATCACCTAATATAGTGAAAGAATTACCTAATGTAATTTCTTTTAATACATAAACTTGGAATGGTGAGAAATCTTGCGCTTCATCAATAACGACGTGATGAAATTTCTGCCCGATTTCAATACCTGTTATGCGATGATGTATATAAATTAAAGCGGGTAAATCTTCTACATACACTTCTTTTTTACGACAACTCTTCTCAGTTTCTTTCACAAGTTCCTCGGGTAATACTTCGAGTATTTCTTTGCTTTTCAATATTGAACTATATATTGAAAGCGAGCTCATTTTCGGCCAAAACTTTATATAACTGTTCAATCTCTTTGTCGCTTCTTTTTTTAATAATTTCTTCTCGTTTGTTTCGCCATACTTTTTTAGTTCAATTTCAATCCAGCGCTTCATTCGGCCAACTAAACGTTCTCTTCTTTTCTTTAATGGATAATGTTTATACTCAACTTGCATCCATTTTTTTATATCTTCCACTGGAATAACAGCTTTATCCCATGCCTCAAAATTACTTGTTGGCACTAGTTCTTTTTCAAATTGAACCATTTGCTCTTCAATAAAGGACTTAAATTCTAGCGTACCTTTCAATTTACCAAGCATAACCTTTTTTTCATCACGATTAATAGAAAATGCTTCTTTCAACTTTTCTTCTGTCTGCTTCAGTTTCACCGAATCATCTAACGTACGTAATGCCCAGTCCGGAAATGTTGTTTGACTAATATTCCCAACACCTAATTCAGGAAGTACACTCGAAATATAGTCTAAAAACAGACTATTCGGAGCGAATACAATCATTCTTTCAGCTTCTAGTTGCTCACGATATTCATAAATTAAAAAAGCAAGGCGATGTAAAGCGATCGTTGTTTTACCGCTTCCTGCAACCCCTTGAATAAGTAATGGCAAGTTTCTTTCCGCACGAATAATATCATTTTGCTCCGATTGAATCGTCGAAACAATATCCTTTAGTTTATTATCTTTATTCTCACCTAATCGATATAGAAGAAAATCATCGGCATGCGAGACATCTTCATTTCCTTTTACATATGTATCAACAACACGTTCTAATTCTCTTTTTCGAATAGAGATATTTCGCTTTAAATAAACATCACCTTCTACTAATCCATCCGGTGATTGATAAAACGCTAATTCTTCACCGCCGGTAAATGAATAAAACATACTTGCGACAGGTGCCCGCCAATCAATTACAATTGGCTTCATCGTATCTTTATCTGAAACACCAACTTTACCGATGTAAATCGGCATAACTTCTTCCTTGCCATCCTCTTGAAAATCTAATCTACCAAAGTACGGTTCTTGTACCCCAATACGTAAGTTTTGTCTATTAGACTCCCTCATACTTTCAAGAATTTGCTCTTTAAAATCATCGCCGTAATAAACTGGAATTTTTTCAAGCTGTTCTAATTGATCATCCATCGTACGTAATGTATCTTTCATTTTTTGTAACTCTTCTTCAAAAATGTTGTTCATTTGATGATTCCCTCCTGTCCGTTCTAATTTTTCAGTCGAAATATAATTGTATTAAAAATCCAATTATAAAGTCAAGGACTTAATTTGTTTTTTCTGAAAAAACTTACTTTTCACCTTTCTAATATTGAAATTCCAATGAGATTTTTACATGATAAGAATATATAACATCTAAATCATACAACTACACATATAATAAAGTGATTTATACAAAAGCCGCTATTTTCTATTGATTAAAAGGACTTTATACTATCTAACTAAGTTTCCCTTACATACTCTCCAGCTTCTTTTCTAGTTATCTATTATTTCATTGATAAAATACCCAAGGTCACAAAAGTCAAAAATAAGAGTAAAGGAGTCTATTGAAAATGACTGCTACCAAAAGAAAAACCCTTAAGTTACATTTACTTATTTTTGTGTTCATTGTATTGGCTAGTGGCTGGATTGGCGTAATTCTAGATTCTTTTCTAACAGATCAGCCTGAAGGAAACTCTTTAGGCATGGGACTGTGGCTAATATTACCTTTCCTCTCATGTATTTTCCTTAGAGTTATTAGCCGAGATTGGAATGATTTTGGTATAAAACTAAATTTGAAGGCAAACTTTAAATGGTACTTCGTTGCGATACTAATTTACCCGTTCGTTACAGTAATAACGATAAGTTTAGCACTTATTTTTGGAGTAGCAAACATAACTAGTTTTGAAATATATTCGTTATTGTCACTCATATTCATGTCTACTATTGGTAACTTTATTAAAAATATTTTTGAAGAGTTTTCATGGCGCGGTTATTTAACTCCTAAGCTCATTGAACTAAAGTTAAACGATTGGTTTATTTATATTATTTCTGGTTTAGTTTGGTCTCTTTGGCATGCCGCTTATTATTTAGTTTTTTTACCAAATGAATATTTCGAATCTATTTCAAGGTTAAATATGCTTTTATCCGGTTGCATACTTATGGTTTCTTGGTCTATTATGTATGTTGAAATATATAGACTTACAAAGTCAGTATGGCCATGCGTTATCATGCATGCAATTGAAGATGCTGTTCCTACCGTTTTAGTTACAATAACAGGGATTATTACACTTACCAAAGGCAGTGATTTTTGGTTAAACCCTATTAGCGGAGTCGTTGCTACTATTGTATTTCTTGGAATTGGGATTGTACTAAGATCTATAAGAATTAAAAAAGAACGACAATTAAATACGAAAAACAGTCAATGATTCACACTATAAAGGCACAAAAGAGTAAGGAATTAATCCCTACTCTTTTTTTATTTTTATTCGATATGATAAACATTCATTTAAAGACGCTTGCTCTTTATATTTCCTCTCTTCAAAGTCATACGCTCCTCCTGGGAAAATCCCAACTATACTGAAACCAGCCTCTGCACATAAATTACTAATCTCACCTATCGTATAGCAACGTAAAGATTGTGTCACGATATCATTTGAAGAATCCTTTTCCCACCAGTGGTCCAGCATCCTAGCATTCTCACTATCATATTCATATTTTCGCATTGCAGAATAAATCGGCATTTCTTGTCCATTTGCTTTTTCCCAATATAATGGTTGATAAATATCAATAAGTGCACACCCATCATCTTTCAACCAATTATGGATTCGTTTTAATAAAACCAATTGTTCTTCATCTGTCCCTACACCAAATCCATCTAAATAACTAACAACATCAAACTTTTCTTCAAAGTTAATTTTATAAAAATCAGCGCAATGAATCTCAATATCACTAGTAGAATGTTCTTTAGCAAACATAACTAACTCTGGTACAAGCTCAACAGTAGTCATTTTTACATCCAAATTAGACATCGCTCTTGCAAAACCACCATTTCCAGCTCCTAGTTCTAACATCGTTTGAAATGAATATCCAATTTGTTCTTGTACTTCTTTCGCAACTTCCTGCAACCAATTTTCATTTTTTATATTATAGCTTAGTAATTCAAATTGTTTTTTATAAAATTCTTTTACATTTAATTCGTTCATTATTATTCTCCTCCTGTACGTTATTTTTCTACTACAGGTGAGAAACTAAATTTCTGATACCCATGAAAAATCCTCCTTTTGATTTCCCTACATTTACATTTTATCTAAATAATAAGAATTTTTAAAGTACCAAAAATAAAAGAGCAGATAATGGAAAATTCCAATATCTGCTCTATGGCTGCTATTATTTCCCTTGTTGATACTTCAACCAATCACCAGAAATGATAACTTTCTTTAGCATATTTTTATCTTGAGCGAGATACACATATGCCTCTATTTCCCTATCACCATCAAATACTATTTGTGTGATTCGTTCATATAAATCCGTCTCTGCATTACCTGTATATTCTTCTAGTTCGTCTAACTTATGCAATATGTCATCATTTACTTCATAAACTTCTCCATACACCTTTTCTTCATTCGAATAAGTCATCGCCGGATACCCTTCGTTTGTATCAAATAATTCCCCATACGTCCATGCTTCGTCTGCAATGCATATTGCACCTTGCATATAATGAGCATTCGTTTGCTTTTTTCTTAACGTGCCATACACAAAAACGTGATGCATTAATCCCTATCCCCTTTACATGTCACTACTTTCTAATTTGTAAATAAGCACGAATCATAAAGTAACTCACTTCATTCGGAAGTTGTTCCTTAATCGATTTCAGACCACCATCAGCATTTTGCACAGCAGTTTCAATCAGTTGTTCGTATTCTGCAGGAACAAAACTGTTCCAGTCTACTTCCATTCCATCTTCAAAACAACGAATTAAATGATTTTCAATCGTTTGTCTTGATAATCCACGTTCTTTCGCAATTTCATCTAGATTAATACCTTGTTTATACATTTCATACGTTTCCAAATGAGAATTTGCTGAAGCTTTCCCTGATTTCTTCCGTTCTGTCATCACTTCTGTTTTAATAGTTTCAGCATAGTTTGGGTTTTCCTCAATAAAGTGCTGAACTGCTTGTAAGAAGTGCGAACCATACTTCACAAGTTTGTGTTCACCAATCCCTTTCACAGTTAAAAGTTCAGAATCGCTTTGCGGCATTTTTGCGCACATATCTTTCAACGTTTGGTCAGAGAAAATAACGAATGGAGGTACCCCTTCTCCTTGCGCAATTTCTTTACGTACTTCGCGAAGTACTTCAAATAAAGGATGATCTTGAACGATTTGTCTTGTCTCTACTCGTTCTTTACGTAAAACATTCTCTTTACCAAGTAACACTTCTTTCCCTTTTTCCGTTACTTTTAGTGTCGGGTAAGTACCATGTTCAACTGCAATTAGCTCGTCTGAAATTAAAAACTCAATAAATTCACTCACTTCTTTTACACTACGATTTGATAAAAGTCCGTAAGTTGGCAAAGTATGAAAATTAAATTCAATGACTTTCTTATTTTTAGATCCAGTTAGTACTTGTGCAATCATTTGTTTACCAAATCGTTGGTTCGTCCTAATCATACAAGATAAAACCATTTGCGATTCTCTCGTCACATCGATACTTTCTCGGTCGTCTGTACAATTACCGCAGCGGCCACAATCTTCTTTTGGTTCTTCTCCAAAGTATTGCAAAATAAATGATTGTAAACATTGTTCTGTATGACAGTAGTCAGTCATATTTTGCAGTTTTTCAAGTTCGTTTGAAAAACGAGACTCTCCTGTCGATTGATCAATTAAAAAGCGTTGTACTTGTACATCTTGAGAAGAATAAAGCAATATACATGCACTATCTAATCCGTCACGGCCAGCACGTCCTGCTTCTTGGTAATAACTTTCCATATTTTTTGGAAGTTGATAATGGATAACGTAACGAATATTGGATTTATCAATACCCATCCCAAACGCAGATGTGGCTACCATTACACTCACTTCATCACGTAAAAAGAGTTCTTGTTGCTCATTTCGATCGTTATCACTCATACCGGCATGATATTTTGATACAGAAACTCCCGCTTTCATTAAATCCTCATACAACTGATCAACTACTTTTCTAGTAGCTGCATATATAATCCCAGATTCCTTTTGATTTTGACGAATATAATCCGCTAAATATGCATTACGATCTTGCCCTTTAATAACAGAAAATGATAAGTTCTCGCGCTCAAACGTTGTCATAATCGTGTTTTCTTGATTAATTCCAAGCGTGTTGCAAATATCATCACGAACTTGTGGTGTTGCCGTAGCAGTTAATGCTAATACGAGCGGTTTTTCTGGAAGATAATCTAATATACGGTGTATATGTAAATAGCTCGGACGGAAATCATGTCCCCACTGCGAAATACAGTGCGCCTCATCAATGGCAATCATCGGGATTTTCATATCGATCAGTTGGTCAACAAACTCCATTGAATCAAGTCGCTCTGGCGCTACATAAAGTAACTTATAATGGCCCTGTTTCGCTAATTGAATTCGTTGATTCGCTTCTGTAATCGAAATAGAACTATTAATATATGTAGCTGAAATACCATTTTGTACTAATGTATCTACTTGGTCTTTCATAAGTGATATTAAAGGCGATATAACTAACGTTGTTCCTTCAAATACTAATGCGGGAATTTGATAACAAATTGACTTACCACCACCTGTAGGCATAATACAGACAGTATCTTTCCCATCTAATACATTTTTAATTGTTTCATCTTGTCCTCTTCGGAATGACGAATAACCGAAATAAGACGCTAAAAGTTCTTGTGCTTTTGTAAACAAAAAAGAGTCACCTGCTTTTCTTTATCTTTCATCTACTCCTATTATATCATCTCTTATGCATCATGAAAGTGATGAATACATGACTATCAGCCTGCTTTTTCATTATTTTATGCTTCTTTACGTTTTTGAGAATGATTAGCAATTATAACGAATTTCAAAATAAATACACATTTTATTAATTCTCCTTGAATACTACTAATCTTATACATATGAATTCAGGAGGTTACTATATGAAGCACCATAATATTAGTTTCATCAAACAGAAAAGCGTATCGAACCAACCCCAATTCTCAAATAATGAAGCGTGGAAATATGAATCATACTATAAGTACCAACCATTATTTTCTTATAGAAAGCTTTTTCATTTTCTTTCTCAACTTTTTAAACGTTAATACAGGTGCGAAATAGATCATTCATAATAATTTTCTCAATATAACCCTTATAGACTTACTGCAATACAGTTGGTATTATATGAAATATTCTGTTGGATAAACCCCTTAAGTTGACCTGCTTATATAAGCGGGTCTTTTTTAATTTATATATATTTCATAACACTTTTAGATGTAATTATAAATCTTATCACCATTTTATAATCTTAATCCACTCACTACAAATGGTCATAATTACAAAAGGTAAAATATAAATGCTTAACATTTAAATATCTAATTCTTTTTTCTCAATACACAAAACGAATTTCACTTGTTACTATAAAGGTACTCCAGATGAGTTTTTGCTCATCGACATTATCTAGTGAAAGGGATCTGCCGCGGGAAGCAGGTCCCTTTCACTTTATTAAAGACTCACTTTCAATTGGACACATTTACCAGGTTTTTTTAATAGAATTTTATGATAATATTACGTAGTCGAGTCCGACATCTCGGCAATACCCTTTTGAGGCTCTGCAACTTCCCTTGCAGAGCCTCTTTTACTTTATATTCAATTTATTTATATATAACGCAATAAAATTCCTCATCTTTTTCCATAGCAATTTTTGAAAATAAACGAGGACACGTAACTAAAAATAAATTTCCATCATACTTTGAGTTATACATGTTCAAAGGAGTGTTACCGTTTATGTATACTTATTGGCAATCGTATTACTCCCCCTATCATAACCCTTATGTACACTTTGATACATCTGTACGTAATTTCCGAATTAGTAAAAACGAGAACTTTCTAAAAGGTTATATGCGTTCTTTATGGGAACAACATGTCGCTTGGACGAGATTAGCTATTATAAGTATTGTTTTCAATTTACCCGACATAAACGTTACAGTTGGACGGCTTCTTCAAAATGCAACACATATGGGACTATCTCTTGAACCATTCTATGGTGAAGATGCAGTAAAAAAATATAGTGCATTAATTAAAGACCACTTAGTAATTGCAGCAGATCTTGTTAAAGCTGCAAAAGCTGGTGACCAAAACGCAGCTGTCGCTATAGAGAAAAAATGGTACGCTAACGGTGATGAAATTGTAGTGTTTCTTACTAGCATCAACCCATATATACAAAAAGAAGAATTTACACAAATGTTTTATGAACATCTAGCATTAACAAAAGCAGAAGCACTGGCATTTCTAAATAAAGATTATGAAGCAGGAGTAAAATTGTACGATAAAGTTGAAAAAGAAGCTTTAGAAATTTCCGACATGATAACAAACGCAATCGTAAAGCAATTCCCGCAAGTATTTCAATAACAATAAGCCGATTTGAAAACCAAATCGGCTTATCGAACTTTCTAGCAATGATATTTCACCTGTCCTCTTTACATTTAACGTATATCGATATATTTTATTAATATCCGTTTTTTATAGGAGGAAACAGTTTGATTAACGCCATTGGTCTCGTATTTATACTTACAAATAAACATGAGAAAAAGAAGAAAGTTTATCTAAATGAAAAATTCGCATTAATAGACATTATTGATTCTAAGGAAGTAATTGATGATGAAGGGAACTCACTAGTAGAACTAACATGTAAATACAGTATATATTTAGATGAAAAATACTACTGTAAATCTCTTGATGATTATACTGGACAAGTCTTTCCCTTTTTAAGTGCTAAAATAGGAAAAGGACTTCTCAGAAACTTAAATTATTACTTTTCTTACGTTGATGCCTATGATAAAAAACCACCCGTTAAAGAAATTAGACCACTTATGAAACAAGTAACGAACAGATAGTGAAAATACTAAAAAGAAAGCATCTCACTTCAGATGCTTTCTTTTTTATCTAGAACTCTTTAAATTCTATCCTTCTTCTAAAAATATGTATTGAGGCATACTTTAAATTAAAAACATTGGAGGATTAAAGTGAATGAAATACTCAGAAACGATAGTTAGTAAACGCCTTCGAACACTTAAAATATGTAGTATGTTTATCATGCTAGTTTTAATCGCATGGATTGGATATACAAAATTACTTTATGAAAACGGATTTCTTCAAGAAAAAAAGAATTCAATAGAAGTAATGAATACTAGCATTACAGGAGAAATAGAGCAGCTTTTTCATATAAACTTGCAAGGTTATCGAAAAACAAGCCTTGATGCTGTTATAGAAGCCAGTAAAACAGATCCAAGCGAACTATCCCTAATTGAACTAGTCAACAAATCCTGCTCGCGAGATTGCATAGGCGAACCAGTCACATATGTAAACTCAAACAATGGATATATCTTTTATAAGGAATCTAATGGAACTAATGTAGCTATAACGATTAAAAAGAAAGACACATGGTTAATTGTAAAGAAATCTGTTCAAGATGGAATATAATCACCCAAAAAAAGAGTACGTATCGTACTCCTTTTTATTATTAATACCTTTCCTCTTCATGCCTACAATGGCATTTCGCTTTTGTTTTACATAGAGTTAAAAGATTACATAAAAATAAAAAACCGTCACATGACGGCTTTTTATTTAGCAAACTACTCTTTTGTATAAAAATATTTAAGTCCTTTAGCATCTAACCACGCTGTCGCTCGATCTAATTCATTCCCTTGGCGATATGCTGTTTCAAATCTAACTAATCCTTGTTTATCTCCATATGAGATAATACGAGATTCATACCCCAGAGCATCCATCATTCCTAACATTTCTACTACTAACGCTGTACCAAATTCATACGTAACAACTTTACTAAATTTATTCACTATAATTCCAACTCCTTCTTGTTTTGTCGATTGTTCAATAGTTTGATTAGTAAACCAAACTAACGGCTTATTTCCCATTAACTTATTTAAATCACATTTTCCTATGCCAGCTACATTCCCTGTTTCTGTGTATTGCCAAATATCACATGGGTAGGCTGGTTTGTTACCACCATAACGAGGAATCCATACAAAATCACAATTGACATTTGCCATTCCAAATGGATCATACATATGATGAGCAATATATAAACCAACCTTCTTAGCTCCTAATCTGCGTAATTCATCAATAAAAGCTTGTGCACCCGCTCTCATATCGTTCATTGTTTTTACTTCTACGTCAGCTACCCAAACTGTTGCATTTTTATCACCACGGTTCCAAAAGTCTCTCGCCTCTATCCGTGCATCCTCTACTGAAACGAAACGACAGAACGCATAATTACCAAACGGAATATTTCTTGCTTTCATTGCTTGCACATAATTTTTATATAAAGGATCTACATAATTTGAACCATCTTGCACACGTGCAATTACAAAATCTAATTGTGGTGCTGCGATATCCCAGTTAATGTCGCCATTCCATTTCGAAATATCTACAATATAACCCATTATTTCACATCTCCTTTTTCATTATTATATTCAAAGCTTGTTTTTTTGCTATTATCAACTAATAAATAGTATGAAAGGTAGTGTATTATTGCGTAATACTTTAAAATTCGGCTTATGTATTGAGAAAATAAAATATTATTACAGGTTTAATAAGTAAAGACTTACAAAGCTCTAAACTATAATCAGTAGGAGGCCACAAGCAGTGCAATTCCCAGCTAATTTCTTAGCTTCATCCGAATTTTGAGGTATGAATTTTACTGCCATTAAAGCGTGATACACAAAACCACCTTTCTGACAGGTGGTTTTGTGTACTAATTTACATATACATTGTTCATATTTTTATAGTTACATAATTATTAGTTACTTAATATACTTGTTAACTAAAAATAAGACAATTTTTCGTTTTATCTCAAGTACTCATAGTACCATTTACGTGCATCTAACCAAGCTGTAAATTTATCGATATTTCCGGACGGATAGCCATTCGTTATAGCATAACCAATGCCATCTTTCTGAACGACAATTTGTCCATCAATACCCGCATCAACCATCGCCTGAGCCAAAGCTTGTAAATTGCTAAATGCTACACCACCAGTTTTTACTTTGAGCAAGTCCGTTGCACCTCCTCCAGTTTGTCCTGTAAGAGCAAATACAATAGAATTAGCGATTTTATCAACATTCCATTTTGCCATGTCGGATTCATTATCAATAAATCCTAATTCAATAAGAATAGCCGGTGCTTTCGTTCCATTTAATACTGCTAAATCTGTACGTTGTTTCGCACCTCGATCACGCCATCCAATATCTTTTGCTAGTTGAGCTGAGATTTTAGCCGCCAAATCTTTCTGATCATAATACAAAACCTCAACACCCTGTCCATTTCCATCACTTGCATTAAGATGAAAAGAAATAACTAAATCCACAGCATGGGAATTGCTATTCCGAATGATATTATTTAAATTTTGTGATTGAGTTGTCCCTACCTCGTCCGTATCGTCATAAACCGTGTGTCCTAGGGACCTTAACTTAGTCGCCACAGCATCTTTAACTTGCCTATCTAGAACATGTTCTTTCCGATTCCCGAAATTAGCACCTTGAACAATACTATTGTGTCCTCCGTGCAAACTATATCTGGCCATTATTTATCAACATCTCCTTTCTTAATATCATATTCAAAACTTGTCTTATTGCTATTCCCACTTACAATCTTAACTGTACCCATACATCCTACATTTTCTAAAAGTGAAGGCAATTCGTTTTCGTTATAAAAAGTGGTGACACGAACAAAAAGCATCACCTTTTTGGCGATGCTTAAAAACTCTATTTTACGTTTTAATTCCCTAAAAACAGTTTAAGCTCATAGTGACCGAAACTATACTTATATTTCCTCCTCTTCCTTCACTGCCTCTTTCAACCTCTGCAACATATATCCAATTCCTTTACATCCTTCTAACGGATATGTAATCATTTCTTCTGGATATAGCTTTGTTACTACTTTTTTATGCTTTTTCCCTGCAAGTAAGACGATTTCGTCAAACTGTAGTAAACTTTTATCTACCATCTGTTTTTGTAATTGCTCTATACTTATTACCTTATCGCTCTTTGAATCAAACGCAAGATCATAGTTTTCTAGTACAATATCATTTGGCCTTAAAAATCCATGCTTCGCTGATAATATAACCCAATTCTCGAAAAACATAGTTGCATACGATTGACATGCTTTTCCGAACGGGCTAATATATACATCTTTTGCCTCCATCGGTCCGTAATCAGGATACTTATCCCAAATTTTCTTCTTTCCGCATGGAATTATGCATAACCTTTTCATCGTTTTTTCTTACCTCATTTCTAACTTTTTAAATATAAAAATATAGAACCCTCTACTTCTTCATACTCAGCTTCTATATCTCCAACCCCCAATACATTCCATCCATTATTTGTTTCTTTCGGTTTTTTGTTTATTTTGATATGAACTTTTGTCATATTTTTAAAATCTTCTTCAAAAGATGCTAAAACAGGCTGATTTATCATATATGTTTTATTATGTATACCTACACTTAAAAATGTTTTATGTAATGCTTTATTTCCGTTTAACTTTACATTCATTGGATTAAACGAATTTAATTTTATATTGCCTATAATATACAAATGATACCCCTTCTCCTCATAAAAGTGGTTGAAATCCTTATCTCTTTCGTCTTGAACAAAATGAAGGATTTGCTTCGTTTCTTTACTTATTGTAATTTCATTATTTAAACTCAAATCCACCTTTATATTTTGTTTTAAAAAAGCATATAACGATTTATCACTATTAAAGAAGCTTTTTTTCCATTCAGGTAGGACTTCATCTAATAATAAACATAAAAGCATTCCTGAGCTATAGCAGCTCTTTCTAATGTTACAATTAGCTTCATATGCATCTAAAATGAGTCCGCTATATTTTCGTAATGTGTCGCTTTCATCATTTTTACATACTGCATTGTAAGCATTCATTTCAACATACCAAGCAGGCCCCTCTATACTTTCAATCATATGCTCATATGTTATAAAATCTTCTCCCATAACACTAGCTCTTTGCTCTCTTAGTTTAATAAATTGCTTAATATAATTAATTTTCTCTTCTTGAGATTTACAATGAACAGCATCATATAAACAAATTCGTTCTTTATTTCGTAATTCTGTGTTTTCTTCTATTATAGGATATTGAAATCCTATAGATTCATTTGGAAATCTACTTTCTTTATTCAAATATTGATAACAATGAAAAAGTTCATGCACCACAATCGCAAGTAAACTTGCATAATCTTTATATCTATTCATATTCACGATAGCAGTTGGATAATCTTTGAATAGAATACAAGTATCACCTTTAAATTGTTCATCCCACTTTAAAACACTATACTCATCATTATCTTTCAAAAATAGAGGATGATGAAATACATACACATGCTCATCATCGTATAGTGCAAATGCAGCCCTCTTAAAACCAGGCCATAGCGTATTCAATAATTCTATACTTACATCTTTCTTTATTCGATTTAATATATTGTTCATTATATGTAACACCCCTATATCATTCTACATACACCTATTCTATTCCACTTAAAAACAACCCTTTTATTTACATAAATATTAGAAAAACATATTTGTTATCTCAAGCTATAATGTGTTATATAAATATACATGTGGTGATTTTCTGAAAAGGAGGTGAACAAATGAAAAATATACTCCCTGCACTAGTACTCTATATTATAATTTGCATAATCGCTATGATCGCTCCATCATCCCAAGGCTATAATCATATTGGCTGGAAATTGTTTGTTGGGCAAGCGTATGCTATACCTATTTTTCTCATTACAGCTATTATTACATTTTATATAAACAAGAAAAAATCTACGAATAAACAGTTATAAGGATAGCGAATGCTATCCTTATTTTAATTCATTGATCACATCCAAAATAACACTTGCAGTACTTTCTATCCTTTCTTCCGAAAAATCAAACGTGACACCTGTTTTTTCATATATTTCTTGTATAGATAAATTCCAATCTGCACTCGCACCTTCTTTAAAGAAAGCAATCGCTTTTTCTGGGTCTTCCCAGTAAATTTGAAACAATTGCATTGCTCCTATTTGTGCAATTGCATATTCAATTTTGTAAAAAGGAAACTGAACATAGTGAAAGGACTCTATCCAACTTGCACCGATTTCATCCTCTAATCCTGCAAGGTCGACTGTTGAATATTGATATCTTTTGCATAGTTCGGCGTATTTCTTATCACGTTCTTCTGATGTATGGTTTGGATTCGCATAGATCCAGTGCTGGAATACATCTCCTGCAATTGACGACATTAATAAAGACAAAGCACGATATATTTGTACGCGTTGCACTTCTTTATATTCATCCTCTTGCTTATAAAAAACATTCAGCTTATCCATTACTAATAACTCAAGACTGAGGGAATAAAGTTCAGCCACCTCTTCGCGCAGATATCTTTCCTGCATACTACTATCGTTTTTAAATTGTTTATAAAAATGAAATGCATGCCCCACTTCATGTATAAGTGCATTAATTGCATAAAATGAAGGACTAAAATTAGAATACACAAAAACCTCTTTACTATGAGGCAAGGTAAAACAAATAGCTCCTGGTGCTTTATTTTCACGTTCTTCTACGTCAATGCATCCAGCTTTCCTTATATGAATAAATTTCTCATAAAAATATAAATCTGTCTTTCGAAATATTTCTTCCACGCCATTTAATAAATCAATCACATTTTGGAATGGGACTTTTGGTAAATTACATGGAGAAAGATCCCAAGGGCGATACGTTTTTACACCGAGATTCTTTTTAGAAATACTCCCTAATTGTTTCCAGATTGGTACAACATACTTTTCTATAGATTCATGAAGCTTATAGCAATCTTCAATATTATAATCTCTGTTTTTTTGTTTACAAGCATATTCACTATAATTATTAAACCCTGCATTTAAAGCTATCTCATTCCGCAATTGTATAAGTTCATTCATAATACGATCCACTTCTGGTTTCACTGCACTCCTTGCTTCACATAAAGCGTACCAAGCTTTTTCGCGAATAGCTCTATTTGGGTTATCTAGCTTTGCTTTAACGTGTGCATACGTCTTTTGCTCGCCTTCCCAATTAATTGTTATGTTAGACATTATTTCTCTATACTTCGTAATGCACTCTTGCTCTTTAATAGAAAGAGCAATGTTTTTTTCATTAAACATTTTACTCTTTACAAATCTTGCTTTTTTCATAAATGCATATTTTCGCTCGTCTAATAAGTTAGAAAACGGACACTCTATAAATTTTTGGTCAAACTTTGCATTGTATCTTTTTAAAAGTGGTTGAATTGTATTTTGATTATACATATGTAAATCATGCATATTTCTGTTACCTGTATCTCTATACGTGGCGATTAAACTACTTGTTATCTTCTCTTCTATTTCAGCGTTTACACGCAATTCATCGAAAAGCCAATTTTCTAATTCTAAAACAGAAGTAATATTTCGCTCTAAAAGTGACTGTAATTTACTCTCCAAATCATTAAACATACACAACTCTCCTTTTAAAAATCTAATTTTCTGTTTTTTAGAGAAAGAAAAAGACAAGTAGCCAATCTGACTACTTGTCTTTTTGTTAAATCATACTCAATAATATTACGCTTGGAATGCTTCTGTTAATACTGGTACGATTTGTTTTTTACGAGATACTACACCTTTTAATGTAGCAGTATTGTTTTCTAGGGATACGTTGTATGCTTTCTCAACAACGTTTGCTGCTTTACCGATCGCAAGACCGACAGAATCGTTAGTTAAGATATCAGTTACAACGAATAAGAATAGGTCTAAACCTTTTTCTTCTACTACTGCAGAGATAACTTTTTCAAGTTCAGCTTGGTGTACAAGAACGTCATTTGTATCAACAGCGTTTACTTGTGCGATTTCAACTTTCGCATTACCCATTTGGAATTCTTTAGCGTCAAGAGAGATTAATTGCTCCATTGTTTTTCCGCTTAAGTCAGCACCAGCTTTTAACATTTCTAAGCCGTATTTGTCAGCATCTACACCAGCGATTTCCGCTAATTCACGAGCTGCTGCTACGTCTTGCTCTGTGCAAGTTGGAGATTTGAATAGTAAAGAATCTGAAATGATTGCAGATAACATTAAACCTGCAACTTCTTTACGAATTGTAATGCCGTTTTCTTTGTACATCTTGTTTAAAATTGTAGCTGTACAACCAACTGGCTCACAACGGTAGTAAATAGGATCGCTTGTTTCAAAGTTAGCAATACGGTGATGGTCAATAACTTCTAACACACGAACTGATTCGATATCGTTAGCACTTTGTTGACGCTCGTTATGGTCAACTAAAATAACGTTGTCCACTTCGCTTGCAACTGTTTCAACAAAACGCGGTCCTTCTACTTTAAAATAGTCTAACGCAAATTGAGTTTCACCGCTGATTTCGCCTAAACGTACAGGCTCAGCATTCATTCCTAATTCTTTTTTCAATTCTGCATAAGCAATTGCAGAACAAATTGCATCTGTATCTGGGTTTTTATGCCCGAAAACTAGTACTTTTTCCATGTTTTCCACCTCTTCATGAAAAGGATATCTTAAAGAAGCAAATATGACAATATTTAAAGCATAATTTTTTATAAATAATTGCACTTTCTTCTATATTTTTCATCGTTTTTCGTAAAAAAGATCATCTAAAATGAATTAGATGATCGAAATGTATACTTTATTTAAAATAAAGTAGGAACTTGCACTACATGATTTAGCACGTTATTTGATGCTAAACCGTTATTTACAAGGTTAACATCTATAACTTGATAAAATGCATTTCCAGTATCTGCGATTTCCCACACAGCTAAAATAAGGTGATATCCATTTCTATCAGTTGGCACATTTGCTTCATGTGTTACGGAAGTTCCAGGTCTAGCTCCTCCATCATTTTTTACATAGAAAGGCACTAAATCTAAATCAGACCTCGTTAAAGGCTTATTCGGATTCCAATCTTTCTTCGTAATATAATATTTCCACTCTTTCGTACTATGAGGAGCCGTTAGTTTCCACTTGAATGTATTCGTCCCACCGTTTAACGTAACTTTCTTCCACCTATCTACAGTCTGTACATCTAAAGCAGGGAAATGGCCAGCTCCTGCGATTTGACCATCCGAAGGTCCTAATTGCGGGAATCCACCTATTCCTTCTACACTTTGCGGCTCATATTGAATTGGACCGCAGTTTACATTTACCCCTTGCTTACATAAATAAGAACGGCTCGCTGGTGATTCTACGTATCCATGAGCTGAAGCTTTTTCTGAAAAACCGAAAGTTAACAATCCTGTAAGTAATATCCCACCACTTAATATAACTTTCTTCACCTTCTGTAAACCTTTCGTTTTCATCTCGTCATCCCCTTTCCCATAATAAAGCGAAAATAACTATAGTTGCCTAGTCATCTTCTCTACATCCATTATAAGTCGAGGAACATTACGAAAAGAACCCTCTAAAAACTTTCTCAAATTCAATTAGCACATTAATTAAATTCAAATAACACCGCTAGAGAAATATAGACGGTGTTAAAAATCAAACTTTATTATTTTAAGCATGACAGCATTTTAATCATCACTTATAAAAATTTATAATAAATAACTGTTGCATCTAAATTACCATTTGGAGAAATTGCGTATTCTGGTATTTTGCCAGCTTCTTGATAATCTAATGATTTATATAATTTATTCGAAGGATCTCCTTCTCTAGTATCTAGCACTAAAAGAGTCCTGTTTTCTTGCTTCGCTCGTTCCTCTGCTTTGCACATAAGTGAACGTCCAATGCCATTACGTCTAAAGTTTGGATGAGTCATTAACTTACAAATTTCAGCTCTATGAATCCCATTAGGCTTTGTAACGAAATGTAATTGAATACTCCCTGCCACTTCATTATTTATTTTAGCAACATATAAGATCACTTCTGGTGCTAAAACAGTTTCCCAATACTTCGCTGATTCTTTTTGATCCAGTGGAGGTAAAAAACCAATTGACGCCCCATCATTTACAACCGTTTTCAAAAGTTCAGAAAGCTCTTCCATATCATCATTTATTTTCTTAATCTCTTCAATTACTAAATTTTGCATTACTAATCCCCCTTTTGTTTCATTGTACCAATTTTTAAAGGAGGAATAATGATATACTAAGATGAAATTTTTTAAAACATGATTTTTTAGGGAAAGGATAACGATATGAAATATATAGTAGATAGAACATATGCAAAAGAATTACTCGAATGGGCATATGAACAAAACCCCGGTCCTTGGTTTGAACATTCAATAAATGTTGCTCAGGCAACTGAAAACATAATTATAGAACTTATTAAAAATGGGTATAACCTAGATGCTGATATAGCATATAATGCTGCCCTTTTGCATGATATCGGAAGATACAAAGGTTTTACCAAATCGGTCATTCATTCCTACGATGGTTATATGTATATGAATGATTTAGGGTATACAGGAAACGCTGTTATTTGTGTTACACACTCATTCCCATGCAAAAATGAACATATAGATATCGCAGCGGAGTGGAGTCTCGTTCCTGATCATATGAGAATCCAGTTAGTTGAAATATTGAATGAACATTGTAACTACGATTTATACAATAAAGTAATTACTCTTTGTGATGCTCTTGCTGACGCGGATGGTTTTACTACGCTGGAAAGAAGATTGATTTCTGTTGGTTTACGTCACGGTACAACGTCTCATACATCATTACATTGGAAAGGGTTTTATGCAATTAAGAAAGAATTAGAAGCTTTAATCGGTAAAAGCATATACACAGTTCTTCCTGATGTAGAGAATTCGATTTATGAAGATATAAAATATTAAAGTGAATACAAATGTAATTTCACATAAAAAACGTTTTAAACATAAAGTTTAAAACGTTTTTTTCTATTCAATGCTTATGATTTTTCAGTTCTGTTAAACACTCTTGCACTAAAGTTACCGCTTGACTCATTGCAGCTCCACCAGCAAATGCTGCTGATACACCACACGCTTCCAGAATTTCTTTATCTGAACACCCTTGATCAAGACACCCTTTTGTATGATAAACGGTACAATATTCATCTTGCGTTGCTAGACTAATTCCTAATGCAATAAGTTGTTTTTCTCTTTTTGTTAAAGAACCCTCTTGAAAACAAGCTTGCGTGAATGCATTATATGTTTCAGCAATTTCAGGAATTTGGTTTGTAAAACTACCGATTCCTTCTTTATAATGATGTAGAACGTCATTTACTGAACTATGATGTTGTTCGTGTTCCATCTTATTATTACCCCCATTCAAATTATCTGTACCTACTGTAGTATGTGATGAAAAGAAGGCAATATACCTCGTTCAATAGAGTGAATGTTCAGTTTATTTAAACTACAGTTTCAGACTATCATCCACTACCTCTTGTTCTTTAACATTTTTTCTTTGAACCTCTTTACTTCTTTCTTCCCAAAATGTTAAACCTTCAATTCCTACATTTTTAGGATCAAATACTGGATCTTTCCCTTCTTTTTTCTGCGCTTCATAATCTTTTAACACTTTTAATGCGATTTTACTTAATAGTAGAATCGCAATTAAGTTTAACCATGCCATACTACCAATTCCTAAATCCCCAAGATTCCATAAAAGCGACGCTGATTCTATGCTACCGATGTAAACCATAATTAAAAATCCAATTTTCAAAACTGGTTTTAACCAGCTATATTTAAGCTCACGATCTAAATAAGTAAGTGTCGTTTCAGCGATATAGTAGTATGCGAGTAAAGTTGTAAATGCGAAGAAGAAGATTGCGATTGAAATGAATAATGGACCAAACCCAGTCATAACAGTTTCAACTGCTTGTTGTGTATAGATTGGACCAGCATCAACATTCCCTATATTTTTTACAATAGCGCTTTTCCCTTCCGGTATAACATTATACATACCTGTTATTAAAATCATAAGAGCTGTCGCTGTACATACGATAATTGTATCAATGTATACAGAAAAGGCTTGAACTAACCCTTGTTTTGCTGGGTGAGATACTTCAGCCGCAGCAGAGCTATACGTCGCTTCTCCAACGCCAGCTACATTTGAAAATACAGCGCGCTTTACGCCCCATGCAATTGCTGCACCGACGATTCCACCAAACATTTCATTTATACCGAAAGCACTAGAGAAAATTAAAGCGAACATACTTGGAATTTCCGTTACATTCGCAATTAATACGATACATGTAACAATTACATATCCAATTGCCATAAATGGAACGAGCATTTGTGAAACGCCTGCAATTCTCTTTACGCCACCAAAAATGATTGCCGCTAATAATATGACTAACAATATACCAGTTATATATTTGCTAATACCATTAGAGTTTTCGAATCCAACTGCGATACTACTAGATTGAATACCTGGTAATAAAACACCATATGAAAGTGTTACAACGACTGCTACAATGATTGCAAACCATTTCATTTTCAATCCTTTTTCAATGAAATATGGTGTACCACCGCGATATTCATTTCCAACTTTACTTTTATATACTTGAGATAATGTTGATTCAACAAATGCACTAGCTGCTCCTAAAAGAGCCATTACCCACATCCAAAATACAGCTCCAGGCCCGCCGAAAGCGATAGCTGTTGCGACCCCTGCAATATTACCTATTCCGACCCTACCTGATAAGGCTAAACAAAATGCTTGAAAGGATGAAATTCCCGTCTCCGAGCTCTTCCCTTCAAATAATAGTTTAATCATCTCTTTAAAATAACGAATTTGTAGAAAACGAGTTGCAATAGTAAAATACACCCCTGCCCCTAATGCGAAAATAACTAGCCCTATACTCCATACTTGCCCTACTAACCACTCTACTAATTGCTCCATCCAAATCCCCCTTATCATTCTTTAGAACACTATTTTATATATAAGAAAACGGACAACTATTATTAAAACTTCCAGTTGTCCGTCTATCTCATTATTTCATCTCTCTATTACTTTATATTTACCCAAACACTTTTCACTTCTGTGTAATTATCAAGCGCATATGAACCTAACTCACGGCCGATACCAGATTGTTTAAATCCACCAAATGGTGCCGCTGCATTTTCTAAGTTATAATCATTAATCCATACCGTTCCTGCCTTTAATTTATTGGCAACTTGATGTCCTGTTTTAATATTTTGTGTCCATACGCCTGCAGCGAGTCCGTAAGAAGAGCGATTTGCTCTTTCGATTACTTCTTCCGTTGAATCAAATGGAAGTACAACGACAACTGGACCGAAGATTTCTTCCTTAACTATCGTCATATCGTCAGTAACATCTATGAATACTGTTGGCTGTACAAAATAACCTTTTTCAAATGCACGTTCACCACCAGCAGCAACAGTCGCGCCTTCAGCTTTTCCTTGTTCAATGTAATGTAGTACACGCTCTTGTTGCTTTTTAGATACGAGAGGACCCATTTCCGTTTCCTTCTCCATACCTGCTCCAAGTTTCACGTTATTCGCCATTTTTACTAGTTCATTTACGACTGTTTCGTAATGTTTTCGGTGAACGAACACGCGAGATCCAGCACTACAATTTTGGCCGTGATTATACATAATACCTTGGAATGCACCGTTAATCGCTTCTTCTAAATCAGCATCTTCTAAAATGATATTTGGTGATTTACCACCAAGTTCTAACGTTACATGTTTAATTGTTTCTGCAGATTGACGCATAATATATTTTCCTGTAACTGTTGAACCTGTGAAGGCTACTTTATCAATATCATGATGGTTTACAATTGCAGCTCCCGCTTCAGGGCCGAAACCTGGCACAAAGTTTACAACACCATCTGGAAAACCTGCTTCTTTAAAAAGTTTCGCTGTATATAATAACGATAAAGGAGTTTGTTCTGCTGGTTTTAATACGATCGTACAACCTGTTGCTAGTGCAGCTCCCATTTTCCAAGAAGACATAACGAGCGGAAAATTCCAAGGAATAATTTGACCTACAACGCCAACAGGTTCATGGCGTGTGTAATTTAAGTAATCTTTTGAAATCGGAATGGTTTGCCCGATAATTTTCGTAGCCCATCCCGCATAATAGCGATAATTTTCTACAGTCGCTGCAATATCATCATCCAGTGCTACTTGATATGGCTTCCCATTATCTAAAGCTTCTAACTGTGCTAATTCTTCTCCATGCTCTTCTATTAAGTCTGCTAATTTATAAATAAGATGTGCTCTTTCAGCAGTAGTCATTTCTGCCCAAGGTCCTGATTCAAATGCAGATCGTGCCGCTTTTACTGCGACATCGATATCCTCTTCTTGTGCTTCGTATACGACCGCTAAAACATCTTCTGTTGCTGGATTGTATGTTTCAAACGTCTTCCCGCTAATTGAAGGAACAAATTCACCATTAATAAACATTTTAATTTCTTCATTTAAAAACGCTTTCACTTTTGGTTTTAGTTCAATGTTTTTCGTTAACATATATGCTCTCCCCCTTATTTAAACAGCTGCATGAGCTGCAATTTTTGAAATAATCGTTTGAAGTTTTTGCTCTTCTTCTTCAGTTAATCCGAGTCTCGGATAACGTGAAGGTCCTCCAGCTTGCCCGTATAATTCCATTGATCGTTTCACGATTTGTACATATTTTCCTGACCCTTCAAGAAACTCACAAAGAGGTAAAATAGCGTCGTTTATTTCCCAAGCTTTTTCTAATTCACCATTTTGGAAATGCTCATACATTTTTGTAACAAGTCCCGGTACGATATTACCTGCTACTGAAACCCAGCCCGTCGCACCAACTAAATAAGATTCCATAACTAAATCTTCAGATCCACAGAACACTTGAAAAGCACCTTCGCCTTGTCTTACTAAATCTCTCGCTTTTCGAATATCTCCGCTAGATTCTTTAATATGTGTAACATTTTCACAGTCTTTTCCAATACGTAGCATGAGTTCTGTACTCATATCAACACCAGATGTAAACGGGTTATTGTATAACATAATTGGAATATTTACAGCGTTTGAGATTTCTTTAAAATGAAAATATATTTCCTCTTCTTTCGGTTTACAATAATACGAATTTATAATTAATGCACAATCCGCTCCATGCGCTTCTGCATGTTTCGTATATTCAATCGTCTCTTTCGTCGTCTCCGCAGCAGTTCCAACAATAACTGGTATACGACCATCAACTTCTTTTAATACTGTTTCTACCATTTTAAATCGTTCTTCTTTTGATAAACTAACAAACTCTCCTGTGCTTCCATTAATAATAATGCCAGCCACTTTTTTCTCAATAAAGTAGTTTACGTTTTGTTTTACACCGTTCCAATTAATCTCTTGAAAATCATCCATCGGTGTGATTAATACTGGAAATGCCCCTTTAATACTTTTCATATTTATCTCTCCCTTTACTATTTTATTTTAATAAAAATCCTGTCGGAAACGGATCTGTAGGATCTAATAGAAACGTCTGCATCCCTGTAATAAATCCTCTACTTTCAAAACGGAAAATGTAACCCATTTCTTCCTTCTTCACTTTTTCAACAGTTATAAAGCTATTACATATACTTTCATTTATAAAAGGTTTATCCGCTATATAATCATTTTTAAATAATGTATGAACAAAAGACACAATAGTAGAGACAAACCCCGGCGAACGTACGATAAAGTTATCTTCATGAAATGTAATCGACTTTATATGGTTCTTTTCTTTTTGCGAAGAATCTACTAAAATAAGCCTTTTTATTAACGACTGTTTTTGTATAGCTTGTAGTGTACTTTCTCCCCATTTTTTCAATTCAGAAATGTTTTCAATATGAATTTCTGGTGAATACGCATCTTTTTCTACAACTGCGTATACTTTATCTGCCTGTATGAGAGAGTAACTTATATTACCAACTTGTAAATTTTTCTCAATCATATAACATAGTTTACTTTCAAGCGAAACAGATACAACTTCATCATTCTCTACATACGCATGGACTAAAAATATGCCAGATAACGTTTCGATTTTGTATTGATTCGTCTCTCTCTTTTTTAAATATCCGCTTTCTAGTAACATCGTTATGACTGCGACAATACCTCCGTAATGAAGAGGTATTGACCCTTCGTGATTAAAAAATAATACAGCTGCATCGATTTCAGGATGAATAGAAGGAACGACGATACATCCATTTAAACCGATAAAACCACGCGGTTCATTTAATAAAAGCTGCATTTCTTCTGCTAATTCACTTGAAAATTGTTCGTTTAATTGCTCTAAATTGTAGTAGTACTTGCATGGTACATCTTTTATTACACGGAATGCCTCGCCATTTACGTGTACGTCTACTGCTGTATACATTTTTTGAATGTTCATTTTACATCCTCCGTTTCATGTTCCATCGGCGGAATTAGCAAAAAACCTTCTTTCAGTGGATCCTTTTCATTGTAAAAAAATCTATGCATCCCCATAAGCCAAGCTGAACCTGTAATTTTCGTTACGACAGCTTCAATATTTTCAACATTTGTCGTATTTATAACGCACCCTTTAAATAAAGAACCAACGATACTCTCGTGAACAAACTCTTCATCAATCTCAATTTTTTGGTTCGCATATAATACCGCTAACTTTGCTGATGTTCCTGTACCACATGGAGAACGATCAATTCCTCCAGGCGGAACGACAACTGTATTTTTCACATGCGCACTTTCATGTGTAGGATCTGTATAAAACTCCACATGGGTTAATCCTCTAATAAACGAATGCTCTGGATGAATGATTTCAAATTTCTCATTAATGATATTTCTTATATGAATTGCCTTATCTATGATTGTAGATGCGTTTTCTGGTACTAACTCTAACCCTACTGATTTCGCATCGATAATGGCATAAAAATTCCCTCCATACGCAATATCCGCCTCTACAGTTCCAATGTCTTCGACGTCTACAGTAATGTGTTTCAGTAAAAAAGCTGGTATGTTACAAAAGGAGACTTCTTTCGCTTTTCCATCTTGAACAAAGATATCCACTTCAACTAAGCCGGCTGGCGTGTCTAACTTTAACGAGGTAATCGGTTCAACTACCGGAATTAAACCTGATTCAATTAAAGCTGTACATACACCAATTGTATCGTGACCACACATCGGTAAATATCCACCTGTCTCTATGTAAATAACACCAATATCTGCTTCAGGATGACACGGATCTGTTAATAGTGCTCCTGACATTACATCATGACCACGCGGTTCATTCATTAACAATTTGCGAATCCAGTCATACTCCTTTTTCATATGTAACATCTTCTCTGCCATCGTCTCGCCTATTAACTTAGGCAGGCCGCTAATCAATGTTCTCGTTGGATTCCCGCCCGTATGTGTATCAATCGTCGTAAAGACTCTTTGTGACCTCATCCGTTTAACACCCTTTCTGTAAAACGACTCAAACGAAGTGGTTCAATAGGAATGATTGTTTCTTTTTCATTTAATAACTCTTCAATCACTTTTCCTGTAACTGCGGCAAGACTAATGCCATCCCCCTCATGCCCTGCTGCTATAAAGTAATTTGGGATATGTTCCACACGTGAAATAATCGGCAAATGATCTTCTGTCCACGGGCGTAATCCAGCATAGGAACGAATCACCATCATATCCGCCATTTTCGGATAAAAACGTATTGCTCTGTTCGCAATACATTTAATAACCTCGTTATTTATCCTCGTATGAAACCCTACAAACTCTCTACTACTACCAATTAAAAAATTTTGGCTTTCTGTCGGCTCAAACACAAGAGCTACCCCATATTTTTCAGTTAAAGCATCCACTTTTCGTTGTCCGCCAAATTTAGAAATTAAATAACCAAATTCCATTACTTTACGGCAACCAACGTGTTGTTGCCTTGAAGCTACAATAATATGCCCTTTTCTCGGTTCAATTGGGATATTTATATCCAACATTTGTCCGATTTTCGGAGCCCACACACCCGCTGCGTTCACCACTTGCTTCGCAGTAAACGTCCCATTTGTCGTTTCTACAATAAAGGAACCTTCTTTATCTCTTTTCATTTCTTTTACTTCCGTATGATTAAAAGCCTTCGTACCATATTTCTTCGATTCTGCAAGAAGTGAAAAAGCAAGAAGATATGGATTTACAGTCGAATCTGTTGCGCATTCTAACCCGCCTAATAAATCATCTGCAAAAAATGGCGATTCTGCTCTTATATCTTGCCTATCAAGCATTCGAAACGGTAAACCCGCTTCTTTTTGACGATTCACCCATTGCTGCGCTGCTTCCATCTCTTCATCCGACTCACATACAAGAATACTTCCTGGTACCCTATATTCAAATGAGTGCTCTAACTCTTCACTTAAATCCGTTACTAATTTTTGACTTACTAACGACATTTGACTATCAAATCCTGGGTCTTTATCAATAGCCAAAATATTTCCATCGCAGCGTGAAGACGTCCCGCTGACAAATTCTCCTTTTTCAATGATTGTTACGTCTCTTCCGTATTTTGAAGTGTAATAAGCGATCGAGCAGCCAATAATACCGCCGCCAATTATTAAAACGTCGCAGTGCCTCACAAAATACTCCTCCTTCCCCTAAAGCTCTCACTTTCTTTTATGCAATTGACGTGCCAACTGTACATATATACAATTTTTATAAATAATATTTTTATTTGTAAAAATATTTTAAATTTATCGCAAATAAGTGTATTATTTTTTTATCACTGTCAAAATTTTTATACATAATAGGAGGACAATATGGCATTCTCATTTCCCACAATAAAAGAATTTCTAAAAATTTTATCCATTAATCATACATACTGCTTGCAACATATTGAGCAAATTAACGGAAAGTATTATTACCGCCCTTCTACTACAGAAAAATATAACTGCGCAGTAATATATGAAGATGAATCATTCACCGCTTTAATTGACGCGTTTTCCAATGAAATAGTCGTTATCATAATGAACGAAAATAAAGAGCCTATATGCTGTATAACAGCTCAGCAAATCATCCCGTTTCTTGTTAAGTCATACAATGAACTCCATTCTTTTTATAACACCGTAATACAAACAACGGATTCTTCCGTTACAGTCATCGATGATAAAGAACGCGTTTGCACCTGGACAGATGGCGCCGAGAAGATCTTTTCAGTCAAGCATAATGAGATTATTGGGCAACCTATCACTCGTTTTTTTGACTATAAAGATTTGGAAATTTTGCAATCATTACATGACGGAAAAAGTATAATCGCTCAGTTCCATCAACCTCGTCCAGATTTGTTCGTATTAATTAACTCAAATCCAGTTTATTGTAACGATGAAATTATAGGAGCAGTCGTTTCAGAAACTGACGTTACAAATCAAGTCGCATTAAATGAAAAACTATTCAATATGTCACATGAAATGCACCGTTTAGAACAAGAAGTAGCAAAGTATAAAGATGAATCAGACCCTTTTCTTGCGATGAATGGAAAGAGCCCCGTTATACAAAGAACAATACAATTAGCTAGAAAAGTTTGTTCGGTGAAATCAACTGTTTTAATACTCGGCGAAAGTGGTGTTGGAAAAGAAGTATTTGCGAAAGCAATTCATGATGCAAGTGAAGCAGCTAAAGCTCCGTTCATTTCAATTAACTGCGGCGCAATTCCAGAAGCATTATTTGAAAGTGAATTATTCGGCTATGAGCGCGGGGCGTTTTCTGGTGCAAATAGCAAAGGGAAAAAGGGTAAAATAGAGCTCGCGCAAGGCGGCACATTATTCCTTGATGAAATAGGCGAAATGCCGCTCGATATGCAAGTAAAACTTTTACGTGTACTACAAGAAAGAAAATATTACCGAGTTGGTGGAGAAAAAGAGATTCATATTGATTTCCGTATTATCGCTGCTACCAATCGTGATTTACAAGAAGAAATGAGAAAAGGCACGTTCCGAGAAGATTTATACTATCGCCTAAATGTAGTTAGTTTGCATATTCCACCGCTGCGCGAAAGACGCGAAGATATTATTGAATTAACCTATTCTTTCCTAAACGATTTTTCAATAAACTATAACAGACCCATTCGCGACTTACCTTCAAGCATTATGCATGAACTGCTTCATTACAATTGGCCAGGTAATATTCGCGAGCTCCGTAACGTTATTGAAAGACTTGTCGTATTTGCGACAGACGGTATTATAAAGCAAGAATATTTACCATTTCATACAACCGAAACTTTAGATAATCATGCGGCTCATTCCTTATTACTCAGCAACAATAATACAATCCTCTCTTTACAAGAAGAGATGGAGGAACATGAGAAAAAGGTCATTGAGAGGGCTTTACGCATTTTGAATGGAAATAAATTAGAATGTGCGAAACAACTTGGTGTTACGAGAGCCACTTTATATAACCGTTTAAAAAAGCTCGGGTTACAATAAACCTTACCTCCTCTATATTGGCATAGTTTTTGCATTATATAATTTGTGCAAACCGAACTAGAGGAGGAATACATATGACGAATAAAGACCACTTAATTGTTTGTCGATGTGAAGAAGTTACATACGGTCAACTTCAATCGACAATTGCTGAATATAAATGCTCGGCAAGAGAATTAAAACTAAGAACACGTGCTGGCATGGGATTTTGCGGTGGCCGCACATGTAGAATGATGATAGATCGAATGATTGAACATGCAAATCCAGGCGTAACTACAAATGATATTCCATTGAAATATCAACCACCGGTACGAGCAGTTACTTTTGGATCGGTAGGTGAAAGTAAATGAGTAGAATTACACATCACCCTATTTTAGGAAGTTTACATAATAGTAATCGCATTACTTTTCAATTTAACGGTCAACAATATGAAGCATATGAACATGAAACGATTGCGGCCGCTTTACTTGCAAACGGAATAAGAACATTAAGAGTGCACGAAGATAACGGGACGCCGCGAGGTATTTACTGTAATATCGGACATTGTTCTGAATGCCGCGTCACAGTAAACAATCAAGCAAACGTACGAGCATGCTTAACTGTCGTTGAAAAAGATATGGTTGTTGCTAGTGGTAAACAGCATCCAAATATCGTGAGAGAGATGGTGAAAAAGCGATGAATGATGTCATAATTATCGGAGCTGGCCCAGCGGGTTTATCAGCCTCTATCTCTTGCGCTCGATTTGGACTGAATGTACTTGTTATTGATGAATTTATGAAGCCTGGCGGAAGATTGTTAGGACAATTACATCAAGAACCTACTGGAGAATGGTGGAACGGGATAAAAGAATCAAAACGCCTTCACGAAGAAGCACAATCTCTTTCAGTTAATATTCAATGTGGCATTTCCGTCTATAATTTAGATAAAGATGAAAGTTCTTGGTACGTACATACGAATATCGGTACGTTAGAAGCACCGTTCGTTTTACTTGCTACTGGCGCTGCTGAGTACTCCATTCCCCTTCCCGGTTGGACACTTCCAGGAGTCATGTCAATCGGGGCAGCCCAAGTAATGACAAATGTTCATCGCGTTCAAGTTGGGGAAAAAGGAATCATTATTGGTGCTAACATTTTGTCATTCGCTATTTTGAATGAATTACAATTAGCAGGCATCAAAGTTGAACATATCGTACTTCCTGAAAAAAGTGAATTAAGTCAACAGGCTGGAGAACCAGAAGAAGTTTTAAACTCTCTTTTAAATGCGGCTCATCTCGCTCCTTCTGCTTTTCTACGCATAGGTAGCCATTTTATGAAATATGACTGGATTCGAAAAGCCGGATTAACCTTCTATCCAAACAGCGGAATGAAAATAAACGGTACACCTCTTCACCTTCGAAAAGCAGCTCTTGAAATTATCGGAACAAATCAAGTTGAAGGTGTACGCATTGCTAATATTGATACGAAAGGAAATATCGTAACCGGATCGGAACAAATATATGAAGCAGACTTCGTTTGTATTGCCGGTGGCTTATATCCTCTCGCTGAACTAGCCGCTGTAGCTGGCTGTCCGTTCCGTTACATTCCGGAATTAGGCGGGCATGTTCCTCTCCATTCCGAAACAATGGAAACCCCTCTTTCTGGTTTATTTGTAGCCGGCAATATAACTGGCATTGAAAGCGGGAAAATTGCAATGGCACAAGGGACTGTTGCTGGATATTCAATTGTAAAACAGGCAAATAAAAAATCCCATTCTGTGGAACAACAATTGCAACAAGCAATCCAACATGTACATGCGGTACGTCAACAAGCTGCCATTCAATTTAACCAAGGTGTTGATGTCGGTAGACGGAAAATGAATGAAATTTGGCGTGATTATTCCCTTGCATATGCACATACTAAAAAGAGCTGCTGAGAATACTCTCAACAGCTCTTTTTCCTACTCATCTGAGTTATTAAATTTCGCTAACGCGTAAATACCTTCTTCATCATCTAATTCAAGTTGTAATCTCGCCGCAAATGAATTGACATTATATTCTCTGTCAAGTAATAAGCGTAGTGCTTCGATTAAGTTCGCTTGAATTAAAATTTGCTGGCGACCATTTACCTCTACTTCAGCAGAAAAACCATAGTCATCGTCGTACATAAGTTCAACTAAAACTTCTTCTGGACCAACTTGTCTTTTTTCAGCGATATATACGCAAAGGGCATTGATCAGTTCTTGTTCAGAAATTTTTATCGTTTCCATGCTACTTCATCTTCCTTTTTCTTACGTTGATCTTTGAAGTATTTAAATGCACGAATTGCTAACATTACGATACCAGCCATTACTAACATATTTACCATAAATGCTAATACAGAACCAAGAGCTCCCATATTTGCAAATAAGCTACCCATTAGTAAACCACCGAGACCACCTAGTAATAAACCTTTCATAAAGCTTCCTTTATTACTTTTTGGTGCTGTATTTGTTGCTTTTGTTTTTGAATCAGGAGTCGTTTTTTGAGAATTTACATTTGAGTCTTTTTTGTTTAAATCAACTTTTGACTTTTGACCTGAACTTGGTGTAAACGACTTTT
Source organism: Bacillus paranthracis (assembly GCF_001883995.1). GTDB lineage: Bacteria > Bacillota > Bacilli > Bacillales > Bacillaceae_G > Bacillus_A > Bacillus_A paranthracis. The sequence continues at coordinate 109,019 of NZ_MACE01000027.1, read as the reverse complement.
TACCAGATTTGTAACTCTTCGCTGCTGCGTGATCTACAAACATGAAGCTACTAGCTCCAAAGATAACCATGAATGCTGTCATGACTGCTACAAGTTTTTTCAACATATTATATCCATTCTCCTTTTATATAGATATATGTGAAATCTACCTTTCTAGTAAATTCAGAATGATAGATTTATTTTTAAAAACATTTTAAAGGTTCTTATGAACTTATTATATGAACTTTTGTCGAAATATGCAAGTGTTATTTACTTCCGACAGTTTAGTGACAAAGGAAAAATTAAGCAAAACAGAATTGACTTTAAATGAAACAAAACATATTATAGGTTCATAAGAACTTTTTATTATTTATGGAGGTGAAAAGATGGAAACATTTCATCTCACACGAAACGAAATGGCTACCCTTCTTCTATCATTAAGAGGATGGAATACGAAAAAGCCTCTCGGTATTTTACAAGAAGCTTGGGCAAAGTCACATAAAAAAGATATTGAAAGCGGACAAAGCGTAACTGCTTTTATCACTACCGCACTTTCACCTATTTTTGAAAAACTGATAAAAATTGACGATACAGACGTCGGTTTCTCTTTAAATGAAATAGTCGCGCTTGGCAATCAGATCGAAAACACAAGTTTCTCTGTAACTGCCATGCAAAACTGGGTGAAACGAGATATAAAAGAAATGATTGGCTCTCCTCAAAAAGGAAAAAAATATTCAATTGAACAAGCAGCCTTACTATTCATTGTTGAAGATTTAAAAACAGCACTTGATTTTGAATCCATTCGTAAGCTATTACGCCTTATCGTAAACGACCCAGCCGATCGAAGTGATGACTTAATCAATCCTGTTCATTTATATGGAGCATACTCTTCTCTATTTGAAGAACTCAATCAAGGGAATTGCTTACAATTAAATGCAACAGATACAATCCATACAATTGAAAACATCGTAAAAGAAAGAGCTGATAAAATTGCAAGCAAGTTCGATCAGGTTAATAACGAACAACGTGAAGCAATCCGTAACGCCATTATTATCGCCACACTTTCTGTACATACCGCATATGTACAAATGTTAGCGAAACGTTACGTAACAGCAACTTTATTTCTACAAAATTTAGATGTGAAACCGTAAAAAAACAAGCATCCCCCCTATCTTATATGTAGAACTGGGAGATGCTTGTTTTTTATATCAATATAAGATGCAAAAATCGTTTACATATAAGTTTCATTTTACAATTGCTCTTGATTATGTAATTATCATTACTAATCTATAATTCATTCAACAATCTTCATTTCGTGCTATTAAATGCCTATTAGATTTTCTCGATAAACTTAATTACATCATCGTTGTAATTGTATTTATCATTAATTTCTCGCAATAATTCAATATCGTGAGTATGAGTTTTTCCAGTCTCGAGCAATTCGCGATATAAATCAATATAAGGAAGATTTTTACTAATAGCGTTTTTTAATTCCTTTTCTACATCATAAGAAACTTTTTTAAATCTCACCTCCGCAATCCCTGCCTCATCAATCTCAAGAATTGCATACTGAGCACGTAAGTCAGAGTTTAGCTTATTCCACTTGTAAAAAGGTTGTCCAACTGTTCCTGGGTTAATAATTAATTGATCATCGCTACTATAGCGCAACAATTGATGGTGGGTATGAGCGTAAATCGCAATATCATATTCACGATCAAATAACCGATCAAACTGTTCCTGATTATTAGTGGGCCACAAATCTCCTCCGTAATTTTTATTTTGTAAATTATGACTAATACTGATTGATAAATCATTAACCTGTTTTATTATCTGTAATGGTAAATTTTTAATATGCTTAATATAGTTTTCATCCAAGTTTTCACATTGATACTGAACTAATCTAGAAACATAAATATCAGTTGCGTTATCAATATCAATGTTTTTATTAAGAACGTCAAGAAAGCTATCTTCCCAGTTTCCTTGTACATAAGTATCAACGTTTATACTTTCTAACATTTTAAATAAATCATTCGATCCAGAACCTGGCATAATTAAATCTCCTAAAAACCAATAATCAGTCACATCTTCTTTCATAGAATCTTCGATAACTGTTTGTAAAGCAGTTGCATTTCCATGTACATCTGCCAGTAATGCAATTTTATGTTTCATGTATTTTATTCACTCTCCCTAATTCACGCTATATTCAGAATTAAATACACACGCTTTTTTCTTTCTATACTGTTTCCTCTTTCTTAACTCTACGCATTTCGTACACTTTCACTTCATTCTCCACATACGATTTTACTTTTTCAAATCCAGCTTTCTCATAACAACGAATCGCCCTCTTGTTATCTTCCCTAACTTGCAATAGAACTGCTTCTATATCAGGGTCTAAAAATGATTTACTAATAAAATACTTTGTAATCTCCGTTCCAAGCCCTTTTGAATATAAATTCGAAACGCCAATGAGAATAGAGTATTCCATCACATATATATCATCATATTTCGTCTTTTTTAATCCAACTCTACCTATTACTTCATCCTTCACTACTATTACATGATAACTTGCATGAGACCGCGACAATTTTTCGGTCCAGTACTGACGAAGCTCTTCGATTGTATATCGCTTAAATGGTTTTATATCCGCTATGTTATGTAATTTTTCATCGTTATACCATTCTAATATAACTGGTAAATCATCCATTTCTAAAAGGCGTTCTTTCCACTCCACATTTCCACCTCATCCATTTTATGTTTTCAAACTAATTAAATTGAATATGCATATTCTTTTTTAGGTAACCTTACTATCTCTCGAATAAAAGGGGATTTTTCTACAATATCCTCTAGCTGCCCCTCACTATAGACGTAAATACCACCTACATATGAACTGTACGCCTTTTTCTCAATTATTATTGCTAAATTATTATTCTCCCTCTTAAAATCACCCTCCAGCCCTTTTTGAAATGATAAACTTTTAGTACCTGAAAAATAAAGCTGAATTAACGCCACTAATTGTTTGTCCTCTGATTTTGCAAAGCACTGAACTTCATGTAAAATCATTTCATCTTGTAATGGAAGAAAGTCCTCTACTAATAAACCCTCTTCTTTATAAAAGAAATTTTGTAATTCAGGAGTATAGAATTTAAGGTTTTTTTCCATTACCTTTCGAAAAATGGATTGCAACAATAAATCTTTTCCTATTACAAACGGATGACCAAAGCCATTATTATAAAGTCCTTCTTTCATTTTCATTAGTTGTTCAATCAAAGGGATTCCAGATTCTTCAATTACAAGTTTACCATTAATAAAACGCATACTAGCAATCAGTTCTTCAATTCTTAAGCCCTCTAATTCAAGATTAGAATAATATAAATCTCTATTCCAAAAATCTAATTGATCCATGCCTAATGAATTAAATAAAAGTTCATCTATAATTAGAAAAACACCATCTTCTGTTAAAGCTTTCATTACATTATCTAATAATCCAGGGGTCTAATTTAAAATCGTGCGTATTTCTTCGTCCTCTTGAATGATTCGTATAGTCCACTCACCATGATCTTCACCTGATATTTGTTGAAAACAATGCGAATACGGACCATGGCCAATATCGTGTAGAAGTGCTACAACAGATAATAATTCCCTCTCATATTCTGATAAATGAATATCACCAATATTCGTAAGATGTTCTATCACTTTATTTACAAGTACATATACACCTATTGAATGTTCTTTCCTCGTATGTATTGCGTTTTCGTGTAAAAAGTATGTATGTCCTTGTTGTTTTATATCCGCCAACCTTTGAAATGCTTTTGTATTTATCAATTGAAGAATATATCTATCCTGAATAGATATTGGTCCATAAATCGGATCTGTAATATACATATGTTCTCCTCCTATTTTTGTAAATTAAAGACCTCCACTATTATACTTAATTTTCAGTCTATTATCATTAGAATATGAGGAATTTTTAATAATCTTTTCATTCTCTCTTCATGAAAATTGAACTTATATACTTTACTATAATCCTTATAAAGGACATAAAAGAATTGAAATAGCAATCCCCTATACAAATAAGGTATAATCTACACATAGTGAATCTTTTATGTTATTAAGTATAAGGTTCACCTATTCAAAAATACATAAACTAGAAGGTGCAACAATGGTAAGTAGTTTTATTCATTCAGTATTAACGTTTTTTGAAGGATTAGGTTATTGGGGCATTATGCTTGGACTTATGATTGAGATTATCCCAAGTGAGATTGTCCTTGCTTATGCGGGATACTTAGTATTCAATGGTAGTATCTCATTTTTAGGCGCAGTTGTATTTGGTACAATTGGCGGTGTTATTGCTCAAATTTTTATTTATTGGCTTGGACGATACGGTGGACGACCTATATTAGAACGATACGGAAAATATATTTTCATTCATAAAAAACATATAGATGCTGCAGAAGATTGGTTTAATCGTTACGGAACTGGCGTCATTTTTACAGCACGCTTCATTCCAGTAGTGCGTCATGCGATTTCAATTCCTGCTGGTATTACAAAAATGTCATTCCTACGTTTCACTACGTTAACAGCACTCGCAATCATCCCTTGGTCTATCATTTTCATTTACTTAGGTGAAAAACTAGGTGAAAATTGGGAGAATATTAATGATATCGCTGGACCATATGTGAAATCATTCGCAATTGGTGGCGTCATACTTATTGTTTTATACTTCGTTATAAAAAAATGGACAAAAAAACGTAAAAATCTTGCGTAAAAATATAAATAAAAACCGCTATACATTCATTACGAATGTTAGCGGTTTTTATTATAGGCTTAATTTTGTATTAGAAATTGCATTATTTCTTCTTTGTGCTTTAAGTCATGTTGAATGAGTGATGAAAAGTAATGATTTAATTTCACGTTTTTAGTGCCAAATTGGTAGACATTATAAAAATATTTGGTGGGAATTCGCTCAATTTCATCCACTAACTGTTTACGAGTAACACTGAATTGATTTAATAGTCCTTCTTTTGAAATACCAGATCTCGCATATTTAATTGCTCCCTTATTCATTTCCTCAACATCTATTGGAACATTTGGTACAGATTGTCCACTTATAAAGTATGGAATTCTATGCTTTATTAAAAACGCATCCCAAACGATAAAATGTGAAATCACATCTGCAATTGCCCATGAACCTTCTCTTAATGCCTGAAACCATATATCATCAGGTACTCGCTGTAATGTTTGACACCATTCTATTATATTTAACTTTTCTTCTAAAATATTTTCTTTCTTCATTATGCATTCCTTTCTCGCACTTGTAATTCATTCATATGAATATCTTCTAGGAATTATATAAAAAGCCTCCATAATTATGTGGATAAGCAACAATTCACTCATTCATTTCGTATATTATCTCAAAAAGGAGTGATTCCCCTATGCATTGGCAACAAAAAATACAATACTTAATCGGACGCCCTATCGGTATTTCCTTCATAAATGGGCAAGGAACCTCTGGTGTATTATGTTCAGCACATGATGGTCAATTATATGTGTATGAATACCTTTATCAAGCGCAGTTCGCAATGAAACATTATGATTTTAGACACATTCAAGATATACATGCCTTTCCGAATTGCCCACATCAAAATCCTCTATACTAAAAAAAGGAACAGCTTATAGCCGTTCCTTTTTCTCCACACTTATTTCTCAGTATAAAAGTTTTGCACTGCTTCATCAAAGTAAATCCAGCCTTTCCAACCTAAATGAATTGTATCTTTTAAGAAATACTTATCATATTCATGGCCAGAGAAATCGACTACTGGATACCCAGCTTTCTCAACTTGTTCCCGAACTTTTTTATAATACACTTCACGGCGCTCTTTAGGGAAACCAGCGTAATCATACCACGGTCCATTTACAGGTACAGAAATAAAGAGCGGCTTGACATTTTTCTCTTTAAAAATATTTAAAACAATTTGTAAGTCATCATATTCTGGTGATTCTTCATACGATTCATTTGCTCTAAAGTTTTTTAAACCTTTTAACTTTTTCTTCAAATTATGTTTATAGTAATATGGATTTTCAATTCCGAATGTGTTTGTAGTAGATTCCGCTTTCCCTTCTTCTTCCGCATGTTTACGTGCATCTACCCAAGAAATTGAACGTAGTCCCACATTTGTTTTTTCTTTCATCGGCTCAATCTTAAATATGGAGTTAAATAAATCTCTATGATCTAAAATATTTCGATGCATATAAGCAAGTGGTTTAACTAAACCCGCTTTTACGTTATGTTTCGTATCATTAAATACAATACCTTCTAAGGAATTTTTTAATATATCATCTTCTTGAACAACTTTATAATCTAAAAGTCGTTTCGCAATTTGCTTCTTCATTTCTACATTTATTTTATCATTAAAAATAAAATGATATGCTTGTTGTTTAGAGAAATTGTTCGTAAAATCCCCCTGCGATACACCAGTCTTTGTAAACCATTGTGGTGATAAAACAAAGACTACTTTTTTACCTTCTAACTCATCCATTGTAGATGTCATATTTAATATATGAGCTAAACTTTGTGTACCGCCAATCCCAATTAAATATGGCGTAAAACCAGCGGGATTTACTTTGAAATAATTAGACGGATGATATGCATCCATTCGTAAAAATTCAGATGAACCGTACATCGGTAAATACTGCGAATTCTCTAACATTTTCTGTTGCAAGAATACACTTTGTAATTTTTCTTTTTGTAAGGAAGTTGCCGCATCTGCTACCTTCTTATCACTAATCAGTGATACTAAACTTTTCGATGGGATGAGTATGATAATAAAAAAAAGCACACACGCTAAAATTATGGGACCAAAGGCATGCTTCATTTTCATTTTTTATTCCTCTTCCTATCGCAATTAAATTGTAACCCTTGTCTTTGACACGTCATCACTTCTCTCCTTTTTCTCTATACATGTTCCATTCTATTTATCTATTATATACATGTATGTATTTCTTTCCTTGTTCTATTAAGACCTATATATAGCGCAAGAAAATGTTTCCATAGAAACACGTTAATTATACAAGATTCTACATACATTTCACACTGAAATTTTAGTAATAATTTTATTTTTTAACAATGAAAAAACATATGAAATGTCTAGAATTCTTCGGATGATGTATTGAGTTCAAAATATGATAATAAGCGCCCGCTATAATCAACTTCATGAGTATATATAAACCTAGATTTCGTAAAAGTTTTTTCGAGTTCTCATTTGCTACTTTTACTCTAGCAATTATTCTTTTTACATTCATCATCTCTTTTGCATATTGAATGGAAGCCTTTGCTGCTTCTGACGCATATCCATTTCCCCAATATTCCGGATCAAGTAAATACATAATTTCTATTTCACCTGTTTCATCTATTTTTCTTAAACCACAATGTCCTAAAAGCTCTCCTGTATTTCTATTAACTAACAACCATACCCCGAAACCATACTGTTCCCAATGTGATATTAGTTGCATAATATAGTCCTTTGCTTCTTCCTTTGACATTCCCTTTGATTTAGCAAGCCATTTGCCAACAGCCTCTTCTTTTACTATGCTATAAAATTGATCAACATCTTCTATAATGGGCTTTCTCATGAATAACCTTTTTGTATGTATTACTTTCTTTTCTTCAAACATAAAACTTCATTCCCCTCCAAAATTTTATACAGACTAGTAAATTATACCATGTACTATTTACCCGACTTTAACTAAAAAACAGACTACCACAAACGTGGAGTCTGTTTTCTCATCCTTTATTTTTGTACATCTGCCCACTTTAAACTTGTTGCTGGTCCAAATTGATGTACGTATAAATCTTTCACATACGGCTTTTGTAAGTAAGATAATCCGCGCTGGAATACTGGAGCAATAACTGCATCATCAAGTAGCATTTTTTCAGCATCTTGTAGTGCTTTCCAGCGAGCCTTTTCATCATTACCTAATTCTGTTTTAATCTTCTTAATTAACGCATCATATTCTGGATTCGCATATTCAGTATTGTTCACACTACTTCCAGAAAGGAATACTTCTAAGTATGTCATTGGATCTGGATAATCTGGTAGCCAACGTGATAATGACATTTCATATTCTTTCTTCTTCTCTAGCGCTAGCTTTTGCGTATGTGGTTGTAATTTTACATTTACCTTTAAGCCTGGTAAGTTTTTCTCTAGCTGTTCTTTAATGTATTCTCCTACTTTCTTAAAGTTTTCTAAATCATAGTTTAATAACTCAAGCGTTACTTCATTTGTACCAGTCTCTTGCTTCGCCTTTTCCCAATATTCTTTCGCCTGTTTTACATCCGTTTTATTAAACTCACCTGCTGTACTTCTAAAATCTTTTTTATCTGGACCTTTTAAAAATCCTTTTGGCACGTAATAGTTTGCAGCAACCGATCCATCATTTAAAAATGAAGTCGCAAGTCCTTTCTTATCAAACACTGTACTTAGTGCAAGACGTGCATTTTTATTTTTAAGAATCGGCACATTTTCATTAAATCGGAAGAAGTACATAACCGGATCTGTATATTGTTTAAGCTCTTTATTATTTTTATATTTATCTACGAATTCAGTTGAAATGACAGCTCGATCAACTTTATCTGTTTCATATAAATTTACCGCAGTTGAAATTTCTTTAACAATTTGATAGTTTACTTCATCTAACTTCACTGCTTTTTTATCCCAATACTTTTCGTTTTTCTTCATCGTAAAGCTCGCTTCATGCTTCCAATCAGATAGTGTAAAAGGCCCATTATATACCGCTTTATTTGCTTCTAATCCATATTTATCACCTTGTTCTTTCGCATATTTTTCGTTAATTGGATAGAACGATGGTAAAATAAGTAATTTCGTAAAATACGGTACAGGATGTTCTAACTCTACAACGAATGTTTTATCATCCGTCGCTTTTACTCCTAATTCCTCTAACCCTAGTTGTTTCTTATTTATTTTCTCCGCATTTTTCACATCGTATGCAATGTATGCATATTGAGAAGCAGTATCCGGATTGATAAGCTGTTTCCAAGCATATACGTAATCTTGCGCTGTTACTGGATCTCCGTTAGACCACTTCGCATCACGCAAGTGGAATGTATATGTTTTCCCATCTTTACTCACTTCATATTTTTGTGCTCCAGCCTCAATCACTTCATCGTTTTTCGATAAGCGGAATAATCCTTCCATGACGTTATTTAAAACGTTAAATGATACTGCATCTGTTACTTTCCCTGAATTTAATGACGGAATTTCACCCGTTTCTAGTAACTGTAATACTTTCTTCTCATCTTTCGGCTTTGTCGTTGTTTTTTCTTTTGCGCAGCCAACTAAAATTGAAGAAACGAATAAAGTACTAACTAATGAGTAACGAACAACTTTTTTCATTTGAAAACCCCCTCTATTTTTTAAGGTAAGTAACGACGGGCGCCAGCGTATTCTTCTATATATCCTGGTGTATTTAGCGGTATAATCTCTACCGATCTTTCAGCTCTCGGTGAGTGAATCATATTTCCATCACCAATGTACATCCCCACATGATGAACACTGCCTTTCCCTTGATCATGTGCAAAGAAGATTAAATCTCCTTTTTGTAAATGTTCTTTATCCACTGCAACTCCATTTCTCGATTGCGGACCAGAATCTCGTGGAATTGTAATACCGTGCGATTTATAAATCGTATGTGTAAATCCAGAGCAATCAAATCCGAAGCCACTTGTACCAGCCCAAATGTACGGTAATCCTAAAAACATTTTCCCTGTGTTTATTAAATCATCGGCCGTCGGGGTTGGAATATCATTTTGAGAACGGTAAACCGTTCCATCATGTTTTCGTAGCCAAGCTTTCTGCCCATTTGGTAGCAACACGCGGTATGAAATCGTATCTTCACTAAGTAGCGGCAGTCGCGTATTATAGCTCACTTCAAGCGATTTATGTTTTTCAGAAGGATTTATATATAAAATGGCTGTCGGTTTTGTTACTAATACGAAAGGTTCATTTGTTTTATCTGCAAATTCTTGATTATATGTTAACTGTTTTTCAGGCATCCATCCTGGGTAGCCTTCTTCATTTCGAGGTGTTGGCTGACCATGGACTAACACTTTCACCCAATCCCCTTTTTTATCTACAACTGTTACTTCTTGGCCTAATAACGCTTGCGTTTCTAATTTATTTGCACTTGTTAACCAAAGTTTCTCATCCAGCGTCATCGACTTCGTCCACTTCCACAAATCAACTGGATTTGTAGCACTTGGTGCATCAATTGGCCGTAATGAATCAGGCGTGGTCCAAAGTGTTGCGGCAGATACATCGATAAACGCCTTACTATCTTTCTTTTCTTCAGCATTTGCTGATGTAAACGATGAAAATATAAATAAAGTTGTTAAAAATGCAGTTCCTACTTTTTTCATACATATCCCCCTTAAAAGATAATTTACTAGTCTCTTCTCCTAAGATTTACTATTCACTGTCGATTGAAGGTTTACCTTTGATCCAGAATAAGTCATTCCTTCCGGTTCTTCCATTAACCAAAGTGGCGCATCAAGATCGAAGTAATGAATATTAGGATGTGCAGCAGCTAAATGTGCAACAGCGCTAACAGAAAGAGAAGATTCCATCATGCTTCCTACCATACATTTCACACCAGCTGCTTCTGCGATATCAGCAATACGCCACGCTTCACGTATGCCTCCACATTTCATTAATTTAATATTGATTAAGTCTGCATATCTTCCTTGCACAATTTTTAATGCATCACTCGCTGAAAATATGCTTTCATCTGCCATAATAGGTGTTTGTACATGATCTTTGACGTACTTTAATCCATCCCAATCTTTCGCATGAACAGGTTGTTCAATAAATTCAATATTTAAATTGCGATTTTCCATCTCTTTAATGATAGAAACTGCCTCTTTTGGATTCCACCCTTGATTTGCATCTAATCGTAACGTCGTATTTTTTGGTACGCTATTTCGAATCGCTTCAATACGTTCTAAGTCTAAGTGTGCAGATTTCCCCACTTTAATTTTTAAAGTTTGAAATCCTTTTTCTACATGTTGCTTTGCCTCTTTCGCCATAATGAACGGTTCATCTACACTTACAGTAATATCTGTGTGAATTTCTTTTTTTCCACCTAATAATGCGTAAAGTGGAATGTTATGATATTGACAATACACATCATATAATGCGATATCTACCGCGGCTTTCGCACTTGGATTTCCAATGCAACTCATTTGGATGTGCTGTAGTAACTGCTGAAATTGAATGATATCTTGACCAATTAAATTGGAACGCATCGGCCCTAAAATTGCTTCTTCAATCCCGTTAGCGAAATCCCCCGTAATAACCGGTGTTGCAGCTGCTGCACCCTTGCCAACAATTCCTTCATCTGTATGAATATATACATCTATACTTTCTATTTCGGTTACGGTACGAAGCGCGGTTTTAAACGGTGTATGAAGATTTACACGTCTACGATTTACTTTTACATCGGTAATTTTCATTTTGTTCATCCTTTCGTTGTCTGGCAAAACGGATCCTTAATTCTCAACTTTTTTGGAGCAAAAGATCTCCGTTTTCGCTTACTTTTCATATAGAAGGTAAATGTGAAATAAAAAAATCCAGCCATAAGAAGATTCTTACGGCTGGATTTTGTCTATGAATGGGTAGACAAAGCAGCAATTTGATTATATTTTTTCTGTGCATCTTTTAATGCTACAAGTAATGCTTTTTGAGACGAACCGAAATAACGATCTTTTATTTCCATTACTAATTCTGGGTCATTAATATTTTTATGTAGAAATAAATATTTAACGAATTGAGATGTTAATGCAATTGTCGCTGAGCAATCTGCATCTACAATTTCCCCAGTCTCCTTAACAAGTACAAACGCTACAAAATAGCTTTTAAACTTTTCGGTAATGGGATTATTTTGAGGTGCTTTCGCATCCCCTACGACATAAATTGTATTTGAAGCGTACACAGCTCTCTTCCTTTCTAATACGGGATAACGGTTTTCTTAATAGTCGTATGAGTGATAAACTCAACATGGATTAAAAAATGTATCCGCTTACCTTGTATTATAATACAATTGACAGAATTTTAACAACATTTATTTTCGTATATATTCCATAAGTATAAAAACAGCTCCAGCTCTTCATTTTTACAATATGTAATTGTTTCTTGTACCATGACATTCCTACATGAAAAAACAGCTAGCTATCGCTAACTGTTCTATTACACTATTTCGGCAACACAAATATAGTTTCATTTGACTTAGAAAATTGATATTCTTTTCTCGCAAACTTCAAAATTTCTTCATCATCATCTGTTAAATTTTCTATGTTAGTCTTTAAAGAAGCCTCATCTTTCTTTAAAGAAACCAATTGTTTTTTTTGATTCGTAATTGTATCTTTTTTTTCTACAATTATTTCTTGTTGTTTCGTTAAAATAAATTGAACGTACAAAGTAGCCGCCGCAATAAATATAAACATGAATATAAATCGTCTTAGTTTTTTCTTATTAATTGCTCGATTTTCATTAGACTGTGATAGTTGTTCTTGTATATTAGGAACATTTATTCGCTTGAGTTTCCTCATTATGAAATCCCCCTAACACATATATTTTCACTACCATCGGCATGATTTCTTATTAACTTTAATTCTATTCTTATAAAATAAGCTCCTTCACAAAAATATCTCACTAATTAACCAATTAAAGATAGCATTCGACGACATTTCCATATTTACATTGCATTTTTTTATGTATGCTGGCATAAAATAGTAGTTTCTGTTATTCTTTTTCTACTATTGTAGAAGAGTTTTTTTACATACAAAGTTCTCCTTGTTTTAACATGGTTACAAGGAGAAAAGAGATGCATTTTCGTACATTCGATAAACTAGAATGACTGTTTAAGAGCTTAAGTTTAGAGCATAGATCATACCTATATACACTCAAAATAAGAAAAAAGCCCAATTTGGGCTTTTTTAATTTTGTAAATCAATATCATATTCCATATTTTTGGCCGTTTCTTCAGCGATCTCCACACCTAGCAAATTTTTCACAATATGAAATGACATGTTAATACCAGCTGAAATACCTGCCGATGTAATAATATGTCCTTCATCTACAAATTTCACATTCTCCATTACTTCTACATTCGGAAAATCTTTTTTGAAAGTTTGAATACTAGCCCAATGTGTTGTTGCTTTTAACCCTTCCAGTAAACCAGCTTTCGCGAGTAATAACGCTCCGGTACAAACTGAAGTCATTAGCTTTACTTCTTTCATTTGCTGACGAACCCAATTTATTACAATATCATTTTTCACTTCATTTTCCCGTGCGCCTTTACCACCTGGAATGATTAATATATCAACTGGTGGTAAATCTTCAATACTATAATCAGGCTTTACCTTTAATCCGTTCCTTGCTGTAATCATTTCTCCATTTTGGCTAACTGTATAAACAGTAAATGGTTTCTCTTCATGTACTTTAGTGATAGAAAAAACTTCAAATGGCCCTGCAAAATCTAACACTTCCACCTCATTAAATAAAAATATCCCTACACTCCATTTATTCATCACACGTTCACTCCCTGTTGCAAATAATGTAAAAGGTGAGTATGACCTTTTTCTAAGGCTATATCATAGGCTGTTTTCTCATCATCACACTCTTCTATATGTTCTGTTGATTATTATAAATTCCTTTTTTAATTATAGTTTACATAATAATATTATCTATTTAACATTTATCTTTTATTTTAAATATTAAAATTTCCCGCTAAAATAATGCTAATCATGTTTAGTATGGAGGAGAAATTATGTTACACGTAATACCTTTAAATAGTGAAGACTATGATTTAATTAAAGCGGCTGAAAAAGTAATCGAAAAAAACTATAAATATGGCCGTCATCATATCGGTTCAGCAGTACGCACTAAAACAGGTAATATTTATGCAGCAGTACATGTTGAAGCGAATGTTGGAAGAATAACAGTATGTGGTGAAGCTATGGCAATTGGAAAATCTATTTCAGAAGGTGATCATGAATTTGATACCATTGTAGCAGTTGCTCACCCACACCCTCATGAAGATATAGAAAAATGTTGGGTTGTTGCTCCATGTGGTATGTGTCGAGAATTAATAAGTGATTACGGAAAAAATACGAACGTTATACTTTCTTATAATGGTGAACTTGTAAAATGTAACGTAATGGAATTATTACCTGAAAAGTATACAAGTGAAGTAGAATAGTTATTCCTGTGTTCCATTCATCTTATAATATTATTCCAATAAAAAAACAATCCGTTTTAAAAACGGATTGTTTTTTTATTTCTGTTTTATGCAGTTTATTTTATTTTTCTATTTTTTAAAATAATTAAATTATCATTAACAAAAATGAAATTAAAAACATTTAAGTTTATTACATTTTTCATTTGAAAACAAAAATGCGTTTTCCCCTTACATTCGATAAATATTAATATAAAATCTCTAAAATCAGCAGTCTTATCATACCAATCTATAACAATTCTGTCTTCTTCCCTTACCTGTTTCCTTTAACACATATGATTTTAATACAAGCGACGTTAATGAATCTGTTAATGTTTTATATGATAAATTAGATAATGCCAATAGATCGTTCGTATATAACATTCTATGCTTCTCTAATAATAATAGTACTAATCGTTCAGACGGTTTTAATGCCTCATCACTTTCTAGTATAAAGTCTATATTTTTCATTTCTCTAATTATTACTCCTTATATAAAAAAATACTTACGCAACTAATTTAATATAAAAATAATACATAACAAAATTTGAAATATATTAAAATAACATTGTTTTAAAACACTATTATACTATAACATAGAAAAAGCATTTCCCGAAATAGGAAATGCTTTTTTATTGCTTATAGAATTCTTCAAACCATACATTATATTTCAAATATTGATCCGTACAATTCCCTACAAACTTCTCTGATCATTCAAAAGTATTTGTAGTACATCAAGTTCTACTAAAATGAGTTAACCATTTTCCGGCATTTTGTTCTACCTTAAATATTTCTTGCGATGTGCGGCTTACTGTAATGACTTGTTCCACCACCGCCTACTACTACTTTACCGCCTTGTTCGAAAATTAATAATTTACTTGAACCATCTGCAAGAAGTACTATTACTTCAGCATTATTACTTGTTGCTACATAAATTATATAACCACTTTTTGATATACAAGTTTCCCAATTCGCATCAAATTCTGATCTTACTACACGATTTGAATACACTTGATTTTCAATTCTATCTTGTTCTTCGTTTGCCAAATTTATCCCCTACCTCTCTAAAATATCATTTATAGAAACATTACAGTTCTATTTAAAATAGTGACTGTCTTTAATATAAATAGTATATGTAGTTAGTAGAAGGATGCTTGGACAATGAAAACGTAATAACATGTACGCAATATAATATACAATTAAAACAAGACAATCGATATTGTATCGATTGCCTTGTTTTCTTACATACTTCTTTATTTTTCTTTTCGCACAGCTTCAAAAGTAAACATTTGATTTGCATTTGACGGTTTTTTTTCAAAAACATAGTCAGCAGAGCAAGTAATATTAGAGAAACCAATACTTTCTAAAAGAAGTTTAAACTCTTCTATTCCATACCAACACACCGCAAAGCGTTGCAATTCCGTTTGTACTAACTGCCCTTTACTCCATTTTTCATATTTTAAATAGGATAGAGTAACTTGGTTCAGCCAATCTATTTCAATTGATTTATTTTCTAATGTAATTCCGTCACCATTTGGTAAAGAAAAAGTCGATGTATGAATCTCCCCCGTCTTCCAGTCATACGGAAGCATAATATCTACGATTAATCGTCCGCCTGGATTAAGGTGTTCATAAAAACATTTCAATGCATTTATAGAATCCTCTCGATTTTCAATTAAGCAAAAAGAACCAGTAGGAATAATAATTGCCTCATATTTATGCGGAAGTGAAAATTGTTGTAAGCTTCCTTCATATAAATTAGGGTGTAAGCCTCTCTCTTTGCATCTTATACGGCACGATTCTAGCATCTCAGGTGAATAGTCAATCCCATCTACTGTAAAACCAGCCTCAAGAAGCGGGATGATGACACGCCCTGATCCTACTGCTGCTTCGAGAATTCTTCCTCTACAATTTTTTAAACGTTTTTCGTAATACTCAATATCACCATTTAAAGAATAACCGACAGGCTTTGTGTAATCATAAAGTTCCGTGCAAAGTGTACTATAAAAACTAAACATTTATTTTCTCCCCCGTTTTTTACGTACGGAAGATTTAAATTCAATTAATCTCCCTGTACCTGTATTTTTAATGAAAATTCGAAAGAGCTGACTGTCATAATATATCACTCACTTTCCATAGAATATAATCATATTGTATAATATTTCCTTTGAAATACCAATGTAAATAATGAAAATTCAAACTCTTTACCAAAAGGAGGATATGATGAATTCATTCATTATATTTCTTTTACTTCTTATTGCTTTTAATGCTCTAATTTTCTTTATAGCAAAGAAATATAGGGGAATATGGAAAATTACCAGTGGCATTTTCATTCTTTCTTCCCCCATCGTTTTCTTCGCCACTTTGCATGTAATTGGTGAAAAAGTAGGAGATGGATTCGCTGGAGGTTTTGCTGGGCTTACATTTAGTGGCCTATTGATCATAAATGCAATTTTTTTATTTATTGTAAGCCTTTTTGTATCTACCAATAAACATTCACATTAAACTCTCCCTTTCAAAATGTAAAGAGGTTGTCTCATAAGTCTCTTTCGAAGTAAAATCACATGAAATTGAAAAGGAAGAAACGTTATTAAATCAACGTTTCTTCCTTTCACTTTCTATTCGGTTTTGGCTAAAAAGCACCTTTTGGGACAGCCTCTTTATCCATAACTATTTATTTCACAATTGGCAATGTCACTTCACTTAATTTCACTGTAAGCTTCGTGCCCGCTTTCGGTCTAATTGTATAATCATAGTCGCTAGCAATTAAAACGACTCCTATTTGATGCCCAGCTTTAAAGACATAATCATCTGGCTGCATGTCCCATGTAAATGTATAATCTTTGCCTGGTTGAATCGCTGTTGAATTTTCTATACTTTTTACGTTTTGTGGATCCATCCAGCCTCGTGTTACGATTTCCGGCTTCGTTCCTCCGTAATCAACAAGTAATGCTGTTAAATTTGATACAGATCGATCAATATTTCCTGTAATTGAAATCTTTGGTGTACCACTTATACGCGTATCTTTTTGCAGTACAGGCATTGTATACACTAATCGATTGGCTACTTCTAATTCTGGGTTTGCTACTAATTCGTTTGATTTCATTTTTGCATCATCTACGAATGAAAACATCTTATTAACAGAACCCATACTGAATGGTAAATTAACTGCTTTATTACTTAAATACATTCGCACTTTTGACGGTACAGCTGCTGGATCTGGCCAGTTTTTTAATTTTTCCCATGTTTTATTTTCACGTTGTACATCAACCATTGGCTCATTCATAATCCCATTTTCAATTCCATATAACCAATAATCGAACCATTTATTTTGTGTTCTTTGCCAGTCATTCGTTGATGTTCCACCGTGTCCACCTTGATGTAGCCACATTTTACGAGGAACATCATTCTCTCCAAGCGCTTCCCACCATTGCGCGAACTGCTTCGTTTTTACATTCCAATCATTTAAACCATGAACAACAAACACACTCGCTTTTACATTTTTAGCATCTTTTACATAATTTCGTTTATCCCAAAAATCATTATAATTACCAGTTTTCCGGTCCTGTCCGGCTGTTAGCTCTTTTATTACTTGTCCGCAAACTTCAGGGTTTTCCCTTGTTAATACTGCTTCTGCCATATTATCTGTATCTTCTCCTTGGTATCCACCTGGCGCAATCACTGCACCGTTTGCACGATAATAATCATACCAACTACTAATCGCTGCGATTGGTATAATTGTTTTTAGCCCTTCAACGCCTGTCGTTGCAACAGCATTTGGTAACGTACCATTATAAGAAACTCCTGTCATACCGACATTTCCCGTTGACCACTCGGCTTTAACTTCCTCACCATTTTCTGTATATGCTTTCGCACGTCCATTTACCCAATCAATAACAGATTTCGTCCCTAATATTTCTTGCTCATCCCCAGTCGTCGGACATCCATCTGATTTCCCAGTTCCAATACTTTCACCTAAAATGACTGCATAACCTCTTGGTACATAATAATTTCCATACGAACCAAGATTAACAGCTCCATACGGTTTCCCTTCATACGCATACAATTCTTCATCTACGTTATATACAGGAACATCTTTTAAACCAGCTCGATATGGACTCATTTCATATATAACAGGAACTTTCACATTTGGATCAGTTTTTGGACGCATAACTTTTACTGATACTCGATCTTTTTTTCCATCTCGATCACTATCTACTTCCGTTTCTACAAATAAATTTTCAATAATTGCTTCATCAAGCAAATAAATCGGTTTTGTCATCCCATTTTCTAATTCAATTTTCGTACTTGAACGTAACGCATCTGAAACAATTCCATTTAACTTCACGTCATGCTCATTTATGTAGTTTGTTTCTTTATTGTCTGCATACGCAGTCATACTAGAAACTCCTGACGTAATTGATAAAGATAATATTGCTGATAATGTTGCTATTTTCTTTTTCCCCATATCCTTCCCTCCCCATTTATGTCTCCTTTTACTATACAATATAATTACTGAAAATTCAGTTTATTTTTTATACAGCAACTTGAGAAATTTGTAGAACACTCTTCCAACGGGCTTTCAAGGTTATATATTCTGATTTACTGCTCTCATATAATCAATAAAAAACATCACCTATTAATAGACGATGCTTCTAATTGTATTGAATTAGTCATTCTTCATAGAAATATAAAACCGTATTTCTCCCTCTTTAGTAGATACGCCATAGTCAAAACCATGCCTTTCTAAAATACTTTTCACTATCGCTAGTCCTAATCCTGTGCCTGATTTTTCTTTACTTCGTGAAGAGTCTAAGACATAAAAAGGTTCCCAAATTTTTTCGATATCTTGAATTTGTTCTGCATTAATCTCATTTTCAATTTGAAAATATACACTTTTATTTCTATCTTCTAAAATGATTTTTATATTTTGATTTGTTGTATATTTTATTGCGTTAGAAATTAAATTTTGAAACACCATTCCCATTTTATTCAAATCCGCATAAATGACCTGATTTTTAATATTACTGTTCGTCTGCAACTGTATTTCTTTCGACTCCAGTTCAATTTTATGCTTATCTATTATACTTCGGACTAATGGTTCAATAGGGAATTCTTCTTTTTGTAAAACATCTCTTTCTAACTTCGAAAATTGTAATAGTTCTTCAATTAAGTTTGATATTTGATCTGTTTGTTTTATAATTGTATCTACGTATGTCCCATCATCTAACCCATCCTTAATTCCCATAGAATATGCTTTTACTAATGCAATTGGTGTCTTTAATTCATGCGTCACATCACCCATAAATCGTTTTAAATGTTCATTACGATCTGTTAAATCTTGATGTGCTTCATGTAGTGTATCACTCATGATATTAATACTATCGGCTAACTCCCCTATTTCATCGTTCGTTTTCACTTTTGTTCTTTTAAACTTCAAATGTGAAATGTCCTGAGCTACATCACTTAGCTCTTTTAATGGAGTCGTTATTATTTTTGAAAGTATCCACACAAGTAAAATAATAAGAAGGAGTGAGAAACAAAGAATGTATAAATAAAATGTATTTAACGTTTTTATAATTTCGTTAGAATGTGCAATAGAAGTTCCCATTAAAATTATTGTATTATCTTTTGCAATATATTTAGCGAAAAAACTTGCTTTTAACTTCTCTTGATCATACAGTTTATTCGATTGCCCTTCCGCTTTCACCTTCATGACTTCGTCTTTCGTAATCCACAGTTTATTTAAAACTACTTTCTTTTTCGTAAGTTGCATGCGTAACGCTTCGTTCATATCATCTTCTGACTGATTGATTGACGTATATGCAAACGTAACGTTATTTTCGCTTTCAATTGTACGAATTACATCTTCTAACTCATTTACAGATGTATTTTGTATTTGCATTGTAAATTCATTCAAGTTCTCTCTCGTTTTGTAAATATTATATTTCGGTAAAAGATAGTTAATTATTAATAAAGAGATCGTAAAAATAAGAATAACAGTTAAAGAAATGCTGAGAAATAGTTTTTTTCCAAGTTTATTCACTCTGCTCCTCCAAACTATACCCTAAACCACGATGCGTCTTTATAATATTTTCTCCTACTTTTTTACGTAACCTTCTTACATGTGTATCAACAGTTCGCTCTTCTCCAAAATAGTCAAATCCCCATACGATATCTAACAATTTTTTACGAGTCAAAATCATGCCTTTATGACTTAAAAAACACTTTATTAATTCTAGCTCTGTTTTTGTAATATCTAACTCTTTGTCATTTTTATAAACTTTATTTTTCGTAAAATCTATTTTCAAATCTTGAACTTGAATGACATCATCGTGCTGTATAAGCTTTTTCGCTCTAGTGATTAATACACCTGGATGAAATGGTTTTTTTACGTACTCATCTGCCCCGCTTTGAAGCGCTGCTAATTCATCTTCGCTTTCACTTTTCGCCGTAAGCATTAATACTTTTACGCTTGAGTTTTTCTTTATTTCCTTACAAACAGTAATACCACTATGTTTCGGCATCATCCAATCTAAAATAGCTAAATCAATTTTTTCATCATAAAATATTTGAAGTACTTCTTCTCCATCTTTCGCTAAGAAAACTTCGAAGCCTTCTTTCTCAAAATAAGCTTTTAAAATCCTTAGCATATCTTGTTCATCATCTGCGATTAATACTTTCATACATTATCCTCCATTGCTTTTAAACAAAAATTAATTGTATCATACAACTTCTTTGTTACATGTATGTGACAGAAAAATATTTGAACTAGTTAAGGGTATAGTAAAAACGAGGTGTTGTACTATGATGAAAAAAATCGGGGTCATTACTCTTCTTTTCTTCTTATTATCAACAAATGCGTTCGCAAATACAAATCAACAAATTGAAGTATTTGATTGTCAAAAAGAAATGGTCGTTCAAAAACAATCTTTAGATCCAGCTATTCAAAAAAAAGCTGTTCAATATGCTAAATCCATTACTGGCCCCTTCAAAAACTTAAATGTCGTTCCAAAAGATGGTCACATGATAAAAATTCCTTTATCTAAACCAGTTTCTATTACAAATCAATGGCTACAAACAACAATTGATGAAGTACTTATTCTTCTCCCTCTTAATCAAAAACCTTATATTATGCTTTACGACGATGAAAATAATCCACATTTTTATTATGTAAAAGGTGATCCGAAGGGACTATTGAAAAAAATGAATGTTAAACATAATTGACTAGAAAAAAGAGACTTCATACGCTTATTTTTCGAAGCAGAGGTCTCTTTTTTTACTAACATAATACTTTATAGTGACTAGAGCCTTTATATACCTGCCCCTTCACAAATCCATTTGCACTATAAAATGCATCACCTTGTTTTGTATCTGTATGTAAAACAACTACTTTAAAATTCTTTTCCGCATGAGATAATAGTTTGTTTAATAACGACTTTCCTAGCCCTATACGACGATAGTCCTTTGAAATATAAAATCGCCTTAATCGGCCAATCTTATTATTTTCTGTATATGGATCCTCATTTAACCCTCCTATTCCAATTAACTTTTCCCCTTGAAAAATACCATATAGACATTCACCCGTTTTATTAAATGTGTTTAGTTTGTTTTCATATTCATTTATTAATTTTTTTAGGAAGTTAAAACCTTCTTCTTTACTCTCTTGAACAAGATATTTGAATTCATATTTCATTAAATTTTCTATTTGTTTAATATGTATACCTTTCAAGTCCATCCCCTCCTATGTGTGAAAATACATAAAAATGCTCAAGAATCATTTATTCTGAGCATTTTTATGATTGTTACCTCATTCAATTTGTAGCATGCGTATTCTCTACTCCAGATAATATCCCCTTCAATTCCAGTAAATCATCTATTACTATATCTGCCTGGGCTAGTTCCTCTTCTTGTGCAAAATCAAAATTGCATCCAATCGCAATCAAGCCATTTTCTTTTGCTGCATTTATATCAGATAAACGATCCCCAACTACAGCTGCTTCTTTTATATCATATTTGTTCAAAATACTTTTTACTAAGTCGCTTTTATTAAGTGAGTTTATTTGTTCAATACTAAACGTTTCAGTAACCCATTGATCTAACTCATAATAAGATACGATTGCTTGTAAATATTCAGTTAAACCATTACTAGCAATATAAATTGAACAATTATTTTCTGTTATATATGTAAAAATTCCTTTTACATTCGGATATAAAGCACCTTTTCCGCTCTTAATATTTTCAATTAGTCTTTCTAAAAAATATGCATCTGTTTGTTCTCTTACTTCAAGAGAATGATTCGGTAATAAAGCTTCCCAAACTTTCGGTAAAGGTACACCCATTATTTCACGGTATTTATCAATAGGCGTTACCGTATCCCATAATTGAAGGGATCTTAAGTGATCAAATGTATCATCTAACGATAATTCTAAAATTTTATCTGTTTGAAATAACGTTCCGTCCATATCAAAAATTAATGCTTGTAACATTTCATTCTCTCCTTTTAAATTATAATACAGTTTTACTTGATATATTTTTAAGCATCTCAACGATAATTTCTGAACAATAGTTTGCGGCCGTTTTCGCGAAGTCATCATAAGAAATTTGGGCTTCATCGTCTGCACTGTCAGAAATACATCGTATTACGAGAAACGGTACTTCATTTATGTAGGCAACATGTCCAATTGCTGCACCTTCCATTTCTGTACAATGCGGTGCATATTCATCTATTAATTTCGCTTTTAGGTTTGAATCTTCAACAAAACATTCACCGCTTACGATTCTCCCTTCATGAACTCCAATATGTAAACTACTACTATTGCATGCAGTACGTGCTAACTCCATTAATTTCTTACTTGCGTAAAACTCCTCTTGGAACGGGAATAAGTTTTTCATTTGAGTCTTACTTACATCATGATGAGTTACATTCGTTGAAATAACTATATCGCCAACTTTTACATCTGGATGTAGCCCGCCAGCAACACCTGTATTGATGATAGCATCTACATCAAATTTATGAATTAACGTTTGCGTACATGCGGCTGCATTAACTTTCCCTACACCACATCTTGTAACAATTATTTCTGTTCCCATGAATTCCCCAACGTAAAAAGGCATTCCTGCGATTGTTTGTTCTTCTTGTACAACTAATTTTTCTAAAAGTAAGTCTATTTCAATTTGCATTGCTCCGATAATGCCGATTCTGTTCATGAATGTACTCTCCTTTATTAATTACTCCCTTTAATTCTTTCAGACATAACCGACAATAAAAATTTCGGAAGTACGATTTGTCTCTTTAATCTTTTCGGCTGTGAAAGTAACCTATACAGCCATTCAGTTCCAGTATCCCTCATAATTTTTGGTGCTCTTTTTACAGTACCAGATAATATATCGATCATACCTCCAATACCAATAGATAGTGGAATGTTTAATGTTTGTATGTTTTCATAGATGAATTCTTCTTGTTTTGGTGAACCTAGTCCTACTAGCAATAAGTGCGGCTTGAATTGCTTTATTTTCATTTTTACTTCTTCTATTTCTTCGCCATTTACAAACCCATGCTGTCCTTTAAACTGTGCTCCCGGGAACTGCTCATTTAATTTTTCTAATGCCTTTTTATTACTTTCTGGAGCAGCTCCAAAAAGAAAGACGCGGTATCTATTATCGTTACAATATTTTATTAAATCGTGAGTGATATCTGCCCCAGTGACGCGTTCTTTCAGCGTTCCTTTTAATATTTTCGAGCCAATTATGACACCAATTCCATCCGCTGTTATTAAATCCGCAGATAGTAACATCTTTTTAAACTGTTTAGATTTAGCCGTACTTTCCTTTGCAGACATAACAATTTCAGGATTTGCAGTTACTACAAATCTTGGTTTCTCTTGTTTTTCATGTAGCCAACCTTTTAATAAACTTATAGCTTTTGCATATTCTAAAGTTGAAAAAGGTATTCCCTTTATAAGTTGGTGATTCACTTTACTCTCCCCTTACATAAGTTGCAAATATTCATCAATATCTTTAGAAATTTGTTTAAAGGCTTTATCCCAAAATTCATAGCTCGTTATATCTATTTCAAAATGTTTTTTCATAAGTTCTTCCACTGGAGCTTTTCCTGTTTCTCGTAAAAACTCTTTATATTTCAAATGAAAAGTACTTTTCCTTTCTTTAGCTATTTCTAATAAACTAAAACTAACTAAATATCCAAATGTGTATGGATAATTATAAAAAGGAACATCTGCTATATAAAATTGAATATATTTCATCCACACGAACGGCTGATATTCTGATAATGAATTTCCATATGCTTTTTCTTGCGCTACTATAGATAATTTCTCGATTTGATCAGCACTTAAAGGACTTTCTTTACATTTCTCGTAAAAGTTCTTCTCAAATTCGTACGATGCTCGAATTGCCATTACATAATTAAAACAGTTTCTTATTTTCCAGCTAAGCAATGACTTTTTCATATCTATACTATCTGTTGTTTGAATTAGATAATTTATAAGCACCGTTTCAAAGAAAATAGATGCTGATTCAGCTGTACTCATTGGCAAATAATCATCTAAAAAAGAAGAGGATTGTTCAAAACTCATATTATAAAAATGCCAAGCATGTCCTAGTTCGTGGGCAAGTACTCTTACACTATCGATACTTCCGTCGTAACGCATTGAGATTCGAGATTCTTTCTCACTGAAAAAAGGAGCACAAAATCCACCTGGTGGTTTATTCTCTCTCAGCTCTGCATCTACCCAACCACTTTCTATCGCATGACGTGCAAATTCTGCTAATTCTTCATCTATATTTTTTAATGCATCGTATATGTTTTGTACTGCTACTGAAAAAGGAATAATAACCTCATTATTCTCCTTTACTGTCATAAGTTCATGCCATGTAATCGAAGCTCTACCTTTCTTATACACGTTTAAAGCACTTACTAATTTATCTAGGTTTTCTTCTGTCGCATTCCATATTTGTAATAATACAGTTTCTGAAATGCCATTTGCATGAAAAGATTGAGTTAAAATATCTATGTCTTCTAATTCATTACTCTTTGTATTACGCAATCTTCCTATTTGATTTAATACAGTAGCAAAAATTTCTTTCTCCTTATGTAAAGCACATATTAATGACTCGAATACTTCTAGTCTTTCCTTTTCATTATCACTATTCATTGCAACATGATTTGCTTGTCCAAATGATAATTGCTTATTATTGTGCTCTATTTCTATCCTATTCCTTAATTGTATGTACATATTTTCCCACGCATGTAGTTCAGCTTTTATTAGCCTAGTATTATCAGTAATTTCCACTTCACTTTGCTGTATGACTTGCTGCACTTCACTTTTTAGTTCCTTTACTTTCACAGTCAATCTAGTAATGTCAGATGAAACACTTTCTTCAGCCAATCGACAGTACAAATAGTATTCTGCTTTTTCAATAGCTTGTATAAAATTTGAAAGAATCCCTATATCTTTTGTTACAAAAAATTGTTCTTTTAACTCCAATATTGGAGATAGGATATCTTCATTCGAATACAATGAATCTAAATCCCACTTAGCAATTTCATGCATTTTATAGCCGCCCCCTATTTTTACAAATAGTTACAGATATTTCTCCCTACACAATTATATATGAAATAAATAAATTTTAATATCTTGAAATATTTAGATTTTTATAAACAAAATACTTCAATACATAAAAAAGATGATTCTGTCCACAACAGAATCATCTTTTTTATATATTATATTTAGCATTTTCATACTAATTTCATAAAAAACTAATTTATATATTTAGTAACTCCTTTTTCTTCGCATTAAATTCATCTTCTGTAATAACACCCATATGTAATAATTCCTTAAATTTTTTCAGCTCATCTGCTACAGAAATAGTAACATTACCTTGAAGAAAAAAAGATTGATCAAAAGATCAATCCTTTACTCTACTTCATTTAAGAAAAACAACGTTATAACTCCAGGTCCTGTATGTGCTCCGATTGCTGCACCAATTGTATTTACGATAAATACTTCACAGCCAAATCTTTCTGTAATTAATGCTTTTAACGCTTCAGCTGTTTCTAGATCGTCACCGTGAGTTATACCGATTGTTTGACCTTTAAGTTCTTTTCCACGCTCTTCCATTATATCGACAATTCGGCCAAGTACTTTCTTTTTCCCTCTTACCTTTTCAAGTGGTACAAGTTTTCCTTCTTCCACGTTTAAGATCGGTTTAATGTTTAGTAAACCACCGATAAATCCTGCGACTTTACTTAAACGTCCACCTCTCACTAAGTACTGTAAGTCAGCTACAGTGAAGATATGTTCCATATGGTTCATTAGAAAATCAACACGTTTTAAAATATCTTCTTTTGATGCACCGTCTTTGGCCATTTTAGCAGCTTCTAAAACAACAAGACCTTGACCAAGCGAAGCACATTTCGTATCAATAATTTCTAAATCTAAGTTAGCATATGTTTCTTTTACTTCCTCTTTAATGAGAACTGATGATTGATATGTACCAGACAGTTCAGATGAAAAAGCTAAATATATACAAGGATTACCTTCTTTTGCATAAGAAACAAATTTTTCTTGGAAAGTTTCAAGTGAAGGCAATGACGTTCTATAAACAGCGCCTTCTCTCATTTTTTGCAATAATGTAACTGACTCTAATGTAACTCCATCTAAATACTCTGTTTCTGCTTCATCATAAACACGGAGTGGAATTAAATCAATATCATATGCTTGCAGCAATTCTACCGGTAAATCCGCCGCACTATCCGTAATGATTTTAACACCCATTTTTAAACCTCTATTCTGTTATAAATATAAAAAATATAAAATAAAAATAGTACTTTTAAATTATATACGTAAAACTTAAATGAAGAAAGGAAAACACTTTATATTGTATGCACTATTCTTCAAAACTTGAACTGTTAATACAAATGATTCTATTTTAAACACCTTTTTCTTATTATTTTTCTAAAACACGAATAATTTTATAAGTATTTTGTATCATTATATTTTAATTCTTTATCTTAATATAATCTTTTCAAATTCATACTGTTTAAAATTTAAAAGCCAAATCCAATAAAGGAAATGGCTTTTAAATTTTCATAAAATAACCAAACTTCATTTTCCATCACATTGCTCTCATTATTATTTTAGCGATGTTAAATATTAGTCCAGTTATGAGTAATATTTATAGCCTGTACTATAATTAAAACAGTAAAAGAATCACTAGATAAAAAACAAGTTAAACACTTTATAAAATATTCAATTTAACTAGTAACGCTAATAAAATTTGGAGAAGAATTTGAACATTTACTGCTATGTCTGTATCAGTAGTCGTAACTGTAACATTTCTAGAATTTCTAATAACAGTTTCTTGTTTATTAATTTGTTTAATAGATGATTTTTGAAACAATTCTTGTGCAACACGATCAGCTTTTTCACTATCTGCTATAGAAATACTTATTATAACCACGATAGCTGCTTGTAATGCCGCTTGAATAGATAACGCAGCTTTTGTATCTGTAGTAGTAACTTCTACATCTGCTGAATCGACAATTGTAATTGATTCTTCAGAAATTTGGTAAGTTTTACTTTCTTGCGCAGCTGCTTCTGAAACACTAGCATTTTTAAAAGATGGATGAGGATTTGAGTAATCTAATGCACTCCATTTTTTATTTTCATCTGAATGACATGTTTTGTCCATACGTTCACCCCCTTTCAATCTAAATAATTATTAACTTGTGATTGTATTTCAGAAACAATACTTTTAATTTGCTGCTTTTTTTCTGGCGATAAATTTTTTAGTTTTTCTTCATTTATCCCATGCCTATTAAAAATATCTGAGAGTAAAAGGTCTATAATTATATTCTTTTGATCCTTATCAAACTTAAAGGAAGAAAATTTGTTTAAATCATCCATTTACAATATTCACTCCAATCAATTTTCTATAAAAATTTCAAATAACTAAGAGCATTATATGTAATTTAATAAAAATTGCTTGGACAAGTAACTTAATCTTCTATTTTCCACTTCTTTTTACTAATAACTTCAAAAAGCTGGCTTCTAATAAGAAGTCAGCTTTCTTTCCTTCACTTCACATAAATATAAGTTTCATTTACTGTTAAATAATGTATTTCAACTTTATTTGTAGTTTTCCACACTTGCTTTTTCATTTATCTTGAATATTAATTCAGTCATAATAAGAAGTCCAAGCTTGTACCATATGTTACAACAAAAAACGTTTACTTAGAGTGAAAACTTATAGCTAAATATCAATAGGATAGACACTTTATAAAATGTTTAGTTTAACTAATAAAGCTAATAAAATTTGAAGGAGAATTTGAATATTCACTGCAATATCTGTATCAGTCGTTGTTACGGTTACGTTTCTGGAATTTTTAATAAATGTTTTTTGTCTATTAATTTGTTTAATAGCTGATTTTTGAAATAATTCTTGTGTTATTTTATCTGCCTTTTCACTATCTGCTATAGAAATACTTACTACAACCACAATAGCTGCTTGTAATGCCGCTTGGATAGATAGCGCAGCTTTTGTATCTGTAGTAGTAACTTGTACATCTGCTGAATCAACTATTTCAATATATTCCTCAGAAATTTGATCGATTTTATCTGTTTGTATAGCTTCCTCTAAAAAATTTGTATTTTTACTAAACGAATAATAATTTAATGATTCGCAATCTTCTTTTTTTGGCTCACAATCCTCTTTTTTTGGCTCACAATCCTCTTTTTTTGGTTCACAATCCTCTTTTTTTGGTTCACAATCCTCTTTTTTTAGCTTAGGAGCTCGTTTTTTCGGCTCACAATCCCGATTTAATGGATCTCGGTTTTTCTTTCTTCTACAAACTTCACATTCACACATAAAATCACCCCTTTTAGTCTTAAAAGTTAGCAATATTAAAATATTGACTAACTATTAGCATTTTATGTATTTTTTAAAGATTTGTTTGGACAAGTAACTTAATCTTTTATTTTACTTCTACTTCTTTTTCTAATAAAAGAAAGCTGCCTTCAAATAAGAAGACAGCTTTCTTTGCGACTACTCTGGAATAGATTTCATACAATATAATTGTTCCTTTCTTATAACCTGAACTCGTCACTTTAGTTATAAAAATGTGAGTATATCCTATAACCTTTTTTAGGGATCATCCATAATTTATTTCATAAAAAGTGCTTTATTTTACTGAAAGGTGGTTGCGGAAACAACCGCCTTTTTATTCGGAACAAAATACAAAATAAAACTTTTATATAAAAGGCCCATAATTAAATACACTTAACTTCATATGATATATTGCATCCTTTCTTTTTAGAATGAGTAGTCGTTACTGAAGGGCACTTTTCGAAGTGCTCTTATTTTTAAATCCCTTTTCTTTTTCAGGAGGTTTTTTTTGCTAAATCCTAATACGATTTTTATCACTCAGGCTGGGGATTATTATATTTCCTTACTAGTTCCAATAATATAGTAGCTACACCAATTAAAATAAGCCTATAAACTCTATACGCTTAAATAATAATGCGTTACCAAACACAAGAACTAGTTTTACACTAAATTCACAAGGTTCTTATCCTCTTTTAGTTGAAATTATCATTTCAATACCAGCAAATCTACAACTTCAACTAATAAATTTTGCAAATGTGCTATATCAAGGTTCTTTTGATATAGCATCTTATGTTTTATATAATAAAGATAGTGCTAGTATTCCGAAGGAGGATGGCTATGAGTATCCAAATGGCTACATCTAATGATTTAGAATGGATTAATAATCAATACGACTCAATAGGATTTGTACGAAGTGATTTAAAAAGAGACAAAGTTGCAATTATTACATACAACAATGAGTATGCAGGTGTTGGACGATTAGTCCAAATAGATGAAGATACTTTAGAAATGGGTGGAATTTATATTCTTCCTCAATTTAGAGGGCTACAATTAGCTGGGGATCTTGTTTCATTTTTAGTAGAAACTGCGAAGAAATTACAAGTTCCAAATGTATATTGTCTTCCTTTTGAGGAATTAAAAAACTTTTATAAGAAATATGGCTATACTGAGGTCGATACTCCGAAAGAAGTTGTTCATCCAATTATTCTAGAAAAATATAATTGGTGTTTGGATCATTATGAAAAGCATGTTTTATTATTTAAGTTGTAAAAGTACCTAAAGTGAGTATATATAAATATTAATTATACTTTTCCGCATAGATAATAACCCTAATTTATTTGGTCAACATCAGCTTCTACAAGATATACTATTACTTCTTACGCTGTCTTTTTTCTTAACCTTACTTTTGTATAAATGATTAGTTTGTTTAAAATTACCTTAAATCGTATTCAAATAAACTAATCGAAAGGCCAATTCCTATATAATACAATTAAGTAATTAAAAGGAGCGTTATTTATGATAGATGTAATAAGACTCGTTATCTTTACTGTAGTTGCAATTGGTGCCATTATTAACATATACATAGAATTTAAAAAACCTAAAAAAAGTATATTCTCAATCGTTTTTTTATCAGTACTCTTAATTGGATCCTCAGGGTTAATTAAAAATATTTTATCTCAACTTTTATAGAAGATTGTTTAAAAATCAATCTCCCGTCAATAATGTAAATAACATGATTGTATCTCTCCATTCCCCCTTTAGAGAGGAGCAGTTAGCTTTGGCTAACTGCTCTTTTATTTGAACTATTATCCACAAAATAAGTATCATACGCCTTATCAAAAACATATCCTAGTTTTTCAGCTAGTTTTGCAGATGTAGTATTCGCTGCATCCCAGTTTGGATATATCCCTTTTTCTAAACAGTCCAAGATTAGTGCTGCACTAACTATAGTCGCCAATCCTTTTCTTCTATAATTGTGATCAGTCGCAACTTCAATTTTAACCCCTTTATCATAAATACTATACGATAACAGTTATTAGACTCATGAATGATTTGCAATCTACAAAGATAACCCCATTGTCCTCTTGCACGAATGATATGATACGATACCTTTCATCTCATTAAATGCAATAAGATATTACAATTTCATGCTGACTCACAATCCATTACACTCCATCCCTATACTATATGTTTTTATCTAATACATATAGTATAGGGATGAAATATGAGAAGAGCTTAGACAGTATACTTTTAACCTAGGCATATAGTTACTTATTCATTACACAAATCATGAAATTACGTCTATAATGGGTAAAAACACTTAAATTTCCCTATAAATACATATAACAATTTCATCTTTCATGAAAAAAACGTTATAATGAAGTGTAGCCTCTACGATTACGTTATAAAGGAGATTAAAACAATGGCTAAAATTAAAGTATACCAAGCAAAAGAAGAAAATATGGAAGCAGTAAAAAACATCATTGATGTTGAAGAACAAAATCCAACTGCTGAAAACTTACAAAATCTATACGCATGTGTATTAGATACTGAAGATATGGCATTGCCTGAATCATACATTGAAGAAGATATCTTAATTGATTCTATTGAAGTTATGGTTAACGCTTCTCAAAGCAAAATAAGAGACTTAGGTGCTTACGATGTAATCGAAGTTCAAAACAAAGGTAAGAAAACACAAATTTTATTATTAGCAGACGAAGAATACGAAATCATCGAAGGCTAATCTAAATCCGTACATACGAAAAAGCTCCTTTCCAATTGGAAGGGAGCTTTTTCATTACGCTTTTGATGTTTCGCTCTTTTTATTCTTTTGTTGTTTTTTAATTACCATGCGCTCATTTCCCATAAAGAAAATAAATATGAATGCTAAACCAGCTGGTACCAATGCCCACATAAATGTTTGGACAATTGAGCTAGAAAGAGCATCAATAATTTTATCTAATATTTGCGGTGGAATTTGAGATCTTGCCGATTCTGATAAAATAGCTCTTGAATCTCCTAAAGCGTTTGTATTCATTCCCCCGTTCATACCTTTAAATGCTTCTTCTAATTGATCTTGAAAACCTGTTCTTTGGATCATTCCGAAGATTGTAATACCAAGCGTCATGCCTAATGAACGAATGAAGTTACTCGTTGAAGTCGCAGACCCTCGCTGTTCCATACCAAAGTTGTGGATAGCCGCCATACTTAGTACAGAGAATGAGAAACCAACTCCAAATCCAATAATAATCATATACACTGTTAATAATACACGACTTGTTTCTGGCGTTAATGTGCTTAATAAAAATAGTCCAATTAGCATAATAACAGCAGAAATAATCATAATGTTTCGATAGCTAAGCTTCGTCGTTAAAAACCCACCTAATTGCGCTGTTACAACTGATCCTAACATCATCGGTAATAGTAATAACCCTGAGTTTGTTGCGGTACCTCCGTATACACCTTGAATGAATAACGGAATGTATACAGTTGCTGACATAAACGCAGCACCATAACATAAAGCAATAATGGTACTCATTCCGAATAAGCGCTGCTTAAACATCTCAAATGATATGATTGGCTCTTCTACTTTTCGTTCAATAAAAATAAATGCAATAATTAAAATAGCGAATCCACCAAATAAACTTAAAATAAAGCTAGAATCCCAATCATATTTTTGTCCGCCAAGTTCAAGTGCAAACATTAAAGAAACTACTGCACCAACTAAAGTAATTGCGCCAAACCAATCAATTTTTTGTTTTCTATGAACTCGTGATTCTTTATAAAAGAATGTAATAAAAATAAGTGCTAAAATACCAAGCGGTAAGTTAATGTAAAATACCCAGTGCCAACTAATATAATCTGTAATATATGCGCCAAGTAATGGCCCGAAAATACTTGACAATCCAAATACTGCTCCGAATAAACCACCCATTTTCCCGCGCTTTTCAGGAGGGAAAATATCAAACACGATAGTAAATGCAATCGGTACTAATGCCCCGCCGCCAATACCTTGAATCGCACGATAAATGCCTAACTGTGTAATGTTTTCAGCAGTACCACAAAGTGCCGAACCAATCATAAAGACGATTAAACCAAAAATAAAGAATCTCTTTCTACCATACATATCTGATAGTTTACCGAATATCGGCATACCTGCCATTTCTGCGACCATATAGGCAGAAACGACCCATACAAAGTTTTCAAGACCTCCTAAGTCACCAACGATCGTTCCCATCGCTGTTACGACAATGGTATTATCCATTGATGCCATTAAAATACCTAGCAATAAGCCCGCCACAATAAAGCCGAGCTTATTATTCTTCTCAACCATAACCTTGCTCTCCCTCATACTACTTATATTTGTTTATGTTCTTTTACGACTGTATTACCCTTTTGATTAAAACTAGTATGATATTCTACAACACTAATTTCACACCCAGGGCCAATTGTAACGTTGTTTCCTCTCACTATGTCAGCAATCGTATGTTCTAAATAAATATCATCTCCTTCAACAATTGAAGTTTGAAGGTTTCCAACATGACTAATAAAAGGAAGAAATCTCGCTTTTTTACGAATCGTAATTTTTTTACCACCAATTTCTCTTACCTTACTTCCTTCATAACGAAGTGAGATTTGAATATTTTCACCATTAAGTAATCCATCACTTTCAAGACCACCAGTTAATGATAAATCTTCTACTTCAATATTTCCCCTCACATTTAAAGCACCTTTTACATCGACAAAATCACCTGAAAACTTCCCAGCAATATCTATCATACCTCTAACTTTTGTTTTTTCAATATGTGCATCACCATGCATTTTTGTATTACCATATACTTTTACATATTCTGCATCTACAGTTCCTTGTACTTCACTATCTCCATACACAACATAATTTTTTACTTTCATATTCCCCCGTACATCACTCGTGCCGTACGTTTTAAATTCATTACAGCTCATATCATTAGAAATCGTTCCTTCACCGCGAATCTTCACTTTATTATAATCTCCGCCTGCTGAATTACCGGAACCATTTACTGTGAGACTATGTGGATGTTCCATATTACTTTCTCCTTCCCATTAAACCTGCTTAATTTCTTTTACATTTGCGCTTTTATCAACAGTAAGAACACCTGTATATTCAATGAGTTCAATCTCACAGTTCGGTCCTACTGTAATATTGTTTCCTCTTACCGTTCTTATGTGAGCATAATCAATATCAATATTGTCACCTTCTAATAGTTCAGCTTCTAATTGCAAGCCAAATACTGTTTTAAATAGCCTACTTAATGTACCTGATCTATGTCTTACTTTAATCGTTTGACCACCAATTTCTTTCGCGCGACATGTACCGTGAATATTAATATTTATTTCATCAGCGCTTAATAATCCGCCAATTGTAAATTGTCCTTCTGAAGAAAAAGTATCCACTTCACAATTACCGTCAATTGTTGCTTGACCATTGACTTTAAATTCTTCACCTGTGACATTTCCGCCTATCGTACCTTTTCCTGCAATTTTCAAACTGTTTGCCTTTACATTTTGCGTAATTGTAGCTTTTCCATCAATTCGCATCGTTTCAGCATGAACTGTGCCATCAACTTTACCAGATCCGCTAATTCGTGCTCTGCTACTTTTCAAATCGCCAGTAACTGCACCGTAACCGTTACATTCAAATTGCTCACATTCAACATTTCCATTCACAGTTCCTTTTCCGTTTAATTGCACTTTATGAAACTCGCCGCCATTCGATGAACCGTAACCATTTATAATCAAATTATCTGTACGCATACTTTCTCCTCCACTACAACAATTTAGTTTTTAATGCTTCGGTATATTTCATAATCGCTTCGCGTAAAACGATTTTGGTGCCTTTTTCAAAAATTAAGTCATCCACGTTTGAAACTAAGAAACATGTAGAAATCCCTAACTTTCGGACAATGATTAAGTCACACGTTTTATGTTTCATTGCTTCATAATTTTCACTTAAAACTTGCAAGACCATTTTTCCTTCTTCTAAACTAATCTCTCCCGATTGTAGTAATTCTTCTAACATGTACACATAAAGAATATCTACAAATTGAAACTCTGCTGTTTTATTCGTTTGTTCTATGAAAAATTGTAAAACTGGTTCTGATGCAATCCCTTTACGTAAAACGTCTTCCTTTGTTAAAAGAATTTCTCTCACACTCGGTGAGAACATATTCGCTAGTTCATCAAGTGATAGATCCTCTTTCATCGTTTGGATTTTATCAATTCGCTCTAAAATCTTTTCTTTCGGAAAAAATGTCTCCTGACCCGTGAATGTAGACTTTCGTACAAACCAATCTTCCGGTATTAAATTTTTTCTTTTCCACCTATATAACTGTCCGTATGAAATACCAGTAAGTTCTAATAAATCTTTTTTTGAAATTAAATCTGTACTCAACTGTATAACACTCCTTCCTGATAACAATGTAACATAACACTGTTACGTTGTAAATGGACTTTTATCACAAGTAGCGTAACAATGTGTAAAACAATCCTATTTTACATACAAAAAGGCTCTTATACACCTCATAAAAAATGCATAAGAACCTTTATCTATCAAGGTTTAAACCATATTCTATAAAAATCAATCCACCCTTGTGAATTAATCATTATATTTTGTACTTTTTCATGAGAAGTTACTTGTTGTTTGTTGCGATATAAAGGAATAACATGAATTTGACGTAACAATGTGTCCTCAATATCGCGTAACAGTGTAACTCTTTCCTCTACTTGTTCTTGTTTAAAATAAGGGGACAATAATTTATGAAAATCCACGCTGCTTTGCCCATGAATAAAACTGTTTTTTGTAAGAAACATATATAATAAACTATCTTCTATTCGTTCGCTAATTGTTGCGCTATCATGCATCATATCAGCCTTTTGTATCGTACTAATTTCTAAAAGATCTTCTATTTCAAGAAAATTGGTTTCTACACGAATCCCGTACTTCGCACACTCTTTTTGTATCCATTGTGCATCTTCAACGTGATCTCGTCCTGTAAATGTGTATAGTTGTAGCACTTCACTATGATACGTACTCCTTTTAATTAAACTTTGGATATCTTCGTCAATATCTACTATACTTTCATTTGCTAATATTAGTTTCTTTGCCACTTCTCCACGTTCTCCGCCGAGTTCTTGAACGATTTTATCACCATGAATAATTTTGTATAGCGCTTTTCGAAACAGCTCATCTTGCATTGGCCCTTTTTTTACAAGATTACACGTTACATATGTCACATTCGATTCAAGCCGTGAAAGTTCTTTATTAAGATTTTCTTTATCTTTATACTGTGCCTTTACTAATACGTCATATGTATTTACATTTTGCTCTACATTCAATAGTTCAATTCGGTCAAGAAAAGGTCTTTCACGATAATATAAATCATGTACTTCTAATGCAAATAAATGTGTATTCTTCTCTTGTAATATAAAAGGTCCTGTACCTATGAAGTTTCCCGCTTCATCTTCCTTTACGATAGAACATTGTTCTGCACTTAGCATATGTAAAAACATCCTATTTTCCGTATGTAATTGAATTTCAACAACAAATTCATCCACTGCACGGAAACTTTCAACATGTTGTAACATCCATGCATGTGGGTTGTTTTCAGCTTTCATAAATCGTTTTAATGAATGTATGACATGATGTGCAGTAAGTCGTTTCCCATTATGAAGACGAACGCCTTTTCGTAAATAAAAAGTCCATACCTTTTCAGCATCATCATATTCCCATTGAAAAGCAAGCCTTGGTTCTATAGAGTTTGTTTCCTCATTTACATATACAAGTGTATCAAAAATATGTTTAACCATATGACATTCCGATCGCATCGTAGCGTAAACCGGATCTAAAGCGATATCTAGATTCATTTGTACTTGCAAACGAAGGACATCTCTTCTCCCTTCAGATGTCATTTCTATTTTATGACCAAATATTGAATCAATCCATGACTGATATTCACTCTGTACGGATGAAAATAGCGAGCTATAGCGTTCCACAAATTCGATTCCGCTCCTCACATCCCCTTTTTTCGTTATTTCTTTTCCCTTATCTAAAATTAATGACTTCGGATGCTTTCGAAATATTACTTTAGAACGCCTCCCTCTCCCTCGTCCTGGAAACCAAGCAATCCAATTTAACTCATCTAATTTTTTTATAATCAATTTACTATTACGTTCTGTACAAAATAATGTTTCGGATATATTTTGGACTGTTATTTCTAATTGTTCTCCTTCTTTTTTCCCTTTCCCATAGGCAACCCATAGTTCAATGTATTGATCTAAAATAAACATCATATTCCCCCTAAAAGGTGAAAAATACTCCCTATTCTTTTTACCCTTTTTCCATTTCTCCTTTCATCTTATCATTTCAATATAGAAAGGAGGAAATAATATTGAATCATCTCTTATTACGTTACAATAAACCAATCATCATTAGACTGTGCGGTGAATTATTAACTCGAACAACAGAATCCATGTTAGCTATCATTATGATTATTTACGTTAATAAGATGCTAAACGGCAATATTATGATGACTATGCTTATTTTCGGGTTACAACCGCTTTCGGACATTATATTTACACTTATTGCTGGAAGAGTGACTGATAAATATGGGCGAAAGAAAATTATGTTACTCGGCTTACTGCTGCAAGGTGTTGCAATCGGCAGCTTCATCTTTGCTCAATCCGTTTTTATATTTGCTTTGTTATATGTCATAAATGGGGTTGGCCGTTCCTTATATATTCCTGCTCAACGTGCACAAATAGCTGATTTAACAAAACAAAATCAGCAAGCAGAAATCTTCTCTCTTCTGCAAACGATGGGAGCAATAGGTACCCTAATCGGCCCTTTAATTGGTACTATTTTTTATAAGACTCACCCTGAATATGTATTTACAGTACAAAGCATTGCACTTATAGTATATGCAGTCGTTGTTTGGACGCAGCTTCCAGAAACCGCTCCGGCAATGACAACACCAACGCAAAAATTTGAAGTAACATCTCCAAAACAATTTGTACACAAACATTACGCAGTATTTGGACTTATGATTTCTACACTTCCTATTAGCTTTTTTTATGCACAAACTGAGACGAATTATCTTATTTTCGCGAAACATAATTTTCCGGATTTCGAACTCACACTCGTTTTTATTTCAACATGCAAAGCTATTATGGAAATCTTTCTGCAAGTTTTCCTCGTGAAATGGTCTGAAAGATTTTCTATGGCGAAAATTATTCTTATTTCTTACACATGCTATACAATAGCTGCAATTGGCTACGGGCTTTCAGCAACAATCGCGTCACTATTTTTTACATTACTCTTTTTAGTCATTGGTGGAAGCATCGCTTTAAACCATTTACTTCGATTTGTTTCAGAAATCGCCCCTACAGATAAACGTGGATTGTATTTTTCAATTTACGGGTTACATTGGGATATATCCCGAACGTGCGGTCCTGTACTTGGTGCCGTTTTATTAAGTAAACTAAACGGTAGCATGCTATTTTATATTTGTGCTTGTTTCTTAATAATTGGGGGCATTATTCAAGCTCTTTTTGTTCAAAATTTAGAGCGTAATAAAATAAAAAAAGACATTTCGGAGCATACTCCCCATGTTTTATAGGCTGCATTCCCCACCCTTTTAACAGTAAAAAGAAGGATGTCACAAAAGTCTCGATGACCTTTGTGACATCCTTTCTTTATTACCCTGCCATTTTATTAATACTATCCTCAGGCGAAAATACCGAAATATGATTTACCTTACCAGTCGATTTTGAAATAATGAATTTTAACTCAAACTGATTGTTTACTTTATATACATATATTTTATCTTCCCCATTTACTTTAACTGCAGCTGGTTTTCCTAAAGCTTTCTCTATTTCTTGAAATGTAATTGATTTTAGTTCTGCATGATAGGAGCGTACATCAAAAACTTGTGATCCTTTATTAAAACCGAAGGAAACATTTTTATTTGTAAAAGTTGCGTACATTCCGTTTCCTGCTTGTTCTGTTTTATCTGCTTTCCCCCACGCTTTTTCTATTTCTTCAATATCTCCTGTATGAGCTGCGAACGGAACATTAGGTACTTTTCCTTCTTTCGCTAGTTCAAATAATTCTTTAACATGGTTAATTGATTTTTGATTGATTACTGTATCTTTCGTGCTTGGATCTATCTTTGGTTTTGTTGACCCTGCCTTATTTGATTTTTCATCAGGCTCTTTCTTTTCTTCAGAAGTATTATTCTGTTCATTTTTACTATTTTCCGTTGTTGGATCTGTTTCCTTTTTTTCGTCTGTTCCTTTACATGCTACTAATGCAAAAATACATGTAAAAGCGAGAAATAACATACCTATCTTTACATACACTCTCATACATTTCAGCCCCCTATCATAATCTGATTCATTTCGATAACCAATCCATTACACCTCTTTTCAAATTGTGTTTGTTCCAAAAAGTAAATACTTCACTCTCGCCCAATGCTTGTGCAACATATTCTACAAAAGCTGTTCCTAAAAAATAACCGAGTCGGTTGTATCCAAAATATTGTCCGCCAGATAACCGAAACCACTCTTTCTCTTTTTCAAACGTCCATCCTTCTATATAATCTTTCAAAAAACGTTTCTTTATTTGTTCTTCATTTTCTATATAATATTGTAACCAACGTTCACCATCATCGTCATATGAGTAATACACGGATTCATTTAAACCTTTCACAATTTGCTTTGATACGTATGTTGCAACACCTTCACGATACAAATTAACTGCCGCATCGGTCCACTCAGCTTTCTCCCAATCCATTCCATTATTTTGTAACATAACATTATGATATATATGCCCTATTTCGTGAGCGACAATAACACGAAGGTGATTTAAATTTGGAGATAATTTTTCTGCGGCAAAAAACATATCTCCAATAATCTCTCTTTCTACAAATGCATTTGATCCAAATCCTCCAACAAATAAATGAAATTTCATTTTTACATCAAAGTTAAATTTATTATGATATGCATTTGTTACCTCTTGGATAATGATTGGTAATGTTTTAGTAATGATACGAATGTCTTCTATTTTTGCGGGATATTGTTTTATGGCATTAGAAAGACGTTCATTCGTATTAGGACAATGATACTTAAAGTATTCTTCAAATATCTCTGGATGCGAAGTGAAGTATTGATTGAGGACTGCTAATTCTACGTCGGTGCTTTCCCATAATTTTAAAAAACTTGGAATTGT
Organism: Bacillus paranthracis; assembly: GCF_001883995.1. GTDB lineage: Bacteria > Bacillota > Bacilli > Bacillales > Bacillaceae_G > Bacillus_A > Bacillus_A paranthracis. Next base: position 68,585 of record NZ_MACE01000027.1, on the reverse strand, counting down.
ATTGTTTATCATTTTTCCATCTCCTTATATATCCCTTCTCGCCATTTACACTGCACTCCTTCCTTAAATAGAAAAAAGCTGCCCAAAAAGGACAGCTTTACATATGTATTTTTACACTTCGATTGACTTACCATCTTCAACAATATGGTAAAGTAAGTGAGCTAAATGATGAATTGGACCATATTCTTCCTCTTCCTCATCCGTTTCGCCTTGGAATTCAAGATCATTTAAGTATAGTGCTAAAAATTGATAGTATAATTTTAAGTCAAATCCGTAACACGCAGTTGGCTCTTCATGATCTCCTTCATATTGTAGCATTAAGTATTGATCATTTCCTTCTGCATCTTCTGCGTCAAAGAATACGAAGAATCCAACGTTTGTATCTAAATCAAATAGATGACGAGTACCTTTTTCTGTCGCTTTATTGAAGTCCTCTTCACTTAATTTATGTACTGTTGTCGCTTTAGCATTATCTTCTTGATGAAAATTTACTGTAAATGTTTTCAATGCTGACACCTCCTGATTGTATAATACTAGCATAACATATAAAAAGGACTGCTTACAAATGTAAACAGTCCTTACATTCATTTTCGCATTGCTCGCAATAAGAAACTTACGATGAAGATTAAAATAATCGCACCAATTAAAGCTGGAATAATTGCATATCCGCCGATTACTGGGCCGAAACTACCAAGTAATTTCCCACCAATCCAAGAACCAATAATACCAGCAATAATATTACCAATTACACCGCCTGGTACATCCCTACCAGTAATTAAGCTAGCAAGCCACCCTAATATACCACCAACGATTAAAGACCAAATCATATGATAACCTCCTTTATATTTCACCAATCAAAATATAATTAGAAACAATTGCTTACCATTAGTTATGTTACATTTTTCATAAGTTATTCATGGAGCATAACTGTATTTTTTTGTAAAAATGATACATGTTAATTAACTTTTTAGACTAACGATTTATGCAGCTTGAGATATTACACTTATTATGGACAATCGGGCTTCAATATTGTCCGCATAAACTCTTCTTTAAATGCAGGATAATTAAAACCAACCGCAATTCTTTGTATCGGCCGATCATCAAACCTCGTCGGCTCAGCTATTTTTCTAAAGTCAGCCACACTTTGTCCTCTTGTTACGTCATTTGTCGTACTAATCCAAACTGCAGATTTTTTATATTCAAAAATATCATCATTTATAAATGAAATGAACGGAAGCAAATCGTGAATCGGACTTCCAGCAATACCCGGGTATTCTTTTTTATAAAAGTTCTCATAATAAAAATCAATCATTGGTTTAATAAGCTTTGCCTGCCCTGTTCCTTCTTTATTAATAATATCCACCATTTCAGGCGTAATTAGGGCCTGTTGCGTTACATTTAATGGATAAATAGTCGCATTCTTTGCGTACTTCATTACAATATTTGCAGCAATTGGATCTCCATAAAAATTTGCCTCCGATACAGGAGTAACGTTACCAGGAAATAAAAACGCACCGCCCATAATATAATACGAACATATTTTATCCATTACATTTGGATATAATAAAAATAATGTTGCCAATGTTGTTAATCGTCCTGTCGCTACGATAATAATATCTTCTGGACAAGGCTCAATTAATTTAATTAATTCACAAAAATTTTCCCGTTTACAAATCCTCATTTCAGGTGGAATAATGGGACCTAAGCCGTGCTCTCCATGAATTTCAGGAAAAAACAAAGGTTCTTCAGCTGTCATCGGTCTTGCTGCACCCTCAATGATTTTTACTTCTGTAGCATAGTATCTTTCTAAAAAATACACATTTTCTGTTACGATTTCTCGCGATACATTCCCATATTCAGCAACAATACCTAAAATATCTAATTTACATGTTTTATTTGCATAAATTAACGCCACAGCATCATCAATACCAAAGTCTCCAAAAAAGATGATTTTCTTATTAACTATACTCACCCCTCTTCAGCATTATCTACTATTATTAGTATGTAAAAAAGACAAGGCTGTGAAACGGTGCAAACTAAAAAAGCCGCCTATTTATTGGCGACTTCAATCTTTTTATAAGATAAATATGCTAGCACATTTTTACTTGAATCATACTTTGGATTATTTCCTTTTCTTGGTTCTCTCGTATGTGTTTTTTCAAATCCAGGAATATCCGGCATTTTCTCCATAAATTCAAGCATTTCTTCTTCAGTTCCTTCAATACGTACGCGAATCATTATTACATTTCCTCAATTCTCATTTTCTCTGTTACTAAGTATAACGTACTTTGGAAAGACTGCAAGAAATTTATCTTTTTAATGTTAAACTTTTTCTACATACAAACAATGCCATTTCAGTATAAAACGATATAATTTTATTATTTTCATATTGAATGTTAAAGAATTCTTGCATTTCAACTGATGTTTTCATCATACATTCTGTTAACTTCACCCGCTTCTGCAAAGGTACATTCATCATATCGCACCACCAGTCAAAATCAAATTTCTTGTCAAAAGTAAGACATGACTGCATTTGCAAACCATTTTTCTCTAATAAGGTAATCCATTCTGTTTTTTTCAAAGCCCGTTCATGACTCGGATCCCGCTTTTTTTCTATAAAATTATAAAATGTATCGTATTCATTATTTTCCGGTGAAACATTATCTATTAAAATAAACAATCCATTATCTTCTAACGTACGATTTACTTCATAAATAAACTGAGCTGGATTCGTAAAGTGATGTGCTGCAATTCGGCACGTAATTGTATCAAAAGAACTATCAGAAAACGGTAAACTCTCAGCGTTTCCAGCAACAAAAGACACATTTTCATGGCCGTTACTTATAATAAATTTTTTTGCATTCTCTAACATTTTTTCTGTTAAGTCTAAAGCAACTACTTCGTTAAACAATGGCGCTAATACATTTGCAACATGTCCTCCGCCAGTAGCAATATCAAGAAGACGATTATTATGACGAGACTCAACTTGTTGAACTACATATTGTAAATCCGGTCCTTTAGCATGAATTTTACTTTTTACATACTTCTCCGCATTATTACCAAACTGTTGTTTCACAAGCTCTTCTTTACTCATTTTATCATCTTCTTTCTATTGTTATTTACATATAGAATTCATATAATAATTAAAGTTCTCTTTATGTATTTTCAAATCCTCTTTTCAGCTCACTTCTTATCATGCTGTCCTATCATCAACATAAAATCGATTTTCCGTTTACATATAAAACAAAAAAGGCTACGGGAACTTGTCCCCTAACCTGACCAAATATCAATTACATTTTTACTTTTTCATATACATCTATATAATATAAATCCTCTTTCAACTTCATAATAACGTCTACTTCGTTATAAGTAGCCTCACGAGCATGTAAACCAAATTGATCCATACCAATCCATATCCATCCAGGTGTATGATAGAGAACATCTATGTTAAAATACTCTAATTTAGTAAGCTCCGATTTAATAAATTTATCTTTATTAGCAATTTGTTTATCTATTAAACCATATTCTTTTCCATTTTCCAATAGCGATATAATTTTTCCTACAATCGGGTGTTCACGAACAATAAAGTGATATTCCTTTTCCTCCACATTCGCCACAATTAAACGAAAATCAGATAAATCAGCCTCTAAATTCGACATCTTTATTTATTCACCTCCTTTATGAGTTTCATAAACATAATAACAAATGAATATTCAAATAATATTAATATAATGTAAAAAATAAAAAAGCTGACTTCCCTTTAGAAATCAGCCTTTATAGTTTAATCATCTGTATACTTTTACAAACTATTATAATGTTTCTTTTTCCTCATCCTTTCCAGAAACTAAATTCCCAATAGCATCTGCTGTTACTTCCACCACAAATTCACAAATTCCTGCTACAACTTCTCCAATCACTTCATCCATCATTTTTACCCCCTTATTTTATGTAACTTATTTGTAGTATAGAAGAGATTGGTTATTTTTAACTATCGGAAAACGTGACAACAACATTACAGTTTTGTAAGCTTTTTAATTTGTTTCGCTTCTATACTTTGAAACTTCAAGTATGATTCACAAGCATATAGGTCATCATAATATTAAGTGAATACTAATTTTGCTAGAGGAGGCGTGTAAAATTTACTACGTAAAATTAATTAAAGGTCAATCCTTCTATGCTTTTAATCATCGTTTCTTAATGTCTGAAGAAGAAGAGGTTTCCGAGAAAGTTTATAATTACTTACGTCGTAATGAATTTTTCGAAGTACGCAAAGAAGAATTTTCGGCCTAAGTACAAAAGCACCAAGAAAACCATCACTGTATTGTGATATTTTCTTGATGCTTTTTTGTGAATTACTCCTTTTCAACAATTAATGTCGACTCTATTATTTGTCCAAGCTATTTCATTGCTATTTTCATATTTTAGTATAAGAGGAGGTGACGAATATGACTCATATCATTGATTACCAAGCTACTCAACCTATAAGTAAAACGGGTGAAACCACTTTTGCAATTCCAGCTTCTCCAAATAAAGCAATTCTAGCAAATTTGAAAGTAAGAATTTCAAGTAGAAATTCACGTAATAATCGTGTAGAGTTAATCGCTACAATTGGTATAGAAGGTATATCTGGGACTTCACAAGTTTTATTCCGAATTTTCCGTGATAACTTTGAAATTTTCAATGCACAAGCAGGTATTGAATCTACAGATTCTGAGCAATTCTACACTCAAACATTTCAAGCTATAGATCAAAATGTTAGCAGTGGAACACACCAATATTCATTAACTGTAGAAAACCTTACTAGTGGTGCAAGCGCAGAAGTTGTTGGTCCTCTATCTTTTAGCGCTTTAGCTATTGGACAAGAGCGTAAATGCTGCTAAGTGAATCTAATGTTTAATTTTGCAATTGAGAAAAGCGAGACATAGTTATATGTTCTTGCTTTTTTATTTTTTTAATATTTATCCCTACTATTCATTATGTTTTAATCATTTAGTATTTACATTTTGATTTGCTTATTTTATCAATTAACGAATCGATTTTTTGACAAATCAAAAAAATTGAAATCCACTCATGAAACACGTAATATAGACTCTGACTCTAAAAAAGTTCGTTAAAAATAATACATAAAATAAGGAGGTTTTATATACGAGTTTTTCATTTTAAAAGACGGAGAGGTTTTATATTATGTGGCGTAACAAAAATGTTTGGATTGTTTTAATTGGGGAGTTTATTGCTGGTTTAGGGCTATGGCTTGGAATTCTTGGCAACCTGGAATTTATGCAAAAATATGTCCCTTCTGATTTCATGAAATCAGTTATATTGTTTATCGGGCTATTAGCAGGTGTTCTAGTGGGACCTATGGCTGGTCGTATCATCGATCAATATGAAAAGAAAAAAGTCCTTCTTTATGCTGGTTTTGGTCGTGTTATTAGTGTTATTTTTATGTTTTTCGCTATCCAATTTGAAAGTATCGCCTTTATGATTGCATTTATGGTTGCGCTTCAAATTTCAGCAGCATTTTATTTCCCTGCATTACAATCTGTAATTCCACTCATCGTACGTGAGCATGAGTTATTACAAATGAACGGTGTACATATGAATGTAGGTACAATCGCTCGTATTGCAGGTACTTCACTAGGTGGAATTCTTTTAGTTGTAATGAGTTTACAATATATGTACGCCTTCTCAATGGCAGCATATGCTTTATTATTCCTCTCAACTTTCTTCCTACAATTCGAAGATAAGAAATCAACAACACCTAGTAAGCAAGCGGCAAAAGATAATAGCTTTATGGAAGTATTTCGTATTTTAAGAGGAATTCCGATTGCTTTCACAGCACTTATATTAAGTATTATCCCTCTATTATTTATAGCTGGATTTAATTTAATGGTAATTAATATTAGCGAAATGCAACATGATCCAACGATTAAAGGCTTTATATATACGATTGAAGGTATCGCATTTATGTTAGGTGCCTTCGTTATTAAACGTTTATCTGATCATTTCAAACCTGAAAAGTTACTATATTTCTTCGCTGTTTGTACCGCTTTTGCACATCTATCATTGTTCTTTAGCGATATAAAATGGATGTCTCTTACATCATTTGGGTTGTTTGGTTTTAGTGTTGGTTGTTTCTTCCCTATTATGTCAACAATTTTCCAAACGAAAGTGGAAAAGAACTATCACGGCCGACTCTTCTCATTCCGTAATATGTTTGAGAGAGTGATGTTCCAAATTGTCTTACTTGGCACAGGCTTCTTCTTAGATACGATTGGATTGCAATATATGGTTCTTATTTTCGGTGTTATTTCATTATTCATTATCTTCATATCGCTATCTAAACAGAAACAGTATGAAAAACAACCTTCGCAATCTGCGAATTTATAACATAATTAAAGAAGCATGGATTTAGTAGTATTAAACTAATCCATGCTTCTTTGTTTTATATAATCTTATTTATTACGTTTATTGAAATTATTAAAAGGAGTAAACACTCTTACCTTCGAATACATTATATAAACTATTATCTACAACAAGGCGGTGTAGGAATGTCTGATGGTATGCAATTATTTATTATCTTTATTTTTGTAATAGTTATGTTTAGCATCCTAAACTTTTTAGCCATTTTCCTTTCTCAGCATAACTTTAAAAGAAGAATTGTCGCAGGTTTTATATTTTCACTACTGACTCCCCTTGTCTTTTTGACTACCACAGCATTCGCTTCTATATTTGATAAAGCTGGATTTGTCGCAGGTACATTAGCCTTTATTGTTGCAATTGTATATATTTTAAATGGAATTGTGATCCTACTTTCCTCTTTATTCTTCCTCAAAAGAAACATCACATAAACTATTGTACTCGGCATGAATCTGACTTTACACTAGATTCATGCTTTTTCAATCCCCCCCTAAATTTTTATATGAAATTAAATAATTCTTTATAAAAATTTAAACTTTATTTATTACAATGTTCGTATCGTATTCGCACGTTTATTGAAAATGCAAAGAAAGGAGTACAAAATGAAAAAGATTCTATTACTTATTCCATTATTCATTATACTACTCAGTGGATGTAGCAATAATGACATATACGGCACTTGGGAAGTCGTTGACAACAAAAACGGTCTTTGTCCTATATCGTATAAATTTGAAACAGTTGTAAAAGAAGAAAAGAAAGAAAAAATCATTCAATATTTAGTAGAGATGCAAACAACGAAGAAAAAAGAAGACTTATACAAAGGCTCATTTGTTAAGGATTCTAATGTATATCACATTGATTATGGTAACTCATTTACATCAGATCAAACTTTAAAAGTTGTCGATGGCAAATTAAACGTATACTTTTATGCAGTGGAAAAATTATGTACATATAAAAAGAAATAATTACACTTCATATCAAACGCAGAAAATGTTTTCTGCGTTATTTTGTATTCCATCTCTTTATCCTCCCTCTAAATTTGTCAATCATTTTAATTTTCACAAAAAAGTGATAAAATGTAAGCATGTGTTTTCAGAATAATTAAAAACGCAGGAAGAAAACACTGTTTTTTAGGAGGGGTTTTGATGACTTACACGTTAGCAACTAGAATGAAAGCATTCCAATCTTCTATATTTAGTGAATTAGGGGCCTATAAAAAAGAAAAAATTGCAGCAGGTCACAAAATGATCGATTTAAGTATCGGGAATCCTGATATGCCACCTGCTGATTTCGTAAGAGAAGAAATGGTACATACAGCAAATCAAAAAGAAAGCTATGGATACACATTAAGTGGTATTCAAGAATTTCACGAAGCTGTAACTGAATATTACAACAACACTCATAATGTTATATTAAATGCCGATAAAGAAGTTTTATTATTAATGGGGTCACAGGACGGACTCGTTCATTTACCTATGGTTTATGCGAATCCAGGAGATATTATATTAGTTCCTGACCCAGGATATACAGCTTATGAAACAGGAATTCAAATGGCTGGAGCAACATCTTACTACATGCCTTTAAAAAAAGAAAATGATTTCTTACCTAACTTAGAGCTAATTCCTGAAGAAATTGCAGATAAAGCGAAGATGATGATTTTAAACTTCCCAGGGAATCCGGTTCCAGCAATGGCTCATGAAGATTTCTTTAAAGAAGTAATCGCATTTGCGAAAAAGCATAACATTATTGTTGTCCATGATTTTGCTTATGCTGAATTTTATTTTGATGGTAATAAACCAATTAGCTTCCTTTCTGTGCCTGGTGCTAAAGAAGTTGGCGTAGAAATTAACTCTTTGTCAAAAAGTTATAGTTTAGCAGGTAGCCGTATTGGTTATATGATTGGTAATGAAGAAATTGTCGGGGCACTTACACAATTTAAATCTAATACAGATTACGGAGTATTTTTACCAATTCAAAAAGCGGCATGTGCTGCACTAAGAAATGGTGCTGCTTTTTGTGAGAAAAACCGTGGTATTTATCAAGAACGTAGAGATACTTTAGTCGATGGGTTCCGAACATTTGGCTGGCATGTTGAAAAACCAGCTGGCAGTATGTTCGTCTGGGCCGAAATTCCGAACGGCTGGACTTCTATAGATTTCGCATATGCATTAATGGATCGTGCGAATGTCGTTGTTACGCCAGGTCATGCATTTGGACCTCACGGAGAAGGCTTTGTACGCATTGCACTCGTTCAAGATAAAGCAGTGTTACAACAAGTTGTTGAAAACATTAGAAATAGTGGCATTTTTTCTCTTGAAAAAGCAGAAGAATTAGTTAAAAATTAATGATAACTCCCCTGCTTAACTATAAGCAGGGGAGTTATTCATTGGAGGTACTTAAATGCATATTAAAGACACTCTTCCTCATCGTTATCCATTTTTAATGATTGATAAAGTAACAAATGTAAAACAAGGTGAATCCGTTACAGGATATAAACTCATTACAAATAACGAATGGTTTATAAATGATAGTCAAAAACATATGCCTCATATGTTAATTGTAGAAGCACTTGCTCAGCTTAGTGCATTTGTACATACAAGTGATTCTAACGGACTAGGCTTCCTTTCCTCGTTAGATGGGGTTACATTCCATGAAAAAGCATATCCCGGTGATAAACTTAATTTGCATTATGAGTTAACTCGCAATCGCCGAGGTTTTCTACTAGGTAAAAGTACCGCCACTGTTAATAATCAACCGATTGTAACGATAGAAAAGCTATTAATATATCAAGCAGAATAAAAATCATGTAATTCAACGGGGGTGTCTATCTCCTAAAAATTCGTTTCATCAACATGAACAGAGTAAATAAATCACTTGGTTAGGAGCAGACAAATGGAAAGTACTATTGGTATCGATGCTGGAGGCACATTAACGAAAATTGCTTATTTGGATGAACAAAGGCAATTAGCTTTTGAAAAATTTTATTCAAATGAACAAGATAAAATAATAGATTGGCTTAAGAAAAACACTGGTAAAAAGCAAATATGTATTACAGGTGGTAAAGCGAAAGAATTACAGCAACTACTTTCAAACTCATATAAAATAGTAGAACTAAATGAATTTGAAGCTACTCTTATAGGCGTCCGATACATTTTAAAAGAAGAGAAGTATGATATAAACAACTTTATTTTAACAAATATCGGTACAGGTACTTCTATTCATTACGTTTATAATGACCAATATATTCGAGCTGGCGGAACTGGTGTTGGCGGTGGTACTATCATGGGACTTTCAAAATTATTAACAAATCTAGATCATTTTGAAGATGTGATCCCTTTAACAAAAGTAGGAACTAGAAAAAAACTAGATATTACGGTTGGAGATATTTATGGTGGTATTCTCTCCCCTATTGATAATAGTTTAACTGCAAGCAATTTTGGCAAAGCCGCTACTATAGAATCAAATTATAATAGCTCAGATATACTTGCTACTGTACAAGGACTTGTCGGTGAAGTCGTTACTGCATTAAGCCTTCAATTCGCCGAAACAAAAAACATTGACCATATTATTTATATTGGTTCAACTCTATGTAATAACATACATCTTCAAAATATTATTAGTAGCTACACAAAATACCAAAATAAAACACCCATCTTTTTACGAGATGGTGGTAATAGCGGTGCGATTGGTGCTTTACTTTATGCTACGAATAAAAAAAGCTGACTTTTGTCAGCTTTTTTGCAACGGTACTTCAAATTCAATAATTGATTCCCCCTTTTCTCCAATTCGCTCTACACTAATTCTATCAATTACACATTGTAACTTTTCAGGGAAACTATGAATATCCTTGGCTACTTCAGCAGCTAACTCCGCACTTTCTTTTCTCCCGACTGTTACATGCGGTATGTACGGAATATCTTCTTTCAAAAATTGTAATAAAGGTCCTGTATACAGGATATCATGTAGTTTAGTTATTTGTTCTTTCCCCCGCTCCACTTCTAAAAACAAATAGTTTCTTACATGAGTGATACAATTTGCAAATTCAATTTCAATTTTGCCTACCCCTCTTGATAAATTCAAAATATGAGATTTTAATTCATCATTTGAAATATCACTCTTAAATGGAAATACAATTGTTATATGCGGTGGAATTAATTCAAATAAAGGATCATGTTTTTGTCTAATGTTCTCTATTTTATCGATGGACATATTATTGAGAAAAACTAAAATTGTACGCATTTTTATCCCCTCTACTTTTCCTTATTTTAATATGTATCATATTCTATAACAATCTTGCACTTCAACAAATTATTTTACTTACCTATAAAAATAAAAAACTTCTCAAATGAGAAGTTTTCATATAGTATGATTACTATTTTCCCGCCAAACTTTCCTAAACTTTATATAACAAGCAATTCTCCACGGAATGATATACGATACTGCAACTACGTAAAATAATAAACCAACCGTTTGTTGATCTAAATCTACAATAAATTGTCTTGAACCATATCTTAAAACGACAAGTGCAATAAAAGTAATTAAAAAGACAGCACTTTTTTTCGTATAAATATTCCCATCATCTCTTCGTTCATAATTTGTTAATACTATAAGCGGCACAGAGAAAAGTACCCCAATGAATACCGCTATAACTACTTGTAATATAGCTGGATGTACTGGACCAAAAAACCATACAACACCTGGTGTTAAAAATAATAACGGCCATAAAATACGTTTTCCTGATCCCTTTATTGGCTTATGCATGGAGCGATAACGACGCCAGAATATTAATAGTGCAATGCCTAAAAAGACTGTAATGAGTGAAGATGTGTCTCCCATTTGCTATCCTTCTCTCTATAGTAATCTAATAATATTTCAAATCGTTTTTTCGAATGATACTTTACGAATAAATATACTACTAGTTATGATATAAAGGACAGTTAATCCAATTGAAATAACAGTAAAATACGGTATATTTACTAAAGATCCATCACTCGTAAATAATAAATTGGTTACCCCTGCTTCTCCATAAAGTACACTATTTGTTGATAAGAAAAGGGTCCCACCAATCATAAGACCGATCCACTGAAATCGTTGTTTAAAAACTACTACCACTTGAAAGAAACATGCTGTTGTAACATAAAATAAAAATTGCAAAATAAATTGTTGCACCGATTGCTCCCCAAAACTAACATTTACTAAATTATATTTTATATCTTGTAAAAGCATTATTTGAAGAAACGAAAACATTGCGGATTGCAAGATGATATAACAAATTGCTCCGATGAAATATTGAATTCTCGTTACACCAAATGAAACAGCTAAACGAAATAGCTCATCTTGAATGATGAAAACACTCCCTACTATAAACAACATAATTGCTATTGACGGGTTATTTATAATTTCGGGTAAATAACCAATGTTCACTCCATTTAAATGCGCAGCATTTAAAGCCCCTTTTATTAATAAGGCTACAATCCAAAATATTAAAATTGCTTTATAATGAAAATTAATATGTAACTTTAACTGCTTCATTAACATCGTCATTTCACTTCACCACCAGTTATATGAATAAATAATTTTTGCAATGTAATTCTATCAATTGCTAAACCTTCTTTTTCAAGAGAGTAATAATCTTCATTAGAAAGTTCTTCCCATATAACAGCAATACCCTTATTTCCATAAACTTCTCGATTTAATACTTTTTTATTGATCAAGAACTCGTCCACTTTATCCTTTTGCCCTGAAATAATCTGAACTTGTTGTAATAAATCTTCCACCAATGATTGAACAACTAATCTTCCTTCTTTTATGATTATCACATCTTCAATCACATGGGTTACTTCTTCTACTAAATGTGTTGATAATATAATTGTTCGTGGATACTCACCGTAATCTTCTAGTAGTAGACTATAAAATAATTCACGGTGTGCTGCGTCTAAACCTGTAGTTGGTTCATCAAAAATAGTAATTGGTGCTCTACTTGCTAATCCTTGAATAATTCCTACGACTGTTTGCATACCATGGGATAGTTTATGGTATTTCTCTGTCATATTCAGCTTAAATTTATCTGCCAGTTCTTCAGCATAAGCTCCATCCCAATTTTTATAAAACATGCTACACATCTTAAAAATTTCTTTTACTTTATAGCTTAAATGTGCCTCTTCTTTTACTCTAATAAAACAAATATTTTGCATTGCTTTACTATTTTCAAATACATTTTCACCAAATACAGATACGCTACCACTACTTGAAGTAATTTGACCTGCAAGTAAATTTAATAGTGTCGTTTTTCCTGCTCCGTTTCTACCGAGCAAACCATATATTTTATGCTCTTCCAATGAAATCGTTACTTCATTTACTGCTACTTTCTTTTTGTATTTTTTCGTTATATCTTTCGTTTCAAGTGCAATCATCCCTCGTTCCCCCCCTTCGTAATTTTTTGAATCATATCCATCAATTCATCTTTGGATATTTCTAATACTTTCGCTTCTTCCCACACTTTAGGTAAATATTCGGTCATAAAAGTATTTTGTCTTTTTTTAAATACAACTTCTTTCGCTCCCTTTGCAACAAACATCCCGATCCCTCTCTTTTTATATAAAATCCCTTCATCCACTAATACGTTTACCCCTTTAGCTGCAGTAGCTGGATTTATTTGTAACATCTTCGCAAATTGATTTGTTGATGGAACTTGTTCTTCTTCAAGTAATATGTCTTTTAAAATATCAGATTCAATCGTTTCTGCAATTTGCAAGTATATTAATTTATTTTGCTCCAGAGTAGGTTTCATAATTTCACCACCTTAGGTTCATAGGTTCATTACTTATGTAATTAACCATATCACATAAAAATGTATATTTCCATAAATTTCTTTTATAAAAAAAGAGAGTCATTCGTTTAAGAATGACTCTCTTTCTAAAATTTTGAAGTTTCAACTCTAATTTTTAAATTCTTTTCATTTATACCATTTTGACAAAAATTAAATTGTTGTCCCTTTATAGACTTTGTACGATCTACAACTTGCCCTAAATGATAACTTGTGTGCTCCACTAAATGTAATAAACTATGAAGGTCAATATGTCTTTTTTCTCCACATGCTTGTATATATTCTGTTCCCCATTCATCAAATACTTCTTCAACGTACTGTAGCAAAAGTTCAGTACGTTGTCGCTTTACTGGAAAATACTCCTCAATTCCCTTTTCAAAGACTATATTTGGATTTTTATAACGACTAGTATTTCTCTGTATATGTTCACAAATATGTAGTACGATTCCACCAATTGAATTCACAGAATCCCCTTGTTTCCATAAATCTTCTTCACTAACGAAGCTAATTACCTGTATTAACTTAGGTAAATAATGATCTTGCATTCGATGATAAGTAATTTTATATACTAACTCCACCTATTTTCCTCCCATCATTTCAACTGCTGTACTGGATACTTTACAAATAAAGCATTCCTAAACTCTTTATCATTCATAAGCATTGTAATTTCTTCGTTATTTTCGTTAAGAAACTTTACTACTTTCTTTTTATCCCATATATCATTTTCTTTTGGGAAATTATCAAACTTTTCATACAGGATTGATAGTATTTCTTCTCTTTTTATCGTGAAATTTTTATTTTCTACTTGCAACTCGTAACCTTTTGCATTTGGTACTAAAATCGCTAAATAAATAACGTTAAAGAGAAAATTCTTCTCCATCGTATCCTTACCATCAAACCAATACGTCTCAACCATGTCTTCTGTCAAAGTTCCATTTCCTTTTGTACCATAGTTCACCTTTATACTTTCATTCTCTAAACTTACACTTTGAAATGTTTCACCACCGGGTAAACGATTAACAATTGCAACCACATCTGAGTTATTCCCAACATATGTCCCAGCATATTGCTTAAAGTCACCAGGTTCAACATCAGATATTTCTTTTATTCTTTCTCCGCTAGAACAAGCAGTAATACATAAAAAAATTGTTAGCATAACAACTACATTACGATGCATATATTTCATTTAGCATCCCCCATTTTTATCGATATTTCGTTAATTACAATACACCTTCTCAAAACCCTTTAAAATATACGCATTTTAATCAAAATTAAAAATTTTCATTTTTTATGTTTACAATTATCCATTAATTGTATATACTTACTAACGTAAGAAAAATATTCTAAAAGGAGGTCGAAGGAAATGATGAAATTACAATTACATGCTTTAACTTTAGCGTTAACTGCACCTGTGTTTTCTGGACAATTAAATATGAATTCGACCACCCTAATGGAGAATTGAAAATCGTACATTATTTCGATTAATTCATAAATTCGCCACAGGAGGTCGTATGCTTTCCTGTGGCTTTTTCACGCCCTGCCATAGGAGAACTATATCTTCCTGTGGCTTTTTTGTGCGATTTTTTAGTCTCTTACATTATTTTTTAAAGAAAGGAGCAACATTCGATGACTATTAGCGTATTGTTTTTAAGTATTACGATTCAAAGAAATAAAATTTCTAAAGATGAAATGTTTCATAATGAGCAAATTGAAAAAGCTATGAATGATGTTAAGGAGCGCCAAGCACTTTATTGTGATCACATGTAATTCCTTTTCGAAAGGAGGAATTCATTTATGACTTTTCATATTTTCTTTTTTACGACTGTACTTCAGAAAAATACTTTATCTGAAGGTGAAATCATTCGTAAACAACAAATAAAACAACTGACTGATAAAATGACTGACATTAAAAGTTCATATTATACGCATATGTATTAAAAATATATTTTAAAGGAGCAATACCTTCATGAAATTTAAAGCATTCTTTTTAACTATCACCATTCAAAAACGTAAGCTTTCTCAAAGTGAGATTTTACGTGAGCAACACATTCAAACTATTATGGACGAAGTAAAAGAGCGTCAAGCTTCTTATTACAGCCGTCTTTTCTAAATCAATTATAAAGGGGTTTTATCTAATGAAATTTAAAGTATTCTTTTTAACGATTACCATTCAAAAAACTAAGTTCTCGGACAGTGAGGTATTGCATGACCATCAAATTAATAAAGCTATGGAAGATGTAAAAGAACGTCAAAGTCACTACTGTAGCCATCTATAATTCCTTTCGAAAGGAGGAATGTATCATGAAGTTTCATCTTTTCTTCTTAACAATTACAATCCAGAAAGAAATCTTTTCTGAAGATGAATTAAAACAAGAGCAACAATACAAAAAGATTATGGACGAAATTCGAGATCGTAGAAGCAAATACTACACTCACCTATAATCCTTTAAAAATATAAAACTTGAAAGGAGTCGATTATGATGTTGATAGCACGTTGTAAGGAAATGATTTGGATAGTTCAGAGGGATTCCACATAGTTTATTGGGGGCTATATCATACAACTTTACCGTTTTATTTGATATGTAATAAATATATAATAAAATTGCATTCGTACACTTTTTAACATTGATTAATAAACAAAAGATACACCACTTAAAAAGTGGTGTATCTTTCTCAACATATACTATTTTCGATTACTTCGTTTCGTCTTAAACAGTCTCACTAAGTTCGATACAACTGTTTTCGTTACTGCGTACACTGGCACCGCCAAGATCATTCCAATAATTCCCGCAAAGTTACCTACCCCTAAAATTAAAATAATAATTGTTAACGGATGGATATTTAATTTTGAACTCATAATACGCGGTGAAATGATGTTACTTTCAAACTGTTGTACAATTGTTACGATAATAATTACGTACAACGCTTGCATCGGAGATACGAACAAACCTACAATAACAGCTGGTGCTGCACCGATAAATGGGCCTAAGTTAGGAATTATATTTGTAAATGCAGCTATAATTCCTAAAACAAAAGCGTACGGTAAATCGATAATTAAATAACCGATAAAAGTAAAAGCACCTACAAATATACAAACGAGCGCTTGTCCTTGAATATATGCAGATAATGTTTCGTTCGTTTCCTTAATGATACGAAGCCCTTCTTCACGGTATGACTCTGGTAATAAGCTTACTGCTTTTCCTGGAAACGCATGTCCATCTTTAAACATATAAAATAAAATGAACGGTACTGTAAAAATAACTAATGCGACGTTCGTTATGATACCAAATAAAGCCGTTGCACTCGACGTAATTGTGTTTGGTATATCCTTTAAGTATTCAATTGCATTTTTTTCAATTGTTTCAATGGAAACATAATTTTGTGTAGATAACCATTCAAACAATCTATGATGGGATAAATCTTGTATGTATAGTTTTCCCTCTTTTATATAGCCTGGCATATTTTTCACTAAATCCATTAGCTGTTGTGAGATCGTTGGAACAACTACCCCAACGCCAACCGCAGTTAATGTTATGATAAAAAGATATAACAGTAAAATCGCTAAATTTCTAGGTACTTTTTTCTCCTCTAAAAAGACTAACACCGGATTAAATATGAAGTATAAAAATAACGCGATTAAGATTGGGAAAAACAGCGTTGATATGAAGATACCAATCGGTTGAAATAGAAACGATATTTTTGTGCAAATAAATATGATCGCTACAACCATTAGCACTTCTAATGTCCAAAAGTGCACTTTCGATTTCAAAAAAACGTCCTCCTTTAAACTAGCACTTCTCTTCATTGTACCAAAATAAGTAACAATTTCACATAATATTTTCCTTTACAATATTCCAAAATACCAATAAATACACTACAATGAGATTACATACAAATTTGCAGGTAAAGGTGATAAAAATGACACAATGCATCATTTGCAGAAAAGATACGAAAGAACTTAGTGAACAATATGTCATCCCAGAAATATTATGTGGATATTATTTCACAAACTCAATTTGTGATACTTGTTATGAACAAATGACAACAAATATTGATCGCCCCTTAATTCGGCATAAATTAAGTCAGTTTAAGATTGAACATATGAAAAAACAGATTGACTCCCCGCTCTATACGAATGAGCATGGTGAGGAACTTGCGGCCGCTGAGACAGATGTTGTTGAAGTAAGTGACGAAATACTTTATTCCAATGCATTAATTATGAAACTATGTAAAAAGCACGATATTTCACTACATAACGAAATCTGGAAAGAAGAACGTGTAACGAAAGTAGCTAGCTCTATTCAACGGGAATTACTTTTAGATAACCGTAAGTATAAAATGAGTGTATTAAAAATGGCTTATACTTTCGCTGTACAAGCAGTCGATGGCTATTTTGAAGATCCAGATGCGATTGATATTTCTAGCATCCTATCGAATGCCGACTTCATGGAATTAAAAGAAAAGAGCATTGTTCGTGATTTAAGCAAAAGTTCTTTATGGAATACATTAAATACAAATAGTGAAAACCATTACTTTATTTTATTAAGTGATAAAGATGGCCTGTTCTGTTTCATTCGTCTATTTGATATTTTTGATGTTGTCGTTCATTTATCAGAAAAGAGATATGAACTTCCATCACCAATTGTCGGCGTAAATGATGTAAATAAGCAAAAATTTTACGTTCAAACTTTAAAACAGTATATGGACGGGCTCTTTAAAGAAAAGTCACCTTCTATTTAATTAGAAACAGAACATACGGTCTCCTTTCTTGATGAAAAGACACTGTGTTATAATAAGTATGAAAAGAACAATACAATCACATAAACCAATTATAAATTGTATATAAATAAAAAAGACTAGTGTGCGGCTACACACTAGTCCACGTAACTTAGCAGATTGGATTGTTCATTTATCCTATTTGTTTCTTACAAACAAAACAACCCACATTCTATTGGCATAGGTGGGTTGTTATTTTTTGAGCTTGTCTATTAAAACGACGACGAATGTTAACAGTGCAACGAGAAACAGTCCACCTTGCAGTAACAACGCTATTTCACTCACTTATTATCACCCCCCTCCTACTTGGAGAAGTGATAATTGAACAACCAACCGTACCTTAAGTTACTATTTAATTTTACCATATTTTCTGATAGTTTACGATGAAAACCCGCAAGTGATTTACTTGCGGGTTTTTTCTCACTATTTTTTTAATGCATATGCATCAGCTATCATTTCACCAACAATTTTATTTTCTTGTTTCTTATCTTCTTTCAATAAAGGAAATAACAGTTCTGCCACTTCATATGCCTCTTCTAAATGAGGATATCCCGATAATACAAACGTATCAATTCCTAACGCTTCATATTCTTTTATTCTATCTGCTACTGTATGCGGATCTCCAACAAGCGCAGTACCCGCACCACCTCTTACAAGCCCGATGCCAGCCCATAAGTTAGGACTTATCTCTAGCGACTCTCTTGTTCCTTTATTTAGATGTGTCATTCGTTTTTGCCCCACTGAATCATATCTTGCAAAGGTCTTTTGAGCAAGCTCAATTGTTTCATTATCTACATATTGAATTAAACGTTCTGCCTCTTCCCATGCTTCTTCTTCTGTTTCTCTTACAATTACGTGTAACCTGATGCCAAATCGTACTGAACGCCCCTTCTCTTCTGCCAGCTTTCTTACTTCCTCTATTTTCTCTTTCACTTGCTCTGGTGGCTCGCCCCACGTTAAATATACATCACTATGTTCTGCTGCAACTTCCTTTCCAGCAGCGGATGATCCTCCAAAATATATAGGAGGGTATGGCGTTTGCACTGGCGGGAACACAACTTTACTTTCCGTAACTTTAATATGTTTTCCTTCTAAAGAAAATGTTTCACCTTGCAATGTCGATTTCCAAACTTTTAAAAACTCATCAGCTGCTTCATATCTTTCATCATGCTCAAGATACAATCCATCTCCTTGTAATTCAACTGGATCTCCTCCAGCGACTACATTAATAAGTAACCTCCCGTCTGAAATTCTATCAAATGTAGATGCCATCCTTGCTGCAACTGTCGGTGACATTAGTCCCGGTCTAACTGCTACTAAAAATTTTAGCTTTTCTGTCTCAGCTGCAAGTGCCGATGCTAATACCCATGGATCTTCACAACCTTGGCCAGTTGGAAGTAACACACCTGTATATCCTAAATAATCAGCTGCCTGTGCAACTTGTTTATAATAACCATACTCAGCTGCTCTTCCTCGTTTTGTCGTTCCTAAATATCGTCCATCTCCATACGCTGGAATAAACCATAATAATTCCATACCTTTACACACCCCTTATTTATTTTGAAACGTACACTAAACTACTCTATATAAATTACCCCTAATAATTTATATGTTAATTTCCTATCTCGCCTTTAAAGTTATCTCGCCATCTTAAAAACTTCACTTCTAGTAAACGTACGAGTGAATCCGAAAACTTCCCAACAAATGCAAAGATAATAATACCGACAAATACAATATCTGTATTTGAAAATTGCCTTGCATCCATAATCATATAGCCAACACCTTCTGTAGATCCCATAAGTTCTGCTACTACTAAACTCACCCATGCTACTCCTAATGATAATCTTGCCCCAAGTAATAGGTTTGGCAATGCTGCCGGTAAAATTAGTTTTGTAATTAATTTTCTTTTACTAAACTCTAACACTCTCGCAACATCAAATAACTTTGAATCTACACCTCGTATTCCTAGAAACGCGTTTACGTATAAAGGAAAAAATGCACCATCTGCAATTAATAACACTTTTGATGTTTCCCCAAAACCGAACCATAATACGAAAAGCGGTGCAACAGCTAAGTGAGGCACAGTTCTTAACATTTGTACTGACGGATCTAAATATTGCTCACTTCTCGTTGAAAATCCAACAATTGTTCCTAAAATAATTCCTAAACTCCCGCCAATAAAGAAACCAGCCGCAGCCCTGAATACACTAATACTTACATGACCGAATAACTCTCCTGTTTTTATAAGTTCCTGAAAAGCTAAAAATATATCTAGCGGCGTTGGTAAAACTGTTTTAGAAACTAGACCGAATACGCCGGCCAATTGCCAAATTATTAATATAATAATCGGTATAGTAATTGCCCTTATCAAAAATTTGATATTCGTCTTCTGTACTTTCTTTACATTGTTTTTCTCAATCGTTATACTCGCCCTTTTAATAACCGCTTTCGTATTCTCCAATTTATACAACCTCTTTTCACTTCGCCTTTAACGCTTTTTCTACGAAAGAATTATCTACAACTTTATCTGTCTTAATTTCTTTCTTTATAGAACCAAGCTTATATTGAAAATCTGCTGTCTGTTGCTGTTCTGCAACTATTTCTTTCGTTACCGGAACTAAGATGGGTTTGTCGTGATTAAACACTTCTTTTACAATATCTGCATCTATTTTCTTTGCAGAAGTGTATATTTTTATTGCTTCATCCAAGTTTTCATCTTGCCATACACGTGCTTTTTCATATACTTTAAGGAATTTCTCCACTAATTCTGGATGCTCTTTCGCAAATTTTGTTCTCGCAATTAAAAACTCTGGAGAAGATACATTTAATTGTTCACCATCTGTAATCACCTTCGCTCCTTTATTTACCGTATGTAACGATATGAAAGGATCCCAAATTGCCCATGCATCTACTGATCCTGATTCAAATGCTGGCTGCGCTTCATCTGGTTGCAGTTGAATAACATTTACATCTTTCGCATTGATACCTTCTTTATCAAGCGCTCGATACAATAAATTAAATGCGCTACTTCCTTTTGCTACTGCGATTTTTTTACCTTTTAAATCTTTTACACTCGTAATCTTGCTATCTTTTTGTACAAGAATCCCTGTTCCTTTTCTCGCATAACTTGTATTAGCAATTTCGGTAAATTCAATACCTGCTGCTTGCGCGGAAATAACTGGAGAATTGCCAACTTCACCAAAGTCTAATCGATTTGATGCGATTGCCTCAAAATAAGGAGGTCCGCTTTGGAACTCTGTCCATTTCACCTTAACTCCTTCTTTTTTAAACTCCTCTTCAAACCATCCCTTTTTCTGCGCGAGTAATAGTGGACTTAATCCTTGCTGAATACCAATTTGTACTGTTACATCTTCCTTCTTACTACTTGCTGTACTTTTCTCACATCCGAATAAAAAGAAAGAAATAGCTAATGCAAAAGAAAGAACTTTAAATTTTTTATACATAAATATTCACCCTCTCCCTATAAACTTGTTTGAATCAATCCTCCATACTCAAACTGCTGTAATACTTTCTTTCGAATTTCTTGGAATGACTCCGAAGTTTTACTACGCGGATAAGGTAAATTATTTTCAATTACTTTATGTATTTTTCCAGGCTTTGCACTCATGATGACAATTCTGTTTGAAAGATATATTGCTTCGTCTATATCATGTGTAACGAATATCATTGTCGTCTTTTTTTGTTCCCAAATGTTGAGCAGTACTTCTTGCAAATGACTTCGGGTAAATGCATCCAATGCTCCAAATGGTTCATCAAGTAATAATACATTAGGATCTCTTAGCAACGCTCTTGCAATCGCAACACGTTGTGACATCCCGCCTGATATTTCTTTCGGATATGATTTTTCAAAACCGTCTAACCGAACAATTTTAACCCATTCCTTTACCTTATCCTTCACATACTTATCTTTTAATGACAAATCAGCTGCAATGTTTTCTTCAACTGTTAACCACGGAAACAGACGATGCTCTTGAAATATAAATCCTTGCTTCTTACTCGGTTTTGTTATACGCTCCCCATCAATAATGATTTCACCTTCAAAATCGTTGTCTAAACCTGCAATAATTTTTAATAATGTACTTTTTCCACAACCACTCGGACCAATTACTGTAACAAAATCCCCTTTTTCTAATTGAAAATTAATATTCTCTAATACTTGAACAGTACCAGTTTGCTTAGAAAAATATTTTGATACCTCATTAATTGAAACAGTCACTTCTTCCCCTCCTTGAAATGATTCATCTAAATGAATAGATTCAGTATTTATGTAATAAAAAAACCAAAGGCATTTTATCAATAGATAAAATGCCTTTGGTTTCTCCAATCAGCAATACGTAATAGAATTAAGTACATATTATACAAATATTTCCGATAAGTCAACTAGGTTTTATTAAAAATATATATATGATTCGTTTAAATACCCTTATTGTTATTTATATAAAAATTATTTTTTATGTTCCTTAATCCACTGTAACCAATAAGAAAACTCACATGCCAAATGCATTTGATGCGATTCAATAAGACTATTAGGACAAAGTGCCGGAAACTCTACAACTAGACTTACTTCTATACCAGTATCTGTATCTTTGAATTGATGTCGAACTCCACCAATAGTAGTACCGTCTTTCATACGTGCAACACCTGTTGATTGGTATTGATAAGACTTATCTCTAGGTGTCTTTAATCCTGTTTCGTCACCAAAAACAATAAAAAATTGAACTGGAAATGGAGAATTACCAGTAGTTTCGATAACCTCCAATTCATTTTCCCCAAAGGGTCTTAGTACGTAGTGATCTGGACAGGCTGATAAATTCACTTGATTATTTTCATCTGATTGTTCAAGCATAAAACTATCAATTCCATTTATCGCTTCTTCTGCTGTAATCCCATCTAAATAGATACTTGTTTTTGAAAATTTTCGTCTATTACCAGATAAAACTGTAGCGATACGCATACCCATTTCACTT
The DNA here is from genome assembly GCF_001883995.1 of Bacillus paranthracis. Classification (GTDB taxonomy): domain Bacteria; phylum Bacillota; class Bacilli; order Bacillales; family Bacillaceae_G; genus Bacillus_A; species Bacillus_A paranthracis. The sequence continues at coordinate 45,578 of NZ_MACE01000027.1, read as the reverse complement.
AATTTAAGTTTAGACTTCAACTTATCATACATTTCATCGTATGAATAATTTAATTTTAGTTCTGTTAGTTTTTTTATCATAACGTCTGTATCATTTAATTCTGGCTCTTTATGTCCTAATGTATTGAAAACTTTTTTCATACGTTCTCTTTTCCATTTTGTAAGTTGTTCATTCGAAATATTGTTTCCATCGATCATAATCTTCATATACATTCTCCTTCTCTTTGATCATATCGTAGTGTATTTAATACTAAATTAACCATTTCTCGCTTCATGTCTAGATTCAACTTCACCTCTGAATGAGCAATACTGCTAAGACCGTATAAAATAAATCCTGATGCTAATAATGAGTTATCAATATTAAAAATCCCAGTTTTCACCCCTTCTTCGATTACTTGTCGAATTAATGGCTGCATTCGCGTAAATAATTTCTGTTCCAGTTGAAAATGTTGTTCCGTCTGAAACGAACTCACATTTTTATAAGGCGCTAATTTTTCGATAAATGTCCAAAATATATTTAGAGAATCTTTCAGCTTTTGCATGACAGACCGTTCATTAGAAACAAGTATTTCTTCAATTAACTCCATATTTTTCACAATAAAATCATTTAATACTTCATCAACAAAATTCTCTTTAGACTTGAAGTAATAATAAAATAAGCCCGTTGCTACACCAGCATGATTCACAACATCTTTTATGCCAAATCCTTTCATACCATTTTTCATATATAGTTCAAAACCAATATCCATCAACTCTTGCCTTCTAACATCTGGTTCTTTCGATATTCTTTTCATATGTTATCTCCTATTATGTTTTTTCTGCGACTGAATGTGATTCAATCATAAACGACTGAACTGTATTCAGTCAATATTAATTTCCACAAAAAAAGAGTAATCCCAAGAAATATACATCTAACCTTAGACTTATCAAAAAAGTTAGATTATATAACTTGAGACTACTCAATTTCATTAAATACGTATTCTATTTTCAAATCGATTACAATTTAGTTTAACCCGACTCTTTCTGTCTCTACAATCATTTGAGGAAGCGTCTTTTGAATTATTTCCTCTAATACATTAAGAGCTTCATTCACATAACCATCCTCAAACTCCTCTAAAGACTCAGGCAACTCATCCTCATCTAAAATAAAATATTCTCCACTTGGAAGTACCAAAATATCAATAATTAAGTCTTCAAATGACACTAGTTCATCTGTTATTTGCGTATTTTTTACAACATTAAAATAAGAGCCTAAATACGTTCCATTCTTATCTCTCCATATGTATAAATTGTACGGACGATCTTCCCAATAGTATGCAATGGTGTAACTTCCTTTTGGGATTGTTAAACTCGCAAGATGTGCAGTCATTGTAAATGAATACTGAACCTCATGAAATAGCACGATACTTTGCAACTGCTTTTCAAGTAATAAACAAGTGTGTTCTACTGTTGTCGAGTCATATCTTATTTTTCTTTCTATAATTTCACTTTTTGGTGTTAGTAATTTATTCATTCTTTGTTTCCCCTTATGCTATTTCTAGCTTTATTATATCCATTTATATAGTGATAAAGAAGTGTTTGGTCTCCAAATACACAATAAAAACTCCCTCTTATTTTAGAAGGAGTTTTTCACTGTCCATGTTTCATATTTTTTTACTTCTAATGGAAGCTCATTTGTTTTCAGCCACTCTACTGCACTACATACAAGCGGAGATGAATTGTCTTCTGTAATGCTTTCTATAGAAACCCATCTCGCTCCTAAAGAATCTTGACCTTCAAATTGTTTTGGTACTATGATTTTCCCTGCACTCTTTTCAACTTCATACAAAACTGCAATATGGTGTACATGTGTATAATCTTTAAACTTTGAAGGGTATTGAAAATCAACCGTTCCTACTTGCTTTATAACCTTTACTTCTAATCCAGTTTCTTCTTTACATTCCCTATGGAGTGCCGCTAACAGCGACTCCTCTTCATATAAGCTCCCACCAGGTAGATCATATCTATTCTTATATGGACCTTTTGATTTATCGATTACTAATATATTATTATTTTCGATACAAATACCGTACACACCAAACGCACGATGAAAATTAATAGCATTACCCATGTTTTAATTTCTCGGTAACTGCATCATAAAATTTCCGTTCCTCATCAACATTTAAGTGAACGCGACTTACTGTTTTAGAAAATCCATATAACAATTGTGCTTTTATTGGCTCTTTAAGTATTATTTCAAATGTTGGAGGTTCCTTTATAAATTCCATCACCGTTGCGTCAAGAAGCTCTTTCTCTTTTTTTTAAAGTTCTCCTTTATAAAACGTAATCTTATCAATTTGTGTAAACGGTATAATGATTTTCTTCCCTAATCCAATTTGAATAATTACCTGTTCTTCCGTAACAATAATTGGACTTTTACGCATTGCTTGTATTTCAGCTAAAAAATAAAACATTGCATATACGTTTAAAATAAGTAACACCCATGCTACAACTGGATTCCATTGATGAAACAAATAATGAAAACCGATACTTTCTATTAAAGTCGCATGGATGATCATAATATATACACCTATTGCACTAGTCTTTTTGTGATATGAGTATACGCATTCACCTTCTGGCACTTTTTCACGCCACGATAAAAATGCATAATAGATTAACTTACACTCTGTTACAATGATATCTACTAATTTATTTCTTTTCATAGTGGTGTCAAACGCTGCATCAATTGCATAAGAAAATGAAGAATACTCACTTTTATATTCTTTATATTTTTTTCTTATTGTAGGAAGCATTCTAACAATTTTATATAGAAGGAATAACTCAAAACATACAAAAGCAATTTCCCCTGCAACTATAATATAAGAAACGTATGAAAAAGCTTGTAAATAGTCGCTTGGAATAATAAATCTTGCAAATATATAACCAGCTATTACAACAGGAAATATATACGTTAACGAGTACCTTTTTCGAATAATAAAGAAATACGTAATGATTGGAATTACAAACATACAATCTAATATTGACCCAAGGACAACTTCTTTCGGAGCAGCTGGTACAATCGGAAGAGCATATAATAAATAGTTTGATAACAAGATTAAAGATACGAGTCCAATCCATATACCTTTTCGCCTTCGCGAAAGTGTGACACTCATATGTTCACTCCTCTATTTAAAAACCTCATTTAAATGATCTTTATAAAATGAAATAGCACGTTCAAATTCTTTCACTTCTTCTACTTTTACGACTGTTTCAAGTAATAATTTCATCGCGGATTCATGATCGTTTACGTTATATTTCGCTAATGACAAAAATACTTTCATCACATCATTATCTGGAAACTGCTGTAATCCTGTTTCTAAAACAGTAATTGCTTTGTCATACTCACCTATACAACGATATGTACTACCAAGGCCGATATAAGCTCCGCAAAGTGACTCACCTTCAAGACCGTTTGCAATTGCCTGTTCATAATACGGCATAGCTTCTGTTTCCAGCCCCATTACATCATGTATCCAAGCACATTGATAAAGTACTTCTGCATCCCTCGTAAAATTCGTTAATCCAATGAGTATCTCTTTAGACTGCGCATATTTCTTTTCTTTCCGGAGTTTAATAGCTTGCTTTAATAAATGTTCCATAGAATTCACTCCTCACCAATTATTCTATGTATCCATATTGAATGGTTAACGTTTGTATCAAAGCAAAAAGTTTCGCTTACCAATATATACTATGCGGATTCACTCTTATCCAAATACTTGAAATTATGAAGCAGTAACGCGATTACATAGTACCTCTAACCTTTTGACAATTTCTTTCGCTGTTTCATCTTTTCCATTACATAACTGCCCTTTACCGTCTTGTCCAATTACGTAGTGCATTGCTCCGCGCGAATATAAAGAATGTGGTGAATTTGCAATCATTACACTCGCCTTCGCTTCTTCCATTCTATTTTTCGCTCTTTCAAACAATTCTTCTTTATTTACGTCACTTTCAAGTTTAAAGCCAACGAGTACAGTTTCTGGATCCCACTCTTTTATTTGTTTTAATACTTTCGGTGCCTTTTGAAAATGTATAATTGGTGCTATATCACTTGAGATTTTTCCATTCATATCAAGAACATTACCCTCTTGATCACAAATCTTGTCCACAATCCAATCAGATCCAGCCGCTGCCATAATAACCGCATCGACTTTTTCATGCGTAATGATACTTTTCATTTTATCTTGTAAATCAACAATTCCTTCAAATGGATGTAATTCTAATTGATTGTTTATATCATTCGGTTTCTCCGCAAAATAACCATGTAAATATATAACATGGACCCCTTTACTTATAAGCTCTTCGGCGATTATTCTTCCAATTGTTCCTTTTGCCATATTTGTATGGCCGCGTACTTGATCCCATTTTTCTAAACAACCACCGCTTGTAATTAATACCTTTTTCCCCTTCATCGTAACCATCCCTTACTAATTTTTCTTACGAAACCATTCTGTTCCAAAGTCAACTATATCACGTTGTTTCATAAGACGGCACTTTGCGTTTCCTATTTTCCCCATTGTTACGGTTCCTTTTTGCTCAAACTCTACACCAATTTCTACAAATTTGTCAGAATCGTAATCCATATCAACAAATTCTTTCCATACTCTTTCACCATTTTCTATAATAGGTGCCCCTACTTTTATTAACTCACATGCACCAGAACGTACTTCTGATAAATGTACAGAAGTATTCGAATCATATCCAACACCAATTAATAATATGTATCCGTCTAGATCGTATATTTTTCTTAATGGAGATTCTTCTCCTAAACTCATCGATAGTGACTGATTTACTGTTATTTCTTCTGCATGTCTTCCCCATGCAGCAAAGCTTCCTAATGGATGGTTACTACGTACTACATTCGGATATGTACGAAAACATTCAACTACTTTTCCCATTGCCCTTGTTGGTGTTATATGTGGCTCAAATGCTGGAACGTTATCCCGAATAATTTGCCACCATTCTTCAGGTACAGGTGGTCTTGACCAATGTTTCGGATCAGATAAATCCGAAGACTGAGTTGGCATAATAATCGTTCCCTCTTCTGTAATAACCTCCATTAACGCCTCTACTACTGCAACTGCTCCGCCTGATACCCAGCCAATGGAACTTAACGAAGAATGTACAATAACTGTCATTCCTTTTTCTAATCCTAATTTTCTTAAATCATTTGTAATTGTTTTGATTGTATTTGGCAATTGCGTACTTGCCACTATGTCATTCATTTTCACGATTGTTCCCCCATTTGTTTTAAACTACTACATACATATATTATCATATTTTTCTTAATTTTTAACTTAATCATTTTATCTATGCAAAAAATGAAGGCGTTACATCAAAAACATAAAAACACTATATGCAAACAAAGAGCTCACCAAAAATGATAAGCTCTTTGTTTCATTTATCCTTCAATTGTAACTCCAGTAAACATCGATAAATTTCCTGTTATTTTCTCACCTACACGTAAAAATAAACCAGCAGCTCTCCCGCTAATACAGTGTGAACCAATTAATAGTTTACCAGTATACGGACCGTCCCACGTGTCAATTGTATAGTCTGGCATTTCTATGTATTGCTGATATATTTTCCGCTGTTCAAAGTAATACTCTGTTTTATCTTCAGCTAATAGTTCATTATTTTCGTATATAGATACTCCTCCGCCTTCACGGCCGTATAAAGGTTTAGAAACATAGGATTCATTTCTTTCTATAAACGGTTTATTTGTAAAATATGTTGGTAGGAAGTATTTCTGAATGATTCCTCGCTCCTCTTCCTTAAAGAAAACTTCTTCTTCGTAAAGTTGCCAAATTAATGCGAGTACACTTTTATTTTGCATAAGAAAAGCAGCTGGTGGATTAATGATTTTCACTCTGCCTTGCGCTATATGATCTAAAAACTGGAGTCCAATTCTTTTCCCGCTTTTATCAGCATCTGAAACTAAATATTCAATTGGATATAATCTATATAAATAATGAATTCTCTCACCATTTGGCGTATATATACCATCATCTGCAACGACGATATCTTGTATACCTATATAATCCGTTGACTGATCTAAACAATAGCTTCTTAAAAATTGAACCGTTTGATGGTCTTCATCATGCCAATCATAACTCGTAAAATAAATCGTTTCTCTAGGATCTATACTATAGTCATGTTTAATTTGTTCCCACGCCCGCACAATATGCTCTTCTATATGATTTGGATGATTTACATCGTGATAACGGCATAATACTTCATTTGCGACAGATGGCTCTAAATAACCTGTTGGTGTATCACAATTTACTTCTATTAACTTTATATCTTCACCATTTACGATAAAGTCAAACCTTGTAAAATATGAAAATAAACCTGTATGTTTCATTCTCGCAATTTCCCACGTTTCAGCTGGAAATCCTAATTTTTGAAAATCTTCTGTCGTATTGAGAATGTATTGATACGTTCTATATAACACATACATAATTTCTTCTGTCGCTTTTGAAATAGCAGTATAAGTTTTTACTGGCATACGATACATACCTGTTGCCATATATTGATTCCATTCTTCATTTTCTAATAGGCTCGGCCAAGTAAACCCATTCCGACCAGCCTCTTCTGCAAGTGAAAACCATACTTTCATATACTCTTTCTGTTCTTGTTCTGTATACATTACTCCATTATCCTTTCATTTTAGGATCCTGCTGGCGCTTTTGCGTTCCCAATTCCACTAGAACCAGAATTCACTTTCGGCGTTTGTGTCGTAGATGATTTCGGCGTATTTGTATCTGGTGTTACTTTATTTGATGGATTTGGCTGTTGTTTATTTAAATCCACTTTATTGGAAGATTTATTATTGTTACTGTTAGTTCCGCCGTAATACCCTCCACCACCGCTGCCTCCAGTTCTACTTTGGTCTTTTTCACGATATGGAATAATGTTATTTGCATACGGTTTCTTCATTATATTCGGTTTTACTGTATAATTCATATTTGAAGTTCTGCTTGCTAATAAATATCCTGCAACGAACGGCAGTATCGGTAAATGTGAATTTTCATGATAAGAAGAAAATGACGGATTATTTTCCTTACATAACTCATCTTTTTCTACATTTTCATTAGTTGGAGCTTTATCATCACAATTTAATCTTTCTTGTTCATTTCCTTGTTTTGCACCATCTGTTTTAACAGCAGTACTTTCTTGCTGGGCAGTATCTTCTTCATAATCGCCACAGCCCGTTAATAAAAAAGATGACACTCCTATTGAAGTAGCAATTTTTATAAATTTACTTTTATCCATTCTCATGTGTTATACACCTAATTTCTATTATCTATATTTTTCCAGATACCTTTATTATATAATGTAAATATCACTTTTTTCAAACTAAACATAAGATGTATATTTATATATTTTTATACTACATTTCCAAATAACAACAAAACCTTTCAACCCCCGGATATTTTTCTCCTAAACTTTTAACCTGAAAACCAATTTTTTTATAAAATTCTACCGCTTCATCGTCTGTCTCTGCCTCTAGATACATCAATTGATGCATTCTTAATACTTCCTTTATCATTTGCCACGCAATTCCATTATGACGATATTGTGGAACGACTGCTATATGACAAATTCTCGCTTTCTTTGCTCCAATTATTTCAATACCTATGCAAGCCTTTTCTTCATATCTATGCAAAGTCGCTTTATTCCTTTCATAAAATAAAACTGCTTTCTTTAAGCTAGTTTCACTTGGTCCGACTGCATACTGTAGTACATTTAAAATGGGATCTTTCTCAATTTGTTCAACGCGTTGCAAATTCATATCATCATTCCTTTCTATGAAAAAAGATTAGCTCTTTATATAAAGAGCTAATCTCATTACGCCGTTATTTTTTCTTCTTTCTTCACAACGACCGCTACATAACTATGTAGTATCATTCCAATAATAACGAGACTCATACCAATCCAAGATAAAGATGACGGAATTGGTGCAGATAACAAGATAAGTTCTCCTACTAGCGCAAATAAAACCTCACCGGACTGAGTTGCTTCCACTGTTGCTAGTTTTTGCGGATCATCTTTTACAAGATCTGTTGCAAAGAAGAATAATACCGTTGCGATTAAGCCAGAACTAACTGCTACAATAAAACATTGGAAAACTTGGCTACTTGACGGTAGACCACTTGTTGATACTTCATAACCAGATAGTAAAAACCAAAATGGTAAGCTTGCTAATGTCATACCGAGAACTCGCTGAAATACATCTAATTCCCCTTTACAAACTTGCATCATTTTTCGATTTCCAAGAGGGTACGCAAACGCTGCAATAAGTACAGGAACGACACATAAAACAGTTTCACGAATTCCTAATGAAGAAGCATGTTCTACTTGCATAAGTACAACACCGCATAAAATAATACCCGACATAACTAACTCCTTCATTGGGAGTTTTTTATGTAACGGATCTACCGCAAAAAATGGTGTTAATAAAATCCCTGCGACGATTGTAATTTGCCATGTTGATGCAACGAGCCAACCAGGTCCAAAAGCTCCGGCAAAACTAAGTGGTGCATAGAAGAGACCAAATCCAACGATACTCCAAACTAACCATTCTTTCGGATTGTTTTTCATATATTGAAAGAGTTGCTTTAAATTCCCTCTATACATGACAATAAGTAAAAGCATTGGAACCATAAAGTAGTACCGTAATGATGCACTCCAAATCCAGCTTCCACCTTCTAGGTCCATTGCCCGATTTAAAACGAAGGTAAAGGCAAAGAAAAATGATGCCAATATCCCTACTGCAATAGCTTTCATTATAAAACCCCTTGTTTAGTTTCTTCTTATACTATACAACAAATTAAATATAATTAAAATTCGAAATCTTTATCTCGTATGCATTCTAGCTCTATATAGTTTTCTTAACTGACTAATATGAGCTTGATGGTACCGATTATGATCAGCTATATGCCATATTCCCCACCTTATAGTCACATTTTCTCCCTTTTCATAAAGTGAAACTTTAATCAGTGGGGGTTTTGTTCATCCCCCACTGATTATTAGTTGAACCAATCGGACTTTTATGGGCAGTTGATCCCCCACCTAACTTCTTTGCTTTCGCTGCATTTTGAGGTGGGGGTCTTACTGCCCATTAAAGTCGGATAAAAAACCTCTCGTGTTAAATCATTTTCGGTTAGTTTCAAACATTCCTCATAAAACATATGTTGCACTGCTTCATAATCTTGCATTAATTGTTGCAATGTATGTTTTCTTAAACTGGGCAGCTCTCCTGCTTCATTTAACATAGGTCCATATATATTATCAAGTGCCAGTGGAACGGGTTCTCCTTTTAAGCGGTATACCCAATGCAAATCGACAACTGCTAAATGTTGAAGTAGTTGTCCAATACTATTTTCATTATTTTTTAACCCTTTAAAAGACAGTTCTTTCTCATCGGTACCCTCTACTAACTTTTGCAACCGTTTAAATGTATCGGCAACTGTCGCATATAGAATTGCTACTTGCGGGTTCATATTTTTTTCTAAATAGAGATCTTTCATAGTAAACTCCCTCTTTTAAAGGAACAAAACCATATGTTCATCATCACTATACACACCATTCATCTTTATAGCTCTCTTTTCAATCCCATACGTTTTAAAGCCTATTGATTCATACAACCTTTTTGCTGGCACGTTTGTGGATACAACACCTAATGTCAATTGTTCCAAGTTCATTTCTCTTGCTTTTTCGATTGCTTTACGTATTAACTCACGTGCAAGGCCACTTCTTCGATTGCTTGCATCTACATACATCGCAACGATATGGCCTTTATGTTTATACGCCTCTTTCTCTTCTGTTAGTAAAGTAACAACTCCAACTAATTGATGATCTTCATTAAAAGCACCAAATGTACAACTAGTAGCAGCTGTTAAATTACTTTCCACTCGCTTAATCGGATTTTCTTGGTGAATCGCCTCTTCATAAGTTGTTACAAATGCCTCTGGATTTACTTGTAATGCTTGTAAACGTAAGTCCCAATATTTTTTTGCATCTTCTTTCGTAAGTAATCGAATCATATTTCTCTATCCCCTTTTAGTTAACATAACATTTTTATAAACTACTAATTAAAGATTGATATTCTTCTCTTAACATACTATAACGATAGCGATGAATGAACTGACCTCTACGTAATCGATCATTTCTCATTAACCCTTCGCATACAAAACCAGCCTTTTCATAGCTCTTTCTAGCTTGAAAATTATCTTCATCTACACGTAGCCATACTTTTTCTAATTCAAATTCAAAGAATGCTACATGTAACATACTATATAGGGCAGCTATTCCATACCCTTTACCCCAGTATTCTTTATTACCAATCGCGATTCCCAATTCTGCATTTTTATTTGTTTTATCAAAGTTTTTAAGATCTACCCATCCAATATGTAGGCCGTTCTCTGCCGTGATAGCTCTTTGTTCGTAACCATTTTTTCGATTTATACATGCTTCAATCCATTTTTTCGTATCTTCACGAGCGAACGGTGGATATTGATCTGGTACAACTAAATGTTTTGTTACTTTTGTATCTAATGACCATTGATATCGGTCTTCTACATCATCTAGTGTCAGTTCTCTTAATTGAACGAATGGTATATTCATTGTATTATCCCCTTTTTACTTTCCTATACAAAACCCTTCGAACATTCTTCCTCCATACTGTTCTAGCGTTTTTTCTACAAAAGTAATTAATTTTATTTTCTCTCCCGTTGTATAAAAATGATCGAACGCCACTACAAATTGATCTGCGTATTGTTCATCATATTTTCTAAGTACCCTTATAAACCATTTTGAACTTCCAAGCCATTTCCCATTTACTCTTAATACATATTCATGTAATAAATCAGCTAATAAATTCGCGATAAACAACTCTTCTTCTCTTTTTGATGCACCAATAAAATCATCCAAAGTATCTGTAATAAAATAACGCTTCTGCTTCATCATTTCTTCAGTCCATTTAGCTGGTCCTTTATTTAGTAACTCATTCGCTTCGCTTTTTAATTTCTCAACAATTTCATCTTCCCCTTTTAATACAACACCTTCTGCAACTAACTGTGGTAACGAAGGTCTTCCGCGATCACAATCCATTTTAAAAAAGGTTTTTAACGTTTCAAAATTATGTACAAATACCTCAACTGGCCATCCATTACTATAGAAAGATTCTCTATAACAAGATGACAAACTAGGATCTATTATTACAATGTCCAGATCAGATGTTTTTGTCGCTTCCCCTCTTGCAACGCTTCCTCCAAGTAAGGCTACATCACAATCCGGAAAGTGTGATGTAATGATGCTTTTTGCCGCTTCCATTGCTTTCATAACCGTTCCCCTTTTCTTATTTCACTTTCTTTTTTGCAGCTCTTTCTCTCGCTTTTTTTATATACGACTCTGCGTCTGGTGTTTTGCATGACGTTGCTCCGTGATCAACGTGTACTTTTCCAATTTCACGTGCAATTTCAATCGCTTTTCGCTCTAAGTCTTCATTACGAATTCCTATCGCAATTAAAGCACTATTCATTGCTTCTTTTTTTCTATTTTTTTCATTATGTATATTTACTTTAATTTCTTCTAGATAAGGAGAGAAGAAATCATCTTGTAACGTTTTATTTTTAATCGCTATATTTGCTAATAAAGACCAGCCTGCTCTTCCAATCCATTCATCATCAGACTTTGTCCAGTCTTCCATTCTTTCTATCGCGATTGGCGACGTACAAATAGCCGTCATTAAAACGTCCATTAAACAATAATAATCAACTTCCTGTACCCATTTATTTAGTAGTTCTGTCGTAACTTTTTTTGGATCTAATATCATTGTTGCTAAAGTCATTGCATCCATATTTTTTGTTTCCCATAATGAAATTGCTAAATCATGATCTTTTTTTATCTTCTTTTTTAACAATTTTAAATTAGCAAAACTAACTCCGAATAGAGGCTCTTTCGCCCCATGGTTTTTATACGTTTTACGATTTTGTTCTGTTCCATATTCCTCTAGTTGCTGCATTACTTCTTCAAGTAACATATGCCCACCTCTTTATCTTTTCTATTGACTTCATATATGTATGTACGATATATTCTACATTACTTTTTGGTTTTCCTATATTTATTTTTTAAATACGGTATGTGAAATTTTTTAGTTGCTACAAACATCTAAAACCACTACGAAAAACCTGTACATTTTACATATACAGGTTTTCGTTTCATCGATTTCCTATAGTGTAAGAAATAGAATATGAAAGAACTTTTAATGGTTTGATTCTCTCCTTATTTTTGGTAAGCTCTTTACATCTGACCACTCTTCTATGGACCCTGCGTCTGGAAAAACTGTAACTACATTAAAATCCGAACCTTTTTCTCTCCCAATTTGTTTAGCGGCTAATAAATTCGCTGCCGCAGACGTTCCTATTTTCATACTAGTTTCATTATAAAAACGCGCCATTTCATACAAGGTCTCTTCATATGAATAAGTCCATTGTTTTTCTATCAAATTGTCTTCCTGTTTCCTTCCTAAGCCGAACCCACCTGATCCAGCATATTTCTTTAAATCATTTGGTGGTTGTTCAGAACCATAAGGCAATTCAGCAGGCATTACTAAATGTAGCTCAATTTTTTTGTATAATTCTTTACTGCTTTATACCCCCCCATTAGAGTTCCACCAATACCAGCAGATGCTACCCATGCATGAATTGGTTTCCCATTCATTTGTACAATAATTTCTTGGCCTGTACCTTCTATATGACTTAATACTCTATACTTTTTAATAACTCCCTTAACTAAATCTTCTTATATAAAAATCCCTACAAATGCTGTAGGGATTTATGACTCAATCATTTTGTTACACTTCATTACATACGAAAAGAGCTTCTTTATTCAAATGCGTTCATTAGCACAATTCTCCAACCATCTGGATCCTCTATTGTGATTCCTTTCTCTATCCAATACGGATTTTCTGGTTCCACCTCATGATAGCCCATATTGCTTAATCGATTCACTATTTTTTCAATTTCATCTTTATTAGGCATATAAAAAACTAGTAAATTATCTTTTGTCGGTGCCGGACAGGGACTTCCGTTAACATGCGTTGTAAACTCCAAATGATACTCGGCATCCGGTAATCCAAACATAACTCCATCATATCCTTCATGATTGTGAAATTCTCCTATACGCTTTAATCCTAACCCCGTCTCATAAAAACATATAACTTCTTCAAATTTATCTGTTGGTCTTGCAATTCTAAATTGAACCCAATTCTTCATGCAAATCTCCTCCTTTTCATTTTCCAAATATTTACAGTTATTATTATAGGTAACATATATTTCCTTTAACATCCCTCATTAGTGTGAGAACTACTTAAGTTGAAAGGCCTATTAGTTTATAAATAGTAGGCCTTTAGTATTAAATTCATATAAAATTAATTATATGGATATCAAGATAAAATAAACATTTCTTCCTTTTTGTATAAATTGCTATTTTGCATAGTTTCTAATGTTGTCCATGACTGTCCAATTGGATTCACATATTGTCTTTCTTCATTACAAATTTTCCAACGAGAAGGTGCTTCTTCATTTTAGGAATACTGTACTCCACATGTATTGCAAATATAATTAGCCATATTCCCCCTCCCTTTTCATTTCATTGTTTCTTTACCAATATCTTAATAAAAAACAAAAATATTCGAATCAATAATTGGAACGAAAATGAAGTGATACGAAAGTATGAAATCTTGCATACTTTTGGACAAACTTTTTTGCACTTGTAAAAAAGTTTTTTTGCAATTACCTCCCTATAATTGCTAATATAGTAGAGTAGAACTTTTATAGAGAGAAGGAAAATTATGCACAATGGAATTCGAATGACAACTTTAGTGAAAAGGGCTATTTTGATTTGCGCGGGGGTATTATTTACATACGAAGCGGCTTTAGGATCAACACATACTGCTCTAGCAAGTACAGAGGATGAAGCAAAATCTGTTCAACTTGTAAGTGAAATTCAATCGTCTCTTGCACCGAAAGAAGCTCCAAAACAATACAATGGGCAAGTTAGAAAAGTAGCTTATTTAACATTTGATGATGGTCCTGGAAAATACACAGCTGAGCTTTTAGATATGTTAAAGAAAGAAAATGCAAAAGCAACATTCTTCCTTATTGGTTCAAATGTAAAAGCTTTTCCTGATCTTGTAAAGCGTGAAGATGCTGAAGGCCACTACGTTGGGATGCACAGTATGACTCATAACTACAAGAAACTTTACACAGAAGGTCATTACGTAGATGAGATGAAAGAAGATCAAGGATTAATCGCTGGCGTTCTAGGTAAATCACCAGTATTAACTCGTCCTTCTTACGGCTCAATGCCAGGATTAAACGAAGCGCTTCGCAACAAAGTTGTTGAGAATGGGCTAAAAGTTTGGGATTGGACAATTGATTCATTAGACTGGAGATATAACAAAATGCCGGTTGACGCTGCATCAGCTAAAATTGTAGAAAACGTTATTAATGGTGCAAACAAGCCAACAGAAGTTATCCTTATGCACGACATTCATCCACAGTCCGTAAAAGCAGTACCTGGTATTATTAAAGGGCTGAAAGAAAAAGGATATGAATTAGAAGCCTATAGTGAGAACGAACACTTCCCATTAAACTTCTGGCACGATAATCGTATGTAATAAAAAGACTTGATTTCCTTTAGGATATCAAGTCTTTTTTATCGTTTTGGAAATTTTATTTGTTGTTCTTCAATCAAACGAATAATATTTTTTCTATCCTCTTGCGTAATAGTAATACAAAATTCGTACTCTTCTTCTTTACACCATGAAGGATTTAGTTCTATAGATAAACGAACTATAATTTGAAATATCTCTTCTTTTTCTCCTATAAATTCAAACGACAGATTAGGTTCTATGAAGTCTAGTCGGGTATACGTAGGATTCGGTAATGTCTGAAACCATTCTTTCATGTGTTGTAATTCGCTAGTTTGTAAAAAAGGATCCATCGTTTCAAAAACTTTATTTCCCTCTGAAAGTTTCACTTTTATTATTAGCCAATTACGATCAAATGTATCAAATGCATTGTTAAACTCGTATTTTACAGCTTCTAAATGTAATGATACAATTTCATTAAAAAAAATCATAAATTACCTCCTTATTATTCAAGTATAGAGACTATCCAATTAATATTTAATAATGTTTTTCAAATTATTTTATCATAATTTTTAAATTCATTAATAAGATAATAAAAAAGACTTGCATTCCTTACAAGAATCCAAGTCTTTTTCATCTTATCTATTAAAAAATATATCCTACTAACTTCACAATTTCACTAATTAAAATACCTACAACTGCAAAATCAGAATCACCAAATGTTGTATTCTCAAATCCTAATCCACCTAATATAGGTAATAATATTGCTGGTAGGAATGAAATTAGTAATCCATTTACAAAAGCTCCTAGTATTGCTCCTCGTCTTCCTCCAGTTGCATTACCGAATACAGCTGCTGTTGCTCCTGTGAAGAAGTGAGGAATTAACCCTGGCACTATTACACTTAAACCGATAAATGGAAGTATAAACATGGAAAGTAATCCAGCGATAAAACTTGTTAAAAAGCCAATAATAACTGCATTTGGTGCAAATGGGAAGATTGTTGGACAATCTAACGCTGGTTTTGCATTTGGTACAAGTTTATCTGCAATCCCTTTAAATGCAGGTACTATTTCTGCAATTAACATGCGGACACCCGCTAAAATAATATATACTCCTGCTGCAAATGTAATTGCTTGCATGAAAGAATACACAAGATAATTTTGTCCGTTACTTAATTCCGTTTCGATAAACTCCTTACCCGCAAATGGTGCAACAATAAAGAATAATACAGCCATCGTTAATGACATAGAAACTGATGTATCACGTAAAAACCCTAGTGACTTAGGTACTTTAATTTGTTCTGTTGATTTATCCTTATTTCCAAATTTACTCCCAACAAACCCTGCCGCTAAGTATCCAACTGATCCAAAATGACCGATTGCGATATCATCCATTCCTGTAATTTTTCTAACATATGGTTGTAATAATGCTGGAAAAATCACCATGAGTGACCCTAAAATGATTGATCCAACAGTAACTAATGTAGCACCTTTCATTCCGGTAGTTGAAAATACCGCTGAAATTAAACATGCCATGAATAATGTATGATGACCAGTTAAAAACACATATTTAAATTTTGTAAAACGTGCAATTAGTAAATTCACAATCATACCGAATACCATAATTAACGCTGTTTCTTTTCCTAATGTTTGCTGTGCTATTGCAACTACAGCTTCATTATTTGGTATAATCCCTTTAATATGGAATGCTTTATCAAATATTTTACCAAAAACATCTAAAGCTCCTATTAATATAGTGGCTCCGCCTCCTAAAACTACGAAGCCCATAATTGTTTTTAAAGTCCCTGAAACCGTATCAGCAAAATTTTTCTTTTGCAGTAGTAAACCACACATAGCAAATAATCCGACTAATATTGCGGGTTGTCCTAAAATATCCTTCATAATTATATCAAACATAGCACTACTCCCCCTTCATTGTTACTACATTAGGTGTTTTTGTAATGCTTCTCTAATTTCATTTAAATCTAAAATATTCGTTAATCCAGCAACTGTTCGATTACCATCTTCAAGGTTACAAATAATATCCTTCGAACCTAAATATAGATCTGCTTGTTCTGATTTACTTGATGCTAAATCTGTGTGTGATACTTCTGCTTGTAATCCTAATTCACTTAAAATTTTCTTCACATTCATTTCTACAATAAAACTACTTCCTAATCCATTTCCACATACAACTAATACTTTTTTCATTTTAATCTCCCCTTTAATTAGAATATTTAGCTATCATTTTTAGCATTTCATCTATTGAATTTGAATGAATTAACATTTCCACATTTTTCGGATCCGATAACATCTCACTTAATTGTGCTAATGCTTTCAAGTGTGTCTCATTATCAATCGCTGCCAATACAATAATTAAATTTGCAGCATGCTCTTGTTTTTCTGAAAATAGAACACTTTCTTTTAGTTGTAATAAACTCATCCCCAATTTTTTGACCCCTGCTTCCGGGCGAGCATGAGGTATTGCAATTTTAGGTGCAATAACAATATAAGGACCTAATTTTTCTACATTTACAATCATTTCATTGATATATTCTTTAAAGATGTATTGATTTTGTAATAACGGATCAGCCGCTAATCTTATCGCATCTTTCCAATTATCAACACGATCTTCAAGCTGAATAAATTCTCTAGTTAAAAGTTCGTTTAACATTGGTTTATACTTCTCCTCCTTCTCAAAATACGCCGGACCACTCATAAATTCAATCAGTTCTCTTTTTAAAGATTCTTCATCCACTACGTCAGCATATTTTTGAATTATCCCCATCACTAAATTCACAGAATCTTTTTGATTCTCTCCATACAATACTCCATTTACTTTTCTTAATAGAGCTGCTTTTTCAGAATCCGATAAAATTGGATTCACCTTAAAAACCGGCACATTCCCTTTTTCAATTTCAGTAGTCGTAATTATACAATCTACATCAAATGTATTTGATTCATATTCCCGTTTTGAAATTGCATTTAATATATCTATGTTTGAAAATAACTTCTCTAATTGATACTGCAACATACGTGATGTGCCAATGCCATTTGGACAAACAAGTAATGCTGTTTTTCGTGGATTGGGAACGATTCCCTCTTTCCTCATCCAAGCTCCAAAATGCATAGTAACATACGCAATTTCATCATCGGAAACAGATTTTCTCACATATTCTTCAAAATGATGAATTACCTTTTTCGTAAGAAAATATACCTCTTCATAATTTTCTTGAATTGTATTTCGTAATGGGTTTTCAATTTCTATTCCATACTTCACACGATAAAATGCAGGTTTCATATGCAAATATAGATCTGTAAACAACCCATTAAAGTCTTGAAATAAAACACAAGCATAGTGTTGAAAATCTTTAATCATACAGTCAACAATTGAATGTATTTCATCCATGTTATTTTTCTCATAAACATTTTCCTGATAATTTACTTTTGCACCTAGCAAATGAGTCGTAATATAATAGATTTCATCTATTGGAAATTTGACAACAAACGCTCGTTCAAACTGCTTTGCTATATATTTCGCAGCTTCAAATTGCTTTGAATCTTTCAGAACATTTTTTTCAGCTTCTTCCATCTCGACGCACTTACCTTTTAGAATACGTCTATGGAACAAATACATGTAAACGCTTAAATTTTCTAGTACCTCATCTGTATATTGGACACCTAAAAACTCTTCACAATTCGCAAGAATTTTTTTTATAATATACAATGTTTCTCTTGCAAGTGTATCTGTTTCACTTCCCATATCACTCATAATATAATTTACTTGTGATATTAAATACTCCCAGCCATTTTGAGAAATAATTTGAGAGAGGCTTAAAATTAATAAATTTCGTTTACTCTGTTCATTTCCAACAATTTGATAGCCTTCCTTACGAAAAGAATGTAAAGATAAATTATACTTATTCAACTCTACTTTTAGCTTTTTCAAATCTGCAAGTACAGTATTACGACTTACCTGCAAAAGATTTATTAAGTCTTTCAATAAAATTCTTTTTTCCTGTATTAGTAAATATAATATTAACCATATTTTTCTTTCTTTCGGAGAATATTCATATTGATTATTCATACACTCATTTAATTTTTTTACTATCATTTGTTTCGTTTCTTTATTTAAGCAATAACCTAAGTGTCGTATATATTCAATAGAATGTAATCCTTCCTCTTGTAACCAATCGTCAATTTTCTTAATATCGTAATAAAGCGTTCGTTTGGAAACTTGAATCACATCAATTAATTGATTTATAGACACATAATCCTCTGCTTGAATAATTTGTTGCAAAATATTTATACTTCGAGTATCTAATATCATATTTGGTGTACACCCTTTCTATACTTGTTCACTAATTGACTTGCAAGTATAGATACTAACTTTGCAAAATTAGATTTTTTGAAATCGCTTTCTATTAATATAATATCTATTATTGCTTCTAAATATAAGTCCAAATTTTTGTTTCTCTGTAGTGCAAAGATTGTGCTTTGAAAATTTCTTAAGCTTATGTTTAATGCTATTATTCCCCTTCATGTTCCTTTTCAATAAAACATGAATATTACCCTCAGAATTTTTAATACTGTATAGTAGCTTAGCACATATTACTCTTAAGGAGTGATATGTATATGGATTTCCTTTCAGCTGAGTATTTGTCAGCCTTACTTGCCATTATTGTAATTGATTTAGTGTTAGCAGGTGATAATGCCATTGTAATTGGGTTAGCAGCAAGACGATTACCGAAAGATCAACAAAAGAAAGTTATTATATGGGGAACTATCGGGGCAATCGCGATTAGAGCCCTCGCTACTTTAGTTGTCGTTTGGTTGTTAAAAATACCAGGGCTACTTCTAATTGGTGGTGTACTCCTTATATGGATCGCTTACAAATTAATTGCTGAAGGCAAAGATCACGATATTAAGGCGGAAGAAGGTTTCTGGTCTGCTATTAAAACCATTATCATTGCTGATGCATTGATGGGAATTGATAACGTTCTCGCTGTTGCTGGAGCTGCGCATGGCAACTTTTCTTTAGTAATCATCGGGCTATTAGTTTCAATTCCAGTAGTAGTTTGGGGCAGTACATTAATTTTAAAATGGGTTGACCGTTATCCTATCATCATTACGATTGGAGCAGCTGTTTTAGCTTATACCGCTGCGAAAATGATTGTAGACGAGAAATGGTTCGCTGCATTTTTCGAAAGTAACCCTTTCATAAAATGGGCATTCATCATTATCATTATTGCCGGTGTAGTTTTCTTCGGAAAGGCAAAACAGAAAGCAACAGATGGTTCTATCTCATGATGATGTTTTATTTACAAACAAAAGGCACTATTCATAGGAATAGTGCCTTTTGTTATTTATTTAGCTTCCCCTTCCGGAGTCGTTTTTACTTTCGTTTTGTTTTTATCACGATTGTTATAGTTATACTTCGAACGATCTATCGGTGTAAATCCTTCCGGTGTGTAGAATCGTAATAAGTCACCATTTACGACTTGGTCAGAGTATTTTAACGAGTTTTGAACCATTTGTTCATTTTGTTTTATTTCATCTGTAAATTCTACTGGTTTTCCAGTCGTTGTATCATAGTATTTGCCGTTTAATGCAGTAACTGTTGGGCTTACGAAGTTGCCGTTACGGAACGCAACAACTTGTTTATGATCTGGTGATAATAAATCTGAACCAAATTGAACATAATTTTTTGTATCTGTTCCTAGTAAGTGTAAAAGAGTTGGAAGAACATCAATTTCACCACCATATTGATGTTGTACGCCACCTTTCACACCTGGTACACGAACGATAAATGGTACACGTTGTAACTGTGCATTTTCAAATGAGTTAATTTCTTTACCCATTACTTTTGACATTGCTGCATTATGATTATCTGAAATACCGTAATGGTCTCCGTACATAACGATAATAGAATTATCGTATAAACCAGATTGTTTCAAGTAATCGATGAAACCTTTTACAGATTCGTCTAAATAACGTGCTGTTTGGAAATACGTATCTACAGACGAGTCACCTGTGTTTGCTGGTTCAATTGTCGCTTCCTCTTTATCAATCGGATACGGGAAGTGATTCGATAACGTAATAAACTTCGTATAGAACGGTTGTTTCAATGTTTCTAATAACGGAATGGATTCATTAAAGAATGGTTTATCTTTTAATCCATAGTTTACTACATCTTTTTCGTTCATATCATAGTATGAAGCATCAAAGAATTTATTAAAACCAAATGATTTATAAATATCGTCACGGTTCCAAAATGTTTTATAGTTACCATGGAATACAGCTGATGTGTATCCTTGTTGTCCTAAAATTGCTGGTGCTGATTGATACGTATTATGAGATTTCGTTGTAAATACAGACCCTTGTGGTAAACCAAACATAGAATTCTCTAACATAAACTCCGCATCAGACGTTTTCCCTTGTCCTGTTTGATGGAAGAAGTTATCAAAATAAAGCGTATTCGCATCTTTTGTAAATGAGTTTAAGAACGGCGTAACTTCTTGACCGTTTAATTTATAATCAATTAAGAAGTTTTGGAATGACTCTAAATGAATATAAATTACGTTCATTCCCTTACCTTTACCGAAATACTCAGGATTCGGACTAGCATAAGTTGATGTTAAATAATTTCTTACTTCTGTCATATTATCTCCATCAGCTAACGCTCTTTCCGTTGATGCTTTCGCACTTTGAATTCCATCATAAATTGTGTAGTTATACGCCCCTAAATATTTCACAATATAATTTCGGTCAAACGTTCTTGTTAATAATTCAGGACGGTCAGATTCTGCAAGTCCTAAGTTAACACTGAATAATAAAATACCTGCTACAAATACTAGTGATACTTTATGCTTCGCAACACGAATTGGTTTTGGATTTGCAAATTTCGTTGCAACTAACACAATTAAAATAATTGTATCTAAGAAGTATAGCGGATCATAAAGATGTAGCAACGCAACAATACTACCACCTAAATCTCCAAAGTTATTCGTTTGTGTCAACGTCGGGAACGTAATAAAGTCACTGAAAAAGCGATAGTATACGACGTTTGCATATAAAAGAATCGACAATAACAAGTTGATAACAATTAACCAAATATAAGATCGTTTCCCTTTTGCAAATAATGCAAGTCCTAAAAATAGAACTGCTGAACTAAGCGGGTTGAAAAACAGCAAGAATTTTTGGATTGTATTTGAAATACCTAAATTAAATTCTGTTACATAAGCCGCATATGTTTTGAGCCAAAATAAAATAACGGCAAACAGAAAGAATCCAAAATGATTACTTAGCACGCTTTTGCTCTTTAATAAGAATTGTTTCATTTCTCCACCTCTTTTGATCATCCAAGGCTTATTTTTTTATAAGTCTGTCTCTCTATTCAATTTTTTATCTTCAAATAGATTCTATTTATTTAACTATATGAAGAATACTAGTAATTATAATTTGAAGCTAGTATTTATTCAACTATTTCTTTCTATACATTTTGACCTTGGTTTCTATTTAACAAAATAAATTTGTAACATTTTCTGTTTTCTCCCAAGATTCATCCACTAATTATGACATCACATACTATATACCTTTATTCCCTACTTCGCAAATAAATATGTCTCCAGTTCTGGAACATTAATGTAATATAATTAAATTCACAATAGATAACATTTATTTTTTAATGTATATTATATTTCGTCAGTTATTTATGCTTCAGCCATTCTTCTATGTACAACATTCAAATCTCTTTCCTTCAATAAAATTATTTTTGAATAATTATTCACAATCCATAAAATACAATTTATAAAAAAACCCTCGCTCTCAAAACGAGAGCGAGGGTTTTCATCATTTATTATTGACCTTTGTACATTGCATCTACTTGTTTTTGAAGTTCTTCATTTTCTAAGAACTCATCGTAAGTAGCCTCTTTATCGATTACACCGTTTGGCGTTACTTCGATAATGCGGTTTGCAATTGTTTGTACGAACTGATGGTCATGTGATGTGAATAAAATTGTACCTTTAAATGCAATTAAACCATTGTTTAATGCAGTGATAGACTCAAGGTCTAAGTGGTTCGTTGGGTCGTCAAGTGTAATAACGTTTGCACCACTTAACATCATTTTAGATAACATACAACGAACTTTTTCGCCTCCAGATAGTACTGAAACGTTCTTCTTAACTTCTTCGCCTGAGAATAACATACGGCCTAAGAAACCACGTAAGAAGCTTTCTGACTCATCTTGTGGAGAGAATTGACGTAACCATTCAACTAAGTTGTAGTCACTGTTCTCAAAGTATTTAGAGTTATCTCTTGGGAAGTACGATTGAGATGTTGTAACGCCCCATTTAAATGAACCACTATCTGGCTCCATTTCACCCATAAGGATTTTAAATAATGTCGTCATCGCAATATCGTTACGACCGATAAATGCAACTTTATCACCTTTATTTAAAGTGAAGTACACATTATCTAACACTTTTTCACCATCAATTGTTTTAGAAAGACCTTCAACAGTTAATAAGTCATTTCCTACTTCACGTTCTGGTGTGAAGCCAACGAATGGGTAACGACGAGATGATGGCTTAATATCATCTAATGTAATTTTATCTAATAATTTTTTACGAGAAGTTGCTTGTTTCGCTTTAGATGCGTTTGAGCTAAAGCGCGCAATGAAGTTCTGTAACTCTTTTACTTTCTCTTCTTTTTTCTTATTAGCATCTTGTGTTAATTTTAAAGCTAATTGGCTTGACTCATACCAGAAGTCATAGTTACCAACATAAAGTTGAATTTTACCGAAATCAAGATCAGCCATGTGCGTACATACTTTATTTAAGAAGTGACGGTCATGGGATACAACGATAACTGTATTTTCAAAGTTCATTAAGAAGTTTTCTAACCATTGAATCGCTTTTAAGTCCAAGTGGTTGGTAGGCTCATCTAGTAATAGAATATCAGGTTGACCGAATAAAGCTTGAGCAAGTAATACTTTTACTTTCTCTGCCCCAGTTAATTCTGACATTTTCTTATCATGAAGGTCTTCACCAATACCTAAACCTTTAAGAAGAATTGCAGCTTCTGACTCAGCTTCCCAACCGTTCAGCTCAGCAAACTCACCTTCAAGTTCAGCAGCACGCATACCATCTTCATCACTAAAATCTTCTTTCATATAAATGGCATTTTTCTCTTGCATTACTTTGTAAAGACGAGTATGACCCATAATTACAGTTTCTAATACTGGGAACTCTTCGTATTCGAAGTGGTTCTGTTTTAATACTGCAAGACGCTCACCTGGCGTAATATGTATGTCACCTGTTGATGGTTCGATTTCTCCAGATAAAATCTTTAGAAATGTTGATTTACCAGCACCGTTTGCTCCGATTAAACCGTAGCAGTTACCTGGCGTGAATTTTATGTTAACATCTTCAAACAATTTGCGATCCGCGAAACGCAAACTAACGTTACTTACTGTAATCATTTGTGTCCTCCTACTAATACCGCTTATTTCAGCGTTTTCTCACCGATTGTCTTAAAAAATCGCATATTACGACTCAATTATTGTAGACTATAGTTATTATATAGTAGAAGCTGGATGAATAGCAACGGTTGATTGCTATTCCTTTCTTTCCAAACTTGAATAAAACCTTTGTTTTTAATTATATTAAAGTTACATACACACTTTAAGGGGGATTCATTTTGAAAACAATATTTATGATTGGAGCATTATGTTTATCTCTTATTTCCTTAACTGCATGTAGTAATAACAATGGAAAAACACCTACTGAATCAAAACAAGAGAAAAAAGAAACGAAAGTAACTGTCGATTCAATTATCACTGAATTTAAAAATGCTGGTCTCCAAGCAGAAAATCCAACCGATCTTCCACAAAAAGAATTTGGTAACCTTCGAAAAGAAGGTAAGCGTATTGTCGTACCTGCTCTTGGTGAAGATAAAGGCGGTCGATTATTCGAAATTACAAAGAAAGAAGACCTAGAAAAAGTAAAGAAATATTACGATGAATTAGGAAATTCTGCTCCTATGTTATTCTCTCATACACACGCAAAAGGCAATTTTCTTCTACAAATGAATGGCGATATGAAAGATGAAGAGTTTGTAAAATATAAAGATGTGATGGACAAGTTTGTAAAATAAGGAAAATCACCTTTTAAAAGAACGGGTTCAATTTAGGGAGAGAAAAATGTTAATACCCATTATAAATAACACAATAATTTGTATGCATTTCACACCACGTTTCGTATTATAAAGAGCAAACTAAAACGCTCAGAAAATATTCTGAGCGTTTTCATTTCCTTCTCCAACTAAAGCACCAGGTAGTGTAAAAAGCTATTTCACCATTTGTATTATTAACTTATCTTTTAACATTGACCTATACGAGTCAATTTCATATTTTGTATTATTGATTTTTTCTTTGTTCATTTTTAACATATCAAATATTTCTAACTCTAAATTCCTTCTAGCTTCAAGAACTTTTATCGTTCCTTCTACACCTGAATGGTTATGTTCTTTCCCATAGCCTTGGTTCGTGTAATAGTCGACAAATCCTGTAGACCATTCTGGAGTTCTTTCTTTTAATGCCTTCCTAAATGAAAGTTCAAGATTATCTTGTTCTACATAGAATAACATTGGATTTAGATTCTCTATGATTTTTGCAACTTTCATTACATAATTTATTATTTTTTCTTTTTGTTCACCGTATTTAATCATCCCAATCGTTAATGGGTTTTGTATGAAACAACATTCAAAAATATAAACCTTATCATCTTCTAGAGCAATTTCAGCAAAGTCATTCCATTTGTCAGCAATTAATTCAACATTTTTATCGAATGGTAATTCATATATATCGTTTCTTGAAATATCGTTACATAATTCGTCCGAAAACTGGTCACCAAACTCATTTTTTATCTTTCTGTATGGTAATAAATAATTGCTTCCTTTTTTTAAAACTCTTTTAAGAAGCACTTCTTTAAAATCTCCACTGTTAGATACTAATCTATCGAATTCAAATTTATTAAAACAAGATACACCATCATAGTCGGCGGGGTGGTTCAAATTCCCCTCTAAAAATAGTTCAACTTCAATTTTATTTTGGCTTAGAATTTCATTTATTAGCTTTGCAGTGGTCGATTTTCCGAATCCAGGTAAACCTTCTACTATTATTAGTTTTGCATTCATATTTATAAATCCCTTCCTTCAAAGTATTTAACCAAGATTTAAAAAATTAATTACTCCACTGCAATCACTCCTTCAAAATATGATATTCACCATTTCCTTTGAAAAATCCTTCTTAAAGTATCCTGACCGTTAGTTTAAGAACATTTTTTCACAATCTCTACCATTATTTTAACATAAATTTTCCATTTATCTTTTAAACCAAATACTTTGTCAGTAATCCCCAATCGTTGCGCTGCTGTTTTTACTGTTTTCTTTTTCTCTTCCTTTGCAATTTTACTATATAAAAGTACTTAAACAATGTAATACCAATTAAAAAAGGGATGCTAAATCATATGTGATTTACATCCCTAATTTGTGTGTTATTTTATATGTTCTCTCCCATAACTGAAACAGTTACTTTTAAAAGGCGATTCTTTTATTTCCTTTCACTTAATTTCTTTGCATAATTCTTCATTTTACTCGTTAAGCCTATTAAAGCAGGTAGCAATATCGGCATCACAATAATAGCTAATAGTAACAATGCAACACCAACAACGGATGCTACTTGTATAAGCGTTAATACACCTGAAGGAATTAATGCAGCAAATGTACCACCTAAAATAAGTGCCGCTGATAATACGACTCCTCCGATATGACGAGAAGCAGTTACAATTTTCGTCGCTGGGTCCTCTTCTAACTCATTGTATCTCATCATTACAAAAATACTATAATCCACTCCTAAAGCGACAATCATTATGAAACTAAAGAATGGAACATTCCAGCTTAGTGAATCTACGTTTAGTAAGTGTGTACTAATTTGTTCACTTATACCAAGTGATGCAAAATAAGCTAATATTAAAGATCCAATAATAAAGATTGTGTTTAATAATGAACGTGTAATCACGATTAATACGATTGCAATTCCAATTAACATAATTGTAGCTGTACGTAAGAAGTCTTGCCCTGTTACTTCTTTTAAATCAACGTTTCTAGCTGTTGTTCCTCCAATTGCTGTTTTCGCATGATTTAATTCCGTCCCCTTCAAAGTACCATCTATCGTTTTATTGATTTCTTGAATAATTGGCATGGCTTCTTTTGAATACGGATTTACGTCTAAAATGATTGTCATTTTAGCAGTCTTTCTATCATGTGACATGTACGTATTCAAAGCTTTTTGGAAATCTTCTCCCTCCAAAACTTCTTTTGGAATATAAAATTTCTCAGAGCTTTTTGATTCATTTAGTTCTCCTAAATATTTCTGAGCATCCCCTAGGCCGTTACTTACCTTTTCAAGGCCTTCTGTACTTTTAGATAGTCCTGATTGTAATTGTCCCATCTGTTCTTGCAAGTCTTTCAGTCCGGTTAATAGCTGACCTTGCCCATCGTTTATTTTCGTTAATCCGGTTTGTAACTCAGATGACTTGTTTGCAATTTGTTTTGAACCTGTTGCTCCTTCATTTAATCCATTTTTAAGATCAGCTGCTCCTTTTTGTAACTTAGTAACTCCATTGCTCATTTCTTTTAAGCCGTTATCCACTTTCAATAACGATTGATTCGCTTCTTTAAATGATCCCATCGCCGCATTGTGCTGCGCTGCTAATTGATTTAATTCATTTGACAGCCCACCTAATTGCTTTTGAGCCTCTTTGGCAATTCCTATCGTCTGCAGAATGTTAGGATCATTTGCTAATTCTGGTTTCGTTTGAATGAAATTGGTCATTAACATTTCAATTTGTTCATAACCTTTCTTCGCACCGTCAATCGCTTGAGAAATACTTCCGAAGTATTGATCGTAAGAACTTAAACCTTTTTCTAACTGCGTATAGCCAGCATGAAGTTGTGAAGTTGCATGAGATAATACACTTATATTTTCATTTACTGAAGTTAACCCACTCTCAATTTGCTGCGCACCTTTTGCTCCGTCATTTATGCCATTTGATAGTTGATTTAAAGCTGTTCCTAATGCCAATACACCATTTTTCGCTTCATTTGTTCCATCAATTAACTTTTGAACGTTTGCAAGACTATTTGAATCCTTACTACCCATTTTATCTTTCGCAGTAGTTAATCCATCATTAATTTCCTTTATACCACCATTGGCATCTCCTAAACCTGTATTTAGTTCACCCGCTTGTTTATTTATATATAGTTCTTTAATTCTTTCACCAGTTGGACGTGTCGGTGCATATACTTCTGAAACACCTTTCACTTTCAAAATCTTTTCAGTTAGTTCATCTAAAGTTTGAAGCGAACTCGCCTCATCTAACTTATTATTCGATTGAATGACTAACGTACTTGGTGAAGAAAAACCAGGTGGAAAATGTTCTTCTATTACGTTAATCCCCATTTTCGACTCATATTTATTGTCTACTTCAAATAAATCGTTGTAATTAAGTGTATTAGAATACTTTAATACGAAAGGAATCGATATCACGAATACAATAATTAAAGCGACAAACGGTCTTGCAACTGAATTTTTCGCAAAGAATCCCCATAGACGACTATCTTCATGGCCTTTAAATGTTTTAACTGGATAAAACATCCCTTTTCCTAGAAGCACCATGAAAAATGGATTTAACGTAGTTAATACGAGTAATAATACTGCAACACCAATTGCTACCGCTGAAGTAGATTGATATAATTTAAAGCTCGCTAAAGCAAGAGATGCAAAACCAATTAGTACTGCTATCCCGCTATATAAAACGGTTTTCCCTGCCGATTTAAATGTTTCTTTCGTAGCCAAAAATGAGTTTTCTTGTTTACTTAATTCTTCTTTAAATCTCGTAAATAATAAAATGTTATAGTCTGTTCCAACCCCAAACAGGACAACAACTACAAAGACTTGCGTAAAGTTTGAAAACGGGAAATTAAATTGATCTACAAGATGGGCAATAACCCCCATTGAAACTAAGTACGATACACCAACTGTAAGAAGTGAAATAATCGGAACAACAGGTGAACGGAATACAATGATTAATACTACAAGAATGAAAATGATAGAAATAACTTCAGTCTTTTTCACTCCCTCTTGAGAAGATGTAAGAAAATCACCTGCTACTAAGTCACTTCCTGTTAAGTACGTTTTTACCCCTTTCGTTTTCACTTTATTATGAAGATTATTTGAAACTTTCGATATTTCACCATGTTTTTTATCTATCGATATTTGCGTTAAAATAGTCGTATTATCTTTAGAAACTAATTGTTTCTCTAATTCTTTATTATCTAAATGTGAAACAACTTCTTTAATTCCTAATTGTTCTTTTTCATTTTGCAAAGCATTGATTGTTTTTGTTATTTCCTCTTTTTGTTCAGTCGTTAAAGCTGTTTTACTACCACTATTAAAAACTGCTATAATCTCATACTTTTCTGTCCCGTCTTTATTCATTTCTTTTATCATTTTGTCAGCAATACTACTTTGTTCTGTATTAGGAATCGTAATGTGCCCTTTTTCTTTCACTAATTTATCCATATTAGGCATCGTAACGATCATTGCAATGGTAATAACTATCCACAATAGAAAAGATAAACTTCTCCAATTTCTCAGCTTGCTCATTTGCATCATCTCCCGCGATTACAATTTTACGTTAGTTACGGAATGAATATTCATTCCTATCATTCTATTACATTATTTTATAAACTCTATTAAACCAGTCTTTCCGGAATGAATATTCATTCCTTTAGTTACACAAATACCCTCTCCTACTCTCATTTTTTAATTCTATTTAGGAATGAATATTCATTCCTGTCCTTATAAAGCTATAGAATCAAATGATTCTAATAGCGTTCCAAGAGCTTTCTTCCAATTCTTTTACTAACTCTTTCGAGTATTCTAATTGCCCTGTTGCAATTACTTTCGTTAATTTTTCTAACGGTTGATATACAATAATAATTAAAGCAACTGGAGGCAATGGACGAAGAAAACCTTTTGCGATTCCATCTTCAATAATATTCATAAAGAAGCCTATAAAATCGTCAAATATTTTCTTACTCTGCTCATCAAGAAAATAACTATCGCAGTGAGAATTTGTAAATAAAAAAGCATCCACATTATTTCTCGCAAATTCAAATAAACGGTTATATGTATGACTAAACTGTTCACGAATATTTGCTTCAACAGGAAAATCCGTTTTTATCATTTCAGAAAGCTGTAACATACTTTTTGAAAATAATGAGTTAACAAGCGCCTCTTTATTTTCAAAATAGCGATAAATAGTACCCGCACCGACATTTGCTTTTTCAGCGATCATTGGAATTGTCGTACCATCGTAACCACGCTCTGCAAAAAGTTGCATCGCAGCATCAAAAATATCCTCTTGTTTGTTTTTAGCCATTTTTTCCACCTCTATTTTCAGGAATGAAAATTCATTCCGTTTTCAATTATAAATTACAGGGAATAAAAGTCAAGTGCATGACAATGTATAGTTGCGATTTTATTCCCTTGTTTGTGAATACAATTATATCAGCGATTTTCAGGATATATCGACTTACCGACAAAAATTAATAAGATGAGATGGAGCTATCCCAAAATTTTGTTCGAAACAACTCCATCTTATATGCAAATTAAAAGAAATCATAAATAAACGGCTTGTGCACTGGTACTACATTCTCAAATGCCCGTATTTCCTCTTCGCTTCCGCTAATTAATTCTAATTCATTTAGTTCTAATGGGCGTTTGTATCCAAGCAATATTGTAGATAGTGCATTTATATCTAGCTTGATCCCTTTATCCATCGGTTCTTCTATAATTGTTATTTCATAATTTGCAAGTCTCACTGATACATTATTCCACGGTGCAAATGAATCTGTAATATGTAAGATTAATTCTTGCTGTACGTTGTTCCAGTTCAACTCATATTGTTTTAAGAACTGCTCTACATCTACAATTCTTCCCATAAAATATGGTTTTATTTCTGTTTTCACACGTGGTTCTTGCAATGTATATAACAACTGTTCGTTTTCACTTACTGTCATTTCAAGTTCTTTAATCATAGAATCATGTTGGCAAATAAAGTTCCATAGACCATTTCGTGCTTCATTATGCAGTGGTACGAATTCTTCTACAGTCATTTTAGATTTTTCTATTTTATATAACATGTAACCTGCTGCAGTTTTATTTTCATCGTAGTAAATTGCTAATGTTAAATCCTCATAAACAGCTTGTAACCACCATTTTTCATTGCGAACAAGCATACCAGAAAAACGTTCTGCAAATGTTTCATAAAGCTTCTCGACTTCTTCTGGGTGATTTTCTTTATTGAAACGTTTCACAGTACCATTCACTTGTTTTTTCATAACTAAATCACTCTTTGTCAAATGACATACGAGAAGATTCGCACAAAGTTCCCAGCCGTATTTACGGTAAAATGTAACAGCAAATGGATGTAACATTGATACTGTATATCCGTCTTTTTTCATCGTTTGAAGAGAATGTTGAAGCAATTCTTTCACATATCCGCTTCTTCTGTATTCTGGATACGTCGCTACCCCTGCAACGCCACCCATTTTAAATTTTTCTTTTCCTATGTATATATGAAACGGAATAAGGTGTAGTTTTGCAGCTAAGTCATTACCTTCCATAATACCGTATACTTCATGACTTTCCTTCATTCTTGTAAGTTGCTGCTGCATTCGTTCTTCTTCAACTTTATATTGAAAAGCGTATTCTGATAAGCGTAATGCTTCTCTAAATTTATCTTCTTTTAATCGTATAACGTTCATAAATTTTCCCCCTTCTTTATTTGAATTGTACCATAATTTAAAATATTACAGTGCGGTGAATGAAATTATATAGACTTAACGACACAAATTCAATATAAAAAAGCAGATACATCCTGTATCTGCTTCTCATCCATTTATTTAGTTAACCTTTGAAGTTCTTCGAAGAATGTAGGGTATGATACGCCTACTGCTTCTGCGTCTTCAATTGTTGTTTTTCCTTCTGCTAGACAGCCGGCAATCGCAAGCATCATTCCGATGCGGTGATCACCATAACTATTAACTGTATTTCCTTTTAAAACTGATTTCCCGTAAATAATCATCCCGTCTTCAGTTGCTTCTATGCGAGCACCAAGTTTCGTTAATTCCGCTACGACTGTATCAATACGGTTCGTTTCTTTTACTTTTAATTCGTGTGCATCTTTAATAACTGTAATTCCTTCTGCTTGCGTTGCCGCCAAGGCGATAACAGGAATTTCATCGATTAATCTTGGGATAATATCTCCGCCGATTTCGATTCCTTTTAATGAAGATGTTTCAATTGTAATGTTTGCAGCTGGTTCTGATGCTCCTTCGTTAATTGGCTCTACAGTGAACGTAGCACCCATTTTCTCTAAAACATCAATAATACCTGTACGTGTTGGATTCATACCTACATTTTGTAATACTAGTTTACTATTTGGAATAATTGCACCTGCTACTAAGAAAAAGGCAGCTGATGATACGTCACCTGGTACTTGAACATCTGTCGCTGTTAACTTTTGTCCACCTGCTAGTTTCACTGTCTTTCCTTCGCGAGTTACTTTGACGCCAAATGCTTCAAGCATTCTTTCCGTATGATCGCGAGAAATATGTGGTTCTGTAACAGCTGTTACACCTTCTGCACGAAGTCCTGCAAGTAAAATAGCTGATTTCACTTGTGCGCTTGCTACCGGGGAAGTGTATTCAATTGCTTTTAAATCCCCACCACGTATTGTTAGCGGTGTAAACGTTCCTTCTTCGCGGCCATCAATGTTTGCACCCATTTGTTTTAATGGATTTGTTACACGTTTCATCGGTCTTTTTGCAATAGACGCATCACCTTGTACGCAAGAGAAAAATGGTGTATTTGCCAAAATTCCTGACATTAAACGTATAGTTGTACCAGAATTACCAACATCTAATACAGCTTTCGGTTCTTGTAAACCTTCTAATCCTTTACCAACTACAGTGACTTCATCACCGTTTTGTACGATGTCTACTCCCATTTCTTTAAAACAAGAAATCGTACTTAAACAGTCTGCACCAGGCAAGAAACCTTTAATTGTTGTTTTTCCTTCTGCAATCGCACCGAACATGACAGCGCGGTGAGAAATCGATTTATCTCCTGGAATTGTAATATTGCCATTTAATCCGTTATTAACAGGTTGTATTGTTCTTTCCTTCACGTTTTCACCTTCTCATTTAAATTGTTTCATACGTTTGGTATTTCTCTTCTCCAAGCGCTAGCTTTGCTTTCATACGATCTTCTTCTCGTTGGAAGCTAATACGTAATACCCCAAGCAATCCTTCACGTGCTTCTAATATTTGCAAGTTCGTAATACTAATTTCTTCGCGCGCTAAAATACTTGTAATGTGAGCCAATGCCCCTACTTTATCTAAAACATCGACGTATAAGTCGTGATAGGCAGGAATCGCCCCTCTCTTTCTTACCGGTAAAGAGTCACGGTATTCTTTCGCATCCGCAAAATAGTTTTGAATCTCGCCTGCATCTCCGCTAGAAACTGTATCATATAAATCTTCCATTTCAGAGATCCACTCTTTTAATAATACCATTAAATGCTCTCGATTTTGCTTAACAATATCACTCCACATTTTCGGACTACTAGATGCGATACGTGTAATGTCTTTGAAACCTCCAGCAGCTAGCTGATGGATAAGTGGATTATCTCCTGCATGTTTCTCCACTTGCTTTACTAATCCAGCGGCAATAAGATGCGGGAAATGACTAACGATCCCTGTTACATAATCATGTTCTTCTGTATTTAAAACAAGGAAATGTGACCCTGTTCCTTTTAACCAATCTTTTAACTCTTCCACAGGTTCATTTGGCACATGATTCATTGGCGTTAAAATATAAAATGCATTTTCAAATAAATGCGCTTTTGCACTTTCAACTCCCGTTTTATGAGAACCTGCCATCGGATGTCCACCAATGAAAGAAATTTCCTTTGAAAATAAAGCTTCCGCTTCATTCATAATTGTTCCTTTTGTGCTACCAACATCGGTTACAATAACATCTTTTCGTAAACGAAATGACGCTAATTTGTGTAATAACTTCTTCGTTTCTTCAACTGGTGAAGCAAAAACAATTAAATGTGCCTCTTCACATGCATGTTGTAAATCTACTGCTATTTCATCTACTACGTGTAATTCTTTTGCACGCTCTACTTGTTCTTGAAATATATCATAACCTGTTATCGTTACATCGTGCTCTTTCTTAATTGCTAATGCGAGAGAACCTCCGATTAAACCCGTTCCAATTAATACTACCTGTTTACGCATTTGCCTCATCTCGAGACTTTCTTTTTTTATTTTCAAAGTGTTGTTGTAACACTGAAATCACTCCTTCATTTTGCTCCCTTGTTCCAACGGTAATACGGACGCCATTTGGGAACGGACGAATAATAAATCCTGCGTGTACACAAGCTTCATAAATCTCTCCAGCATTCTCAACTGGCAAGAAGATGAAATTTGTTTGCGATGGATAAAATGGAATATCATGTTCCTTACAAAAGCTCTCGTATTGTTGTAATCCCTCTGTATTCACACGAACTATTTCTTCAATAAACTCGTCATCACCAAAAGCAATCGTCGCTGCTTTTTGCGCTAATGAAGATACGTTAAATGGCAAACGTACGACATTTAATTTTTCGATTAACTCTTCATGTCCAACCGCATATCCAACGCGGAAAGAAGCTAATCCGTACGCTTTAGAAAATGTTCTAAGTACAAGAATATTTTTATGTTTTTCTAAAAGCGGTAATGTCTCTGGAAAATCTTTTGCTGTTACGTATTCATAGTACGCTTCATCAATGACAATTAACGTATTTTCACTAATGCCTTCAATAAATTGAGTCAATTTTCGGTCATTCACATATGTGCCTGTCGGGTTATTTGGATTACAAATCCATACGATTTTCGTATTATTATTTACAGCTGACGAAATTTCGTCTAAATCGTATACACCGTTATTTAATGGAACCTCTTTCACTTCACACCCTTCAATAATTGCATGATGACGATACTGCGGGAATGTTGCTCCAGCCGTTACGATGTTATCTCCTGCTTTAAGTACTGCTCTGCTTATCATTTGAATAACTTCATCTAAACCACTACCGCAAAGTACTTGTTCCATTTTCACATGTAACTTATTTGCAATTGTTTGACGGAGCGTTGTAGCACCTCCGTCAGGGTATAAAGCATGGTCCAACCACGATTTTTGCAACTCACCTAAAACACGTGGCGAACAGCCGAATGGATTTTCATTCGATGCTAATTTAACAAACGAATGATCTCCGTACACTTCTTTCATTTGTTCAGGTGATTTACCTGGTTTATATGGTTGTAATGATGATAGTTGATCTTTTACTTGCATGTTAAAACCACCTTTTTATTAAAATTCTTTTGCGTATTTATTATGTTGCGTAATGTTTTGTTGAATTAACTCCATACGATCTTTTCCGAATTGTTCGACTAGTGCATGTGCAAGTTCCCATGCTACAACAGATTCAGCTACTACACCTGCTGCTGGTACTGCACAGCTATCAGATCTTTCAATACTCGCTTGAAATGCTTCTTTCGTATCAATATCAACACTTGCTAACGGTTTGTATAATGTAGGTATTGGTTTCATTACACCTCTTACGACAATTGGCATTCCCGTTGTCATACCGCCTTCTAAACCGCCGGCATTATTCGTTTTTCTCTTGTATCCTTGTTCTTCATCCCATAAAATTTCATCATGCACTTTACTTCCTGGCTGTCTTGCTGCTTCAAAACCAACACCAATTTCAGCACCTTTAAATGCATTAATACTCATAATTGCACCAGCAAGTTTTGCATCTAATTTACGATCGTAATGAACGTAACTACCAACGCCAATCGGCATTCCTTCTGCAATGACTTCTACAATGCCCCCAATTGAATCTCCGCTACTTTTTGCGTTGTCAATCGCATCCATCATCTCTTGTTCTACTGTTTTATCTAAACATCGAACTGGTGAGTTTTCAGTAATTGTTTGAATTTCTTCAATAGACAAGTTAGAAATATGTTTTGCTTTTACTCCGCCAATTTCAAGTACATGCCCTGCAATTTCTACGCCTAATTCTTTTAAAATTTGTTTCGCAACCGCACCAGCAGCTACACGAACTGTCGTTTCTCTTGCAGAAGAGCGCTCTAGTACGTTTCTTATATCACGGTGACCATATTTAATTGCTCCATTTAAATCCGCATGTCCTGGACGTGGTTTCGTAATTGTACGTTTCATTTCTTTACTTTCTTTTTCCGAAATTGGCTCTGCACCCATTACTTTCGTCCAATGTTTGAAATCATCATTTTTTACGATTAACGTAATGGGTGAGCCAAGTGTCATCCCATGACGAACACCACTTACAATTTCAACTGTATCCGTTTCAATTTGCATACGTCTTCCGCGTCCGTACCCTTTTTGTCTTCTTAATAATTCTTTATTAATATGTTCCGCCGCCAGCGTTAAACCTGCTGGTACACCTTCTAAAATAACTGTTAACTGCGGTCCATGTGATTCTCCAGCTGTAATGTATCTCATTTCTCTTGCCCCTTTACTATTTTTTTGTACAAAAAAGTCCCTACTGAGCGCTCAGTAGGGACGATGTTCATCGCGGTACCACCCTAGTTGTAGACTTCTTTCGTCTACCTCTCTTCTTCTTTAACGATCATTAGACCGTCTTTCCCATCAAAACTTGACGAAAAAGATGCTCCAAGGCTGTAATTCATGCTTACCTTTGTACTGATTCACACCAACCATCAGCTCTCTTTAACAGTGAGATAAGCACTACTGTTTCCTCTTCAGCGCATATATGATATGGAATTAAGATAATTTATTTTTGAATCCTTTTAACTCTTCCATGAATTTATGGAATTCTGGAATATCCATTTGTTGTGCAGAATCTGATAATGCAACTGCAGGGTCTGGATGTACTTCAGCCATTACTGCATCTGCGCCAATTGCAAGAGCCGCTTTCGCTGTTGGTAATAATAAATCTCTACGTCCAGTTGAATGCGTTACGTCAACAACAACTGGTAAATGTGTTTCTTTCTTTAAAATCGGTACTGCTGAAATGTCTAATGTGTTACGTGTTGCTCTTTCGTATGTGCGGATACCACGCTCACATAGAATAATTTGGTCGTTACCTTGTGCAATGATGTATTCTGCTGCATTAATGAACTCATCAATTGTTGCTGCTAATCCACGTTTTAATAATACTGGCTTGTTAACTTTACCTACAGCTCGTAGTAAATCGAAGTTTTGCATGTTACGTGCACCAACTTGAATTACATCAACGTAGTCTAATGCCATTTCAACATCATTTGGATTTAAAATTTCACTAATGATTGCTAAGTCGAATTCATCTGCTACTTGGCGTAAAATTTGTAATCCTTCTACCCCCAAACCTTGGAAATCGTATGGCGATGTTCTCGGTTTGAAAGCACCACCGCGCATTAATTTTAAGCCTTGGTCTTTCATCGCTTGCCCTACTTGGCGAACTTGTTCTAAGCTTTCTACCGCACAAGGTCCCATAATGAACGTTTGTGTGCCGTTACCAATCAATTCACCTTTTACATCAACGATTGTGTTTTCTTGTTTCTTTTTACGTGATACTAGTAATGCTTTACGGTTATCATCTTCTTGTAATTCTAAGCTAGCTTTGAAGATTGTTTTGAAAATATGTTGAACCGTTGACGTTTCGAATGGTCCTTCGTTATTCTCTGCGATCATATCAAGTACTTCACGCTCACGTACTGGATCAAAACGTTTCGTACCTTGTACTTGCTTTTGCTCCCCAATTTTTTGAACGATTTCACCACGTTTGTTTAAAAGGTGTAATAGTTGTAAGTTAATTTCATCTACCTGTTTACGTAATTGATCTAATTCATGATTTGCCATTTGGAAATCCTCCTCTAATGTTTTAAAAGTATAGTAAGAGAATGAAAAATTCTCTATTTTCTGAACTGGTCAATTATACAAATTTAAAGTGGAATCGATACCTCTTCTTATTTTAAACTAATCATTCGTACAAAGACACTCTCTACTAGTTAAAAACCCACTTTTTTTGTACAAAAAATCCCTACTGATGCAATCAGTAGGGACGATATTTATCGCGGTACCACCCTAGTTGTAGACTTCTTTCGTCTACCTCTCTTCATTGTTAACGATCATCTGACCGTCTTTCCCTTCATAAAGATATATACTATCTTTACTACGAAAAAGATGCTCTAGGACTGTAATTCGCTCTTGTTTTTGTACTGGTTCACACCGACCACCAGCTCTCTGTTACAGGGAAACAACAACTACTGCTTTTCCTTTCAACGCATACATATTTAATTTTCAAGTTGGGCCACTAAAATACAAAAAGTCCCTACTGAATAAATCAGTAGGGACGATATTTATCGCGGTACCACCCTAGTTGTAGACTAACTTTCCGTCTACCTCTCTTCACTGTTAACGATCAATTGACCGCTTTTTCTTCATAAAGACAATACTATCTTTACTACGAAAAAGATGCTCCAAGACTGTAATTCATGATTATCTCTGTACTGGTTCACACCAACCACCAGCTCTCTGTTACAGTAAGACTAACCACTACTGTGATCTCTTCATTGCACTTTGTTTATTCAAATGTTTTTTGAAATTGAATAAGTATGATTCGTATTATAGAACGCTTTTCAAAACACTGTCAACAACTTTTTATATATTTTTTTAAATTACATTTTTGCCCTACATTTCTTCTTGTAAATTCTCCAGAACAATTCCGATGCGAATTATCTCATTATCTATTGCATTTATTACACATTTTTCTACTCTATATCCAATTAATAATTCTTTTATTTGAATGATTTCCGTTTCAAGTAAATTAGCTTCCTGAAGCGTTTGCAGTAAAGTGAAAAATACGTTTGCATACAACTCTTTATACATTTTTATACTCTCTGTCTTCTCAAGTATTTCATGAAATAACTGTTTTAACTCCGTTTGATTCCCTTTTCCACCCACGTCCAAAAATGTTTTACAAATGATAGATAATCCTCTTTCTACTATTTCATCCATAAATAAAATAATACGTAAAAGCATTACATATTCTCTAGCTGTGATTCCCCCCATTTTCGGTCGCTCTCGCAAAAATATACTGAGCCAAGCTGCCCAAAATTTTTGTTGTTCTTTTGCACTTAACGTTTTGACATAATAGCATAAGAACTGCATAAATTTAATTTTATTTTCTTCATTTTCTCGTATAAGTAAAGGGTATAACCAGTCTGTTTTTTGTTCCCAATACAGTACACATTTAATAAATACAAAACTGAGCCATTTTAAGAAAGCTTCCCTCGTATGCGGATGTAATACTTTCAAATGTTCTACCGCATACTTAATAAATCGCTTCATTTCTGTAAATAAAGGTAAATTGATTTGTGTGTAACATAGGCCAGCCCATGCATATTTCGTAATCTCATTTTCCTTCTTTAACTCTAAGTACGGTAACAAATATTTTCGGCACCATTGCTTCTCAATATGATAAAGAAATGTAATATCTGCTACTAAACGAGCTATCATAAAATTTGTCCGTTCTGTACTAATTCTTACTTGTTCTTCAAACAAAAATAAATATTCATACACATTACGATCGTATAAATGATCATATGATAACAGTTTTAATAATACTGCTGTCATTTTCCCAACAGGATGCTGAATCGATTCATTGTAAAAATCTTGTTTTGCCAGCTTAAAATCCGTGTCACTTTTCATGACTTGAGGAAATACCGAAAAAGCAAACCGCTTTACATTGCGTATACTATTTTCCTCTAACTCTTCTAATCGATTACTAATTTCATATAGAAAGCTACTAATTAACCAATGAAAAGCTGTATTTCTAACGAATTTCTGTAATAGAGGAATAACTTTTTGTATTTGTT
This sequence comes from Bacillus paranthracis, assembly GCF_001883995.1. Lineage (GTDB taxonomy): Bacteria > Bacillota > Bacilli > Bacillales > Bacillaceae_G > Bacillus_A > Bacillus_A paranthracis. Next base: position 5,783 of record NZ_MACE01000027.1, on the reverse strand, counting down.
CATTTGTCAGTCCTCGGTTATTTCGCCACTCCCTAATACAAACAAACCATACTTCATTACTTATTCCGTGCATTCCAACTAATTGATATGCAAATGAAATACTCCATTCTGTATTCAATTTACATGCTTTCGATAACATCTCTAAAAAATGACGTTGTTCAAAAACACCATCTTGAGAAAATTGCTGAACTTGCTTCATAATTTCATCGTCTTTTAGTTGCAATAATCCATCAGCTGTCACATTACAAGTAATACTTTGTTCTGCCGCCTCTTTCTTTTGTACACTGTATCGCTCAGAATGAAAATGAGGATGTTTTTGCTTCATTAACTCGTAACCTTTTGCCGTAGATGGACTATTCGAATCACAAGTGAATAATAAATCCAACACGAAACAAACATCAAATGCTCTTTCCTCCGCAAGGTCCTTTAATACAATTTGAATGACTTCTTCCTTTGTTTTTTCTAAAGAGAGTGCGTAATGATTTTTTATAAGTTGAAAAACTTCTTGTTTATACGTGACGTCTAAAAGAATTCCTTCCTGTAACAACCATTTCATTTTCTCATCGGCGCTAACAAATACATTTTTATTCATCGCATCAATTGCAATTCGATTTTGAAGTACGCTGTTTGCTTCTATCATTTCTGTAATATAATAATTTGCTTTTTTCTCATCGTTTTCACATAGATAGGTTAAACATTCTTTTACAATTTGAATTAAAAACGCTAGATCATTTTGCTGAAACTCTTTTTCCACATTTTCCTTATCCCTTTTTTTCAGTGCCGCTTGCCTTAGTGATAACATCCGCATCTTCTCTATTCCCATCATCATAATTGGAACGGCATAATAGGAAATATGCGGTTTCATCTTTTCATTCCAAATTTGCTCCACAAAAGAAAATGTAGACACGGGTAAACGACTCGATTCCTCAAGTTCTATTGATTCCCCGGTATCATTTCCCCACTTTCTTTCACGCTTCAACTTAAGTTTGCCGTCCAAAATAAACGTTAGTAACAATAAAGCGATTTCTTTATGCTCAGGAAAAGAACATTTTTGCAGTAAGTAAGAAATTGTTTCGATCGATTTACTATCTTTTTCAGCTGTTTCTAATAAAAGCAGTGTCCACCTTGCAAACAACAACGGGTCCATTTTCATTTTCGTTTCGTTTAAGTAGCTACAAATTGTTCTCCATAATAACGGAGATAGTTTAGAATGATTTTTAAAAATTAATTGAAATAATTCTTTTTGATGACTAAAAAGAAATTGTTCCACTAACCATTTTGCAAGTAATTCATCTACCTCATTATAGTTTGATGTAATTAAAAATAAATTTTGTAATTTCCCTTCCGCTTCAAGCCATTCCACCCATTCATAATCGTGAGCAAATTCAACGAAGTAGCGGACTGTTTCAATTTTTTTTATAGATTGTTTTATGTATGATAATTGTTCCTGCTCTACTGACGGCGGTACTGTTACTATGTCACGAATTCGCATTCGTTTTGTAATATAATTATCCCCCATTAACTCCGCCCATCGTTTTACTGCTTTAACGAGAGATTGATGATTATTACCTTTATTCGGATATACAATCGGCCGTATTCCCAAATGCTCCCAGTGGTACGTATTTTCCCCTTGTGCGACAAATGCATAACGTCTTGTACTTGGTGGTAAACCAGTTGCTAAATATTTCATTACTGGGTCATTATGGCTATATCCAACGAATAAAACGGTATAATTCGAGAATAAATCAACTAAAAACCTTCTTGCCCATCCTTCTGTCAAGTAAGCCCTTCCAAAATCACCATCTGTTAAAATTAACGCTTCTTTTTCTTGTTCTATATTGCCATGTATGTAAGCAAGTCCTTTAAACGCTCTACCTGTAGGTAACGCAGGTGCGTAATATACGTTTAATTCTCTATTCATTTCTTTTATCGCAGTTGTAAAATGTCGATCAAAATTTGTTGTTACAATGCGGACTTCTGTATCTAAAGGAAACAACCTCGGAATCGCATAATGAAGCGGATTCGGCTTTGACTTTTCAATATGAACTAAATCTCTTGCAACTTGGTGTACATCTTTTGTTTTCGCAATTTTACCAAGATAATAATCATGCGGTTCTGTTATTTCACGTTTTTCGACATATAACGTTTTTGCAATTTCATCAACTAAATCATCAAAATTCGGTAAGTTTGATTTCCCTTTCATAGAAACTCCCGCTCCAACAAATAGTACTAACTTTCCTTTTTCAAGATGATCAATTAACTCGTCTGGAATTTCTACTTCTGAAGTAATCCACACCGAGGATTCCCCCTTACCTAAAAATGTCATATACTCTCATTTTACTATAACATTTTCCTTTTGTTTTTTTAATATTTAGACAAATAATTGACATGAAAAAGTTTTATGTAAATATATTCGTTACAATGTATGAACTCCTATATTTATTGCAAAACTATGGATAAAACGGAGGTGTAAATTTTGAATGATTTCACAGTAGTGCTTATCAAGTTTATATCGTGCATTATCGCATTTAGTATCGGACTCGCTTTATTTTTCCCAGCAACGTTCGTCCAAATTATTTCGTTCAGTCTCTTTGTTACAATCGTATCTTATATGTTCGTTGATAAAATCATATTAAATCGAATCGGTAATACCGGTGCTATTATGTCGGATTTCTTACTAACGTATTTAAGCGTATGGATTTTCGGTAATATTTTATTAGACAACTACATGCAAATTGCATGGGGAAGCATCCTTTCCGCAATTGTCTTCACATTATCAGAAGTAATCGTTCATCGCTTCTCTAACTCTCACACAAAGCACCACAACGATAATATTCGTATTAATCGTCGCTTCGCATATGGTACGGAGTTTGCTGAAGAGCAAAATATATTGGATAAAGATAAGAAGTAATGTTTTGATACAGGAGCGCCCTTTTTAATTATGTGGTGCTCCTTTTTTGTGTTTTCATTATGGTACGTGAAATTATATGAACGATTTTTCAAATATATCAACGATTATTGCAATATATCGACGTTTCGACAAAGGATATCGACTTACCGACATTATTTGACATGATTTCCTCTAATAAAAAACTGCCTCTTATTTAGAGACAGTTTCTTTCAAATCTTTTAACGTAACAACATTAGCAAACGCTCCAAACACTACGTTATGATGCTTCACAATGTCTTCAGCACGTAACACCTCTGTATCAAACGTACTATGTGCATCGCTCACTAACGTTACTTTATACCCTTCACTAAACGCTCTTCGCGTTGTCGTATCCACACAGTACTCCGTTTGCATTCCTGAAATGATAACATGATCGATTCCCTTGTCTTGCAATACTTCTTTTAGGTTCGTCTTGTGGAATGAATCTGGAGTCGTTTTTTCAACCACACACTCCCCTTCTAGTGGAGCAATTGCCGCATGGATTTTCCACCCGTCTGTACCTTTTTCTAACGGGTGGTCTTTCGGTCCATTATGTTGCACATAAATTACCGGAATATCATTTGAACGGCATTTCTCAATAAGCTCTTGTAATGTCTCTAAAAACTTTTCCCCATTATGTACTGGCATTCCCGCTGTATACATACCTGCTTGTACATCGATTACTATTAATGCTTTTTTCATTTCGTGCAGCTCCCTTTTATTTATATTCCATCATCCAACAATCTTCTAATACCCCTTCATGTAGTTCATGTTCCTTTAAAATCTTCACCTTTTTAAATCCGCATCTTTCATAACACTTTATTGCACGTTCATTATTTACTTTCGGGTCCATTGCGATTGCTTCTGCTCCTATTTCGCTCAAAATGTATGTAATTGCGGCCTTAACAAATTTTGTTCCAATTCCTTTTCCCCAATAAGTCGGTTCTCCAATAAATTGATCCATCCCCCATACATTTTGCGATTCTTCATAGCCATATAATGTTTTCCACTCCGAATCAACTGGATACATTTGAATATAACCAATTGGCACTTCATCAAACTCTATTAAGCATCTTTTTTCAGGACTATTTGGATTATATATAAAATGATTCAGTACCATTTCTACTGATTGCGGATTATCTCGTCCTTCGTAATACTGAAGTACTTCTTGGTCTGTTAACCATTTTGAAATGATTTGTGCATCCTCTTCTACTACGTATCTAACCGATACATTATCTTTTTGAAATAGCATATAGTACCTCTTTTTAATTCTTTATATTTTTCTTGTAGTGAAATCTTTCATTGCACCTATTAGTGCGTATGGTAACAATGTAATCGCAAAAAAAGCTGTAAACATATTAAAATGAGGGATTTTATATGGCGTGAACCATTCTGTGAAAAATTGAGAATTTAATACTCTATTAAAGAATTCTCCGTCAGGTCTAAAGTTTGGTGCCCATGCAGTTACTTCACAAATAATAAACAACAATTGTAAAATTATAAATACCCCAAGATAGCGAAACCATGTTCGTTTCCAAATTGGTTGCGCCTTATTTAAATTCGCTTCCATTTCGCCCCCACCTTTTTTATTTACATCATATTAATTATACACTTTCTACGTTTAATTTGTTAAAATTTTCTATATAATCATTCACGTTGGGGGAATACATTATGTCTAATCCTATAAAATCAACATTAATCATCGTTAGAGGAAACTCCGCAAGTGGTAAAACAACAATCGCAAAGCAACTACAAGAACATTTCGGACAAGGCACACTTTTAGTATCACAGGATGTTGTACGTAGAGATATGCTTAGAGTACACGACACGATCGGTAATTTATCACACGATTTACTATTTGAAATTACAAAGTACGGAAAAGGGAAATGTGAGTTTGTTATTTTAGAAGGTATTTTAAACAGTCGTAGATACGGTGATATGCTGAAAGAATTAATACATTTTTTTGAAGGAAACGCGTATACATATTACTTTGATTTATCGTTAAAAGAAACGATTCGACGACATAACACAAGGGAAAAGCGGCATGAATTTGGTGAGGATTCCCTACAAAAATGGTATAATCCGTACGATACAATTGAAGTTACTAGAGAAACTATTTTTACAGATAACTTCACACAAAAAGATATATTTGATGCAATTCTTAATGATGTGATGGTACGAAAATAAGACCGACAGAATATGTCAGTCTTATTTTCATTATGTTATATTCTAGATTTATTATAAAATCTTCACTTTAACTGTTTGTCTTCCCCAATTCATCGCTTTACTTTTTGAACCCATTAATACATCAATGCGATTACCTTTAATTGCACTTCCGGTATCTCCAGCGATTGCTTCTCCATAACCTTCTACCCATACTTTAGATCCTAATGGAATTACTTTCGGATCTACTGCGATAATTCTCATATTTGGATTAGCCGTTAAATCATGCCCCATCGCAGTTAAAACGCGTCCACCATATGTACCATTCTCACTCGGATCAGCAGTATATGCTGTCGCCACCACCGTTAATTCACGTTTAGCAGACTGCGCGTTATTTTTAGACTCTTCTTTTGCCTTTAGTGCTTCTCGTGCTTTTGCTTCTTCCTTGGCTTTGGCTATTTCTCGTGCTTTCGCTTCTTCCTTAGCCTTTGCTATTTCTCGTGCTTTCGCCTCTTCCTTAGCTTTGGCTATTTCTTGCGCTTTTGCTTCTTCCTTAGCCTTTGCTATTTCTCGTGCTTTTGCTTCTTCTTTAACCTTTGCTATTTCTCGTGCTTTCGCCTCTTCCTTAGCTTTGGCTATCTCTTGTGCTTTTGCTTCTTCTTTAGCTTTGGCTATCTCTTGCGCTTTCGCT